>JAZRAX010000023.1:0-14864 GCA_045634745.1 Acetatifactor sp. | reverse complement strand
TTAGTACGAGAGGACCGGGGTGGACGGACCGCTGGTGTATCTGTTGCATATCAAGTGCATGGCAGAGTAGCCAAGTCCGGAAGGGATAAACGCTGAAGGCATCTAAGCGTGAAGCCCCCCTCAAGATGAGATATCCCAATAAGTAAGACCCCTTGAAGACGACAAGGTAGATAGGAATGAGGTGTAAGCACAGTAATGTGTTCAGCTGACATTTACTAATCGGTCGAGGGCTTAACCAATGGTTGGAAAAGAGAAAAAGATTTTCTAAGTCCGTAAAGGACACGAACTAAGAAAATCTAAGTTTTCTCTGGAAGAATGCAAAGCATTCTTCAGAATGTTTGGATAGAAGAGGAAGTTATCGCAAGGTAACAAAACGAAACAAGTTTCGTTTAAATGTTTTGTAAAGATTAGTTCAGTGTTCGGTTTTGAGTGTATAATGCATATACTCTAAAAGTTACGTAAGTGTGCCTCGAGGCAAAGCCTCTCGGTCGCGACTGCGTCGCTTATACAACAGATAAAACAAATGCTTATGTGAGCAAGCTCCCAACGCATTATTTTATCAGTTGTGCACTTACTTTGGTAACGCGAATATTCCTCCTTAGCTCAGTCGGTAGAGCACCTGACTGTTAATCAGGGCGTCGTTGGTTCAAGTCCAACAGGGGGAGCTTGCCTTAAAAGGCGAGATTTTTGGCTCCATGGTCAAGCGGTTAAGACATCGCCCTTTCACGGCGGTAACACGGGTTCGATTCCCGTTGGAGTCATTTTTAAATTGAATATGGCATGATAGCCAAGTGGTAAGGCCCCGGTCTGCAACACCGTCATCGCCGGTTCAAATCCGGCTCATGCCTCTCATGAAATCCTTAGAAATATTTGTTTCTAGGGATTTTTTGTATTGAATTTAAACAAACTTTATAAAAGGATAGAAAATTAATTTTAAATAGGTTATAATTAAACGAAAGTGTTATATGGTGGATGTGAATATCCGAACAATGAGGAGGTAGCTATGTCATACAAAATTTTGGAAATTGATCCATATCTTAAGAGTTTTGAGCAGGATATTAATCTGCGAATGGATAACTACAAAAGAAAAAAGAATGAGTTGCTTGGGGATACAGGAAGCATTGTAGATTTTGCAAATGGACATAATTTCTTTGGATTTCATCGTACAAAGACAGGTTGGGTGTATCGTGAGTGGGCACCTGCTGCAGAGGCGATGTTTTTAACCGGTGATTTTAATGATTGGAATACTACAGATTGTCCAATGAAGAAATTGGATAATGGTGTGTTTGAGGTGAAGCTTAAAGGAGCGAAGGCGCTTCAGGTTGGTCAAAAGGTACAAGCTATTGTGGTTCATAATGGACAGCAGCTTCGTCGTATTCCTACCTATGCTACCAGAGTGGTACAGGACCCGGTAACATATATGTGGTGTGCAGAAATTGAAGATAAAATGAAGAAGTTTTCTTGGTCGGATGAAGAGTTTACAACTCCTACCACACCATTCATATATGAATGTCATATCGGTATGGCGCAAGATAAATATGATGTGGGCACGTATCAGGAATTTACTGAGTTAACATTGCCCAGAATTAAGGAACTTGGCTATAATACTATTCAGATTATGGCTATTATGGAGCATCCCTATTATGGCTCCTTTGGTTATCAGGTATCTAACTTCTTTGCAGCATCTTCCCGATATGGAAGTAGTGCAGATTTGAAAAAATTGATTAATACTGCCCATGAAATGGGTATTGCTGTGCTTCTAGATGTGGTGCATTCACATGCCGTAAAGAATACCAATGAAGGATTGAATCAGTTTGATGGTACGGAATATCAGTTCTTCCATAGCGGAGGCAAGGGAGAACACAGCGCGTGGGGAACCAAATTATTTAACTATGGTAAGAATGAAGTATTACATTTCCTTTTGTCTAATTTAAAGTATTGGATGGAAGTATTTCACTTCGACGGTTTCCGCTTTGACGGTGTTACTTCTATGCTTTATTTAGACCATGGTTTGGGTAGTGCGTTCAGTGATTATAGTATGTATTTCTCTATGAATACAGATGTGGAGGCGGTGACATATTTACAGCTGGCTAATGAGTTAATTCACCAGGTAAATCCTGGAGCAATCACCATTGCAGAAGATATGTCAGGTATGCCGGGTATGTGTATACCTATAGAGGATGGAGGAATTGGTTTTGACTATCGTTTGTCCATGGGTGTTCCGGATCTTTGGATTAAGATGTTAAAGGAAAAGAAGGACGAAGATTGGGATATTTACAAGATTTGGTATGAAATGATTGGACGCAGACCTGCGGAGAAGAATATCGGTTATGCGGAGTCTCATGATCAGGCTTTGGTAGGCGATAAAACGATTATGTTCCGTTTGTGTGATGCGGATATGTATACCGGTATGAATAAATTTGGTGGCAATATGGTAGTTGATCGTGGTATTGCTTTGCACAAAATGATCCGTTTGCTGACAGCATCCTTGGCGGGTGAAGGTTACCTTAACTTTATGGGCAATGAATTTGGTCATCCGGAGTGGATTGATTTCCCGAGAGAGGGTAATGGTTGGAGTTATCATTATTGCCGACGTCAGTGGAGTTTGGTGGATAATGAGAACTTGCGCTATTGCGAGTTGAATGATTTTGATAAGGCCATGATTGCTTTGTTGAAGGAAGAAAAAGTGCTGGAGAAGCAGGCTGAAAACAGATGGATGCATCAAGACGATAAAATCATTATTTATAACAAGGGAGATGTAGTTTTTGTATTTAATTTCCACCCTACAAAATCCTTTGACGGATATTTTGTTCCGGTACCTAGTGATGGTAAGTATCAGGTGGTACTTTCTTCGGATGATGGTGCTTTCGGTGGTCAGAGCAGAGTGGATAAGGAATATGTATATGAAACAGAGCGTACACCAGCTAATTGGATAGGATTTAAATGTTATCTGCCAAACAGAAGTGCATTTGTACTGAAGAAAGTGGATTAAAGATTTATTTTTAAACTGCAAGCAGTTGTTATGATTAAATAAAAAGCTGTGATAATGAAGAGTCATTATCACAGCTTTTTTGTTTGCTATTATTCAGAAAATGATTTGTGTTATCTTAGATTGTTTTATATGCCGGAACGAATACCGGGAAGTTGCTGTTGCCCTTTAAGCAACGGTTGGTAGAAACCGTAACTTCTTTATCGGTAATGACATAATCAATCTGTGCATTTTCTCTAATAGTAGTGTCCTGCATAATGATACTGTTCTTTACAACAGCACCTTTACCGATTTTAACACCTCTAAAGAGGATACAATTCTCTACTTCGCCTTCGATTACACAACCATCAGCAACCATAGTATTTTTCACTTTGGAATCACCAATGTAGCGGGTCGGGTTATCATCACGGATCTTGGTGTAGATTGGTGATGGCTCGAAGAGAGCATCTAAGTTTTCGTCATCCAAAAGCTTCATGTTTTCGGTGTAGTAGCTTTCGATATCGGTAATACGGGCAGTATATCCTTCGTATTTGTAGCCATAAACTTTTAATTTGTTCAACTGAGGAGCTAATACGTCACGTTCAAAGTATACATATCCACGTGCGTAAGCATTTTGAATCTGCTCAATTAATAATTCTCTTGCGATCATATAGATGTTCATAGAGAAGTTTTGTGCACCGGATTCCTTGGAGTTAGTGTGGATATCCACAACACGACCATCTTTTAACTGTAACGTATAGTATAAATCCTTGGACATATTGGGCTGCAGATTCATAAAGTTATAAGGAATTTCTTCTTCCTTATAAGCGATGGACACATCTGCGCCGGAAGCAATATGTTCCTTTAACATTGCATTAAAGTTAAAGTTTGCCACAATGTTAGAATCTGCAATAACTACATATTCTTCTTTTTGTGTTTTTAAGAAGTCTACAATACTTGCAAGTGCTTCTACACGACCGTTATAAACTTTTACAGTTTTCTCTGCAAAAGGAGGAACGATATTTAAGCCACCATTCTTACGGGTTAAGTCCCATTCACGACCTGCACCCAAATGTCTCATAAGGGAGCGGTAGTTTTTTCGTACAATAATTGAAATATTATCAATGCCACAGTTAACCATGCTGGATAACAAAAAGTCAATCACTCTGTAACGACTTGCAAAAGGAATGGAAGCCATTAAACGTTCGTTACACAAAGCAGAAATTTGATCATCATAACTGTTTGGGAAAATAATACCCAAAACATTATTACTTGAATTTACCATTGTGCGTCACCATCCTTTACATCTTTATCAACCATTGCATTAGGTCCGACTAAGGCACGGGAGCCGATTTTTACACCGGGACCTACAGTTGCAACACCATTTGTTTCCTCCGTAGGCATAGCTCCTACAATAGCCATATCGCCGATGGTAGCACCTTCACCTACAATACAATGCTTTACATGAGCGCCGGCTTTTACCACACTGTTACCCATGATTACGGCATCTTCTACAATGGCACCTTCTTCTACCTTAACACCTGCAAAAAGGATGGAATGCTTTACGGTTCCGTCAATACGGCAACCGTCTGTAATCATAGCGTTTTCGATAACAGCATTGGCTCCAACCTTATGACCGGTCTTGCCGCTGTTACGGCTATAAATCTTCCAATCTTCGTCGAAAAGATTGATGCCACTATGTTCAGGGTCCATAATCTCCATATTAGCTTCCCAAAGGGAAGAAATGGTACCTACATCCTTCCAATAACCATTGAAGCGGTATGCATACATTTCGCAATTGTCTCTTAAAAGGTTCGGAATAATATTGTTACCGAAGTCGTTAGAAGAATTAGGATCTAATTCATCTTCGGTCAAATATTTCTCTAAAACATCCTTGTTGAAAATGTAAATACCCATAGAAGCCAGATTAGACTTAGGATTCTTCGGCTTCTCCTGGAATTCGGTAATCTTGTCATTTTCATCAGCTACCATTAAGCCGAAACGGGGAGCCTCCTCCCAAGGTACTTCCATAACAGCTACACTGAATTCTGCACCTTTTTCTTTGTGGAATTTTAAGAATTCGCTGTAGTCCTGCTTACAAATTTGGTCACCGGATAAAATAATAACGTATTTCGGGTCGTAGCGGTTAATAAAAGATAAGTTCTGATAAATCGCATTTGCAGTACCCTTGTACCAATCAGAGCCGGTTGCCTGCTGATAAGGAGGAAGTACATGTACACCACCGTACAGACGGTCCAAATCCCAAGGCTGACCGTTGCCGATGTACTCGTTCAAAACGAGGGGCTGGTACTGGGTAAGAATACCTACCCTATCAATACCGGAGTTGACGCAGTTAGATAAGGGGAAGTCGATAATTCGATACTTTCCACCAAAAGGAACTGCAGGTTTTGCCAGCTTTTGTGTCAAAGCATAGAGACGTGAGCCTTGTCCGCCGGCCAAAATCATTGCAATCATTTCTTTTGCCATAACGATGCTCCTTTTTCTATTTAGTAATATATTAATAACTTGTATGTATCACTTCTATAAGTGTACCATTTTTGGCAAAAACTAACAAGTATTTTTGCTAAAAAGGCAAAAAATTCATAAAAATTACAAATCCAAAGAGGCGAAAACCTGTCCGATAGGCTGTTTTATAACCAAATCAGCATGTTCATCCCTGGGAGTAGGAGCCATGTTGATAACAATTAACTTATCGCCGGTGAAATAATCGATTAATCCGGCGGCAGGATATACAGCTAAGGATGTGCCACCGATGATTAAAACCTCTGCATAACGGATATGATTTACGGCTCCGTTAATAGTGGCTTGGTCCAAACCTTCCTCGTATAACACCACATCGGGCTTAATGGTATCTCCACACTTACTGCACTTGGGAACTCCCTTGTGTTGCATAATATAATCCAAATCATAAAAGGCACCGCAACCCTCACAATAATTACGTAGAACGGAACCGTGCAGTTCATAGACGTTTTTGCTACCGGCGGCTTGGTGTAAACCGTCAATGTTTTGAGTGATAACAGCATTTACCTTACCCATGGTCTCCAATTTAGCCAAAGCAATATGTGCAGCATTGGGCTTAGCATCCGGACAAAGCATTTTGTTATGATAAAAGCGATAAAACTCCTCTATATTGCGACGATAAAAGGTATGGCTTAAAATGGTTTCCGGTGGGTAATCGTATTGCTGATTGTACAGTCCGTCTACACTACGAAAGTCCGGGATGCCACTTTCCGTAGATACACCGGCTCCTCCGAAAAAGACTATATTATCATAGGTTTCCATAATTCGTTTGAATTCCTTGAGTTCTGCTGACATAATAGGTACCTCCTTTTTTATCATTATACCATATTTGCCGGGAAAGAGGGGATTTTTGCATTGAAAGAATAGCGGATATTTGCTATATTTATTGTGAAATGGTTGACTGTTACGGGAGGAAGCGTTTTGAAAGAAAAGAAGCGTTGTATGGTGTTTTCAATTCTAATAGGACTCCTTTTTGCATTTTGTTGTGCTACCGGTGCGGTTATGGAAGGTAATGGAGGTGGGACCACATGGATTATTACTTTTCTGGGCATTGGGAGTGGTGTGGCACTGCTTACCTTTTTGCTATGGCAATTCGGAAATGCAGGTTTGGACAATCTTTATGGAACGGTAAAGGACAGCAGGTTTATATGTTTTTTGATGAAACACAGGGATTTTACTCTGCCCTTTTGGATTAAAGTGTTGTTGTTTGTATTGTTGTGGACTCCTGCCTGGTTATCTATTTTTCCCGGTGCATTTGCCTATGATGCTTATGATGAATGGATGCAGGTGCGGGAACAGGCGTTGACAGCACATCATCCGGTATTACATGTGTTATGGGTAGGTTATTGTGTGGAAGGTGCTTACCGGCTGTTTGGATCTTATAATGTAGGCATTGCAATATATACAATTTCACAAATGATGATGCTGGCTTGTGTATTTGCTTATGTATTATCTTTTTTGAGGCGTTATGGATTGCCGGCATGGGCGCGAGGGTTGATGATGCTGTTTTGGGGACTAAGCCCGGTTGTCCAATTGTTTGCAGTCAGTGTAACCAAGGATACACTGTTTGCAGGAGCTTTTTTGGTGTTTCTGCTTTCTTTAGTGGATTTAAAGTGTAGAAGAGAAGAGTTTTTGGGTAAAAGGAGTCGTAAGATTACTTTTATAATTTCTGCATTAGGTACTATGATACTCCGAAACAATGGACTTTATGTAGTGCTGATTATATTAGGAATACTGGTAGTGTTTTATCGAAAAGAGTGGAAGCGTCTGCTTGGACCGATGATAGCAATTTTGGCTATCTATTGGCTGTACGTAGGTCCCTTTTATAGTGCACTAGGAATTCAAAAAGGTGGTATTCAGGAAATGTTTTCGGTACCTCTACAGCAGATGGCAAGGGTATATAAGTATAATTATGAGGAATTGGCAGCGGAAGATATTGTGAAGCTGGAGGAGCTGATTCCGATAGAGGATTTGCAGGCATATCGTCCTAAGGTGGCAGATTTTGTGAAGACGAACTTCCGAAGTGAAGTGTTTCATGCAGATAAGGCAGGTTATTTGAAACTTTGGCTTAAGTGGGGGCTGAAGTACCCAATGACTTATGTAAAGTCCTTCTTAATTATGACGGTGGACTATTGGTATCCGGGCGCCACTGTGGATGGTTATGAATGGGGAGACGGTGATACAGATTATTTTGATTATAGTGTGAATACGCCGGGAGAACGAATCTATATGTTTCCGCAGATGCATGCCTATTATAAGAGTTTGTCCAAGGATTGGGACACTGCACAGAATCCGCTGGTAAAGGTGGTAATGAATCCGGGTGTATATTTTATGTTATTTCTTTATATGGGTGCCTATTTTGGGTACAAGAGAGAAAATAGATTTTGGCTGCCTTGGATTGCGGTAATGCTTTCCTGGCTGACTGTTTTGTTAGGCCCCATAGCGCTGGTGAGATATGTGTTGATTTTTTATTTTGCAATGCCGGTTTTTGTGTCGATGATATTGCATGAGAACTGCTATAGCATAATGCATCAAGAAAGCAGGTAAAGGATTTATGGATATTCAGGTTGGAGATGTGGTTAAATTAAAAAAACAACATCCTTGCGGTTCAAAAGAGTGGGAAGTTCTGCGAATTGGTGCAGATTTCCGCTTGAAATGTGCCGGTTGCGGACATCAGATTATGATTGCCAGAAAAGTTTTGGAGAAAAGTGTAAAAGAAATACAAAAATAAGTATTTTTATGCTTGATTTTGCTAGAGAAATATGGTAACATGTCAAATTGTGATATAATAATTTCCTTGCTCTCGGTAGGACGAGGGCCAGAGACCAAAAGGAGGTAACTACAATGAATAAGTACGAATTATGCGTGGTTGTTAGCGCAAAGATCGAAGATGAAGAAAGAGCAAAAGTCATTGACAAGTGCAAAGCTTACGTTGAGAGATTTGGCGGTACCATCACAGAAGTAGACGAGTGGGGCAAGAGAAGACTTGCTTACGAAGTTCAGAAGATGAAAGAAGCTTTCTACTACTTTATCAGATTCGAAGCTGAAAGCACTGCTCCGGCGGAAATTGAAAACCGCGTTCGCATTATGGACAATGTAATCAGATATTTATGCGTTAGACAGGACGAGGCATAATAGAAAGCGAGATTAAGTATGAATAAAGTTATTCTTATGGGACGTTTAACAAGGGACCCTGAAGTGAGATATTCACAGGGAGAAACCCCTCTGGCAATTGCAAGATATACACTTGCGGTTGACCGTAGACAGGCTAGAAACAATAATGATGATCAGACAGCTGATTTTATTAATTGCGTAGCATTTGGACGCGCTGGTGAGTTTGCAGAAAGATATTTCCGCAAGGGAACCAAGATTGCTGTTTCAGGACGTATTCAGACCGGTAGCTACACCAACAAGGACGGCGTGAGAGTTTACACTACCGAGGTTGTTGTAGAAGAGCAGGAGTTCGCTGAGAGCAAGAATGCATCTGCAGGAAACAGTGAGGGTGGTTACACCGGTGGTAACTTTAACAGACCGGCACCCAGTGGTGCAGGAGATGGCTTCATGAATATTCCGGATGGAATTGATGAAGAATTACCGTTTAACTAATTGATTATTTTAAAAGATAGGAGGCACTGACCATGGCTTTTAATAAAGCAGAGAAATCCGATTCTCCAATGAGAAAAAAAGGCGGCATCCGCAGAAGAAAGAAAGTTTGTGTATTCTGTGGTAAAGATAATGTGATTGATTACAAAGATACTAACAAGTTGAAGAGATACGTATCTGAGAGAGGTAAAATCCTTCCTCGTCGTATTACCGGTAACTGTGCAAAGCATCAGAGAGCACTTACTGTTGCAATCAAGAGAGCACGTCACGTATCATTGATGCCTTATACTTGTGATTAATTAAAATAAGGGCCAATTACCCAAACGGGTAGTTGGTCTTTTTTTGCACAAACTTTTCACTGCGCTTTCTGCATAAAATATGACAAAATCATGAAAGACATGACAGAATTATTAAGCAATTTAACAAATTATATAGTGGAATAGTTGGAGAAACTTTGGTATAATTAATGTTAAGTTTTGAATTGATACATAGTATTGGGCTTATGATTGTTTGCGGAATAGATTCTCGAAGTACATGGGGTATGATATGAAGAAGCATATAAAGATTAAAGGTCGGATAAAAACATATTTGAATTTTACCATATATCTGGGCATTTTGTTATGTGCGGTGTCTTTGGCAGTATCACTTGTGAATTTTACTGCCGGAGCGATTGTTAGTGGTTTTACGATTTTTTATTTTGCTATTACATTATCCTTATATTATTATAATAAGCCACTTATTATGAACGAGCTCATTAGCTTCGCTACGGAGTATGGACAGATTCAACGTAGACTTTTGCGTGAGTTGGACGTGCCGTATTGTTTGCTGGACGATAGTGGTAAGGTGATTTGGACCAATGGTGCCTTTGAAAGCGTCGTGCATCAGCCCAAGGGCTATAACAAGTCCATTACTTCCTTGTTCCCTACCATTACACGTGACCGTTTGCCGGATGATAACGGTGTAGATGAAACACAATATGAGTTAAAATACGAAGGTTCCGAATATATTGCCAAGTTTAAGAAGGTTTCTTTAAAGGAGATGGCAGAGAACAGCGATATGATCGACGCGGAAGGATATGAGGGTTATTTGATTGCAGTGTATCTGTATGATGAAACCGCGTTACAAATTGCTTTGCGGGAAGTGGACGACCAATCCTTAGCAGTAGGTATGATTTATTTGGACAATTACGAAGAGGCGTTGGAAAGTGTTGAAGAGGTGCGTCGTTCTTTATTAATTGCCTTGATTGACCGAAAGGTGAACAAATATATTTCGGCTATTGACGGTATTGCCAAGAAGCTGGAGAAAGACAAGTATTTAATTATTCTTCGAAAGAAAGCGGTAAAACAGCTTCAGGAAACCCGATTTGAACTTTTAGAAGAAGTAAAGACCGTAAACATTGGTAACGAAATGGCGGTGACCATGAGTATTGGTGTGGGTCTGGATGGCCTATCATATGCGCAGAATTATGAATTTGCCCGTAATGCGATTGATCTTGCATTAGGTCGTGGTGGTGATCAGGCAGTACTGAAGACCCCGGAAAGCATTACCTACTATGGTGGTAAGAGCCAGCAGGTGGAGAAGAATACTCGAGTAAAGGCCAGAGTAAAAGCACATGCGTTGCGAGAAATCATTACGGCCAAGGATAAGGTCATTGTTATGGGACATCGTATGGCAGATGTAGATAGCTTTGGTGCAGCGGTAGGCATTTATCGTATTGCCAATGCACTTGGCAGGAAAGCACACATTGTTCTGAACGATGTCACAACTTCAGTAAGGCCCTTGGTGGAATTGTTTAAGAATAATCCCGAATACGATGATGACATGATTGTAGGTAGCCAGCAAGCAATTGAGTTGGCAGGAAACAATGTAGTGTTGGTAGTGGTGGATGTGAATAAGCCATCCATTACAGAATGTCCGGAGCTACTTAAGTACTGTAAGTCAGTGGTGGTATTGGATCATCACAGACAAAGTACAGAGACCATCGAAAGTGCAACCCTTTCTTACGTGGAGCCTTACGCATCTTCTGCATGTGAAATGGTTTCAGAGATTTTACAATATACATATGATAATATTAAGATTCGTACGGAAGAAGCAGACTGCATGTATTCCGGTATTATGATTGATACCAACAATTTTATGAGTAAGACCGGCGTGCGTACCTTCGAAGCGGCTGCGTTCCTACGTAGAAATGGTGCGGATGTGACCCGTGTCAGAAAGCTCTTTAGAGAGGAAGCTGCAGAATATAAGGCCAAGGCGGATACCGTTAGTCAGGCAGAGATTTATAAGCAGTATTTCGCAATTTCTGTATGTACCAATGAAGATTTGCAGAGTCCTACCATTGTAGGTGCACAGGCGGCAAACGAATTATTGAACATTAAGGGGGTAAAGGCCAGCTTCGTATTAACTGATTATCAGGGCAAGATTTACGTTAGTGCCCGCTCCATTGATGAAGTCAATGTGCAAATTATTATGGAACGTTTGGGTGGCGGTGGCCATATGTCAATTGCTGCATGTCAGATGGAAGGTATTGGCTTGCTGGAAGCAATAGGTACATTAAAGCATGTGATTGACAGCATGTTAGAAAGTGGCGAGATATAGTTAATTTGAGTAATATAATATGAATTTGAGGTGTTAGTGATGAAAATTATTCTTTTACAGGACGAGAAAAAATTAGGCAAAAAGGGAGAAATTATTGAGGCAAGTGAAGGCTATGCCAGGAACTACATTATTCCTAAAAAGATTGGTGTAGAGGCGAATGCCAAGAACTTGAACGATTTAAAATTACAGAAGGCTAATGATGAAAAAGTAGCTCAGCAGCAGTTAGATGCTGCGAAAGAAATGGCAGCAGTTTTGGAGACCAAGCAGGTAGTAGTGAAAATGAAGGCCGGTGAAGGCGGTAAGGCTTTCGGTTCTGTTTCCAGCAAGGAAATCGTAGCTGAGTTTAAGGCGCAGCATGGTATTGAATTGGACAAGAAGAAAATTGTTTTGACAGACAGTATTAAGAATTTTGGTAACTATGAGGTGGCAATTAAATTGCATCCGCAGGTAACAGGCAAATTCACTGTGAAAGTAACTGAGGCATAGAGGAATACGAAAGCATTCTTCAGTATAGAAGGATTTAAAAATGGATGAAACAGTATTAAAACGGGTGATGCCTCATAGTGTGGAGGCAGAACAGTCGGTAATTGGTTCCATGATTATGGATAGAGAAGCCATTGTAGTGGCATCCGAAATGATTTCCGGCGAGGATTTTTATAATAAACAGTATGGTATTTTGTTTGAGACCATGGTGGAGTTGAATGACAAAGGTATGCCTGTGGATTTGGTAACCCTACAGGATAAACTGAAGGAAAAGGATGTGCCTCCGGAGGTTAGTTCTTTGGAGTTCGTACGAGACTTGATTACGGCAGTGCCCACGTCGGCAAATATAAAATATTATTCAAATATTGTGGCAGAGAAATCTACCATGCGTAAATTGATACGTTTGAATGAAGACATTGCCAATACCTGTTATGCAGGCAAGGAAGAGCTGGAGAATATCTTAAGTGATACAGAACAACGTGTTTTTAAGTTGGTACAGCGTCGTAATACAAATGATTTCACTCCGATTCGCCAGGTGGTTATGAATGCTATGGACCGTATCGAAGCAGCATCTAAAACAAAAGGTGCTGTAACCGGTATTCCAACAGGATTTTTAGATTTGGATTATCGGACGGCCGGATTACAGCCTTCGGATTTAATCTTGATTGCAGCACGTCCTGCAATGGGAAAAACTGCGTTTGTATTAAATATTGCCCAGCATGTGGCATTCCATCAGAATAGAACAGTAGCAATATTTAGTTTGGAAATGAGTAAGGAACAGTTGGTAAACCGTATGTTTTCCTTGGAGTCCAATGTAGATGCCCAGCATTTACGTACCGGTCAGCTAAATGACGAGGAATGGGAAAAGCTTATTGAAAGCGCGGGAATTATTGGACGTTCCAATTTATTCATTGATGATACTCCGGGTATTACTGTGGCAGAGTTACGAACCAAATGTCGTAAGCTGAGTTTGGAGAATAATCTGTCCATGATTATTATTGACTACTTACAGCTTATGTCCGGTAGCGGACGTTCGGAATCCAGACAGCAGGAAATTTCTGAGATTTCACGTTCCTTAAAGGGGCTTGCACGTGAGCTGAACGTACCTGTATTGGCACTTTCGCAGTTGAGCCGTGCAGTAGAGCAAAGGCCGGACAAACGTCCTATGATGTCAGACTTGCGTGAATCCGGCGCGATTGAGCAGGATGCAGATATTATTATGTTTATTTATCGAGATGATTATTATAATCATGATTCAGAAAAAAAGGACACCGCGGAAATTATTATTGCAAAGCAAAGAAGTGGTCCTATCGGTACCGTAGAATTGGCATGGTTGCCACATTATACCAAGTTTGCAAATTTGGACAAGTAACAAGCCATGCTGGAGCGTGGCGAAAATATTAAGAAATTAAATAAAGTGATTACAAAAGAGAGCTTTCAAAGGAGAGTTCTCTTTTTATTTTACAAATAGATAAGCAGTGGAAGTAAATATAAAAACAGGGAGGTGGTGTTGTGACTTGGAGGCAGAGGGTGGAGGGGGCGTTGGATTACGATTTTGGGAAGGGATTTAGCAATTCTTAGTATTTTGCTTAGATTTCAGTGGAAATTGAACAAGGATGTTCAATTTAGGAGCAACTGAGCATGGATGCGAATTTGCGCCGCCACGTTACTTATAATATAACCTTGGGCAAAATACTTAGAATTACTTAATCCCTGGACACATGAGTAATCCAATGCCCCCTCCACCCTTTGCCTTCAAGCTGCAACACACATCGCACTTCAAACAAGAAAGGAGAAGAAAATGGAACAATATTTATTAATTTCAGATGCTGCCAAAAGAGTACAGGTGGAAAGCCATGTACTAAGATACTGGGAAGAAGAACTTAAACTACCGATTAAGAGAAATGAACTGGGACACAGATATTATACACAAAAGGATATTGAACGCTTTGTACAAATAAAAACAATGAAGGAGAGAGGTTTGCAATTGAAAGCGATTAAAATGATTTTAAAGAATGGAAAGTTGGATGTGCTACAAAATAACACTGATGTAGAAATGGAGCCTGTTTCGGGCAATTTGGAGGCTTTACAGGGGGATGAGAAGGAAGATGAAGCTGCAAAACTGTTGCAAGGGGCAGAAACGAACAGGGTAGAGGACACAAGCATGAATTTGACAGAGGAACCTGCGCCCGGTTTGGCAATTGATATTGTAAGTAAAAGGGAACTACAGGAGGAGGATGAGGCTCAGGCAAGAGAAGAAAAGGCAAAACGTTTGCAATGGTTGCTGCAGCAGTTAATCCGTGAAACCTTGCAGGAAAACAATAAGGAGTTATGTAAGGAAATTCGTGATGGTATCGTAAAGGAGTTGGATTATCAGTTCCGATGCCAGGAGGAAAGAGAAGTGGAACGGGAGAAAGTACGTGAGAAACGTAGCGAGGAGTATTATAAAAAGATGGACGAGCTTTTGCGCAAAAAGAGTATCAAAATAAAGCCGGAAAAGAAAAAAAGACATCTCTCAATTTGAGAGATGTCTCAGACTGTAGACAAAGCGCCTCTGGCATGTATTAAGCCAGAAGCGCTTTTCCTGTTTTGGGTGCAAAAAATGTATACATAGACTTATTTATAGTTGAACTGACCGCTATCAGTCCCTTTTTAACTTTCATCTTTGCCA
>JAZRAX010000022.1:0-25804 GCA_045634745.1 Acetatifactor sp. | reverse complement strand
AGCAATAATCACCTTTGTGTTTGATGTTGGTTTGGCGATTGACATTATACCAAAAAAGGGAGGTCATTGCTCTTTTTCTTTGCAAACTCCCTATAAATCAAGGTTTTTAATAATAAATAAGAGGTAGTATTTGACACTACCTGGACAGTACCGGAGGAGTAAATTATGGAGAGATTACCGGTTTTTGCTATAGAAAGGCATCGATTAGTTACAGACGGAGAGGGGGTATCTACCTTGGTGGGGGCCTTTGGATGTCCCTTGCAGTGTAAGTATTGTTTGAATCCTCATGCATGGAATCCGGAGACTTTACGGAAGTGTACTTATTTGACGCCACAGGAGCTTTATGATAGAGTGAAGGTGGATCATTTGTATTTTCTGGCTACAGGAGGCGGTGTAACCTTTGGGGGTGGCGAGTCCCTTTTGCATACCAAATTTCTTAGGGAGTTTCGCAATATCTGTCCTAAAGAATGGTGTTTGACGGCAGAGACCTCTTTGAATGTAGGAAGCGAAGCCTTAGAAGTGGCATTAGAGGCAGTGGATGCTTTCATTGTGGATATTAAGGATATGAATCCTGTGATTTATGAGCGTTATACCGGATGCAAAAATACGCAAGTAATAGAGAATATGAAGTGTTTAGCAAAGTTGCTTCCACAGAAGCAGATAAAAATCCGGGTGCCACATATACCAACTTACAACACTACAGAGGATATTAAGGTGTCAGTAGAGAAGCTAAAGGAAATGGGTTTTGCAGATATAGAAGTGTTTCCCTATGTGCTGCGAAACTAAGATATATGTAGAATTTGCTTTAAGGAGTAGGACGAATGAAGTCTTGTTTAACAACCTTATGTTATATTGAGAAGGATGATTGTTATCTTATGATGCATCGCATCAAGAAGGAAAATGATTTGAATAAGGATAAATGGTTGGGAATCGGAGGACATTTTGAGGAAAAGGAAAGTCCGGAGGAATGTGTCTTAAGGGAAGTGAAAGAAGAAACAGGATTGACACTGTTAAACTATCGCTTTCGCGGCTTGATTACTTTTGTGACAGATTCCCAGTGGTATGAATATATGTGTTTGTATACGGCGGACAAATTTGAGGGAGAATTAACAGAATGTAACGAAGGAACTTTGGAATGGGTACCCAAGAGCAGATTGAAGGAGCTGGAACTTTGGGAAGGCGATTATGTATTCTTTCGTCTTTTGGAGGAAAGAGAGAGTTTCTTTTCTTTAAAGCTGTGTTATGAAGGGGAGAAGCTGGTACGCGTAGTATTGGATGGTGAAGAGATGGCTTAGTCTTACAATGAGGAGGCAGAAGCCTTGGTGCGGCAAGGGTGAAGTGAAACTGTTTTTTTCTTACAAATGGAAGAAAGTATCCTTGCAGAAAAATTTGTGTTTTGGAACCATTTTTTCGCGTTTTTTGGGCAAACCACGATATTATGTAAACTAAAAATATCTATATAGAAAAATTATGTCCTGAGATACTCTTGGTTTACATAATAATGACATTTCCAGACCAGAGATAAGAAAAAGTGGTTCCTGTTGGAAGATTTTTCTGTATAGACCGTATAATCCAACTGTCCGGCATGATAAATTACTCTTCAAAGCAGGATTAAAAATAAATCACGACCTAAATCCGTAGAAAGGTGGCTTTAAAAGCCACCTTTTTGACGTTCCATACGAAGCTGTCTGCGTTTTTCGGCCATATGATATTCTTCTTTTTGGATATCATTTTCTAAAGTTAATTGAGGGACTTCTGTTGGCCTATTGTTTTCGTTCAAAGCCACTAGAACCAGATAAGCCCGATTAATGGGATAACGCATGCCGTCGTTGCGTTCTACATAGGTGTCAACACGTACCTCCATGGAAGTGCGTCCAGTGTAAGTAATGTAACCGATGAGGACAATTAAATCATTCACATAGGCTCCTGATTTAAAAACTAAGTTGTCAATGGCCGCAGTAGTAACGGTTTTCATGCCGGTATGACGCATGGCAACAATGGCAGCTACTTCGTCAATCATTTTTAAGAGGGTGCCACCGAATAAACGTCCGCCGCCGTTTAAATCGGCAGGCTGTACTAAATGAACCTGTTCGGTTTTGGAATAAGAAACAGTTTTTGCAGTCATGGATAATTCCTCCTACTTTTGTGTAGTAACGGCTGTGTGAAAGGGTTGCATTACTTGAAAGCTTGAATATGTGAAAAAGCCGAACCAAACGGTTCGGCTTTTGTAATAACAGGGGAAGAGGGGCTCGAACCCCCGTTAACGGTTTTGGAGACCGCCGCACTACCACTGTACTATTCCCCTATGTCTTTAACTGACGAATTGTATTGTAGCATATCGATTTCGGTTTGGCAAGGGAAATTTTTAAAATTATCAAAAAAATTGTTACAATTTGCGTACAAGCAATCAAAATGCCCATGGGGGAAACCATGGGCATTTCGATTGTGTAAAAGGGGAATTTTTCCGGAAATTGCTAATTAGCAGTTCAACATCTCTGCTGAACAATCATAGTATATAGGATTTTCTGAAAAATGTCTACCACTATTTTGCCGAAAAATGCAAATAGATTGTCGAAAAAAGTAGCTATTTTCACCTATTTGGAATAGTACTCGATTTCTGTTTCCAAATCTTCTGGTACCGGAGTACTACCCAGAAGCAGTTTTTTGCGAAATTGATTTAAGTGGTGTAATTTTTGTTCCTGTTGCAAGTTGAAACGTTCCAACAGTTCCCGATATTGCGGATGTTGGCTAAGGGATTCACGGGTAGCCGCGGGGAAAGGACAGTATTTCATTAAGATGCCCCGGGCAATTTTGTTTAAGCGGGGCGTGCCGTTGCTCTCAAATAAAACCCACTGGATGTAATCTCTGATAAACATTTCTTTGAAGCTGTTTTTAGCTCTTTGCAGGCTGTTTTTAATACGTTCCTTGGCCTCTGTGGATAGGGAACGGTTTTTCTTATAAAATTGCACATAATCAAAATATTCGCTGGTTAAGGAATAGGTAGCAATATCGTTCCAACGATAGCCTTGAATACGTTTGCAAATTTCCCAGCGGTATTCGCCGGCTAAGTGTATAAAGGTAGCAAACACATCCTCCAGATGGAAAATGGAGAAAATAAAGCGGGATGGGGTAGCCCGGCGCTTGCCTTCAATTTCCTGCCACATAACGCCACGGATTCCTATATTAGGCATGAGGATAATATCCGGTAAAAATTCTGCATGTATATTTTCTTTAAAGGCACTGTTTTTGTTGGGATTGGTGATTTCCCGGTAGAACAGTGTATAATCAATTTCTTTTATTTGGGAAATAGATTGTCCCATGGAAGATGCCGTTACAAAACAAGTATTCAGCGGCTTTATAATATTTTCTGCTGAAAAAATAGGGCAGAAGGTAGCAATTCTACCATAGGTCATCTTGTTGGCTAACGGAAACATGTTGCGTAGTTCGAAAGTCACCTTGCTGACAGTGTTTTTTTCCAGTGCTTTTACATCTGCATCAGTAATGGTGCCACTGAGCTTCTGCTTCTGTATATAATCAAAATAATCTTCGTCATATTCGTTACGGCTGGGCTCCTTTTGACCGGTGTAAATGGCTTTTAACCAATCGTAAAAAGGATAGACGCCGGTTTGGCTGCAATTAGCGTTTTGAGGCAGTAAGCCGGCCAAAGTATAACAATTTTCGGCACCGGTTAATTCCTCGTCCATATGTCCGAAGTATAGAAATAACTGCACTGCCAAGGGCAGTTCTGCTTCAGAAAAGCTTTTTAAGGAGATCAAAGTGTATAACTGATAGAAGCACTCGGTCAATTTGGCACGCAGGGAAACCGCTTCCTCTCCGGAGCCATTGCGGTTGTTTAGTGATTTATATGCAGTAAGTGTTTTTTGATAGTCCGCAAAAGTTTGTTCGTCTACCTCGGCATAGGTTAACAGCGAGGTAAAGGAATGGCTCAACTGTGCGTAAATCGCTGCAACATCCGTCTGGTCTTGAGAAGTGGAACGGGCAGCTTCCATATGACGGACAGAGGTCCGGAAACTTTCAATGCGTTGATTGACCAGTGCAACGTCGGGCAAGGAAATATTCTGCAAGGTTTGTATGATTTCTTCTAACATGGAATAGACTTGTGTCTGTTCCGGAGAAGCCGCAGGAAGTTTATGATACAAAGCGGACAAAAGTGCAAAAATATCCTGGGAAGATTCATTTATATATAACTGTATAAGCTGGGATTGGTATTGCGAACGTTCCTCTAAAAGAGAGTAGGTTTTCTGAAAATCCGTACTCGTTTTATGTAAGAAACCATAGGCTACGGCACTGTTCCAATGGATTCGGGCATTGCCTGAGTCAGATACGGTTTGTAACAGTCCCTGATAATAGTTGGACAACCATACGTCGGAACGTACTTCAATGGCACCGGTGTCCATGGAGTCAAAGCCGGGTAAATTCTCCGGTGTTATACGATAGCGGGCACAGATAGACTTGTACTGCATATAATATTGTACTAATCCGGAGAACAAGTCGCTGGAGGTCATTTCGGAAACGTCGCATTCCTTTAATAACATGTTAATCTGTCGAAAAGCGGATACCAAAAATAATCTGGCTACGTCGGAATGCTTTTGCAGTAAATCCAACAGGGTGTCAGAATTGTTATAGGGATACGTCAATATATTCACATTTTCAAGGGCTGTATAATTTAAAAAGTGAACCTCGGAATTGATTTCACACAAACCGATAACGTCACCCTTGCCCAAAATATATTTGCCGCCGGGATAGGTAACGCAGACTTTGCCTGAAACAATCAGATGTAAAGCGGTCATGGGTTGGCCTGCTTGATAGATAACAGTTTTCTTTGGTAAATCAATACCTGCCATAATTCATAAGGCCCCCTTTCCTGAATTTATCTTAATTATAGTCTTTTCGTGATTATTTCTCAATATTTTTTGGGAATTTAATATATTTTCGTGCAATTAATTATTTGCAAAATGCGGAAGGAATGATATACTTATCATGTATAGCTTTGTAAAAAACAATCAGGTAAGGGGAGCCGAAGGTATGGTTGGAAATACAGATAAAGATTATATGCGTAATTTGGCAGAAAAATACAAGCAGGAGCTGACACCGCTTTTGCGTTATTTGGATTGGCTGGAGAAGAGTCAGGGGACGAAGGGAAGTACCAATTATAACGGAACAGAGAATGGGAATAACACTATTTCCTTCCCAATTTATGACAGTACACTGCTCAGTTTTGTGAAAGAGGCGGGCAAGACTACGCTGATGGATAAGAATTATGTGTACGTATATTCTAGACTTCACCTGCAGACACCGGAGGAGGAACGCCAGGCTATTAAGCGTGCCACATTGCAGGATTGGAATGTGTTGTGTGGTATTTTGACCAGATATGTGCGTGGTGGTATGACGCAGTCTTATCTGTGGTCACAAGGCATGGAGGAAGGCATTTTCTATTTAGTGCTTGCGAAAATGAAGGAAGTAGTAGAGTATTGGGATAAGCCATTGTACTAACGGAGTGGAACAGGTATGGGAGAAAAGTCGGCACAAAAGCGAAAGTATATATTAGAGACTGCCAGAAAGGTATTTGCACAGAAGGGTTACAAACGTGTTACCATGAAGGATGTGGTGGAGGCGTGTGATATCAGCCGCGGCGGTTTGTATCTGTATTTTGATAGTACAGAGGAGCTCTTTTTAGAGGTCCTTCGTATGGAGAGAGAAGAAGCTGATGATGTATTTTCCGACAGTATTAAGGAGGATGCCACTGCTTCGGATATTCTGATGCTGTTTTTAAAGGAGCAGAAGAAGGAGTTACTGCGCAAAAAGGATACTTTGACGCAGGCAATCTATGAGTTCTATTTTGAGAATAAGTTGTCCAAAAAGGACAATGTATTAAAGCAACAGTTTGATTCGGCAGTAAAGGTCATCAAGATGCTGATTGCTACCGGTGTGGAGAATGGTGAGTTTCATTGTGAGGACCCGGAAGGAACTGCCAGAAACATTATGTATGTACTGGAAGGGTTAAAAATCAGTGCACAGACCAGAGGAATTACATCAGATACTGTAGATAAGGAACTTTTGTATATTTATCGAAGTTTGGGTGTAGAAGAATAAGAAAGATAGTGCTTTGGAGGCGACTTCAAAGCATTTTAATAAAATGACAATACAATTTGGAGGATGATCATGGGAAAGGTACGACGTATCTATGTTGAGAAGAAAGCGCCATACGCTGTAAAGGCTGCGGAGCTGAAAGGAGATTTAAAGAACTATCTGGGCTTGGATAATGTAGAAGCAGTACGCGAGTTTATTCGTTATGATGTAGAAAATATTTCAGACGAAATCTTTGCAAAAGCTTGCAAAACTGTATTTTCAGAGCCGCCTGTAGATGATTTGTATGAGGAAAACATAGAGATTCCTGCAAACGGTCATGTATTTTCGGTAGAGTATTTACCGGGACAGTTTGACCAGAGAGCAGATTCGGCAGTGCAGTGTGTACAGTTTTTGAAGGAGGATGAGAATCCGATTATCAAGACGGCTGTTACATATATGATTATTGGTGATATCAGCGAAGAAGAATTTGCAAAGATTAAGGCTTATTGCATTAATCCGGTAGATTCAAGAGAAACCGATATGGTGAAGCCGGATACTTTGGTAACCGAGTTTGATGAGCCTGCGGATGTGGCTGTTTTTGATGGATTTACCGCAATGAATGGGGATGCTTTAAAGGCACTTTATGATTCCTTGGGATTGGCTATGACCTTTAAGGATTTCCTGCATATTCAGAATTATTTTGCGACCGATGAGGAAAGAGACCCGTCCATGACGGAAATCAGAGTGTTGGATACTTATTGGTCTGACCACTGCCGTCATACTACCTTCTCTACAGAATTGAAGGATGTAGAGTTTGGTGAGGGTTATTATCGTACCCCGATTGAAACCTCTTATCAGAGTTATTTAGATACCAGAGCTGACATTTTTGCTGGCAGAAGTGATAAGTTTGTTTGTCTGATGGATTTGGCTACCATGGCTATGCGTAAGTTGAAGAAAGACGGCAAGTTAGAGGATATGGAGCAGTCAGATGAAATTAATGCATGCTCTGTAGTAGTTCCTGTAGAAATGGAATATGAGAATGGCGAGAAGGTAACGGAGGAATGGTTAGTATTCTTCAAGAATGAAACGCATAACCATCCTACGGAAATCGAGCCTTTTGGTGGTGCAGCTACCTGTCTTGGTGGTGCAATCCGTGATCCCCTTTCAGGACGTGGCTATGTATATCAGGCAATGCGTGTTACCGGTGCGGCAGATCCTACCGTTCCTGTAGCAGATACCTTAAAGGGTAAATTATCTCAGAAGAAGTTGGTGCGCGGTGCTGCAAACGGTTATTCTTCTTATGGTAACCAGATTGGTCTGGCTACCGGTTTTGTAAAGGAAATTTATCATCCGAACTATGTGGCAAAGCGTATGGAAATCGGTGCGGTTATGGGTGCAGCTCCCAGAAGATGTGTTATCCGTGAGACTTCTGATCCGGGCGATATCATCATCCTTTTAGGTGGACGTACCGGACGTGATGGTTGTGGTGGTGCAACCGGTTCTTCCAAGGTACATACGGAAAGCTCTATTGAAACCTGTGGTGCAGAAGTACAGAAGGGTAATGCTCCTACCGAACGTAAAATTCAGAGACTTTTCCGTAGAGAAGAGGTTAGTAAGTTAATTAAGAAATGTAACGACTTTGGTGCCGGCGGTGTATCCGTAGCAATCGGTGAGTTGGCAGATGGTCTGACAGTAGATTTGGATAAGGTACCCAAGAAATATGCTGGTTTGGATGGTACAGAGCTTGCAATTTCTGAATCTCAGGAAAGAATGGCTGTTGTAGTTGATCCTAAGGATGTAGAAGAATTCCTTGGTTATGCTGCAGAGGAGAATTTAGAGGCTATTCCGGTAGCAGAAGTAACTGAGGAGCCTCGTTTGGTACTGAATTGGAGAGGCGAGAAAATCGTTAACTTAAAGCGTGCGTTCCTGGATACCAACGGTGCACATCAGGAAACCAGCGTAAAGGTTGATATTCCTGAGCAGAAGGATAATTATTTTGAAAAATACGCAATCGAAGCAGTAGGTGAGAAGGTAGAAGCCGGTGACGTAAAGGGCGCTTGGCTTACTATGTTAAATGATTTGAATGTTTGCTCACAGAAGGGCTTGGTAGAAATGTTTGATGCTTCTATCGGTGCAGGCAGTGTATTCATGCCTTACGGTGGTAAGTATCAGTTGACTGAAACACAGGCTATGGTAGCGAAGCTTCCCGTACTGAAGGGCAAGACGGACACCGTAACTATGATGAGCTATGGTTTTGATCCTTATTTGTCCAGCTGGAGTCCATATCACGGTGCAGTTTATGCAGTGGTAGAATCTATGGCAAAGATTGTGGCGAATGGTGGTGACTGGAGTAAGATTCGTTTTACCTTCCAGGAGTACTTCCGTCGTATGTCAGAAGATCCTGCTCGTTGGAGTCAGCCATTTGCGGCATTACTTGGTGCTTATGATGCACAGATTGGTTTCGGACTTCCTTCCATCGGTGGTAAGGATAGTATGTCCGGTACCTTTAATGATATTGATGTTCCACCTACTTTAGTTTCCTTCGCAGTGGACATTGCTAAGTATGGTGATATTATAAGTCCTGAACTGAAGAAGGCAGGCAATAAATTGGTTCGCTTCTCTATTAAGAAGGACGAATTTGATGTTCCTATGTATGAGGATGTTATGGCGCTTTACAATGCAATCCATGACATGACTTTAGATAAGACCATTGTTTCTGCATATGCATTGGATTCTAAGGGTGTGGCAGCAGCAGTATCCAAGATGGCATTCGGTAATAAGCTGGGTGTGGCAATGGATACAGATGTAAATGTAAAGAGTCTGTTTGAAAACGGTCTTGGTGACATTGTAGCGGAAGTGGCAGCAGATAAGATGAGTGCTTTGGAAGAAGCAGGTGTTGATTATGAAGTAATCGGTACTGTAACGGAAGAAGCAGCGTTTGTAATCGGTGATGTGAAGATTACCATGGACGAAGCTATGGAAGCATGGACTTCTAAGTTGGAGAAGGTATTCCCCACCAAGGCAGTGAAGGGGACTGAGGCTGTAAATAGCGATGTTTACAAGGCTGACAGTATTTATGTATGTAAGAATAAGGTGGCTAAGCCTACCGTATTTATACCGGTATTCCCGGGTACCAACTGTGAATACGACAGTACCAAGGCATTTGAACGTGCAGGCGCCAACGTAATCACCAAGGTATTTAAGAACATGACTGCAGAAGACATCAGAGATTCTGTAGATGAGTTTGAGAAGGCTATTGCACAGGCACAGATTATTATGTTCCCGGGTGGCTTCTCAGCAGGTGATGAACCGGACGGAAGTGCGAAGTTCTTTGCGACTGCATTCCAGAACGAGAAGATGAAGGAAGCAGTTATGAAGCTTTTGAATGAGCGTGATGGTTTAGCATTGGGTATCTGTAACGGTTTCCAGGCGTTGATTAAGCTCGGTCTGGTACCTTATGGCGAAATCGTAGGTCAGAAGGAGGATTCTCCTACTTTGACATTTAATACCATCAACAGACATATTTCCAAGATGGTATATACCAAGGTGGTTTCCAATAAGTCTCCTTGGTTACAGGGTGCTGAGTTGGGCGCAACTTATTGTAACCCTGCATCCCATGGTGAAGGTCGTTTCGTAGCACCGAAGGAGTGGCTGGATAAGTTGTTTGCAAACGGCCAGGTAGCTACCCAGTATGCTGATATGAATGGTAATGTATCTATGGATGAAGAGTACAACATCAATGGTTCTTACTGCTCTATCGAAGGTATTACCTCTCCGGACGGACGTTGCTTCGGTAAGATGGCTCACTCTGAAAGAAGAGATATTGCTGTAGCTATGAATATTTACGGTGAGCAGGATATGAAGATCTTTGAGAGTGGTGTGAAGTACTTTAAGTAATGAGATTTTCCGAAGTAGAAGAAAGTCTTTAGATAGTGGAAGTAATTTGCTTTTTATTTCATGTGCTGGTGCAGAATTTTCTGCACCAGCATCTAATATTCTTGGTATAGTGTTTTATAATCTAATATATTCCAAATTTTCTGATTTATTTTTTCCTAATTTGTTTGGTGTTTTTATTTGCTTGGTATTTTTTCTGTGGTTTGAGTAGGGATTATGGTAGTGTAATTGTGTTTTTTGGATGTTTTGTATGGTTATCCGTTTTGGCGTATGTCGGAGTGCTGTTGGTGTCGTTTTTTTCGTGGGGGAGCGGCGCAAAAGTGTAGGAATGTAGAAAATATCTGCTTTTGTGGAGTGGAAACTGCGCGAAAAGCAGCGTGAAATTGTAGGAATGCAGAAAATATCTGTTTTTGTGAGGAGGAAGCGACGCGAAAAGCAGCGCAAAATGTAGGAATGCAGAAAATATCTGTTTTTATGGATAGGGAGAGATAAAAAAGCGGCGCAAAACTAGGGAAGTGTAAGAGTTATCTGCTGGGAGAGAGGAAATGAAGAGAAACCCAGCATGAAAGTAGAGAAAAAGAGGAAATTTTGGTAGAAAAGGCGGAAACGTAATGGAAAGTAAAAGTGAGGAAAGGTAAAGGGGAGTAACGAAAAGAAAAAAGGAGGAATAGGGATGGAAATGGTGCGAAGAGTTCTTGAGGAAAGGAAAAATCAATTGTTATCATTAAAATTAGAGAAGGAAAAGGCGCTGCAGAAGGCACCGAAAGGAATTTTGCGTGTTTCGTGTTGTGGAAATAGAATACAATACTATCAAAGAATGGACACACATGACCGTAATGGTACTTATCTGCGGGGGAAGGATAGGGAGTTGGCGTGTGGATTGGCGCAAAAGGAGTATGACCAAAAGGTGCTTCGGGCGGTAGAGAAGGAACTTGCTGTGGTGGAGAAATGTCTTGTGAGCTATCCGCATGTGCCGGCAGAGGAGGTATATGAAAATCTTCATAAGGAGCGTAAGAAGCTGGTGGTTCCGGTGCGGGAAACAGATGAGCAGTATGTAAGAACGTGGGAGGCTGTTTCTTATCAGGGAAAGGGATTTGGGGAAAACGTGCCCGAATTTTATACGGCGAAAAAGGAACGGGTACGATCCAAATCAGAATTGATTATTGCGGATTTTTTAAAGAAGGAAAGTGTGCCGTATCGGTATGAATGCCCGATTTACCTAAAGGGGATGGGTCAGGTATATCCGGATTTTACAGTGTTAAATGTTAGAACGCGCAAGGAGGTTCATTGGGAACATTTAGGAATGATGGATGATGCCGTATATGCGGAAAAGGCGCTACAGAAAATAGCTATGTATGAACAGAATGGTATTTATCCTGGGGAGAAACTAATTTTGACTTATGAAACAAGGAAGAGTCCTTTGAGTCAAAAGGTGATTAAAAATATGATTGCGCATTATTTGAAATAAAATCCCTTATATCATGTGTTTTTCTTTACAGGAAAGTAGGATTTAGTGTATAATGTGATATAAGTGAAAGTATGTTTTGGCATGAGAAAACATTATGAGTTGGAGTGGAAGGAATAGGAAGCTCCGGCATGCGAAGTGTAAATATACATTAAATTTTGAATACTTTCGAAATTGAAAATAATGATTTTAAAGGAGAGGGACGGTATGAAGAAATTCATGAAAAAATGTAAGCGTGCGTTGGTAGTAGCATTGGCGATCGCGCTGGTGGGAACATCAGTGGATATGTCTATGTTGTATGCGCAGGCGGAAGAAACACCGGGCGTTGTAAGCGACGTGAACGGTAACGACTTGCAGGACAATGTATCAGGTGGTGATGCACAGAATGGCACAGAGGCTGGTACTTCGGAGGCGAATGGAAGTCAGAACAATAGAGAAGATGGTGGAGAGACGGTGGAGTATGCATCCATTGAGCCGGCATGGTATGAGCTGCCGGCAGTGGAGACGTCTGCGATGCCAATGGGCTTTTTTAGTTTGCAGGATGGTGTAGTTGCGCTTAAGTCCATAAATGAGGAGGAGTGGATAGAACGTTTGGATTTGTCTGGGGATGCAACTGTTATTAGAGATTTTTATGATAAGTTGGGAGAATGGACAGATAATGATGGTATAGAAGACTGGTTGATTACAGGAGAGAAGGCGAATTATACCATAGCAACCTTATCTGGAACGGTGGAAAATGCAGAACAGATGGAGATGGATGAAATAGGAACTGCAGTGAGCGAGATCGTGAGCACAGCAGTTTATGGTTATGGTAAATATATTACAGCTGCAGTGAATGCTTTTGACAGAGACTATCCGGAGGTGTTCTGGTTAACGGGTAGAGTTTCATATGGAAGTGGAGCTGGTAGATATAACTCCATAGGAGAATATAGCATTCCGATAGTAGTGAATTTATGTGACACAAGTTTCGACATGCGTGCGGCTGCTTATCGTGACGAAGCGACCATTAAGAATGCCATTACGACTATGAATGCGAATGCCAATAGCATCGTAAATGCGGCAGAAGGCAAGTCTGTAGTAGAGAAAATTAGGTATTTTAATGAGCAGTTAACCCATAAAAATGAATATAACACAAGTAGTGATTTGAATAATATAGCGCACGAGTGCCGCGAGTGTACCAGTGCATTGGCTGGTGCTACTGGTACCAATGGTCCGGTTTGTGAAGGCTATGCACGTGCATTCAAGGTGCTTTGTGATAAAGCGGACATTCCTTGTGTACTAGTAGATGGTAAGGCAAAGAATAGTACTAGTAGCACAGGTGAAGCGCACATGTGGAACTATGTGCAGGTGGATCGTAAATGGTATGGTGTGGATGTTACATGGAATGACCCGAAGTTTACATATAATGGTGTGGTACAAGGCGGCGCTGAGTCCGGCGGAGAAAACGAAAACTGGCTCTTGGTAGGTTCCGATACTATAATTAAAGAGATGAAATTTATTGAGTCTCACCCGATGGAGAATCAGGTGAGTAGTAATGGTGTGGCATTTATCAATGGTCCAGAATTAAGTGCAGAGAAGTATGTTGTATCAAATGATGTAGCAAGTGTAATGACTAGCACAGGAGAAGTGAAATTTGAGAGCTTCGATGAGGCTTTTAATGTGGCAAATGGGGCAGGACAGGGAGCGACGCTGAAGTTGCTTAAGTCTGTTGTATGGGAAGATAATTGTTATGTAACAGGTAACTTTACATTAGATTTGAACGGATATTCGTTAGATTTTGATGATAATGTGATGGGGGTTCGTGCCGGTGGTAGTTTGACCATTAGCGATAGCTCTGATAGTAAGAGCGGTAAAGTGAGTGGTAGCGGCTATAAATTGATATCTGTTGATGGTAAAACGGATAGTGCTGTAGCGGGTGTTTTAACTATAACAGGTGGAACATTCACAATTATTGACGGTTCGTGGTATGTGATTGAGAATGCGGGAACTGTAAAGGTAACCGGAGGTACCATTTCAAGTACAACGCAATCTCGCTACACGATTCATAGTGAAGAAGGAGAAGTTATTGTAGAAGGTGGTAAAGTTACACATGCGGGTTCAAGTGGATATGCGATTTATAGTACAAAGGGCAAAGTAACTGTAACAAAAGAAGGCCAGGTTACCAATACGGGAACATATGGTTATGCACTTTACAGTGCTGAGGGCGAAGTGACAATAAGCGGTGGTAAAGTGACACATACCGGAACGTCTGGCAATGCTGTTCGTGACAATATGGGTAAAGTGACTGTAACTAATGGCGGAGAAGTTACAGCAACCGGTTATGCAATTTATAGCTATATTGGTGAAGTGATAATATCCGGTGGTAAGGTGGCGAATATCGAAAGCGAAGACGAGACAATTCGTGTCGATCGTGGTGCGGTAACAATCAGTGGCGGTACGATTGAAGGTTCTACTGAAGCTGCAACCGTAATGATTTGGGGAACCGAGACTTCCCCGGCAAGTCTAAAAATCAGTGGCGGTAGTGTAAGCAATACCGGCACCGGTA
Organism: Acetatifactor sp.; assembly: GCA_045634745.1. Taxonomy (GTDB): domain Bacteria; phylum Bacillota; class Clostridia; order Lachnospirales; family Lachnospiraceae; genus Acetatifactor. The sequence continues at coordinate 11,810 of JAZRAX010000022.1, read as the reverse complement.
GTGCTATTAATGTCTACAAGGAGTACGATAGTGCGGTAATAACCGGGGGAACCATCAGTGTTAGTGATAGTGCAAGCAAGTGCGTGGAAAATCATGGTAGCGTGACCTTGAGCAATGCCAGCGTGCTTCGGGGCGGTAATGCGGCGGTAACGAATGGAGGAACCTTTACCATAAACGGTGGTACTATAGAGAATGCTAACGCATATACTATTTATAACAATACCGGAACATTGTTGCTTAATGAAGGCAATATTGAAAACACCGGTGCTGATGGAATTGGCGTTTTTAATGGGGCAGATGCTTCTGTAGTTATGACAGGCGGTACGGTTAAGGTGGCCGGTAGCAAGAGTGCGATTTATAATAACAAGGGTAGTGTGACCATATCCGGAATATCCCAGATAATCAATACTGGTAGTGCACCTGCGATTCTTCAGTATGGGGAGAAGCTGTATCTGTCCGGTGGAGCAACCATAACCGGCGGAGGTAGCGCAGAGGATATTAAGATAGAGCGGTATAATAATATTGGAGAGGATTATTTAAATAGTAAAATACAGCTGATAGGGGCATTGACCAATATCACACCTTACAGTGTGAGCTATATGGATGCAGAAAAGAACACTACCGGTGTATTTGCAGTGGGTAGTGCGAATCCGAATGGATTAACAACGACAATTTATACTATTACAGCAGATGATGCTGCGAAGTTCACGTCTGCAGATACTAATTTGTTGGTAAAGCAGGATACTGTAAATAATCAATTGCTGTTGGAGCGTAAGCCGCATGTGTATGACTTTTATTTAAGCAATTCTTTGAATGGTGCGGAAAATGCACGGGTTGTAGAAATACGGTGTGCAAATACTGAGGATTGTGATTGGGTTAGTGGTGATTGTTCTGTAACTATTACAGCACCCGAAAATTTAGTATATGATGCTTCACCAAAGGAGGCAACATTAGAGGATAAAATTACCTCTAATACTCAAGTAGCAAGTGTTTCGAACATAGAATATTACGTGAAGAATGGCAGTACATGGACTGCTGTATCAGAAGCGGTAGATGCAGGAAGCTACAAGGCGGAAGTGACTGTTACCATGGGTAGCAGTACTAAGAAAGCAGCTGTAGCGTTTAAGATAAGCAAGTTATCTTCGGAAGGTTATGTGCAGGTGACACCTTCTAATGCAGAGTATGATCCTTTTTCTGAAGATGGTGTAGATGCAGTAAAAGTATTATTTTCACACTCCAAATTGGAGGAAACTGCAACGATTCAATACAGTACAGATGGTGGCAATACATGGAGTGAAAACATTCCTACTATGAAAACTGTGGGTGAGCTGGAAGTGGCAGTAAAGGTAACGGCTCCCAACTTTACGGAGTTTAATGGAACCTATACAGCAGTAATGACACCTTACGACATATCTGATTGCAATGTTGAATTGGAGCAGAGTAGCTATTATTATACAGGACAGCAGATTAAGCCTGTGGTTACTGAAATTACAGAAGGAATAGACAGAAAATTACCGTTGACTTCTGCAGATTATGAGGTTAGCTATGGTAATAATGTTAGTGTTGGGTCGAGTGGCGCTGTTTATGTAGAGGCAACAAATAGTAATTATACCGGTATAGTACAGGGAGACTTCAGTATCAGTCATTATGATGGTACAGTGAAGGTTCTTTATAATGGTGCGGAACGGAGAACAGGCTACTATAATGCGGATGTGGCTATTAGTGCAGAGGGCTATACTGTAAGTAAAACGATCGATGGTACTTATACAGATTCAGTACTGCTTTCCGGTGAGGGAGTAGGGGTTAGCATGGATGTGTACTTCAAGCAGGCTGGCACAGGCTATATCACTTCCGCTATAGCTGTTAGTGCAAATATTGATAAGTCGGCACCAAGCTTTGCGGAAGAAGGTATGGGTATTTTGGTAGCCGGAAAACGTTGGAATACATTGGCGGATGAGCTTTCTTATAATTTATTTTTTAAGGAAGCTAAGACCGGAACAATTAGTGCTACAGATACAGTGTCCGGTATTGCTGATTATTACTATTATTTTGATAAGTCTGGCAGTACCAAGGTAAAGACTGCTGCGGAGTTAGATGCATGCGCATTTGTACAGTTAGTAAATAGCAGTGAAATTAGTATTAATGCAGATGGCAAGTATGTGATTTATGCTTATGCAGTGGATAATGCGGGAAATCAGAGCGATTACATCTGCTCTAATGGTATTGTGATTGATACCACAGCACCGGTGGTAGAAGTAACGGAACCTAGTGAGTCTACAGGAACTTTAACGGATACCACATTGACCTTTGCCGTGGAAGTGAATGAGGATGCGGTGATTGGTATTTATATTGAAACCGATTATTCCGGAGAATCGTTAGGTACCATAACGCATAATAATAAAATTTCTGATTGGAAGGAAAAAGAATCTGATAAGCAGTTAACAACAAACGATAGTGGGGCAACCTGCATTCATTTTAAAACTACTGTTACAGCAAATCAGGCAAAGGATATTACCATTACAGGATTAACACCGAATACGTATTATGAGTATTCAGTTGAAGTTTATGATATGGCAGAAAACGGAACGGTGGTTGCAGGTGAGGAAGATACAGAAGACTCGGGATATTATTTCCTGAAGGGCATTACTACCTTAAAGACAGTGCCCACCTTTGATACCGAGCCGACTATTACCGGTACTTATGGACAGAAGTTATCTGAGATGACAGTGTCTCAGCCTATGAGTACTAATGGTGTAACCGGTACTTGGAGTATTGTATACGCAGGTGCGGGACAGATGTATGATATGCCGGCAGTGGATGGAACTACCGCTTACGAGGTAAAGTTTACACCGAGCAATAATAACGCAGACCAATTCGAGTCAGTAATCGTGGAAGTGATTCCTACAGTAGCGAAGTTGGCGTTGACCGTGACGGTGGATAACCAGACCAAGAAGTATGGCGAAGAAAATCCGGAGCTGACTTATACTATTACAGAAGGCAGTATCGTGGATGCAAATTATGCAGGCAGACCTAAGCTTACCATTGCTTTAAGTACTACCGCAACCAAGACCTCTGATGTGGGTACCTATAATATTACAGGCACTGTAACCAATGATGCAAATTATGATGTGACAGTGAAGAAGGGTACGTTGACAATTGAACAGGCAGAGGCAGTAATTACTGTAGAGGCTGGTAAGAATACTTACAGCAAGACCTTTGGTGATAATAGTTTTGTTTTAAGTGGTATTAGCACCAATAGTGACGGTAAGATAAGCTATTCTGTAAATAATGATGTAGTAAGTGTGGATGCAGCTGGCAAGGTAACCATAAATGGCGCAGGTGTTGCCGTGATTACTCTAAGTGTGGAAGCTACTCAAAATTATAAGACAGCAGGGTCAGTGGAAATTACTGTAAATGTAGCAAAGGCAACCGTAGCAGACAGAAGCATCGAAAAGTCTTATTTATACTTAAAGGATACGCAGGAAAGCATTATTTTGGCTGATTATGTACCTCAAAAGGCTGAGAATGTGGCTTATCAGGTAGGTGAAGCAACTGGTAAATGTGAGTTTGTGGAAGAACCGGCAGTAGGAAATGGTAAGCTAAGCTATATCGTAAAAGCAGGAGAGTTAAATGCGTCTTCCAGCTTTGTTGTAACTGTAAGTAGTGATAATTATGAAAACTTTAAGCTTCAGGTGACAATAACCTTGGTTGAACAGACTCCTATTGAGGAAATGACTGGTAGTGAGGTAAGTCTGAAGAATAATACTTTGACTTATGGTCAAGCTTTATCAACTTTAGAATTTAATGAGGCGGTCTTTGTAGTGGAAGGAACCTCTCAGGTAGTAGTTGGTACGTTAGCTTGGGAAAATCCGGATGATCAGCCAGATGTGGCAACCACGAAGGCTACATGGGTGTTTACACCAGATAGTAGCGAATATATGGAAGCTACAGGGGAAATTGATATTGTAGTAAAGAAGGCAGTACAGCCAGAATTTTACATTGATGACTTGGGTACCATGGAGTATTTCCCTGGTGGTGCAGAAAGAACACCAGTAACAACTACAGGTGGTGTAGAAGGTGGAGAAGTAACAATTACTGTACCTGTGGATAATGGTGTGATTCGTTTGGATACAGACAATTGCTTTGCAATACTAAGTGCAGGTACTGTAACCTTTACTGCAGTATGTATCGACCCTGAGGGAAATTATGAGGATGCAACAGCAACCTATAAGCTGACGGTACTTCCTTATGAATTGGAAGCAGGACAGATTGAATGGTACACTGGTGTGACCGGAGAGGAAGTCTATACCGGTAATGCAAAAGAACCATCTATTTGGGTGTATATGATTAGTGGACCTTTAGCAGAAGGAACCGATTATACTGTAACCTATGTAAATAACACAGAAGTATATACTTTGACAGAAGCAGATGAAGGTTTTGATGCAGCAAAAGCTCCGGCAGTAGTAGTTATCGGTAAGGGTAATTACGCAGGTACAGTGAAGAAGTATTTTGTAATTAACAAGGCAGAGGCTGAAATTGACGTGGCAGAGGGTCTGGCAAGCTACACAAAGACCTACGGTGATGAAGCATTTACATTGAGCGGTATTACTAAGAAGGGTGAGGGTAGTTTGACTTATACTGTGGCAGATAGTAAGAATGTTACAGGAATGGCAGTGGCACAGGATCAGGTAATTACTGTGGATGCTATGGGTAAAATTACTATAGTAGGTGCAGGTACTGCAAATATTGTGGTAAGCATGGCAGAAACCGATAATTATAAAGCTGCAGAGGATGTAGTCATTGCCGTAACGGTCGCACAAGCTACATATACAACCGATGTGATAGAGAAGCATTATGCATACAACAAGGCTAATACAGAAAGCATTACTTTGGCAGAGAAGGTTCCGGTAGATGCAGGAACAGTAAGCTATCAGATACAGAGTACAGAGGGTGACATTTCCTTTACGCAGGCTGCGGTTGTAGATGCAGAAGGTATGTTGACCTATACTTTGGCAAAGGGTAGCAAGGGACAACGTGGTAAAGTAACAGTATTAGTAAGTAGTGATAATTATAAAGAGTTCTATGTGACAGTGGAATTAGAGTTATCTTTGGAAGTACTGGTTGAGTTAAAGGCAGGCTCTGAAGTGACAGCAGTAGGCGAGTTGACCTATGGTGATGCTTTGAGCAAGCTGACCTTTGGCGAAGCAGTATTCGTAGAAGAAGGAACCGATATAGTAGTGGCAGGTACGTTAAGCTGGGAAACTCCGGACAGTATACCGGAAGTGACAACTACTACAGCTAAGTGGGTATTTACACCTAACAATGCAGATTATGCACCGGTTACCGGTACTACAACCATTAAGGTGAATAAGGCGGTACAGCCCACACTTAGTATTGTACCTGTAACAAACGCAACTTATGGACAGGAAGATAGTATTTGGTTAGAAACTACCGGAGGTTTGGAAGGTGCAGAGATTACTATTACTGTACCTACAGACAATGGAGTAGTAACGGCGGTGAATACCAACGGATTGGGTCAGTTCTTTGTTGTACCCATGGCAGCAGGTAAGGTAACCGTAACCGCAGTAGCAGCAACCGGTAATTACGAGGATGCAGTTGCAACCTATGAATTGACCGTGGCACCGGCTACTCTAGAAGATGTAAGTTGGGCAGGCGAGTTTACCGGCGAGGATACTTATAATGGTAATGCGATTACACCGGCAGTACAGGCATACTTTATTGCAGCTGGTATCTTAACCGAAGGTACGGATTATACCGTAAAATACGTGAACAATACAAATGCATATACCTTGGCAGCAGATGATGCAGACTTTGATGCAGCTAAGGCACCGGCAGTAGTGGTAACCGGTAAGGGTAACTACACCGGCACCGTAACATTGTATTTTGTAATTAACAAGGCAGAGAATGCACCGAATATGCCGTCAAATACCAGAACCGTAGCAAACAGTACTGCTATTGCAGGACAGGTAAGCTTACCGGAGGGATGGATTTGGCAGGAGCCTTCCACTACATTGGCAGAGGGTACTGAAACTGTGGCAATCGCTATTTACGATGGCACGGACAAGGGCAACTATGAGAAGGAAGCAGTGGCTGTGACGATTACCAGACTAGCAGTAGGTCTTCCGTATGTGGCTGAAATTAATGGCGAGGCTGTAAGTGTGATTAAAGCCGGCTGGAATCATGTGGGCGACGATTTGGATGCGGCAGTAGCAGGTGATGTGATTACCGTAGATATGAACGGTGCAACTGTTCTTCCAGGAAATGTTATTGATAATATTAAGGGTAAGGACATTACCTTGATTCTGGATATGGGCAATGACATAACCTGGACCATTAATGGTAAGAGCATTACAGCAGACACCGTGGCTGATGTGGACTTAAAGGTGGATTTGAATACTGCAAACATTCCTGTGGATGTAGTGAATAAGATAACCGGTGAGATTTACACCATGCAGATTAGTCTGGCACATAATGGTAAGTTCGGTTATACTGCAACTTTAACCATTAACCTAGAGGCTAAGAATGCAGGTTATTATGCACAGCTGTTCCATTATGAAGAGACTGCAAAGGATCTTAAGTTTGTTGTTGAAAAGATTATTGACGCAGAAGGTAATGTGGCATTACCATTTACTCATGCTTCTGATTATACTATCGTGATTGACGACGAACAGTATAAGGAGACGAGCAACGATAATAACAATAATGATAATAACAACAATAATAATGATAGCAATAACGGTAGTGGTAGCAGCACTCCTGCACCGATACCTACACCGGCTCCGGCAGCACCGTCCACACCGAAGTCACCGCAGACAGGCGATACCTTCCCTATGGAAAGTATGATGCTTTGGATGACATTGGCACTGGTAACGGTTGGTTTCGGCAGTGTTTATGGCAGACGCAAGAATATTAAGTAGTAAAAAATAGAAGTGCTTATTTCCCCGTGCTCTTTGGAGTGCGGGGAATTTTGTTGACAATTATTTAACAATACCATATAATATACTTGCATTGTATCCACGGAAAGTGGAATGATAGCAAGGAGGAAAAGTAAATATGGAACAGAAAACAAAGAAACTCGTAGGAGTAGGTCTTTTGACCGCAATCGTAGTAGTGCTTCAGGCAGTAGCGGTTGCTATCAGACCTACAGGAATCTTTACCATTTCACTGGTACTTGTGCCAATAGTAGTAGGTGCTGCACTGTATGGCTGGAAAGTAGGTGCGTGGTTAGGATTTGTATTCAGTGTAGTAGTATTATTTACAGACGCAGGTGCTTTCCTGGCGGTAAATGTACCGGGGACCATTATTACGGTAATCGTAAAGGGTACCGTAGCAGGTTTGGTAGCAGGTCTGGTTTACCTGGCACTGGAGAAGAAGAGCCGTATGTTGGCAGTAATTGTAGCAGCAATCGCATGTCCGGTAACGAACACAGGTATTTTCTTACTTGGTTGTGTGGTTTTCTTTATGGATACCATTAACGGATGGGCATCAGCAGCAGGATTTGCGAATGCAGGTTCATACTTAATTGTAGCTATGGTAGGTGTGAACTTCTTAATTGAGATGGTTTTGAATATTATTTTGAGTTCTGCCATTGTCCGTATTATTAATTACAGCAAGAGTGGAAGATAAAATGAAATGTGGGCCGCACATCTTAGGATGTGCGGCTTCTTAAGAGGTAAAAACATGTTAAAGTATTTAAAAAAGTATTGGATATTTGCTCTTTTGGCACCGCTTTTTATGGCAGGTGAGGTATTTATGGATTTGTTACAACCCAGACTCATGGCCACTATTGTGGATGAAGGCGTATTGGGACTTTCCAGCCATGGAGTGGGAGATTTGAATTTAGTATTGACAACCGGACTTAAAATGATATTGACGGTAGCTTTTGGTGCCTGTTGCGGTGTCATGTCAGGTGTGTTTGCCAATATTTGCAGTCAGAATTTCGGCAATGACATTCGTAAGGATGCGTTCAAAAATATTATGTCATTTTCTTTTGAACAGACAGATGATTTTTCTACAGGTTCTTTGATTACCCGTGTAACCAATGATGTAACCCAGGTGCAGAACCTGGTAAGTCAGTGTATTCGTGGTTTTATCCGTACTTTTTTGTTATTTGCGGGCGGTATCGTCAGTATGCTTATGCTGAATCTGCACTTCGGTGTGGTAGTTGCCTGTGCATTGCCCTTTATTATTGTGATTGCAGTATATTTTCTGGCAAAAGCCAATCCCATGTTTGGTATTTTACAGAAGAAACTGGATAACGTAAATAATGTCATTCAGGAGAACGTAGCTGGTGCCCGTGTAGTAAAGGCTTATGTAAAGGAAGATTACGAAAAGGACCGTTTCGGCAGAGCTAATGGAGAATTGGTAGGTACCCAGCTACATGTGTTAGAGTTATTTTCCTATATGACACCTTTAATGAACATTGTGTTGAATGTGTCTATTGTAGCAATTATTAAAGTGGGTGCCGTGGAAGTGGCGGAAGGTGCGGCAACCCCAGGTAATGTTATGGCGGCCATTACATATTTGTCCCAGATTTTAAATGCAGTCATGCGTATGACCATGATTTTCCAGACCGTTTCCAGAGGTGTGGCTTCCGGCAAACGTATTCAGGAGGTTATTGATTGTAAGTCCACCATTCTAAGTGGAAGTTTTGCAGAGGAAACTGCTGTAAAGGGTAAAGTGGAGTTCCGTAACGTGTCTTTTGCCTACCCGGATGCCAGCGAAGAATTGGTTTTAAGTGATATTAATTTGACGATAAGTCCGGGAGAAACTTTGGGTATTTTGGGTGCTACCGGTTGTGGAAAGTCTACATTAGTAAATTTGGTGCCACGTTTTTATGATGTGACACAGGGTAGTGTGTTGGTAGATGGTGTGGATGTCAGAGAGTATGATTTGGTAGCCCTTCGTGATAAGGTGGCCATTGCGTTACAGAAGAGTGAGATTTTCAGTACCACGCTGGGAAAGAATATTCAGTGGGGCGATGAAAATGCTACACCGGAGCAGTTGGAGCATGCGGCAAAAGTTGCCCAGGCTTATGAATTTATATCTCAGAAAGCAGAAGGTATGGATACCCCTGTGGCAGAAAAGGGCATGAGCTTATCAGGTGGTCAAAAACAGCGTCTGGCCATCAGCCGCGCCATTTTGAAGAATGCAGAGATTTTAATCTTTGACGATACCACCAGTGCATTGGACTTAAAAACAGAAGCCAATCTGTATGAGGCATTGAAAAAAGAATACGGTGATATGACCAAGATCATTATTGCCCAGCGTATTGCTTCCGTAAAGAATGCGGACAGAATCGCAGTGTTGGATAATGGACAGATTGTGGCTTGTGATACCCACGAGAATCTGTTACGGACCAGTGAAATTTATCAGGACATCTACGCGTCCCAGATCAAAAAAGAAAACGCACAAAGTTCCATAGAAAATGGAGAGAGTTATGAGTAACGAGCAGAAAAAAGAAGTGCAAATGAACAATTATAAGGTGCCAGGTATGCGTGGTTCCAGAAATACCGGAGAGGTAGAAAAGGCGAAGGACAGCAAAAAGACTTTGGGTAAGCTACTTGCATATTTTGCTAATGAGAAGCATATGTTGGCAGGACTTATGGTATCGGTAGTGGTATTAGTGGTTTGTACGGTGCTTGCACCCGGCGTGCAGAGTTTGGCCATAGACCATATTGCAGAGGGAACCTTTGAAAAGCTACCTGGCGTATTGGTAATTCTTTTGGTGTTGTACGGTATTCATTGTATTTGTACTTTGGTACAGAGCCTTTTGAGTGCAAAGCTGAGCCAACGAATTGTAAAGAAAATGAGGGAGGATTTATTTGCAAAAATCGTGAATCTGCCCATTAAATATATTGATAATCATTCCCATGGCGACATTATGAGCCGTATGACCAATGATGTAGAGAATATATCCAACACCATTTCCCAGTCCTTGAGTACCTTGGTTTCCGGTATGCTGACAGTAGTGGGTACAGTAATTATGATGGTTTATTATTGTTGGGAGTTGGCATTGCTTTCCTGTATTACGGTGATATTGACCATTGTGGCTACAAAATATCTTTCTGCGGCCATGAAGCGTTTTTACAAGAAGCGACAAGTGCTTTTAGGTAGCTTGAATGGTACCGTGGAGGAAATGGTAACCGGTTATAAGACCGTAGTAGCTTATAACCGTCAGGATGAAATTATTGAAGAATTTAATAAGACAGCAGACGAATTGACCAAGACCGGTATTAAAGCAGAGATTTTGGGCGGTTCCATGGGCCCGGTTATGAACTGCATTAATAATATCAGCTTTGTGATTATTGCAGCCTTCGGTGGTTATTTTGCTATTCATGGTGTGATTTCCATAGGTGTAATTTCGGCGTTTATTGTGTATGCAAAGCAGTTCGGAAGACCTATTGACGAATTGGCACAGGTGTATGGTCAAATTCAAACGGCTATTGCCGGCGCAGAGCGTGTATTTGAGATTATGGATGAGCAGGAAGAGGATAAGTCCGGTACCCATAATATGGACAATGCTAAGGGTGTTATTACTTTTGAGCATGTGAATTTCTCTTATGTAGAAGGGAAACCGGTTATTCGTGATTTTAACTTAGAGATTAAGGCTGGGCATAAGATCGCGCTGGTAGGTTCTACCGGCAGTGGTAAGACTACTATTATCAACTTGCTTATGCGTTTTTATGATATTGACAGCGGTAGCATTTGTGTGGATGGTGTAGATATTAAAGATATTGACTGCAATGAGTTGCGTGACAGTATTGGCATTGTACTGCAGGATACGGTGTTGTTCAGCGATACCGTGCGTAACAATCTGAAGTATTCCAATTTAGAGGCTACGGATACGGAAATGGAAGATGCTGCGAAAATGAGTCATTGTCATAAAATGATTAAACAGTTGAAGAAAGGCTATGATACCGTGCTTACAGGGGGAGGCAGCGGTATTTCCCAGGGACAGCGTCAGCTTTTGACCATTGCCAGAGCATTTTTGGCCAATCCTAAGATACTGATTCTGGATGAAGCGACCTCCAGTGTAGATACCAGAACCGAGAAACATATTCAGGATGCCATGGTGAAGCTAATGGAAAATAGAACCAGCCTGATTATTGCCCATCGTATTTCTACGATTCAGGATGCAGACTGCATCGTGGTAATGGATCAGGGACATATTGCAGAAATGGGGAATCATGAGGAGTTGCTTACAAAGAAGGGCAAGTATTATGAGCTTTATATGACACAGTTTGCCGGAAATGCCACGTAAATAAGTCTTGTAAGCATTTACACAAATTGTACAAAAATAGATACATCAAATTGGCGATTACGTCAAAAATACCAAAAGCAAAGGGTTTCCTTTGCTTTTTTTGGTTGAAAATGCTAAAATAATAAAAGTAGCGAAATGTAAGCGCTTACAAAAAGGGAGGATATATGATGTATAAGCAATTCAAAAAACGTAAAACGCTTAGACAAATTTTTGCTTTTGTACTTTCATTGGCAATGATTATGTCAAACCTGACATGTGTTCAGGTGCAGGCGGGTACAGATGATATCGGTGTTGCGACAGTGAGTGGTGGTAATGCCTCGGTAACATCGGGCGATTCGACAAATGATGGAGCTTCAGCAGGAGGCTCAAGTTCGTCAGGAACTTATGTATTTGATGCAGGGGACTTAGCAACAGCAGCACAGGGAACCTATACGGATGAGCAGATGGTGGAAAGTGGAGATTTTACCTTGCTTTGCCACAAGAACACAAAAGTAGAAGAAAAGGCAAAAACTTTTGAGGATGGTTA
>JAZRAX010000021.1:0-1524 GCA_045634745.1 Acetatifactor sp. | reverse complement strand
GCTGACGGAAAACAAAAACTTTTGGAAATAATGGAGGTGTGGATTTAGGATTTATCTACAGTATCAACCATTATGCTGGTGATCAATCAAAGCGAGGTATGTTGCAAAATTCTATTTTAATTCGAGCTGCTTTTCACTGGGAGTTTGTTAAAAATTTAGATGTTTATATGGGTATTGCTAATGGTGTGAATATTTTTAATTCAACAGATAGTCATGCAGGATGGGATTTCTCAGATTGTAACTATGCCGGAGGTATGTATGGTGGTGTTAAATATTACTTTACGGACTGTTTTGGTGTGAAAATCGAGTGGGGTTCTGATTGGAATGATGCTAATATCTCTAACTTCGGTGGTGGTGTTACGTTTAAATTTTAGGGCAACTCAGTAGAGACATAAAAAGGCTGTGTCAATATTTATTTGGTACAGCCTTTTGTTATTTCGGCACTGTACATAATTTTGTGTAAATGTTAGAATACGGGATTCAGGTATAATTTCCTATATCTGAATTCTGTTTTCAAAAATAAGAATAAATTGGTTCATAATCAAGCCCCAATTATGAATTGGTTGCGTCCACTTCTTTTCAATCTCCATCAAAGATAGGAAAACGGTCTTCTTAACGGCATCATCAGAAGGGAAAGAAAGCTTTGATTTAGTGTACTTTCTAATCTTCCCGTTAAGATTTTCAATAAGATTTGTCGTATAAATAATATTTCTGATTTCCAGTGGAAATTGGAAGAATACCGTCAAGTCATCCCAATTGCGTCTCCAGGATAAGATCGCATATGGATATTTTCCACCCCATTTCTTTTCCAAATTGTCGAGTTCCATAGCGGCAGCCTCCTTGTTTGGAGCGTTGTATATGTTCTTCATGTCGGCAGTAAACTCTTTCTTATCCTTATAAACCACATATTTGCAGGAGTTTCTGATTTGATGCACGACGCAGATTTGGGTAGAAGACTGAGGGAATACGCTCCGTATGGTTTCTGTAAATCCATTGAGATTATCAGTACATGTAATAAGTATATCCTGCACACCACGGGCCTTTAAGTCGGTCAGGACCCCCATCCAGAATGAGGAACTTTCAGTTTTGCCGACCCACATGCCGAGCACTTCTTTCAGGCCATTCTGCTTAAGTCCCACACATAGGTAAACAGTCTTGTTGATGATCTTTCCATTGTCACGGACTTTAAATACAATACCATCCATCCATACAATCAAATAGATTGAATCTAAGGGACGATTTTGCCATTCCATAGCAGCTTGATTGACCTTGTTGGTTATGATGGAAATAGCTGAGGTGGAAAGCTCTATGTCATAGATTTCACGCATCTCCTCCTCTATATCAGACACACTCATTCCTTTGGCATACAATGAGATGACAAGTTTTTCAATGGAAAGACCGCGACTCTCATGCTTGGGAACCACTATAGGCTCAAACTCACCATTACGGTCACGGGGAATGGATATGACGGATTCTCCATGTTCCGTCTGAATCTTCTTCGGATACTTGCCATTACGGGAATTG
>JAZRAX010000020.1:0-11946 GCA_045634745.1 Acetatifactor sp. | reverse complement strand
GGATGACACTTTATCAATCCAAATTCATCATTAGTAATTCTACGAGTTTGTAAATTAATTACGTCTGAAATTACCACTTTTCCAATATCATGAATATATGCCGCCTTCTCAATGTAATCCACAAGATAATCTGCTTGTTCTGCAACTTCTTCCGGTGTATCTATAGAAAGTATTTCATAAAAAAGCTCCGGTGCCTTTTTAATTAAGCACTTACAAATCCTAGTAGCAATCTGGGCTAACATAGTGGAATGAATCAAAGTCATAGCATTACGCTGAATCGCCACACCCTGCACATATCTAAATGCCTCTTCCTCCGTTTCTGTAGAGCGAAGTAATTGCTGCATAATATCTAACATGTCCATGTTTAAAAATGAATTGTTTTCTAAATAGGGAATGCTTTCATATAATCGCGTAAAATCTTCTACCAATTTTTCGCGAATCTTCAATTTATCCGGTAATGTACACTCTTCTTTGGCCATATAACGAAAACATTCTTTTATAAAAACCATCTGTACCTGATATTTGTCGTCATCATAAAAGTTTTTGTCCGAATAATCGATATCCTTGTCCTTTTCAATATAATAGCTATAAATTAGCTGTAATACCTTATTGCAATCAAGGTATCCCATATGATATTGATACCATGCATACATAAGAGCATCATAGCAACTTTGCTCCAACAAATTTTCCTCATTAATCTCTGATGACAAAAAGTTCTCTCTTATATACGCAAGGACCTCTTGGGATGGTGTTAACTCCGAAGCAGTAATACAACACTTTGCGGTATCAGCACAATCTAATATAAACTCTTCTATATCCCATTTGTCCTTCATGGTTTCACGTACAATTTCACGTCTACAGAATTCACAAGTTTCTTCATAAATATCGAATAAACTCTGCCAATCAGACTGACTGTTTATTTCATAATTTGCTAAGCGATTAAAAAAAGAATATAAATAATTTCCTTTTGCCTTATCCCAATCAAAATCCGAATATACTTCTTTATAGTCGCTAAGCTGCCTTAAGTACTGTTGTGCATAAAGATTACTTTGTGGGTTTACTCTATCAGCATAACTTACCCCCACATAAAAGCATGAAAGAACTTCATTAGACAAATTGTTACCTTTGTAATAGTCAAGCATCAGCTTAAAAACATCTGTTACTAACAATCCATCATTTTCCAAAGCATCAGACATCTGAAATGCTTGAAAAAACAATTCCTTTGCCTCTTCTACCGTTAACTCGACTTCTTTCTTTATGTATGGATAAATTACTTCCTCCAAAAGAGTCTCGGTTTCCTGATACGCAGTACGTAAAAAAGTGGATTTCTGAGACAATTTTTGCAGCCACTCATCCTCATTGGAAACTGCTAATAATTCCTCTTCATATTTGATATTCTGCTTCTGTATATCACGATAAAATTCATAGAGTCTTTTTATTTTTTCAGTCATCATACTTTACCTCATCAACCTACACTTCTTCGCAACCCTTACCATCAAATGTCCTTTAGGCATAGCCTTCAACTCCGCTTCATTCACACCCTTGAACAAAATCAGAAGCACAAAATACACCACTGCCGCCATGGCTATTGCAACAAAGAGTGCCAATACATTTATCTTTGTCAATAAATACAAGCCCTCATATACCGCCCAGGCAATACCGCCCATAAAGATAGCAGCTAAAGCCGGCATCAAAAATGTAGTAACAACTTCCTGGTTGTATCCAAGAGCCTTTCGTACAGATATCTGGTTTAAAACACACATGGCCAATGAATATACAATACTTGCAATCACCAGACTATATAATCCCCAATCTGTTAAAAACAGAATGGGCACGAGTACAGCTGTCTGAATAATCAAAGCAATTACAGCATTAATTATCGGTGCATTTACTTTACCGATTCCCTGCAAAATGGAACTACTAAGAGTGGACAAAGCGAAAAATACTACGGATACTGCCAAAACCATTAAACTTCCTGCCGCCAAATCCAAATTAGTTTCTGCCGGGAACAAGAATTGTAATACCGGCTTTGACAATGCCAGCAATCCAGCCGCACAGGGAATCGATATAATCATAATCGTTTTCACTGCCTGATAAATCTTGTCTTTGGCTCCATCCAAATCTTTCTTAGCCACAAGTTGCGCTACGGTAGGAATAATTGCTGCCGCCATAGCGGACGCAAAGGCAATAGGAATATTGGACACCTTAGTGGCTTCACTGAAAATACCATAATCATTATACACTAAGGTTTCCTCTGCCTTTTTCACATATATCATAATACTTGTATAAAGCTTATTATTCAAAGATGCACTTAAGTTGTACGCTGCCGTGCTCAAAATAAACGGAAGTACCACTTTTACAATCACACCACTGATTTCACGGTAAGAATCCACCTTGGTGGTTTTGTCACGTTTGATTCTTCTTTGAATCAAATCTCTATTCAATGCATAAATGCCTGCCATAAATAACAGTGCTGCAAACACTCCGGCACCGGTACCCACAGCACTACCCATAGCACCATATGCCGCGCTATTGTCTGCGCCACCCTCTGTAACCGCCTTTTCAGCTAGTTTTACAAAACCATAGGCCGCACCAATACTGACTGCCGCATTAACAATCTGTTCCAAAATCTGAGACACTGAGGTCTGCACCATACTTTTGTGCGCTTGGAAATAGCCTCGTAACACGCCTAATAAACCATATACAAATATAGTGGGTGCAAACACACGAAGAACCGGCACTGCAGATTCCTCTACAAAAAGTCCTGCCCCAAAATACAAAAACAGACTGGCAAGCAAACCTACTCCCAGCACATAATATAATGCACATTGAAAGATTCGATGTGCATTGCGATATTCTTTTACTGACAGCTTCTGTGCAATTACCTTAGATATAGCAGAAGGAATACTATACGAGGAAATCAGTAAAATAATCGTATAGTAATTATAGGCTGAGGAGTAATATCCAAAGCCTGTCGTGCCAATAATCGTCTGCACAGGACTGACATACAAAAGTCCTATGATTCTACTAATAAATCCTGCGGCGGCCAAAATGCCCGCCTGCAGGATAAAATTGTTTTGTTTTTTGTTATTACTCATAACTGATTTGCTTCCTTATCCGATAAGCCAGTCATACATCTCCTGATATTTTCTGGCGGATACATCCCATGAGAAGTCCGCTGCCATTGCACGGTCAACCATCTTGTTCCACTCACGCTTCTTTTCATAATAAACACGTTCTGCATAACGGATTGTATTTAACATCTCGTGTGCATTATAATTTGTAAAGCTGAAACCGGTACCGGTACCTTCGCATTCATTATATGGTTCTACTGTATCCTTTAGACCACCTGTCTCACGAACAATCGGTAATGTACCATAACGAAGCGACATCAACTGGCTAAGTCCGCAAGGCTCAAACAGTGAAGGCATTAAAAATGCATCACATCCTGCGTAAATTCTGTGAGACAATTCCTCTGAATAGTAAATGTTCGCTGAAACCTTGTCACTGTACTTCCAATCATAATGACGGAACATGTTCTCATAACGCTCCTCACCGGTACCAAGTACTACCAGCTGAATATCATCCTGACACAACTCTTCCATCATGTAATCA
The DNA here is from genome assembly GCA_045634745.1 of Acetatifactor sp. Lineage (GTDB taxonomy): Bacteria > Bacillota > Clostridia > Lachnospirales > Lachnospiraceae > Acetatifactor. The sequence goes on along the minus strand of JAZRAX010000020.1, from coordinate 8,331 downwards.
ATCAAGTCAAAGCCCTTCTGGTCAGTCAGACGAGACACAATACCGATTAACATCTTCTTGTCATCTTCCGGCAAACCTAATTGCTTCTGAAGCGCTCTCTTATTCTTAATCTTTTCCTTACGGAAGTTCTCAGCATTATAATTATTCACAATATACTTATCCGTTTCCGGATTAAAGTCTTCGTAATCAATACCATTTACAATACCACGAAGCTGGTTCATCTTTTCATACATTAAACCATGTAAGCCTTCGCCGTACTGTTCCGTTTTTATTTCCTCAGCATAAGTGTTACTTACGGTAGTCACTGCATCTGCAAACACAATACCACCTTTTAACAGATTAGCATCCTCATAATATTCCAACTTATCTGAGGTAAAGTAATAGTCGGACAAACCTGTGATGTGTTTTACATCTTCTACACCCCAACGGCCTTGGAATTTCAAGTTATGAATGGTCATAACAGTCTTAATGCCACGGAAGAAATCACTTCCCGCAAAACGTTCCTTCAAATATACCGGAACCAGACCTGTCTGCCAGTCATGACAATGAATCAAATCCGGTTTAAAGCCCAAAAGCGGCAATGCAGAAAGTAAAGCCTTAGAAAAGAAACCATATCTCTCAATTTCATATCTGGCATCATCAGTATAAACCTTCGAACCGGTAAAATAACTCTCATTATCAATAAAATAATACTGGATACCGTCTACTTCGGCACCCAAAACGCCTACATACACATCTCTCCAGTTATAATCCATGTAAAAATGAGTAATGTAGTACATCTTGTCCTTCAGTTCCTGTTTCATGCAGGAATACTTCGGCATGATTACTCTTACATCAAAATACTGCTTGTCAATACATTTCGGTAAAGAACCTACAACATCTGCCAATCCTCCTGTTTTAATAAAGGGAACACCCTCGGATGCTGCAAAAAGTATCTTTTTCATAGGAAATCCTCCATCCACTTGTTAGACTATAGATATTTAAATTATACATCAATCTTTCAAGGTTGGAAAGAGGTTTTCCAACTAATTTTGTTCATCCAGAAATAATTGTACTCTGTTTTGGATAATATTTATGGTTTCATCTACGGTTTTATCTCCGCTTAAATATACACAGACCTCTTCCTGCACAATTGCATATATACTATTACTACCTGCATTATAAACATAAGATGCTCCGTCTATCAATTCTCGCAACGCATCTATGTCCTCCTGCGTAGCCGCATAAGCTTCTGCAATAAGTTGACCATTGCCATAATACATCTCCCACTTAGGCAACTCTATTGGGTCTATCCCCTCTGCTCCCTTGGTATATTCCTTCTCCATTGCCTCTGCAAACTGTTCTTCCAAACCACTTTTTTCCGAAAAAAATCCATGTTCATAAACGGACTCTTCAAATCGATATTGTACCAAAAATTCGATAAATGCCCATGCCCCCTCTTTTACCTGACTGTTTGGATTCATACCACAAGCCACATAATTACTGACACCATAACAAACGCTTCCATCATAGGTAGGATAGCCGATATATTGTGCATCCTTTCCCAACACACTTAAAGACAGCATATAGTCTTCTACGGAATCAATACGATTTTGACACAATAAAAGCTCATTATCCTTCACCTGTAGCCAAAAGTCTTTATTTGTATCATAGTCAAAGCTGTCTGCCTCATAATCTTTTGCAAATTCCAGAAGTTTACGAAACTCCTCGTTATCAAAGCTGGCCTGCTTCTTCTCCTTATCAACAAAATGCTCTACATCCGCATGTAGCACAGCCTCTACAATCGAATATTGATTATCCTCTTCACTATTTCGAACCCATCTGATACCATTTCCCACCTGTATTCCTTCGTTTTCTTTCACACAGGCCAAAAATTCCTCCACCGTCCATGAAGCCTTATCTCCTATCAAAGAGCTCTTTCCTAACATAATCTCCAAATAAAATCTAGCCGGAACACAAGTCAACACTTCCTCTACGGTATTGCATCGAAGCACCGACTCTACCACATCCTCACGTTTCAACCCACGACCGTCCTCCAAATAAATGTTCAAATCCTCTATTAAGCCTCTTTCTGCCAGCTTTTCTACATAAACCATACTCGTATCAAACAAATCCGGTCCCTTGCCGGTTGCCAGCTCCATTTCCAGCTGTCCTTGACCTGTCTGCCAGTCATAATGCTGAATTACTACTTCATAATAAGGATTGGTCTTATTAAATTCCACAATGGCTGCATCCAGCAGCTGTGGCACCAGATTCTCATTCCACCCCAAGTTAATCTGATACTTCTCTCCCTCTTTTAAGTCCTTTATATCCTTCTGTACATTTTTATCCGTGCTACCATTGTTATTTCCTATACTACCTGCCGTTCCGGAACCTGCTCCACTTCCCTCTGTTCCACCACAACCACATATTGTCATTATAACTGCAATCGCAATTGCTAAAGCCTTCCACCATCTCTTTCTCATCTTCTATTCCTCCTGGCACCAATTTGATAATTTCATCATATCAATGTATCTTTCAAAAAGAAACCCAGGCCAAAAATCTTTAAACAAACCTTAAAAAAATTGTAAGAAATAACGGTACCCTTTCGGATACCGTCACTAAAATTTCTTATATTTTTTATTTTTCTCTGTATTTCAGTCTGATTTTATCTGCAATCAATGCGATAAACTCGGAATTGGTAGGCTTCCCCTTACCCGTATTAATCGTATATCCAAACAGGGTATCCAAGGTCTCCATTTTCCCTCTGGACCAAGCCACTTCAATAGCGTGCCGGATGGCTCTTTCCACACGACTGGGAGTGGTCTGGAACCGCTTGGCAATGGTAGGATACAAAAGCTTTGTAATCGAGCTAATCATGGTGGGGTCATTTACTGACATCATAATGGCTTCCCTTAAGTACTGATATCCCTTAATATGTGCCGGTACACCTATATCATGTATCATGTTGGTTACATCTTGTTCCAAATCACGCACGACCGGCTTGTTTTCTGTAACTGCTGTAGTATTTTTATTTTTTTCTGCGGAGGGTACGGTAATCATTATCTGAAATTCCTTATCCTGATTCATTAAATCATTCAAAATTCGGTATACTTCACGATTATCCTTTGTAGAAACAAGATTTAATTGTTCCATGGGTTCTTCCTCCAATTCCTTCCCTAACAAATTTCGTTAACTTTCTCCCCTATTATAAAAGGGTTTTCTTGTCGACTCAACACCTTCCCACCGCAAGGTTTTTCTTTTCCTTACAAAGCTACTCACATTCCTTCTCTTTTCCATTTTAATCTACAAATTCCTGCAAAATGTGATTGCCAGTTCCTCGCGAAATAAGCTATACTGTATTCATGTGGCACGTTTTATCCGTTACCCACTCGAAATTTGAAAGCATATCGGAGGCATATTATGATCAAACAGGAAATATCCGAAATCAAGAAATTATTTACACAGCGCAACTGCTCCATTACCCGTATCTGTGGTTGCTACGTGGACGGCGAAAAGAATAAAAAAACCGAACTGAAGGAGGCCTTTCTGGCTCTTCCCGAAGAAGAAATGTTTAAATATTTTGAAATTTTAAGAAAAACTTTGTCCGGTACTTTGGGCAAGAATCTTCTTACCTTGGAGTTTCCCTTAAAATCCGAGGAAGAAGGCGGTACACAGGAGTTTTTACTTCGCTTGCGCGACAGCAAATTAAAGGATGACACTCTCTTAGAAGAATTCTATGACAAAATCATTGAAGCCTATGAATATGTAGGTAATTATTTAATTTTGGTTATTCATGATGTTTATGACGTTCCGGGAAAAACCTCGGACGGTATTGAAATGGAGGATGCTTCTGACGAAGTATACGAATACATATTAGTCAGCATCTGCCCTGTGAACCTTTCCAAACCGGGACTTAGCTACAATGCAGCAGAAAATACTTTCCAGAACCGCATTCGTGATTGGGTGGTAGCACCTCCGGAGCATGGTTTCCTTTTCCCTGCTTTTAACGACCGTGGTGCAGATTTACACAGTACCTTGTACTACTCCAAAAATGCGGATGAATTAAAGGATGACTTTGTAAACTTAATTTTAGATTGCCCTCTTCCCTTACCGGCAGGCGGACAAAAGGCTTCGTTCCAGACCTTAATTGAAGAAACCTTGCAGGAAACCTGTAGTATTGATGCTGTTATTAATATTCACGAGAAATTAAATGAAATGATTGAAGAGCACAAGGACGACCCTGTTCCTCTGACTTTAGACAAAGAAGAAGTAAAGACTGTTTTTGCCAGCAGTGGTGTTGCCAATGAAAAAATGGAGCTCTTTGACCGATGTTATGATGCAACCGCCGGCGAGAAAACAGAGCTGGTAGTAAACAATGTGGTAAACACCAGAAGCTTCGAAGTTAAAACTCCGGATGTAGTTATTAAGGTCAATCCGGAACGTATGGATTTAGTAGAAACCAAGACCATTGACGGTCGCGAATGCCTGGTTATTGCTCTTGGCTCCGATGTGGAAGTCAATGGAATTACCGTACGCCGCTCCTTCCATGAAGAAGATCGTGAAGATGTGTAAATACTGAATAAAACTGGCGTCCCGGCAAGGACGCCAATTTTATTATTATGAATTTACTGTCATGGGTTGACCACATTCTGCACAGAATTTACCTCCGGTTCCTTTTGCACCACAGTTTGGGCAGAATTTACGGTATACTATCTGCCCTTCCGATACATTCGCCGATGTTTCCCTAATCGCCTGCTCTGTCTGTCTTACGATTTCTACCTGTTCGCTCAACTTAATATTTTCCAAGTTTTCAGGATAATACGGATTATTCTGTCCTATGGTAACCAATGTTTCAATATCCTTATACATATCCTTGTATCTTTGATACTCTGCATTATATGCCGGTGGAATATTTACATTCAGATTCGACATAACCCTTCTTCCCAAATTGGAATTAACACTGTTCATCAGGCTGTCCGTTTCAAACTTTACGGTACGTGGATTTAATTTAAAACGTATTTCGTCAATGTATGAAAAACCGGTAATTCCAAGTACCACATAAAATTCATATCGGTACTCATAACGTGGCGGATTGTAGCTGACACGCTCGTTCTGGGAATTAGTATATTTAACTTCAGTGCGACTGTCCTTTATATCCAAAGTGCAGGAGCATACCTTATTAAAGGATATAATATCTGCATTCTCTTCCATATAGTTGTTGGTTTTTGCAACCACAAAGCAATATGGGGTGCTGTTATAATACATAACATGCATTTTGTCATCATCACCAAGGGTTCTGGATGGTTGGAAGAACTCATTTAAAAGCCTCTTGTTCTCTTCACGCAATTTCAACTGTTCACGAATCTCCTCGACAGTAGAATGACGACGCTCCTCAAACCAAGGGGAAAGCATCTTGGTACAATCCTTACACATATTGCCATCCTCCAGCTTACGATTGCCTAATAAGCCAACTTCTTTGCCACAAATATCACATTCCCTTTTTTCAAATATTTTGTCAAATAACCCCATACTATATCCTCCTCTTCGTTTATCCTCTCCCAAACATTTTGTACTATTTATGGTCTTTTGTATCTCTTGACGCACCCTTTATAACATTAGGATACCAAAAAAGAGAAGTCTTGACAATAACAAAACTTCTCTTACCTTACTTCTCAATCATTAACACAAGTGTATCAACAACAAATGACGCCTCCACCGCCACAACAAAGATTACAAATCATATTGGCAATACAAAGCTTTACGCAGATACCGTTGCCGCCTACTGTAGGATATCCATACATAGCCTGGCGCCTCTGGTACCAATCTCCACCACTTTCAAACCGTTGTACCAAACTTTGATATTCATAATTGTTCGGTTCCAACGTTGCCGCCTTTCTGGCATGCTCCAGCGCCGCCACACTATTCCCTAATCCATAATGTGCTATGGCACTGTAATAATACCAACGTCCATTACGCTCCTGCATCCCCATACCATCAAGTACATTGCGAGCTTCTTTGTAATAACCGTTACGTATATAATTACCTGCCGCACGCAGGTGTGAATCTTCTTCATAACCAGTATTACTGTTACCATTACTTCCATAGCTACCACCATAGAAGCCTCCAAAACCTCCAAAGGGTCCATAACTGTAACCACCGCCGGTTCCGCCTCCGTAACCATATCCTCCGGAATTGTTACCATAACCACTACCGGAGCCTGTATAGCCCGAGCCACCATAGCCATATCCTTGACTACTATAGCCTTCCGTACGTTCCTTCATAATCCGCTGATACGCCGCTTGAATTTCCTTGAATTTTTCTTCTGCGGCATCCTTGTTCGGATTGTTCACATTCGCGTCCGGATGATATTTTCGACTTAAAGCCTTATAAGCCTTTTTTATTTCTTCCTCGGAGGCATTGGGCGACACCCCTAATACCTGATAAGGATTATACATTTTTTACGTCCTCCTCGGTCTTTTTCAAGCGTTTTTCTTTTACTGCTTCATACCTGCACCAAACGCCGGAATAAAGTATATTTCTCAAAATCTCTACATTTTCCAATATAGGCAGTTGTTCAAATTCCTTACAACAATCCGCCATAAGCATGGTTAAAATACATCTGCATTCTTCTTCAAAATCCGGCATGCCAAAACTGTTTTTCAGAGGATTATATCGCCTCTTCTTAATATCCTCTTCAATATCCTCATAAGCATCTAATAAATAAATGAACTTTCCCAAATGATATCCTAACGCCCGTAAATTATCCGACCATTCGTCTTCTCTGCAAGCTATAATTTCAGCCATTACTTTGCCCCAAAGCCCTGCCACCAAATCAATATCCTTGGAATCGTCACGCTCTGCCTTTGCCAAATCATGCATCAACATATTTATCTTGTACAATTTATCCTGATACAACGCCTTCTGCTTTTTGCTATTGCCTTCCAAAAGCTTGGCAAACAGCAAACGATGCAGCTTTTTATCATCCTCCCAGTCATCCAGACATTTGTAATAACTGAATAACACATTCATATCTGCAATATATTCAGTCAAAAGATTGGTCCGAATCTCATGCTTTTCAAAGGGATGTGCCACACATTTACAGGTGCCATATACCGTTTCCGGCTCATAAAGCGCAGTTAACAGCATTAATACAAAGGTCATATCATAACTAAGTGTAATCTGTCCTCTCCAACCGTAACGTTCCCTTAACACCTGACACAGACCGCAATAATAAGAATGATATACGTCAAATTCTTTAAATTTCATCTCCGCCTTGTTGACAACAATATAACCAAACATTGCGGCCTCCTAACTCTTTTTAATAAACTCATGCCCACACTTTCTACAAGTGATGGCAATACGTCCACGCCCTCTTGGTACACGAATCTTCTGCTTACAGTTAGGGCACTTATAAATATGATGTGTCTTGGACTGCTGTAGCTGGATCTTCTTCTTTTGAAGCTTGGCCTTTACCTTCCATTCATACTGTAAATATTTTTGATTCTCTGCAGAACGCTTATAAATCTGTTTCGAAAACATACGATAATATGCATAAACCATCACTGCCAATGCTGCAAAATAGCAAAGATCCACACCAAATATGGAAATAATCAATAGCGCCATTGCTACAAACATTAAAAATCGATTGAACTGGTCATTACCGTATCTTCCCTGCATAAAACGCATAAATTTTTCTTTCATTATATACACTCTCCTGTTTGCGCTTATTCTTTATAACAAATACTACCCCGACAAACAAGCAAAAACAATGTTTTAAAAATAAACAATTCTAAAAAAAACATGAAAATACCACTGCAAGTCGCCCCACAGTGGTATATTATTCATTTCAAAAATTAAGCCTGAGCTACATCTTTCATAGAGAAGCTGATTCTGCCCATCTTATCCTTGCCTAAGCATACAACGGTTACCTTGTCGCCTAAGGTAAGTACATCTTCTACATGGTTGATTCTTTCCTTCGCAATCTTGGAAATGTGAACCATACCTTCTTTGCCAGGAGCAAACTCGATAAATGCACCGAATTCCTTAATACTTACAACAGTACCCTTGAAAATCTGACCTTCTTCAAAATCAGTAGTAATAATCTTAATCATATCTACTGCCTTGTCCATCATATCCTTGTCAGTACCGCATACAGATACCTTACCATCATCGGTAATATCAATCTTCACATTGGTACGAGCAATAATTTCGTTGATGGTCTTACCTCTCTGACCAACCACCTCACCGATCTTTTCAGGATCGATCTGGATAGAGATGATCTTAGGAGCGTACTGGCCAACTTCCTTACGAGGCTCTGCGATTGCAGGCTTCATGCAGTTATCCATGATA
>JAZRAX010000019.1:0-35433 GCA_045634745.1 Acetatifactor sp. | reverse complement strand
GTTTGTGAAGTTTGTTATTGGTGGTACTTTAACAATACTATCCTGGGACAATCCTGTCACTGCCTATTTTTGAAGAAATAGAAAAACTGCGCCACAGCCTTGGCAGACCATCGCGCAGCGATTTTGTTCACTTTCAGTTTGATGGAGCGTCAAATTCAAATTTGTAGGGAACAGAAACTTGAATTTGGAGGTCTATTATGATTATTAGAAAAGCTAAATGTACAGATGCAGAAGACTTAAAGATATTATATTTTGATTATTTAACAGCATATCCACCAAAAGAAGAACAAGATATGAATGTATGGGCTAAACTGCTTGATAAATTCGAGAAAGATGAAAACATGTATTTATTAGTAGCCGAGGAAAATGAAAAAGTAGTTTCATCAGTACAAATGGCAATAATAGAGAGTCTAACGCATAACATAAGACCTTTTGCGGTTATTGAAAATGTGGTAACACATATAGACTATAGAAACAAAGGATATGCTTCTGCATTGTTAGATAAAGCATCAGAAATAGCAAAGGAACGTCGATGTTATAAAGCATTTTTGGAAACAGGGTCAAACAAAGAAAGTACTTTGAACTTTTACAGAAATAATGGTTTTGAGATTGACAAAAAACATTCTTGTCTAAAAAGATTATAAAAGGAAACATTCAGTCTTGCGGTCTTTTTTGTAGTGTAAAAGCTGTTTACACTCCGTTTACACACCCCAAGTCAGTACTCCGGCAAGCTCCTTTCTATGCGGGTTTGCGGGTAGCTGTCCTGCGTTCAAGTCCGGCCACCAGCATAGCTCAAATCCTTGATTTTCAAGGGTTTGGGCTTTTTTATTTGGTAGAGTAGTGGTAGACTATTCCATAGCACCTCTTATCCTGCTAAGGTAGGGTAAGGTTTTAGTTATTCGTTGACGAATAAATAAGGGAAGTATAAACTAGTAGTAGAAACTAAAAATAAATGTAAAACACAGCATAGATAATTTTGAAATGAATAAGGATACGGAATTTATGAGTGCAAAAGAAACCATATATAATTATTGCAAAACACAAAACAGACCGCTGACAGGAAGGGAAATTGTTAATGCTTTATATCCGGGAAAGCCACAACCCTATGTTAATTCTTACATAACGCAGTTAGTTTATGAAAAGAAGTTGGTTAGAGATGATTCGATTAAGCCGTATATTGTTCGTTTGCCAATGGAAGATGAAGAAATTATTGTACGAAGTTATTCGAGAAAAATGAGTGGTTCTAAGACAATTACTAGAGTAAATACATCAAAGAGTAAAGTAATAAGAGCAGATATTTACAAACCGTGTGAAGAGGAAGTTGAAAAATATCTTTTGGCATGGGAACAGTTAGAAAATTATAAAATGCAGGAAAAGGCACTTGATAAATTGTTTTTTCATACATACCCATATAACAATAGTATTGAGGATATATTGGTAAAAGTAGCAACATTAAATGATTTCTATAGTACAAATATTTTTTCAGGGTATATGATGGCAAAACACATTCGGGAATTAAATATAGATGAAAGATTAAAGGCCGGTGACGATACAATTGTAAATGAGATAGCTGAAATTGTAACAAATGATGGTAAAACAAAGAATTTCTATTCTTTTGCTACAAAATATTGTAGTCACCATAAACCCTTTGATTATGCTATATATGATAGTTATGTGGATAGAGTTTTGCGTTATTACCGGAACGTTGATGGATTTTCAGATTTTGAAGATATAGATTTAAGAAATTATGTCAAGTTTCGTAATGTGTTGGCAGATTTTCAAGAATTTTATGGATTACAAAAGTATAATTTGAAGCTATTAGACAGATATTTATGGCAACTTGGAAAAGAAAAGTTTCCTAAAAAATATTAGATATATGGTGGAGTACAGTTGATGAGTGTGCGTTACATGCTTTCCAACCGTTGGTTGGAAAGGAAAAATTCAGCAAATCAACTAACATTCCATTGTGAAAAAGCAGGGGTGGATGCTATACTTTAGGCGTGATCACAGAGCGAAGCCGAAGGATGGAGGTACAAAATGGGATTAGGTAAAAAAATAGCATACTATCGAAAGAATAAGAATATAACGCAGGATGAACTTGCGAAACAATTAGGTATCAGTAATCAAGCGGTATCCAAGTGGGAAACCGGGCAGAGCTGTCCGGATGTGGAATTGTTACCGAAGATAGCGGACATCTTTGAGATTACATTGGATGAGTTGTTTGAGAGAGAGTTTGTGGAGCCGGAAACCCCGACTTTGGCAGGTGCAAGACCGGAGGTGTTGCAGGCACCGGTTTTGTATACTGACAGGATGGGTCTGCCATGGGAGGACGACGAAACCCTTCATGTGGCATTGTATGTGGGACATAAGCTGATCCGTGGCGAGGCGCTGAAAGAAAGATTCGGTAAAATTTCCAAGAATATTACTTTTAACTACAGTGGTCCTTCATTAAATGTGGAAAGTAGTTTTTCTGTGGTTTGCTCAGAGGTACAGGGAAATGTGACTGCGGGAAGTTACGTGGAGTGTGAAGACGTGGGACAGTGGGTAACTGCCGGAAGCTATGTAGAGTGCGAAAACGTGGGAAGTCAAGTGACCGCCGGAAGCTATGTGGAATGCGGTGACGTAGGTGGCAATGTGACCGCCGGAAGCTACATAGAGTGTAGCGACGTAGGTGGTAATGTTCATGCCGGAAATAACATAGAGTGTGAAGATGTAGAGGGCAGCGTCTCAGCAGGTGGAGCTGTGGAATGTGGTGACGTACATGGTAATGTGACTGCCGGAGGCGACGTAGAGTGTGAAGATGTAGAAGGTGATGTTTCTGCGGAAGGAAATGTAGAATGTGGCGATGTACATGGAAGTGTAACCGCTGGTGGTAGCGTGGACTACGACAACTAATACAAAAAATTATAGAAGATGTAGTGAAAGCTGTAGGTGTGAGCCTACAGCTTTTAAGATGATTTTAAAATCAAAACAACTTTTAAAAAGTGTTTTAAAAAGTTGTTGACAAATCAAAATAGCTATGATATTGTAAAGTTTACAAAGTTCGATTAATTAGTATATGGTAAGGCTATGTACAAGAAATTATTTGGACTTTGGTGATGTGGTCAAGGATCAGTCCATAGCGTGTTGGGTATATAGTCCGGTATACTATGGAAGAATTCTATAGTATGCTGGTTTTTTATTTGCAAAATCTTGTTTCTTTTTGTATTTTCACAAAAAATCAGCCATTAAGAATAGAATACAGAATCCCGAACCTCATAAAATTTTTAAATTTTAAGGAGGAAAAAACGATGGAAAAAAGTGTAACATTTGCTGAAATGATGAAGGAAAAAGGCTTTCCCTTGATTGAGTGCGAGGTTGCGGAAAGCTGGAATTGTACCGGTGATTTAGCAAAGGGATATGTGGTGACAAAAGTGGTGCGTACAAGTGAGTCCAAAAGAATCGATTGTTTAAAGAGACTTTTGAATCAGAGTGTATCTACCCCAAGAATAGTTTACGGATTTTCTTATCCATGGAACCCGTCATATACGGTAGCGGAAAAAATGATTGACGAAATACCTCATTACTTTAACGAATATGACAAATACGAAGTAATCTGGTTTGATGATTTGCTTCTGGAGTATTCGAACCGAGGAGCATCCGGGCATGAGAAGCGTCTTCGTAGAGGTATGGTGCTTCATTATCCGGAAGAGTTAAAGTAAAGGTTTCATAATTAGATGAGGATTTAAGTATCCGGTAGATATTATGAGTTTGTAGTTCCAATAGAAAAATGAATATGGTAAGAGCAAATACAATAGGGTTGTTAAGGATGATCCATGAAAATTGAAGGAGCTCTGGTAAGTGGATTAGCTAAGGGTTAGTTTCGATAAAGGGATAAGTACCACTACAATATTATTACATAGTAGTGGTACTTTTTTACCCTTTTTTCGGGAAAGAAGACCTTAGCCGGCAATTAATACCAACAGATTACGTCTGTTAGTGCGAGGTGTGAGAATGAATTACAGAGAAATAATGCAGGAATCCCGCATGAGTGGAAAGGCGATGCCTTATTCTTTTGAGGATTACAGTCCTAAGGAAGTAGGGAAAAAGCTTAAAGTCATGGCAGCGGATACCGGACGGGAAGGTAACTGCAATAGGATGCCGGAAGAGCCGGGAGCAGAGGAAGATATGCTGCTTCTTATAAAAAAAGAAGAGCACATGGAGAAAGGGATTTACAGCTGGAACAGACCGCCAATGGATATGGCAGTTGTGGCAAGTCCGGTGTTAATGGCGCTTATTCTGGGAGAGTATGAATTAGCGGTGGAATTGGATAAGCATCGGGAGGCGGCTACCTGGCAGTATAGTGCGGAGGAAATGTATCAAAAGGAAGAGGAAGCCTGTTTAGGTGGTGGAATGTACACTTTTGGTGAAGCTTTGTTAATGTGTGGGGATGCCCCGAAACCGATGATAGAATATTTTGAGAGTAAGGGTTGTTATGATCGTTTTTATGCGAATGATGAGGAAGATCTTTTTAAAAATTTCGTGTTTCATAAAGATTCCCCGAATTTAGCGGATGTTATCCGTCCTTTTGCAGAGTGTAAGTGTATTGAGCAAATAGTGGGGGAAAAGCCACATTTATTGCACAAATTACTGATGTATGGTTTGGAGCAAAAGTCGGACATTCTTCATTTGGGTTATTGGGATGAGTTGTTCCGGATTTTTACCCAAAAAGAAGAACGTATGAGGATTATGACTTCGGTTTTTTATTATGGATTGTGGCATCGGGCGGACAAGAGCCAGACAGATGGCAGAGTTCAGATTGCTATGCTGGTTTATTTTAAAAAAGAGAAGAGCATTGAAATGTCCGCAATATTAGCTACGTACATAAGAACTGTTTTGCTTTCGGATTATCAAAATAAACCGGCAAAAACGAATCATTTGCTTTGGATTTTCAAGGTAATGAAAAAAGTAGAGGGTGTTGTGACGCGGGAGTGGCAAGAAGGAATGAAGGAATTACTGAAGCTTGGGGACTGGGATGTAATTGAACCGGCCTTTCGTTGTGGGTATTTGAAAGCAGATGGTATTTCAGAGTATATAGAAGCTTTGCTGGCAGAGCAAAATCATACACAAACATTGATTCGGCTGATTAAGAAAAAGTGGAGAGAGGAGGCGGTGCAAATTGGGCTTGTTTCAAGATAAGTTAAGAGGAATGGTACCTTGTATTGTAAGAAGTTATCATAAACCGGAAAGAGGTCCCAGGGCCCGTACCATGGTAAGGGCAGAGGGAGATTCGGACACGTTTTATGACCCGCCGTATATGACGCCGGTAAGAGAGGTTTGTGATGTCTGTGATTCATTTGCAGGAGTCCGGTTTTTAATAGTCACATCCGAAGAAAGTGTCGGATTAAAGGCTGCGATGGGTGTGTTAAATTATCCGCTGTTTCAAAATTGGGAGGATATTTGTGCGGTGATTGAGGAGCAAGGTTATTCCACAAAAGATTTGGCAGATAAAAGTAAGAAAGGAGAACTTCTGCAGTTACAGGTTATTACACGCACGGAATATATACCACTTATGGAGGACGGTTCCTCCCAGATGGTGGCCTATTATTTTACGGACCTTTCAGAAGAATCTTTTAATGATAATAAGCTTATGAGCATTATGAGTTGTGAGGCACCTATTCAGTTTGTACATATTCAGGAGGAGCAGTTAGATGAACCTTGGGTTAGGGAGCTTATGATGAGCATGGAGTGCGAAATCATACAACTGCCACCGACAGATAACGCTTATTATGAAGAGGTAGCATGGATGCTGTTAGAGGACGAGAGGTATGTATTGGAGGAAGGGTTAACAGTACCGAAGCTTGTAAGAAGTATCCGAAAGAAAAGGGGCAGTCTTTTTTCAGAAGAGGACATTGCTTGGATTTTAGATCAGGCGGTGAAAAAAGCAAGAATAAGGGGCGAAAATCGTATTTTATCAAGAGCCGATTGTTCGTATGGTAGTGTCGGCGAGGAGTTGGCACCATTGGAACAGTTAGAACAGATGGTAGGGCTAAAGCATATGAAGCAGGTGGCGAAAGAGCAGAAGGCCTTGTGCATAGAGCAAACCAAAAATCCGAACTTGAAAGATATCTGCCGGCACATGATATACAAGGGAAAGCCCGGTACAGGAAAGACAATGAGTGGAATGCTTATGGCCAAGATTCTTTCGGAGCATGGACACAGCAACGGTGTATTTATATCTGCATCCAGGAAGGACATTATCGGAGAATATGTAGGACAGACGGCACCGAAAGTAGCGGAGTTGTTTAACAAAGCACGTAGTGGAATTCTCTTTATTGACGAAGCGGGATTTTTGTTAAATGAAAGCAGAGGTTCTTTTAATCAGGAGGCTGTTAAGGAGTTTGTACGCTATATGGAACAGTACCGGGATGTAACGGTAATTTTTGCACTGTACCCACATGAGGAAGAGGGTTTTCTGGCATTGGATGCAGGTCTTCGAAGCAGAATCAGTAAGGTAATTGAATTTGAGGATTATTCGGAGGAGGAGTTGCTTGCTATTACGAAAGGTATGTGTCAAAAGCAAGGCTATGAGCTGGCAGATGATTCTGAGGAAATCGTCCGTGGCTTTGTAACAAGGCAGAAGGATGCGTTAAAGGATGAATTCGGCAATGCCAGAGAGGTAAGGAAGCTGGTGGAATCAGCAATTATCGGACACAGTATCCGCTGTATGGAGCAAGAAAGGGAGGTTAAAAAAGGAGCGGTGTTAACTGCGGAAGATTTTGATTATGGTGTAAAACGAATCTGCACGGAGATAACAGAGAAAAGAAGAAGACAGATTGGATTTTGACAGGAGGTTGATGTGGTGGAGGAGATGACAAATAAGGCAGCCAAGGCAAGGCTTGACGTGGCGATTTATGATCTTAAGAACAAATTTCCGGATTTTATGTACCCGTTATCGAAATTAAAGTGGAAGGAAAGAAAATGTAATCCGCAGGAGAGGGAACTGCTTAGCACGGATGGGTTATGCGTATATTATGACCCCCAAAGGCTTTTGCTGTACGGAAAGGATCAGTTGCAGTATGAAATTATGCATGTGGTGTTTCATGGTTTGCTAGGTCATTTTTCAATGAAGGATGACTATTCGGAAAAAACATATAGAGATTTGTGTATGGATGCACAGGTTTGTTTTTTATTATCTCAGTCAGCATATTTTCATAGGAGTGCAGGATTTGGAATGGCTCATACAAAGGCGATATTTCAGAATGACTATTCCATGGCACAGTACCATAGGTTGCAGTGCAACCCTAAAGCAAGAGCAAATATGAATTTTTATCGCTCGGTCTGTAATGTGGATGACCATAGTGTATGGGATGAGGAAAAAACGGATTCTCATGAGAAAATGGTAAAGATTTTCTGGATGCAGGCAAAGGAGCTTGCAGGAATTGAGTCGGAAAGTAGTTTTCAGAAAATGCTCAGTATTACTTTAAAGGCAAATGAAAATTGTAAGGAAGAGACATTTAAGGTAGGCAAAGGAGGAACACAGAATTACAGGGAGCTTTTGAGGGAGCTGCTTCATGTCAGGGAAGTTTGTAAAGAGGAGGAAGACAGCATAGATCCTATGTTTTATCATTATGGGTTTACACTGTATGAGGATGTTCCTTTGATTGAGCCTATGGAAAGCTGTGAAAAACCTGCTTTGGATACGCTGGTCATTGCTGTGGATGTAAGTGGTTCCTGCACCCGGGAAGAGATTATGAAATCCTTTTGGGGGGAAACAAATGAATGTATTTGTCAGATGAAACAGAGTCATGCAGAAGGACAGGTTCTGTTGTTGCAATGTGATGATGCTATCAGGTGGGAGGAACAAGTAGCTTTAAATGAGTATGTACCGAAAGAGGAAGAGATAAAGGTGCATGGTTTTGGAGGAACCAGCTTTATTCCGGTATTTAATCGTATAGCGGAGTTAGAGAAGGAGGGCATGTGTGTGGATGCACTTATCTATTTAACTGACGGGTTGGGATTATATCCGGAAAATCAACCGGACTATCAGGTGTACTTTGTATTACCCGGTGAGGAGGAAAGATGGATAGAGAGGATACCGGACTGGATTGAAACAGTATATTTAGAGAAAGGTGAAAGAGGGTAAATATGTATACAATCAAAGAGGCAAAAGCAGAAGTAAAGAATGCTATAAGAGGTTATTTGTTTAAGGATGAGCAGGGAAATTATGTTATGCAGGAAAGAAATAGGGAGCCGTTATATTTGGAGGGGCCTCCCGGGGTAGGTAAGACAGAAATCGTTCAACAGATTTGTGAGGAGCTTGGAATAGCGTATGTTTCCTTCAGTATGGTACATCATACCCGCAATTCCTTGCTGGGTCTGCCGGTCATTTCGGATTTGCCGGAAGGAGGAAAATACACCTCCTATACTATGTCTGAAGTAATAGCTAAGGTGAAGGAATGTGTAGAGAAGGGACATAAAGAGGGAGTGCTTTTATTAGATGAGTTTAATTGTATGAGTGATACCATTAGGCCTACCATGCTTTCTTTTTTGCAGACCAAGAATATCGGACTTCATACACTGCCGGAAGGCTGGGTTATTGTTTTGTGCGGAAATCCCACGGAATATAACAAATCTGCATGCAGATTTGATAGTGCTATTTTGGACAGAATTCGAGTACTGCCTGTTGTTTTTGACGCGAAAAGTTTTATATCCTACGGAAAAGAAATCGGCTTGGATAAACGGATTTTAGATTATCTGGAACTGAATCCTACGCATGCATATCGCTGTAAGGAGGAACGTGGAGAAAAGGAGTTAGTTACCTGCAGAGGCTGGGAAAATTTGAGTCATGCATATGGTATTTACCGGAAATTAGAACAGGAAATAGATGTAAACTTTGTGAAACAATTTATTAAGTCAGAGGAGATTGCGGAAAGCTTTGTGCGGTTTGAGAAACAGTATCATACGGGTGTATCCTTTGAAGATGTTGAGGAAATGATAGAAGGCAGGGCGTTTGAGAAGCACCGCCGTCAGGTAATGGCGCTTTCTTATAAGCAGAAGTGGAAGCTTACAGAGCTTTTATGTGAGCGGCTAACTACAAAGGAAACCGCTGAAGATGTGGGAATGGGACGATATAAGGAGATTTCCCGATGGTTAAATAATGTGATAGAGATATTGGTATCCGCAGACGAAGGCAAAATGCTGAGTGAGAGGGTATTCTTCTTTATTAACAAGAGCGAGCTGCTGACAAGGGTAGTGAGTAACGTGAAGACAGAGAAGTATTTGGCGTTGTGTGATGAATTTGTCAGCTAAATGTCACAGATAAGTACCGGTTTCGTTACGGCTTGAGAAAGGAAGTATTTTATGGCTCGTAAAAAGAAGAAGTTAAAGGAGTTCCTTGATACAGAGGAGATTGTTATTGACAGAAGAAAGTGCAGTAAGGAAGAGATCCATGCAAGAATAGAAAAGGATTTAAGGAATCATAAAACATATAGATACAAAATGCTGGATGACGTGCAGGTTCATGATAAAGATGATAAAAAGATAGATGTCATGGAGGCAGTTGTAGGGGATGCTCTTTCCCTGGCGTTGTTGTATGAAGAATTCGAATGGGTTCAGAAAATGCTTAAGGAAGGGGTTGAAGTGCATTTAGACAGTAGAGTCAGATATTCTACATTCCGAAAGGAGAATGGGGAGAAGGATAGAGAAATTGTCATTTCACTCATGGAAATAATATGCTCTATTTTGGAGGTTCCGGACATTTTATATAATGCTTTATGGGAAAGGGCAAAGAAGGCAGGTTCCGGACAGCTGAATAACCTATTATTGCTGGCTGCAGAGTTTGGGGAGGATAGGAATCAAATCGCTATTCCGTCAATTAAAAGACTGCGTAAGCAATGGGAAGAAGCGGCGCAGAAGCTATTAATAGGCTGGATCAGGGTATATAGGAAGCATTATAATTATCAGAATACCGAGATTTGGATGGAGCTGTTTGAGCAGTTTCCTGACATGGGTGAGGTTTACATGCCGGAGCTATTTGGCCGGGTAGATATATTGCGCGACGAAGACGGCAAAGCTTCCTTTCCTCAATATTGGGACATGTACACCAAATGTGTGGATGATTTTTCACGGCAAAAAACACTACTGCATTTATTGAGTCTAAATGAAGTCGGTCTGTATTCGAGTTATGGCGGAGGTGGGAAGATGGTCCTTTTGTGGAAGTGTTTAAGAAAGGAACACTTTGGAGAACAGTTAAAACAGGAAAGAGATACTTTTGTAAGGCGGGTCATACGAAGTGAGAGAGTATGTATGGAGGAGTGGCGTTGTATTTATGAATCAGATATTCTTCCGAAAGAATACATAGATGTGTATTTAGAAATGGTAGAGACATCAAAAAACAAACAAGCCCTACCGTGGTTGGTGAAATATAAATTTGGGGTGTAAGAGGTAAAAGGATGGAGTTTATTAGAATATTTTGCATTATTTATTGTGTCATCGGTGCTATGGCTTGTCTTGTTCATATGTGGAGATACCGGAAACAAAAGGAGTGTGTAAAAATTTATGGTATGACTTTGGTTTTGATGATTATTTTGGCGGCGGGATGGATTTGGGGTTAGGAGAAGGAGTAAAATGACAGATTGTCCTTGCGAACAGGTAATGTATAAGCTATAATATTTATGAATTTATTAATGAATAGTTGCTAAGGGTGGCTATAGGAGTCGTTAATTTGATTCGGTAGTTTGGTTTTGAATCAATCTCTGTAATAGATATAGGTTATGATACCAATACGTTATGGAGAAATCCTATAGTGTATTGGTTTTTTGTTGTAGAAAGGAGATATATCATGGAAAAAGAAATGAAGGAATATTTTGATAAGGCATTAAAGTATTCTGCTACGGTTACGCGAATTGCTGCTACCGGTGGAAGCGGTGCCGGTAAAACTACATCAACGCTGGAGCTGATTGACAGATTCGCATCGCAGTTTATTTATTCCAATATCGGTGCAATCCAGTCCTCGAAGATTCGAACGGTTATTATTCCGGTATGTTTAAAAGACAGCTTAGAGGAAAGTGTAAAGAAAAGAGCGTTTTTCGGTATTCATTTTATGGAGTATTCCGAGATTGAGCTGGTAAAAAATGCATTTCATAATGCGCTGAGTGAGAAGCTTAGGAAGGCATATCGTAACTACGAAGATGATGACGCGGAGGATATCGTTAGGAAAACTCTGGCACCGGAAAATAAAATGTATGATATATCGGCTTACTGTGATGCGGACAGGGAAGACAGATTAACAGAGGCAGTGAATAAAGTCTGCGTTTCTTTAATAGAAGGTAATGAAGAGTTTTTACCCTTGAATGATGTAATGAAGAGAAAGAAAGCAAGGGTAGAGCAGCAAGGGAAAAAATTTGACCTTAAAGAAGCATTTGAGCAGGAGCTGGTTCTTCGTTTGGCTTCCAATCTGGTTGATTTAGACCCTGTTTACAAGGAAGTCTATGGCATTACTGATGAAATGAAGCGACACATTTGTGATACGGTGCAAACTTTTAGTAATAAAGGACTGGAGATGGAATTCGACTACGAAGAAAAGAATGCTATTTACGCGTACATAGATGAAAATGAAAACAGCTGTAAGCTTGCAAATGAGCTTTTTTCGTTCATGTATAAAAAGGATGGCAAGGATTTAGTGGTGTCCCATTTGACTCTGATTGCGGAAATGTCGGATGAGAAACCGCAGGCTGATAAAACGGAGGAAGATAAAACGGAGGAAGATAAAACGGAGCATTCATATAGTGTAGAAGAAATATTCTTTAAAAAATACAAATTCACGCCAACCAAGATGCCACTGTATAAAATATACGACCTTAAGGGATTGGAAGCCGGAAAAGAAAGTATTGACGAAACTCTTATAAAGCTTCGGGAAAGCATGCCCGATGCCATTCTTGCTTATCATCGAACCAATGATATAAAGGATTATTTTGTAAGCTACTTAAATAGAATTCAAACGGAATTTAAGAAGGTTCCGGTAACCATTCTTCTGACCCATTCGGATGAAGTTATAAGAGCTTTATGGCGAAATGCAAAGAATGCTTATGGAGCACCGAAGGAAGTGAAAAATGGAGAGCCAGGATTTGAGGAATTTGAGAAATTTTGGAAAGAGCAGATAGTAGCAGCCTATAATCGTTTGAAGGAAGAGAATAAGATTTTTGAAAAAAAGACTTCCAAAGAAGAGACTCCCAATGCTCCTATTTTTTGTTCTATGGTAGATGAATGTGGGGACATAGATGAAATACTTGAGAAAAATGAGTATGAGTTGCTCTATCAAAAGGATCGAATGGCGGATTTGATAGCCGGTATTTGTAAGAAACAGTATGAACTTTATGAGAAGGCATTCTGCGAGAATGAGGGCGAAGAAGCGAATATTCGTTTGAAGTTTAATGAAGAGAAATTACGGAATATTGTCAATAAAATTGTAATTGGCAATAAAACACACGCCGCGTCAAATTATTTCAATCAGAAGAACTTATACCCTCATTGGCATACGATATATAAATGGAGAGCTATGCACAGAGGAGGGTCCGGTTGGACTTCTAATGCTCAGGTATACGATAATATCAGTATTTATATCAGTAACTTTGTGTCCGGATTTATTAATAAGGCAGAACTTGCAGAGGCAATAGAAATTTCCATTCCCGATGATTTTCCGTTAGAAAGGGCACAAAATATTAGAGACACTATGAAAGCAAACATCCTAAAAGATCTTGATAATAATTATAGGGGATTCTTTTACAAGCTAAAACAGGAAATGACTTACAAAGCATTCGAAGAGGAATTTAATAAAACATATTTTAGTTCGGCTTTGGAATTAATCAATAAGAAGCTTAGCGATTTTGATTACGTTGAAGGTACAATGAATGATGTATTAGAAGATTATGCAGATAACTTTAAGGCACTCACATTTCGTTGTGTTCTGAAAAAGCAGGCAAATGAGCAAAAATAGCATAGGAAGTTTTCCTTCAATAAGTTAATAAGGTATAAGGGTTCGACGAATTGCGTCGGGCCCTTTTCAAATGTGTGATATTATGGCAGATAAGATATCGCGGAATAAGTTATTGAATTCGCTTGAGTTTGATGCTATACTTTCACAGTTAAAAAATAAAATACTCAATGTGGAGGAGATTGTATCATGAAAATTATTAATGCAAAGTATTTCTTGGCTCAGGTGGCTGTGGTAGCTGCGGTAACCTTTGTAGTGTCGTTAGTATGTGCGATTTTTGGCTGGAGCTTTAGCGGTATATTTATTTTGGTGGGTTTTACGCTTGGAATCATTGTGTTGATGATGAATTTATGGGGCAGTCCGCTGTCAAAAATTTTAGCGAATAAGACCATTGAAAAGAACGCGGCATCTCAGGGCTTTGCTAACTGCCATACTTTTAACAGTCTTTATGGCATTATTAAGATTAATGTAGAGGGTGGTAAATTTGCTGTTATATCATATTGGAACCCTACAGAGTTTCAGGTAGGTAATGCGGCTAAAATTGAAAACATTGTGTCTGATTATATAAAGGCTCCTTTGGGCGGAACCACAGGTGTGTATTTCCAGTTTATGTATGAAAAAACAAGAATTCGTTGTTATACCTTTGCAGCCAACAGGAACCCGTATTCTCTGCAGTCAGCTGAGGTGCTGGAGGCACAGTCCAAGGCAGATACTTTTGCAGATCTGTTAAAGCAGGCGAAGGAAAACGCTACCGGTACTGCTACGGCGTAGGAGGAAGTAAATCATGGAACTGCTTGAAAACATTCTGATTGTTGTAGGTATACTTTTACTTACTTTCCGTTTTTGGTGGCCGTTATTAACCAGATTCATTATTAAGAAAGCAAGTGAAAAGGATTCTCTTTGTGATTTGTGTAAAGGGGTACAGGACGAGCTGGAAACCACCTTGTATTTGATACCGGTGCAGTTTGATCATACTTACGAAAAAAGTGCTGAGTATTACATAAATAATGCGACCCCTATTGCCAGTGAAGAAGAGATTCCATCGGGCAATAGAGCTGTCAGAATGACGATTTTGATGTGTCGTAACTGCGCCGCCAAGGAAGTGGTTGTAGTAGACTTTCTAAAGGTAAGAGACAGCGAAGTATTTAAGGGCTGTGAGGTATATTCTTACGACAAGTTCAGAGATTTTTTTGAGAGAGTATAGGAAAATACAGGTATATAAAAACAGGAGGAAAGATACATGGCAACTTACGAAGAAATGTTACAAACAGAGTTACAGGAAGGGGAAACCGTTATGAAACAGCAGGCGGGGGATTGCTGGCAGTATGTAGGTATTTTCGGTTCCCAATTAAGAGGAAGATTTTTCTTTACACAGAAGAGAATCATTTTTTATTACTGCTTGAAGAAGAATTTTGAAATTTTTTATGAGGATATTGAATCGGTAGAGCTTTGCAATGTGGGAGGAATCATTCGTTTTGTGCCCACCGGAATCAAAGTAAATACCAAAGATGGTAAGAGTACTTATCTTTCCGTAATGAAGAGAGATGAGTATAAAGAGTTGATTGAGCAGAATATGAAGGCCGTCTAAGCTGTATATTTCTGCGGGTTCGGGTTTTTTGAAGGAGTATAAATAAAATGGTTAAGGTTAGATTTGATATAGTAGTATTCACTTTTATTTGGTTTATTCTGGTTATTTTAGGCAATAGCTTTGTAAACTTTGAAAAAGATTTCTATGAGAATGCGTCGGAGCGCAGTAGCTCGGTGGGCTATCCACCCAGTGAGGAAGCTCTTGTAGTAACAACTATGGATGAGTTGGAAGCAGCTATGGAAGAGGATGATAAATTTACCATAGAAGTGGATACGGATAAGATTAAAAAGACCAACTATGTGAAGCAACAGCATACAGACCTTGCAGTACAGAAAATGCCGGGCTTCTTTGTGCTGGCTTTCGGTGCCTTGGAAGGTAATGTTTATGACAGAATGTATATTGTGGAACTGGAGGATGGCGAGCGTGTTCCGGTACTGATGTTTGGAGACGCATTAGACTTCTCCGAGGACACAATCAAGCTTCCCATTGCTGAGGTAAAGGAATTTAATAAGAAAAAAGATTATCTGAAAGAATTGGATGATAAATATGAACTCGGTGGAAGTGATGTAGGTTATTGGTACATTGATGCCAATGGTGATTCTCTGACGGCGGATTTAGATTTCACAAACATGCGGGATAAGGTGGAGAGTACTAACTGGACAATTATCTGTGTGGGATTCATCTTTTATTCAATTGTCAGTACGATTTATATGGTAAAGGCCAGAAAGAAGTATATGCAACAGGTAAAGGCGCAGGAACAGGCGCAGCAGTAAGCAAATGTAGCAGGTAATAATTAGTGGATTCGGAGGGAAATAACAAATGATGCCAATTTTATTAACGCAGGAAACCGCGGAAGTGTCCCCGCTATTTTTAATTGTATTTGTAGCAGCAATCATAGGACTTACCTTTTTGATGATGAAAAAATCATCAGATAGTGCAACGACTGTGATAAAGAAGAGATATGAAGGAAAGATTCTTGGAGAGTTTACATTTAATATCAGCACTGCCTTTATAACGGAGGATGAATTCGTTATTCAGCAGGGGGCAAGCTACTTCATTGCGTATCCCCTTGCCAATATCAGTTATGTACGTGCTTATAGAGACGGCGTAGACAGGTCATGGTATTTTGTAGTTTATGACAAAGACAAAAAGTACAAAGGGTTGGATGGAAAAATGATATCCGGTCCTAAAAATACAAGACCGTATAAAAGTGCACCGAGGACTATGATGAAGCCGGAGGAAGCGAACAGGCTTTGCGAATTTGTTATGGCACACGCACCGCATATTCAGATGTGGGAAAAGGAGAAGTAAATTATGAAATCATTTTGTATAAAAGTAGGTGGCATTTTAATAATTTTCGGTGTGGCATTCTTTTTGCTTATGTTACCGGACCTTAAGACTCTATTAACTGAGCCGGTGGATATTTGTGCAGAAGAGCTGACAGATGTTTCCCAGTTGCAGAAAGGTCTTTCCGTAGAGACGGACATGCCTTATTTATTGGAGCGTTTTGTAACTGTAGAAACCAGACATCAGGACCAAGGTGGTAAGACAACCAAGGTAGAGCAAAATGGTTATTATACTTTGCCTGTTTATATTGATGATGAAATTTATTACATAGCATATGAATCAGATCCGGAGAATCCGGTAGGTCGTTTGGTGGATTATTATGCCCGTCCTACAACGCTGGAGCCTAATGCAGAAATGGGTAAACCGATTTATGTCAGAGGCGGATTGCATAAATTAGGTGATGAAGAATACGAATATATGCTGAAGTGGTTTGATGAAAAGGATTGGTTTTTTAATGTTTCCCCGGAAAAGTATGTATTACCGGTTGTATTAAAGCCCATAGATGAAGCGAATGTGTACTTTATCACCAAACTCTGTGGCGGAGCAGTGGCTTTAGGCCTGGTACTGGTTTTGGTAGGAAATCTGGGCAGAAAGAAGAAAAAGGAAGAGCAATAACGTGGAGGAAATAAACATGTTTTGGTTAACTGCGGCACAGGAGACAGGTGAAATTCAGCCAATAGGCTGGGTGTTGATTATCGGGTTTTTAGTGTTTTTTATTGGTGGGTTGATTTATGACAAGAAAAAGAAGGATTCCTTTATTGGGGATTTGGCAGCGATGTTACAGGAGAAAAGCATCGACAACATGTATGGAAGTTATATAACGTCCGACCGCGCCTTGATATGGATTTTAGATGGTGGTTATATGACTTGTAATCTGGATGATATTTATTATATCTCTTATGGATATGATACCATCAACAGAAATTATGGTTTTACCTTACGTGATGAAAAAGGACATGTACTGAAGGGAAAGCGTTACCGTTCCGTAAAGAAGAAGGCAGAAAAATGCAGAATGGGTACCTGGGTGGCAAATAGAGAAGAGGCACAGGAGTTGTTTGAATTCTTCAAAAAGCATGTGCCGAAGGTACAGTTAAAAGAGGAAAAATAATTCGTAGGAGGCTACTATGAGAAGCGGAAAGAAAGTTATAGTAGCACTCGTTTTGGGGACAAGCTTGCTTTTGGCAGGTTGTGGAGCTGCAGAAGGAAGTACCCAAAATTCTTACGGAGCTACTGAAGAAGAGGTTGCTGAGGCTATGGAAAAAATGAGTGATGAAATAGAGGATTTAGATTTTTCCTTTGATGGTGAGGTTTATTCTTTGCCCATAAAAGCTGGAGTTTTTATGGAATTGGGTTGGGCTTTCCCGGAAGATTTTCTAAAAAAGATTGACCCATATCCGGCTATGACAGAATGGGGGAATTGCTCTTTAATTAAGATGGACGGGGATAAAGAAATGGAATTGGGAACCATTACTTTGCTGAATACTTCCGAGGAGGAGTGTGCAGTGAAGGAGGTGTACATTACAAATATTTCCTTTGACCGATATGATATTCCAAACTTAATTTTTCCAAAAGGGATTACTTGGGCGAGCTCCATTGAGGATGTAACAAAGATGATCGGTGTAATGATGTCTTATAATAAAACCCAAGAGTATTCGGTGCCTGGAGCATAAGACAAATAGTAATATATCTGTAAAAACGAAGAACCGCAAAAGAATTTCTTTTGTGGTTCTTTTAATATTTCGCAAGATGAATAAACATAAAATATAAAAAATTTATAAAATTGTTGAAAAATAAAATTTATATGCTATAATCTATTCTAAAGATTTAAATTTCTTATATTTATTCTTTATTTGTTCGTTTCAACGGACATGTGCACGGCATATCGCCATTTATCAAAATTCTTACAAATCTGGAGGAGGAATTGCCTATGAGCAATGTAAAAAAACAAATCGAAGAACTAAACCTGATTGAAGATTTTTTATTTACGGAGGCTACCATAGATGAAAAAACTTCACAACTACTGATGCGGTTGATTATTGAACGAGCGATAGGACTAAAAGTAGGGAAACTGGTAATTGAAGCACAAAAGGTAATTAATGGTGTAGACACAGATTGTCATGGGATACGGTTGGATGTATCTGTGAAAGAGATTAGGGATGAGGATGATAAAACGGTTCGACTTTTCGACATAGAACCTAACAATATAAAGGACGTCCATTTGCCGAAACGCAGTCGATATTATCAAGCACTATCGGATGTCAAGTTGTTAGATGCCGGCGTGGATTATGATTTGCTTCCGGCTATGTGGACCATTTGGATTTTACCTTATGATCCATTTGGATTGGAATATATGTTGTATTCTGTAAAAAATATAGTAGAAGAGTGTCCGGAAATTGAGTATAATGATGGTGTAAGAAAGATATTTTTATATACAAGAGGTAAGAAGGGAGGTACACAAGCCTTAAAAAATCTTCTTACCTATATGCAAAACAGCAACGAAGAAAATGCAGTAGACGAAGAATTAAGAAAGCTTCATTCAAATGTGAATCGATTGAAGCACAGCAAGGAAATTGGGGTGAAGTATATGCAAATGTACGAAGTTATTAAGTATAAAGTAAAAGAAGAAGTGGAAGAACGTCTGGCTGAGATTCGTGTAGAGATGAAAGAGACGATGCGTGAGGAAGTCAAGGAAGAGGTACGCGAAGAAGTAAAAGAAGAGGTGCGTGAAGAAGTAAAAGAAGAGGTACGCGAAGAAGTAAAAGAAGAGGTGCGCGAAGAAGTAAAAGAAGAGGTACGCGAGGAAGTCAAGGAAGAGGTACGCGAGGAAATAAAGCAAGAGGAACGGAGGGTGTCAAAGCTAATGCAGATCCTTTTGGACGAGGCTCGGTATGAGGAATTACGACGGATAACCACTGACATGGAGTATCGAAAGGAATTGCTTTCAAAATATTGCGGTGATTAATGTGTGAATCTTATGACTATTAAAAATGCGGAGAAAGAGTGAAAACTCTTTCTTTTCTTTTGGAAAAAGGAAATTCCGGATAAGCGAAAATAGCCATTCATTTTACTGTAATAATATGGTATAATGAGCCGTGCAGAGCCCTGCGTGTACGCAGAGGGCCCTATAAGGCGAATGTCTTCACGGAGACGTTAGTCGACGTGGTAAAATAAAAATGATAGCGTTTATAAGGAGGTATATCATGAATTTTACAACATATACATGCGAGGATTTTGTAGATATTTTGGCAACGAAGGCACCGGTTCCGGGTGGTGGTGGTGCTTCTGCATTGGTAGGAGCCATTGGTACAGCACTTGGTAATATGGTAGGTAGCCTGACGGTGGGTAAGAAGAAGTACGCTGACGTAGAGGCAGATATTATTGTATTAAAGGAAAAGGCAGATGCTTTGCAGAAGGATTTTTTGCGTCTGGTGGAAGAGGATGCCAGAGTGTTTGAGCCCTTGTCCAAGGCATACGGTATGCCCAAGGATACGGAGGAAGAAAAGGCAGAGAAGGCCAGAGTCATGGAAATCGTTTTGAAGGATGCCTGCTCCGTACCTATGGAGATTATGCGTAAGTGTTGCGAAGCTATTGATATTATTGAGGAGTTTGCGGCAAAGGGAAGCATTATTGCATTAAGCGATGCCGGGGTAGGTGCAGCTTTTTGTAAGGCGGCGCTTTTGGGAGCGTCTTTAAATGTATTTATCAATACCAAGTCCATGGCAAACCGTGAATACGCGGAAGGCTTAAACAAAGAAGCAGAAGAAATGATTGCTGTTTATGGTGCGAAAGCAGATGCGGTATTTGAAAGCGTGACAGGCAGATTGAAGTAATGTATACGAAAGTATTGAAATGCGAATTTGAGGCTAAAAAATTTGTTTGAGGCTACAATTTCATGAATAGGTAATAATAAAGAGAGGAACTTAAAGATATGGCAAAGCAGTTATTAGGTAAAGAAGTTACCGCAGCAATGAATGAGAAGATTAAGGCGAATGTGGCGCTTTTGCAGGAAAAGGGCGTGACACCTACCCTTGGTATTATTCGTGTGGGCGAAAGAGAAGATGATATTTCTTATGAAAGAGGTGCTACCAAGCGTTGTGAAACCTTGGGTGTAGCTTATGAGAAGTTTCTGTTGCCTCAGGATGTAACAGAGGAGGCTTTGTTAGAAGTAATAAAGCAGGTGAATGAGGATGATAGGATTCATGGTGTGCTGTTGTTCAGACCATTGCCAAAGCATTTGAACGAAGAGAAGATTATTAATGCTTTAGATTTTGAAAAGGATGTGGACGGTATTACAGATGGTTCTTTGGCAGGTGTGTTTGCAGGAAAGGCACAGGGCTTCCCTCCTTGTACACCGCAGGCATGCATGGAGATTCTGGATTACTATGGAATTGACTGTACCGGCAAAAAAGCAGTGGTAGTGGGCAGAAGTCTGGTAGTAGGTAAGCCTGCAGCCATGATGTTGATTAAGAAGAATGCAACAGTAACCGTTTGTCACACCAGGACGAAGGACATGCCCTCTGTAGTTCGTGAGGCGGATATTGTGATTGTGGCAGCAGGTCGTGCAGGCGTAGTGGATGGTTCTTATTTAAGTGCCGGTCAGGTGGTTATCGATGTAGGCATTAATGTAAACGAAGAGGGTAAGCTTTGTGGAGATGTGAAATATGACGAAGCAGAGGCCATCGTAGATGCTATTACCCCAGTGCCGGGCGGCGTAGGCAGCGTAACTACCTCCGTATTGGTAGGACATGTGGTAGAAGCTGCCATGAGAAAAACTTTTTAAAAAATTTTTATAATATGTGACCAAACTTATTTTTCAATCGTTTTGTTATTAGAAAGGAATCAATTTGACCATTATCAATGAGCAAAAAAAGCAATTGAATGAGGCATATGATAAGTACGCTGACATGCTTTATCATCTTTCCCTGTCTCACATGCAGAATAGGGAGGATGCAGAGGATGTGGTACAGGAGGTCTTTTGTAAGTATTTTGCAAAGATGCCTTCCTTCGCGGATGATGCACATGAAAAAGCATGGTTTATCAGGGTAACGATTAATCAGTGCCACGACTTAATCCGTCATCGTAATGTCAGGCGATATACTCCTTTACATGAGATAGAGGAGATTGCTACCCAGACAGGACTTCATGACGAAAGCGCATTGGATGTAATGCATTTACTTTCTTATTTGCCAGAGAAGCTTCGAATTACAGTGATTTTACACTATTTAGAGGGGCTTTCGGTAGACGAAACGGCAGCAGTGCTGAAAATTGGTAAGTCTGCAGTAAAAATGCGGCTTTCCAGAGCACGGGAGCTGTTAAAAGAAAAAATAACAAAGGAGGATGGCCATGTTTGATGATAAGCAGATTCAAAGTTATAAATCCATTACTGCTTCGGCCGACCTCAGACAAAAAGTAATGACAGCCTGTGAAGGTACAGGCAAGGTCACACAATTTCCCGTCCGAAAAACCATTTACGGTTTATCCACTTTGGCAGCGTGCATGTTGTTGGTGGTTTCTGTGCTGTTGTTTGGCAATGCAGACCCGCTTATGCTGAGCGCAGGAGGTACCACCTTAAGTAGTGAAGGGGTGGCGCTTCCGTATGTTGCAGAGAATATGGCATATGGTTTGCGTACCGTTTCTTTGGAACCGGCACAGTACACAGTAGAACTGACGGCCAATCAGGAATTGGAAATCAGGGAAGCAGATGGTTTGGCGGTACTTACTGAGGAGGGAAGCATTCAGTGGACAGTGAATGTTCCGAATGAGGATATGGTATACGAATTGATCCTTCTTGCCGATGGAGATATGTATGAGGTATTTCTTCGGTATAATATGCAGAATGGAAGCTTTTCCATTCGTTATGAAGCAAAGTAAAATAACACATTAAAAAGGAGAATGATTATGAAAAAATTATTATTATCAGCTTTAGCACTTACATTGACAATGTCTATGGTAGCTTGTGGTAGTCCGGAGGAACCTTCAGAAGGTACTTCTAGCGAAGCACCGGTAGCAACAGAGGCACCTGCTACACCGGAGGCAACGGAAGCTCCTGTAGAAGATGTAGAAGGTGAACAGAGTGACGAAGTAGTAGAAGGAGAGACCACAGAAGGTGAAGTAAGTGGCGAAACCTTAGGTAACATGTTGTTAGCAGATTTTAATGCAGCTTTGACAGAGGATGCATCTTTAGATGCAACTGCATTAGCGGAAAAGCTTTGCGCTAATGAAATGGCTTCTTTAATCGGACCTGTTACCATGCCTGTTGAGCCGGGATTTTTGATGGGCTTTAACAACTATGAAGTTACCGGTTTTGAAGAAGGCGTTATGTTTGCACCCATGATTGGTTCTGTACCTTTTGTAGGTTATGTATTTACTCTTCCTGCAGATGCTGATGCAGATGCATTTGTTACCGGCTTGAAGGATAATGCAGATTTACGTTGGAACATTTGCGTAGAAGCAGATGAATTGGTTGCAGAAGCAAACGGCAACAAGGTATTCTTTGTAATGTGCCCCACCAAGATTGAGCAGTAATTTATCTTAACTTTAAATAGAGGTATTAACATGTTATTTTCAAGTATCCCGTTTTTATACTATTTTTTGCCTGTGGTACTGATTCTCTATTTCATAGTGCCGCAGAAGCTAAAAAACCTGGTATTGCTTTTATCCAGCCTTTTCTTTTATGGCTGGGGTGAACCGCGATATGTAATTATTATGAGTATCGCCATTATAGCCGGATACGTATTTGGACGCCTTATTGAGGCCTTTCGTGGGAAAGGCCTTTCTAAGGTGTTTTTAATTTTGTCGGTAGTATCTGCGGTGGCAATTCTAGGGTATTTTAAATATGCGGATTTCTTTATTAGTAATTTTAATACAGTGACCGGTATGTCAATCCCTTTGTTGAAAATTTCTTTACCTATCGGTATCAGTTTTTATTTATTTCAGTTACTTAGCTATACAGTGGATGTGTATCGGGGAGATGTGCCTGCCCAGAAAAATATTATTAGCTTTGGTGCATATATCGCCCTGTTTCCTCAGTTAATTGCGGGACCTATTGTGCGTTATTCGGATATTGCCGAGCAGCTGACATATAGAACCCATTCTTTTGAAAAATGTGCTTATGGAATCCGTCGGTTTATAATTGGCTTGTCCAAGAAAATATTGCTTGCCAACGCTTTAGGTGAGCTGTGTGATATTTTCAGGGCGTCTGACGATAAGTCAGTGTTATTTTATTGGTTGTATGCCGTAAGCTTTACCATGCATATATACTTTGATTTTTCCGGCTATAGCGATATGGCGATTGGTCTGGGTAAGATTTTTGGATTTGATTTTATTGAAAACTTCAACTACCCATATATTTCTAAGAGCGTGACGGAGTTCTGGCGTCGCTGGCACATGTCATTGGGCTCCTGGTTTAGGGATTATGTGTATATTCCCTTGGGAGGAAATCGTGTGTCCAAAGGACGTTGGTTGTTTAATATTTTGGTAGTGTGGATGTTAACCGGTTTTTGGCATGGAGCTTCTTGGAATTTTATTCTGTGGGGACTTTTATATGCGGTATTTTTGGTAATTGAGAAGCTTATGATAGGAAAAGCTTTGGAGAAATCAAAAGTGTGGCGTCATGCTTATGTAATGCTCATTGTGATTCTGGGCTTTGTACTTTTCAATGCGACGGACTTACGTGAGGCAGGACAGTATATAGGTGCTATGTTCGGATTGGGTGGAGTACCGTTTGTTTCTGCGGAATTTGTGTACTATTTGCGAAGCTTTGGATTTATACTGCTTTTGGCAATGGTAGGTAGTACGCCTTTACCAAAGTTATTGGCCGAGAAGGTGGCAGCATCAAAGAAGCCTGCTTGCAAGTGGGTTCTTGCCATAGCGGAGCCGGTGCTTTTGGTAATTGCACTTTTGTTAACAACAGCGTATTTGGTGGATGGTTCTTTTAATCCATTCCTGTACTTTAGATTTTAGGAGGTGTGAAGAATGAGTAATGTAAAAAATAAAATCACAGTCCTCCTGATGGCCGGTATTTTATTGGCAGTATCCTTGTGGTGTTGGTTGAAACCGGCAGGAGAATTTTCGGAGAGTGAAAGACGTGCATTGGCAGATTTTCCGGAGCTTAGCAAGGAAACCATAGAAACCGGTGAATTTATGACGGATTTTGAAACCTATACCTTGGATCAATTTCCTATGCGTGATACTTTCCGTGGAGTGAAGGCATTTTCAGAATTGTTTATGTTTAGGAAGGCGCAAGTAAATGATTTGTATGTGCATGACGGCTATGTGATTAAAGAGGAGTATCCTCTGAGCCAGTCAATGATTGACTTTGCCGCCAAGAAGTTCCAATTTTTATATGATAGCTATATGGCAGATAAAGATGTGAAGGTCTATTTGTCTGTGGTGCCCGACAAGAATTATTTTGGAATGCAGGAAAGTGTTCAGTTGAGCATGGATTATAGTGAGCTGGTAACATCTTTGAAAAATCAGGCTTCGTACGCACAGTATATTGATATTTTCGGAGAGTTAAGTCTGGAAGATTATTATTTGACGGATACTCATTGGAAGCAGGAGAACCTTGTGCCGGTAGCACAGACTCTGGCAGGTACCATGGGTGCAGTGATTGAAACGGATTATATGGTAAATACCCTGACGGAAGATTTTGAAGGAGTGTATTATGGTCAGCTTGGGTTACCTCTGCAAAAGGATGTTTTACAATATTTAACCAATGATACATTGGATGCTTGTACGGTAACCGGTTATAATACCGGTATGCCGGTGGTCAACCCCATGTATGATGTAAGCAAGGCAGACAGTAGGGATCCTTATGAAATGTTTGTTTGTGGTAACGATCCTTTGGTAATTATTGAGAATCCTAATGCCACTACGGACAAGGAATTGGTGGTGTTCCGTGATTCCTTCGGTAGCTCTATTGCACCACTTTTGTCTACGGGATACAGTAAAGTAACATTGGTAGATATCCGTTATATTCACTCCGGCATGCTGGGTGCTTTTGTAAAATTTGACAATCAAGATGTGCTGTTTTTGTACAGTACACTGGTGTTGAACAGTAGTACGTCATTTAAATAAAAACCGCTACGGCGGGTAGAAATATATCCCTAATGAGGACTGTTGAAAAACGTCAGCACTTAATGAGTAGGAGAGTCAGCTCGACTACGAATTTAGTACTGTTACGTTTTTCATCAAGTGAGAACGTGTCCGAATAGGGATATATTTCTACCCGCCGTAGCGGTTTTATTTTAAGATGTTTTATTTTTCTTTCGGTGGCTGTTTCGGCTGGCCATAGTAAAGAACACCAAGCGCGCCGGGACCGGAATGGGTACCGATACTGGGGCTGATATCGTTAATAATTACGTCGGTAAAGGAGGTTTCCTGCTTAATCATTTCAGCCAGGCTCTGTGCATCTTCTAAGCAGTTGCCGTGAACGATACCTACCGGAATACTGAAATCGATATTATCAGCCAAAGAAGCCTTCATACGCTCTACCAAAGTACGGATAGATTTCTTACGTCCGCGGGCGGTACCATCAGAGGTAAGACCACCTGCATTATTAACATAAAGGAAAGGTTTCAGGTTCAGTGCGCTACCTACAATAGCAACCGTTTTGCTGACACGGCCACCTCTTTGTAAATGGAACAGGTCATCTACGGTGAACTGTACGTTAATGTGGTTTTTGAATTCTTCTAATGCATCTACTACTTCAGCATAGGAAGCACCGTTATCCTTTAATCGATTAGCATAAATAACCATAATGGATTCTCCTAAAGAAACATTTAAAGTATCCACAACAGTGATTTTAGCATCGGTGTATTCTTCTAACAGTTCCTTCGCTACCATACATACATTATTATAGCTTCCGCTCAAGGCAGAAGAGAAAGACACATGAATAATATCCTTGCCACTATCTAAAATTGCACGGAATTTATCTTCAATAACAGCCGGGTTACATGCCTGAGACTGAGGCAATTCACCATTTTTCATACGTTCATAGAACTCAGCGGGTGGCATATTCAACTCATCGCCATAAACAGTATCGCCAAAGGAGTAGTACTGGGGAATAATAACGGTACCCAGCTTGGCTATGTATTCCTGAGGTAAATCGGAATTGGAGTCGGTTGTAATACAATATTCTCTCATAAAAGATTCCTTTCTCGGTTGGTCAAAATAGTTTGAATTTAAAACTATTGCTATTTTAGCATAAATAAGTATATAATGCAAGGAAAAGGAGAGGTGCAGGAATGTTCGGATGGTTTAGTGGGTTATCAGGAAATAAAAAGTTGGATGGTATTATTCAGCGTATTGAGATGAATATGGAAAATAATTATAAGGATGCGGCGCAGTTAAACTTAAAGGAGTTGGAGGAAGCATATGAGGAGCTGGCAGAGGCCGGTAAATTAACTGAAAAGCAGAAGGCCCATTATTCGGAGAAGATATCTTCTTTTAAAAGCCGTATGAAGAATTTCACACATAAGGATCAAAAGCCGTATTGGGTGTAGTCGGAGGAAAATTTATGGCATTCTGGGATAAGATTTTTAAAAGAAATAGTAATAATGCAAATATATCCATTCCACCGGTTCAGAATTTAGAAAAGGAAACGTATCAGGTATTTTTTTCTTTATCTACAGAAGAAGAACAGAATCGTGTTAAGGAATTTATCCGCCCTATTATAGACAAATGGCAGGTAATGAATTTAAAATTGGCCTATGGAGTTAGAGTAGAAAATGTAGATTTATTTTTGGTTAGCTATAGGACAACAAATGAACGAGAGAAAGATACAGGTAAGACGCTTTATAATAGATATTTTGTAGTGTTGCATGCTGGAGAATGTTTTGAGGTCTCTTACACCAGCGATAACATGCATGATGAAGGAACTTTGAGTTATTCCGTACCGGATGCTTTTGCAGAGCCATTGAAGCAGGCTTTTGATTTTTATCGCAATTGGCCTCTTCATAAGGAGTATGAGAAAGCTTGTAAAGAACAGGTTCCTTCCTTAGATTTAATGAAATTGAACAATTCGTTACGGACTCCTTTGTTTAAAGAGTATGAAAAATATGAAGAAGAACAAAAGAAACTAAAACTTTCCCAAAGAAAGGTTTTTGAGATAAGTAATGAAGCTGATGCAAAGAGACTGTTTTTTACTTGCCAGCCTTATCACAAAATGAAGGAAGATTATACAGAGGAAACAGTAAAAGCTTTTGAAAAATATGCCACAAGTGAGAAGAAAAAAGAATGGGTTGTGGAGGAATGTAAACAGGTACTGAGAAGTATTGTAGAAGGTGATCGTGAGAACATTTATGATAAATTAGAAAAAATAAATGGAAGATGCAGTTATTTTTTAGGAGCTTCCTCTGATGTTTTGGCAGAAGATTATACAAAGGCATGTAAGGCACTTTTTGATAGTGGAGAAGAGCGGTTTGTGGTATGCATTCACACATACTTGTCTTATTTACAAAATAGTCAGAATCCGTCTGTGGCAAAAGAACTTTTGGATATGACGGAGGTATATTACAAAGAAAAATATCCGGAAGAATATGATCACGGAAGTATAGCCAGCCATCCACGGAAATTCAGAAATATTTGTTGCATACTTCGTGGCAAAATGCGGGAATTATCCGTGCCTGATAATGTGGAAGGATTTCAATTTGTTTTGACTACGCAGGATACACTTCGGCAAATTGTTCTCTGGTATAGAAACAAATACAATGATGATGCAGCGGTAAAGGAAAGCATTGCAGAATTGAATTGTGCTTATGGCGTGGAAAATGATAAGTTATTTTTGACTGCCAGATGTAGTGATGCGGACAGTTATTTTCATCATGATTGGGACAGATTCTGGTTTGTAGCGGTGCGGAAAGAAACCGGAGAAGTGCTGGAATTTCGCTGTAAGAGAGAAGCGGAAGATGGTAGCTTTGTTGCAGATTATTGTGATGGTTCTGTCAAAGAATGCTGGTCTGTTTTAACGGCGGCAATAGAGTATTACAGAAACCGACATGAGAGAACTCGGTTTTTTGATACTTACAGCAGGGAGCATGAAGGGGCACAAATTGAGGATTTAGTGAAAAGCTCTCATAAGGGCTTGCTTTCTAAATTTAAACGACATTATGAAAAAGAGTACAAGCGTATCAAAGGCAATCCACTGGAGAAAACACTGTTAAAAATGGTGGATTTATGCGAGGAAAAAGGTCCTGTTTATGGATATAAAAATACGGTAATCGAGAAACCGGTTACGGATGAGGAGATAGCTATGTGGGAGGAAGAACACGGTATAGCTCTTTCCGATAGTTATAAGCACTTTTTAAGATTTGCAAATGGTGTCCGGTTTTTTGGTAGAAGTGAGTTTATATCCGGATTGCAGGGGTTAAATCCTTCGGACGAATACTTAGAAGCGGATTATATTCAGATGGGCGAAATGATTGGTGACGGTACAATGATTTGTATGTCAAAAACAAACAGACGAGTATATATTGCAGACCATGGTGAATATGAAGATAAGGGTGATTTTGCAGAATTTCTGGAGTATTTTGTGGACTTTTTGGAGGGAATATAAAATTGCGATTCCCTATATGATTTATTTATGAATTCCAAACCAATATATTATAATGAGTAAAAAGGAACGGAGGATTTGGGCAAGTAATAAGCCGGAAATCCTCCGTTTTAGTTTTTATTTGGCAAACACATGTCTGGTTTTGAAAATACCAATCATCAAAAGGATTATGGCAATAATTTGCACAATGCTCACAACAATTTCACCACATCCAAATCGTTCTAAAGCAAAAGGCAGGGAGTTACACAATAAACCACAAATCAGAAATGGGGAAACCTTACCGGTTTGGACTGCGTTTCGGTTAACTTTTTCGCCTTTGCGCTCTTTCAACTCTAAAATGGTTTCGTTAGTGCTTAAGGTAATCTTCATGCATGCGATAACCAGAAGGCCGATAAGCAGGGTAAAGAAGAATCCGGCCTTAAAACCGTTCATGGTTGCAAACAATTCCATAATAAAGCAGGCTAATTCAACCAAGGTAACAATCTTGAACATATTGCGGATTTTAGTGTAATGTTCAATCATGGAATCGATGTCAGTGTAAAGCTTAAAGGGTTCTTCGGAAGCAACCTTGCGCAGGAATACCCATGGTCCCCAACACTGTACAATATCAATACCAAATTCCTTCATAAACTCTCTGTAGTCATTGCTAACAGAGAAGAAGCCATCGGATAAATCAATCTGGTATTCATATTTGTCCGGTTCACAAGCTTCAAATTTATAAAAGCCTGCAAAAAAGCCGGTTAGGCAATAGCCTTCCTTTGCCAATTCGTTTATCCATTCTGTTTCTTTATCCTTGTCAAAATATAAGCGAAATTTAGTCATTATTATCTCCTCCTGTGTTGTTTTCTTTCGTTCTATCTGCATGAGCACAGCTAATTGCTACGAATAGACCTAATATAATCCACGGAAATGCTGCATTTACAAAATCAGTAATCATATTTTTCTCCTTACAAATTGGTTAACACATTAGCGTCGCATTTTTAACCAGCTCTTCCAGCCGCTTACGTTCTTCGGTAAAGGCTTCCCTGCCGGCGTCGGTGATTAAGTATTCTTTTTTCTTTCTGGAAGCCGGGTCCTCACTGTAAATGGCAATCCAGCCGCGTTTTTCCAAAGATTGAATGGCGCCGTATAGTGTGCCTGGTCCTAGGGTAACTCGTCCGCCGGTCAGTTCAGAGATTTCCTGAATGATACCGTAACCGTGGTTGGGCTTACGGACGGCCAGCAAAATATAATATAAGGCCTCTGTAAGAGGTGTATTCTTATCCATGTGTATGCTCCCTTCGTTTGTCGATATATCGTCACACGACATATCGTAGTTACAATATATCAGTCGACGATATATTTGTCAATAGGGTTTTCTTAATTTTTTGGAAAAATTATGCAAGGATTTGATTTTTCTGTGTTGAGACAGTATACTTGGGTTAGAGAATTGGTGACGGAAGTGGTACATATGGAGATGAGAGATGTGCGAGATATACTAGGTGGAGCATAAAAGTATCTATGCAGAAAAAATTGTATTTTAGAATCCTTTTTGTAACAATTTAAGACAATTTTAGGTCTTAATGGGGGCGTTGTAGGTCTATAGAGAAAAATGTGTCTGTGAGACCGCGCTTTTTGGAAAAAGTGGTATCTGGGGAGCATATTTTTTTCTATAGACCGCGCCAATGGCAAATAAGTTCCTTTTTTCGGTTAAATAAATGAAAAAAGGATTCTGAAAGCACAAAAAATTTCTATAGACCGCAGAGATGTAAACAGATAGTGTTCTTGGGGAATATATCAGTCTTTGAGTAATTTAAGAGGAATTGAAATGGAAGAGAAAGAATGGGTCATGCCGACACACATTATAGCGGCAGCAGGTATTGTTATGAATGATAAGGACGAAATTCTTATGGTGAAAACTCATAATGCAGGTTGGGTATTTCCCGGAGGGCAGGTTGAGGTTGGTGAAAATGTAATTGACGCAGTGAAGCGTGAGATTATGGAGGAAGCCGGTATAGACATAGAAGTGGGCGAATTGTTTTGTGTATCCTCCAATACCGGCAAATATCCTGGCTACAATGGTGTGAAGGAAGTTCCCACCAAGATTATGCTGGACTTCATTTGCAGAGCCAAGGGAGGTATTCCAAGACCTTCGGAGGAGAATTCTGAGTCAGCGTATTTTCCCAAGGAAGAAGCCTTGAAATTAATCAAGGCTCCGGCAATTATTGAACGGTTTAATGCGTTTTTGGAGTATAAGGGACGACCTACGTACTTGGCGTATAAGACCAGACCGGAGTTTGAGCTTGAGGTAAAGAGGTTAATATAATGATGAAGGGGATATTCCTGGTAACACTGATAGGTCTTGTTTACAAGATAAGTCATAAAGACAAAAAATAATCCGTCCCTAGCCTGGTAAACTTGGGCGGATTATTTTCAACCAATTTATCAACAAGGGGTACCGCTAAGTACCACCTCTTAAGTAAAGGATAGCATATATTTGCAGGTGGTGTAAGTATTTTGAGTCTATGTATGATTTAAATAGACGAATAGAAGGAGGGAGCTATTATGAACATTCGCAGAGCGCAGAAAAAAGATATCCCGGACATCCATCGTTTGTTAGGACAGGTAGAAATGGTACATCATGTGGGCAGACCGGATTTGTTTAAGTACAAGGCGGTGAAATACAATAATGAGGAGCTGGCAGAGCTGATTAAGGATGATTCCAGACCGATTTTTGTAGGTGTGGATGAAAATGAGCAGGTGCTGGGTTATGCCTTTTGTATTTTTCAGCAGTATGTGGACAATAATGTAATGACGGATATTAAGACTTTGTACATTGATGATTTGTGTGTGGATGAAAATATTCGCGGACAGCATGTAGGCAAGCAGTTGTACGATTATGTGGTGGCGTTTGCTAAGGAGCAGGGGTGTTATAATGTGACGCTGAATGTGTGGAGTTTGAATGAGGGCGCCATGAAGTTCTACGAAGCCTGTGGGTTGGTGCCGTACAAGGTGGGCATGGAGCATATCTTGCAATAAGCAGGGGTAAGGTTGAATGAGGAATGCGAAGCCTTGCGAGTCTGCATATTTGAAAAGAAAGCAAGCATGTTTGTTTGCAGGAGTGATTAGGAGTTTATCAGGCGGGTGAAGGGAGAAGGAAAATATGTTTGATGCAAAGAAAGTAACTGCGGAGGCAGTAAAGTGGATACAAGACTGGTTTGAAGAAAACGGTAAGGGCTGCAATGCGGTAATCGGTATTTCCGGCGGCAAGGATTCCAGTGTGGTGGCAGCACTTTGTGTGGCGGCATTGGGTAAAGAACGTGTATATGGTATTTTGATGCCTAATGGAGAACAAAAGGATATTGGTGATTCCAAACAGCTGGTGGAGCATTTGCAGATTCCATATTATATCAGCAATATTGAGAAGGCTTATGAGGCGGTTATTGAGAGCATGAGAATAAGTGGAATTGAGATGAGCGAGCAGACCAAGATTAATTTAGCTCCGCGTATTCGTATGACGACGCTGTATGCCTATTCACAGTCTTTGAACGGACGTGTAGCAAATACCTGTAATTTGTCCGAGGATTGGGTGGGTTATTCTACCCGCTATGGTGATGCAGCGGGAGATTTTAGTCCGCTGGCGCATTTGACGGTGCAGGAGGTGCTGGAAGTGGGCAGAGAGCTGGGATTACCGGAAAATCTGGTGGCTAAGGTGCCCTCTGACGGACTCAGTGGCATGTGCGATGAGGATAAGCTGGGCTTTACCTATGCGGCCTTAGATAAATATATCCGTACGGGAGTGTGCGAGGATGCGCAGGTGAAGGCACGCATTGATTACTTAAATAAGTTGAATGCCTTTAAATTGAAGCCCATACCGGGATTTATGCCCGGCTTTGCACAAGAATAAGTGTGTAGAAGTTCGGAAGGCGGGTGTTTATAAGCAAACATACATGGAGTGATTACGTGTGCATGGTTTGAGGGGAGGGTTGCACATGACGGCGCTATATTCTATATTGCATTTTCTGGTGGACGGTGTGTGCGCCTTTGCTATGTTTGGATATTTTTCAACGCAGGATAATTGGTATTTGAATGTGTTGTTATATAATTTTTGTGCGTTTGCCATGCAGATGCCCTTGGGGGTAGTATTGGATGGATTAAATGACAGAGAAAGATTGCAGAAGTACAATCCTTCCTTTTGTTTTGCTGTGTTAGGCGTGGTGCTTACCTTGACGGGTGCTTTTACGCATCCGGTTGTGTTGGGATTAGGGAATGCCCTGTTTCACTTGGGAGGCGGCGTCGGAACGATTCATGAGGATCAGGCAAAAGATTGGAAAGGCAGAGGGCTGGGTGTGTTTGTGGCGCCGGGAGCTCTTGGTTTGTACAAGGGCACGCAGTTGGCAAAAAGCGGAATAACCGGTTGGACCTGGATTTTATCCGTAGGTGTAGCGATGTTTATCTGTCTGGAATGGGGCGTGCAGATATTGCAGTGGAGGCATCGGATGCAAGCGATGATAGGTGCCGGGTATGCGGAAGGTGAAGATGACCAGAGGCAGGAGGTGTCAGTGGCCGGGCATGCGGAAGGTAAAGATGACCGGAGGCAGGAAGTGACGGCTCCGAAACAGGCAGAGAGAGGCCTTGTGTGGCTTATGCTTGGTTGTCTGGCAGTAGTAATTCTGCGTTCTTACATAGGTATGTCGGTAAGTTTTTCATGGAAGACCACATTGCTTGCCGGTACCATAGCTGTTTTGGCAGTGGTGTTTGGTAAGGTGGCAGGAGGATTTGCGGCGGCAGGCTTCGGTACACGTCGTACCGTAGTGGGGTCATTGATATTAGCGGCAATATGCTATTTGTTTTCCGGAAGTATGATAGCCGGTGTTGTGGCATTGTTTCTATTTAACATGACTATGCCCATTACTTTATATTTGTTAGTGCAGAAGTTAAAAGGGTTGCCCGGTTTTGCGTTTGGTCTGTTAACCTTTGGATTATTCTTAGGATTTTTACCGGTGTATTTTGGTGTGAAGCTACCGGTGGATGGTGGTATGCTAGGATGTGTAGGAAGTTTGGTGTCACTGGTGATTTTATGGGTGTGTGTGGTCAGAAGTAAAGCAGGAACTGAGCCGGAGGCATATGAAAAAATATTCCGTGCGAAAATGGATATGCCAATGCCGGAAAAAGCACAGCCTGAGAATATGGCAGAGGGTCAAGAACAGGAGGTCGGTTAAATGGGTTTCTATTTACTACAAATGTTTGGAATTTCTTTGTTCCTGACGTTATTCATAGAGTGGTTCATTGCGTTTCTGTGGGGACTACGCAGAAAGAAAGAGTTTTTGCTGGTAACGTTGGTAAATATTGTAACCAATCCGGCAGCAGTTCTGACTTATTGGGTATACAGGGTTTATTTTGCAGATACTTCTTTGGTGGTGCAAATTATCATAGAAATAGTTGTTGTAGTGATGGAGGCACTGATTTACCGGAGCTTTGCCCGGGAAGAAGGCTGGAAAATAAGGTGGCCGGTTGCATTCGCCGTGGTAGCGAATGTATTATCGTGGAGTATAGGTTTATTTTTAGGAGGATTCGTATGAAAAAGAGTGTGTGGATTTGGGCAGTGGTAGCGTGTTGGATGCTTAATATTTTGCCGGTGAAGGCAGATGTAATTTGGGAACCTTATCATGACGATTTTTATCAGGAGAATATGCAGAGCTGCGAGTATTTGAACCGTTCTTATACAGCAGACGGACCGGATGGTCAAGTCATCGTATACGAGAGTCCCAAGAATCCTACGGTAGTGACTACTTGGGAGAATGGATTTAAGGCGTATATTTCTTTTACATATACGGATGCGGATGGCAATGTATGGGGCGTGTATGATGATTCCCAGTCGGGCATAAGTGGTTGGGTGCCTATGGCCTATATGACGGTAGTGTATGACTATATCAGTTTCCAGGAGGAATTTGCAGACAGCATTACGGAGGAAAGTGGTACTATTCCTGAAGTGTATGCAGGAAAAACAGTCCGTTTTTGGAAATATCCCGGTGCAGATTTTTATTATGAAATGAACATGCCGGAGGAGGTAGAGAGTTTGCCACAGTATAGCAAGCTGTTTGTAGATGAAATGGGACAACAATGGGGCTATATCGGTTACTTCCGCGGGACGAAGCATTGTTGGGTGTGCTTAGCGAATGCAGATGGTAATCTGGTGGAGTTATATCCGGATGGAGCCCCGGAAAGAGGCGGACAGAGCGTGGCGGATAATACATCATCTGAGAAAGAGGGGATTGTGCCAAAGGATGATGCTGCACAGGAAGGTAACAAGAACGACGCTTCCGCAAGTGACATTCAAAGCGTTACCGATGGAATTTCTGCGGATACAGAACGTATTGAACCGAAAAAGGACAATGGGGTAATTGGCTTGGTTATCGGTTTGGTGGTAGCTGTAACCGGTGCTACCGGCGGAGCGCTTGTGTGGTTGAAGAAGGGCAAGAAGTAAAGACGGATTTTAGCAAGGTTTGAACAATAGGGATTGTGGTAATGCATGATTTCCCTCATATCCGTCCATACTACCTTTAAAGCAGATTAGGAAGGGAGTATGCAGATGGATTATAATAATAACAACACTTCAATTACAAGAGAATTGCCCCAAGGGTTTGGTTTTGCCTTGGCTCGGAATGAAAGAGCCTTGCAGCAGTATGCACAGCTTTCGGAGAGCGAAAAGGAGCAGATTATCAATCGATGCAGGGATGCGAAAAGTAAGAGCGAAATGCAGAAAATTGTGGATGAAATGGTCCCACAGGGGAATGCTTCTTCCCTATTTGAAGGCCCGAAAACAAATTAAAAATGAAGAGGTATCTAAATTGAACTGAACCCCAAATGTTGGACAGTTTAATTAAGCAACTCTAGTGGACTGAATTCGGTATTGAACCGGACTCAGTCCTTTTAGTTTGCACTTAATTCTTCTGTTATTATAATAATCTATATATTCCTCGATTTCTTTCA
>JAZRAX010000018.1:0-53219 GCA_045634745.1 Acetatifactor sp. | reverse complement strand
AATATGGGAATATCTTTAATTTTAGGTTGTTCGACCTTTATCATAGTTGAGTTGATTAGTTTGGTATTTTACTCTATCTCTTATACTCATCAGAAAATAGAGGATGAGAAATTTATGGATAATATTACTGAATATTCACAGAAATTACATGAAATAAATAGATTTTATTATCAAATTAGTAAGGATAGTCACGGAGAACAGGATTTATTTGTGACTTATGCTAGAAAAGAAATTGAAAAGTTATATGTTGTGTTGGGATGTGCAGCAAATCAAAAGGTTTTCAGTATTTCTACAGATTATATTGTAAATGCTGGTGGTGTATTTGAAGCATTTTCACAAACGGATAAGAAAATTCTTAAAATGACATTTCCAGTATATAGTACGGATAGTGCCATATTTACAAGTCCAGCAGATATGCATTTTTTCGAAGTTTTAAAGATGAAGGTTGATTCAAAACAATTGGATGTAGTTAAGGTAATAGTAATTTTAGATGCAGAAGAATTACTCGAAAATAAAGATGTCAATAAGTTGCTTGATTTTTTCAAAGCAGCTTCTAATTATGAATGTAAAATTGCGTTTAAGACCGATTTTGAGACTGTTTGTGAATCTAATGGTATAAATTCTCAGTTTATAGATTTTGGTATTTATGGACCTAAAATGTTATATGTTACAGAACAGTATGTTCCGCACAAAGGAACTTATTACAAAGATGAAACAAAAATTAGACAATATCATTTGTTGTTTGATGAAGTATGGACATCTGATGTTATTACACGTCCAAATCCCAGTTCTAATAGTAAAAGTATTACATTGACTGAGTTGATTGGTAAATAATAGGATGAGAGAACATGGAAAGTGGAAAAGGAAAACTTGTTAATTTCGTAAATGAAAGAAAATTAGAGCTAATAGGTATGCTTTTTGAAGATGAAGCAGCATTAAAAAAAGTGATAGTGGTACATGTTCACGGTAACTATGGTAATTTCTATAACAATAAATTCATATGGGTTAT
The DNA here is from genome assembly GCA_045634745.1 of Acetatifactor sp. Classification (GTDB taxonomy): domain Bacteria; phylum Bacillota; class Clostridia; order Lachnospirales; family Lachnospiraceae; genus Acetatifactor. Next base: position 52,210 of record JAZRAX010000018.1, on the reverse strand, counting down.
GTCTAAAATGTATGTGGACTATGGAATTTCGTTTTTGTCATTCAATTTATCAGCACATGATGGATTGGCTGAAGGATATAGGGATGGGGAATTAGAGTATATAGGTGGAGGGGTGGCTGATTATAGTGAGTCTATCTTAGATATTCAGGCGGCTGTGGCATATGTTAAAAAATTGGGGTATAAAGAAATCTATTTGCAGGGACATAGTTTGGGATGCGATAAAATAATAGAATACATATTAAATAATGATGTGCTAGATATTAAGGTAATTCTTCTTTCGCCAGTGGACAGTTATGCTGTTCAAAATAGGTGGTTAGAGTTACGAAGAAAAGAAAATGTCGAAACGCAAATTTTGAGATTGAACAGTAGAAACGATCAAGGAAAGGATATCTTAGAGTGGCTTGACATTTCAGAATATGGAGCAGAAGGACTTAATAAAGATTGGATATATAAGATTCCAATCACAAGAAATGCATTATTAAGTATACTTACTAGTTCGGCATTTAAATATTTAAATGTCATGTGTGGAGAACATTTTTTGATTAAAAATGATACATTTGTGTTTTTAGGATTGCGAGATGGTTTGCAAATGATTTCGCAGAAGGAAATGAGGAAATTTCTTGAAGAACATTTTGAAAACTGTTTTTTTGAAGATACATTAGACTCAGATCATGATATTATAGGAGTTGAGAAAAAATTAGTAAAATGTTTGTGTGATTGGATTGTTAATCATTGAAGAAATATTGATAAAGGGTAAAATACCAAAAAGTGTTAAGTTATCTATTTTATGTGATATAAAATAGATAATACTAATGATAAAGAGGGGGATAATATGGGATTAGATATTGAGAAAAATCCTTTTTTGTACTCGGTTGGAACACAATTAGCATATAAAATAGCTAAAAGATATTATGGAAACATTCATTATGTTTGGTGTACAACGGAATTTAATTCAGCAAAGCAACCACCGACTTCAAATCCTGCAACAATCTGTAAAAGGTATATAGAGCAGATTGCGACAGGAGATCGTCATACGAAAGAAATTAGAGATAATATGGCTGGAATATTAAGAGGTGCTAAGGCTAAACTTAATAGTGGAGTCATTAACAAACAAGAGTATAATGAAATAAGAAGCATTGTGTCAGTTGCGGAGTATGAAGCTTTTTTTCCTATACTTTACATTGTAGAAAGTAGAAAAGTAAAAGATAAATATAAAGAAGTTGTTGTTGCAGAACGGGCAAGTGATGAAGCCGTTGAGTATAAAGTTGAAAATTTGCAAGCAGATGAGTTTGAGATTATTTCATTTAGGGATATTTTAAGTAGTGTAGTAAATGTTGTTGACAAGAAAGTGGGTGAATAATATGATTAAAGTAAAGTTAAGTACACCTACAGCAAGTAGAAGAAAGAAGATGAATGAAATAAATATGAAAAAAGACATGGTGGCAGAAATTGTACCTGTAAAATTAAGCGATAAAACAACGCTATTGCCTTCTGTGAGTGCGATTTCAAGGAGAAAGGGAAAAAGAGCTAGTAGCTTATTATCTTCCATGGATTTGGACGAAATGTTAGATGCTTCAAATATTGTAGAGATGAGATTAAAGGGGGAAAAGATTCCAATAGCCACATCGAGTATTGTGCAAGAATATGTTAATGAAGTGCTACGATTAAACGATAGCTATGCGACAAAATTATTAGCAAATAAAATGCAACAAGAGCTTAATACTCAAATTTTAGAGAAGAATAAGAGAACAATTAATTCGGTAGAGGCAGAGCGTTTATACGATACATTAATGAAAGAAGAATAAAAGAAAATGAAAACATTATCATGTAATTATTTAGGTTTGATGAGCATGATAATGTTTTCTCGTTTAATGTATTTCGTAGTATTATTCAAGAAATGTAAATAATGATTTTAATCCTATTAGTGTATATGAGTGGAACAATGATAATTTGACTTGTTTTCAGGACATGGTAGGGCTACCGGAAGCATTAATAGCTGAATGGAAAGATGTTATGGAGCGTTTTGGAAGAGGATGTAGTGCTTCTAGATATGATGATGCATATAAGAATCTTGTGACTCTGGCTGAAATTATCCTGATAGGTTACAATTCAAATGACAAAAGCGGTGGAAAAAAAGAAAAGTTTGCGAATCGATTGGCAGTTGCAATTGCACAAGATGCAGATGTGCAGTCTGTGCATGATAAAGCACTGAGAATGTATAAAGAACGTTCAAATGAAACGCATGAAGGAAATAATTTAAATATCACAAAAGAAGAGTTAAGAGAACTGCGTTGTGCTGTAAGAGAAATGATACAGAATTTTATTTCTTTTGCAAAAAATCAATATGGAAGTATTGCCGATAAAACATTTAAAGGTATAAAGAGAGAATATGTGATGGGGTGTTGGCACGAATCAATACATTGCAAACGAGAGGCTTGTTGAGGTAGTATAGAAAAAAGCTTAAAAGAATAGATAATGTAGTTATGTAAAGGATGAAAGCAATGAAAGAGAAGTTGTTAAATGAAGTAATGAACTTTTATTTGGGGTCCGGTAGATTTAACGGATTGCCCATTTATGATATAGATGATTATGATGTAGAGGCAATGGTAGAATTAATCAACGAAGGAATGGTGGAGGCAATATCTGAGAGAGATGTTTTGAATCCACATATTAAAGGATTTGAGTTGGGGTTATCAAAAGAGCATCAAATCGAGAATGCTAGGGATGTAGATTCTCATACCTGTTTCTATCCGACTGATAAGGCATTGGAAAAAGTTAAAGTAGATTATCAGCGTCCATATACTGCTCTTATGCAAAATGGGAAGGCTCAGTTTGATATAATTTTTTTTGACGTGGAAATATTGGAGCGGTATAACAATAATCCTAAGTTTTTGATAATGGACAATGGATATAGGGGATGTATTTCTGTTAAAGATGAATTTTATGATGAGTCGGGAGAAAATGAGTATATTAAAGACTATGGAATGGCCTATATTGATGGGGAAAAATTGAATAGGTCAATAGGAGTATTTGTAATAGATTTGGCAAGATTGGCACCTCGTATTCAAATGTTATGGAAAGGGTTTGAATTGGAGGATCAGGAGTCTTGTAAGATAAACGATGGATTTGTAAAGAATTTGCTTGAAGGACGGTGGGTAACGCAACACTGGATTTTTCACGCACTTTTAGATGAAATGAAAGTTATTAATGAACAATGTAAAAAGATGGAATTGCCGGAACTTTTTGCACATGTATATGGTACAGGTTATAATGAAATGCCAGAAGGATATAGAAGTATTTTGTTACCAACACTCAAGAATTACTACGATTTTGTTTTGGTAATGGAAAAATTGGTGGTGCATAATATTTCAATAAAAACATTTCAAAAAGATTCTCTTTTAATTTCAAAAATAGAGCGTAAAGATGAAGAAGGAAGAGATAAGGGAAGCATAGTTATGCTACAAGAATGGCTTAAAAAGAATGTTGGCTCTAATTTTGATATGGATGAGGTTATTGTTAATCCGATAAAATATATTAGAAAGATTAGACAAGTGCCAGCGCATGAATTAACAAACAATAAGTATGATATAGATGTATATGAAAAGCAAAAAGAATTAATGGTGAATACATACGGGGCAGTAAGAGCAATTCGGATATTGTTCATGGGGCATCCGTTGGCGAAGAGTGTAAATATACCTGATTACTTATTACAAGGAAAAGGTATAGTATTCTACTAGAATGTGAATTGAGGAGGAAATAGGAAATGTTAGCAGATGAGATTAAGGCAGGAGAGTCCACCAATATCGAGTTTAAGGTTGAGATTCCTAAGAAAAGTGGAAAATATATAAAGAGCGTTATCGCATTTGCTAATACAGCAGGTGGAAAGATTGTTATTGGTGTAGATGATGAAACACATGAAATAGTAGGTGTAGATAAGAACGAAGTTTTTAAAATTATGGATGGTATTACAAACACTATTTCTGATATGTGCTATCCGCAGATATTTCCCAATATCGGGGTAGACACCATTGATGGAAAGTGTGTAATTGTTATTGAAATATACCCAGGGGCGAGCAGACCGTATTATATTAAGTCTCTTGGAAAAGAAGCCGGTACCTATATTAGAGTTTCTGGAACATCAAGACCTGCTGACGAAGCGATATTAAAAGATTTGGAATTGCAAGGGACCAATCTTTCTTTTGATGAGATGGTTTGTGTAGAACAAAGGTATAGTGCACTTCAAGCAGAAGGACTATGTGCTGCCATCAAGAGTTATATGGTGGAGGCAGCCAAAACAAAAAGCGAAAAAGAAAAAGTGAAAGATGTAACTGTACAGAATTTAATAAACTGGGGAGTTGTTAAAAATATGGATGGTACATTGGCCCCAACGAATGCTTTTGTTTTACTGACGAATAATACGTTCCCATTTGCGAAAATCCAGTGTGCATTATTTAAAGGTACTGAAAGAGTTGTATTTATTGACAAGAGAGATTTTGAAGGTCCTTTGTATGAGCAGATTGAGGAAGCCTATGAGTTTGTACTGAAACATATCAATCTAGGAGCAGAAATAAGTGGTCTTGTCAGAACAGATGCATATGAATTGCCGACAGAAGCTATCCGAGAGGCTATTGTAAATGCTACAACACATAGAAATTTTTTGGATAGAGCTTGTGTGCAGGTAGCAGTATATGATGACAGAGTAGAAGTGACTTCTCCAGGAATGCTTTATGGTGGTTTGACAATAGAGCAGATTAAGGAAGGCGGTTCCAAAATTCGCAACAGATGTATTGCGGAAGTATTTAGCAGGATGAAAATTATTGAAAGCTGGGGAACTGGCATTAAGAGAATGTTCAGTTCCTGTAAAGAATACGGAATCAGGGAGCCAGAATTGCTGGAGATTGGTGACAGTTTTAGAGTGAATTTATATAGACCGTCTTATAATGCTATTTCACAAAGTGTACCGAAAAGTGCACCAGAAAGTATACCAGAAAGTGCACCAAAAAGTGTACTAAAAAATCTTAATAAGACACAGCAGAAAATTGTAGATATTATTTTGAAAGATCCGAAGGTAACACAGGCAGAAATTGCAGAGCAATTGAATATTTCCATAAGTGCAGTTAAGAAGAGTATGAAAGAAATTGTGAGTGTTGGAATATTAGTGCGAGTTGGTGCTAATAAAGGTGGTTATTGGGAAGTAAAAGATAAATAAAAAGGTATTAAATGAGGTATAGATTATGGCCGACAAAAGAGAAACGGATTATGAATTGACAATTGCATTTAATAGTGATGATACATTGGTTGTAATGGATTCGAATGTCTGGCTGAATCTATACACAATTCATCCCTTGGCATTAATAGAAATTGTTGAAAAAATCAGAGAAAATAAAGAACAATTTTGGATACCTCATCAGGTATATAGAGAGTTTTCCAAAAATGCCAAAAGCAAAAAGGACGAGGTAATTGAATATTATAAGAATGCACGTGTGAATTGTATTAAGGAATTGGAAAGAACTAAGGATATTGTTGGCCAGACATTTGAAAATTTTAGACGTAAACAGCGGACCGATGGAGAAGAACTTAAAAGTTCTGTTTTGAGTGATTTTCAGGCGGTTATTCAGAAATTAAAAAATGGATATGAAGAGTTAGAAAAATCTTATACAGAAGAACTAGCAGTTATTTGTGAAGAAGATATTGTTAGTGAACTTGTTGATGAGATATATGAAAATTCGAAAACCAAGGATTTCACAATCATGGAAAAAGCGCAAATATGTGAGGAAGGAGAAATACGTTATAAATACAAAATAGCACCGGGATATACAGATGAAGAAAAGAAATCTGATTTTGATGGTGGCGACTTTTATAGAAAATATGGTGATTTGATTATTTGGAAAGAGTTATTAAGAAGAGTAACTGGCACCAAAATTAATACACTTTTTATCGAGGATGAGAAAAAGAAAGACTGGTTTAGTGAAAGAGGCGGTAAAAAATTAGCTCCAGTGCTATATGAAGAATATGCTCAGGCAACAAATGTTCTGGGTAAAATTGAGGTTTGTAATTTTTTGGCTTTTCTAGAGAATTATGGAGATGCAATGGGATTACTTGAAGCCAAAATAAATGACTTGATAGAGAAGTTAAAATTCGAAAAAGCGGTATTGAAGTATATAGATGAAAAGAAAGATGATATTTTAATTGAGCAGATAGACGAACACTTCAACGAATTAGATAGTATTTATAGAGTATTTTATGATTCGGGATTTTGCATTTTTGGAGGAACATTTGAAGGTGTAGATGATCTAGACATAACATATGAAAATATAACAGCACCAGTTAAACTTGAGTACGACAGAGCTTTGGGGATATTTTATCTAGAAGCTGAATATGCCATTTATGGAAGTGTAGAAGTTTCAGAATATGTTAATAGAGGTGTAAGTCACATTGGAAATGTAGATTTTTGCGTTGAAGGAACTGTGGTAGTTGATATGGCAATTAGTTTTGAAGATATAACGAAAGCAGCAGAAACAGGATTTGATATAACAAATGTGGATTTTACATATGAAACAGTGAAAGAACTGTCTGCAGGAGAATTTGATATTAGGATTGATCCAGACGTGGATTGAAAACGAGATATTTTTCATTAAAAGATAGAAGGAAAGGAAGAGAGGGTGTTTTGATTTTATAAACATCACATAAGATACTATGTTTATTCCTGTAATAGATACTGTTTTAGAAATGACTCCCATAGATTTTGAAAAGTATGCTTTACAAATTTTAGAAAGTAAAACTAAAGGATTAGATAATGTGAAATTTGTACACAACAAGGTGGTGGAAGCATATGATGGAAATTATCAATTGGATGGATATATTGAATTTGAGGTAATGGGTGTATTGTATAAAACTATTGTAGAATGCAAGCATTATAAGTATCCTATAAGCCGTGAAATTGTTCAGAAGGTTTATGATAATTTACGGGCTATAGGAGCACAGAAGGGAATAGTTGTATCAACGTCAAATTTTCAATCAGGGGCAATTACCTATGCGAAGGCTCATGGCATCGCATTAATTCAAATGGCAAAAACAGAAGAAACTTTCTATACTAGGAGCCATTACAATGTAGTACTAAATCATCCTTATGTGCCGAATAATGGAGGGTTACCTTACATTGGAGTTATGATAGGATGCGGAGATGATGGTAAAGGAGTAACCTGCGCTTATTTATCTCCGTATTCGGATAAATTGAAAGAATTTTTGTTGAATAACATGGACGAATTATAGAGAGTAGAAATATTCACTGTGTACATGTTTTGGAGGAATGGAAATGCAAGACATTTCAAGATATGGTTATGGGAAGTGGTTGAATAATAAAAGACAATATGAGATTAATATGGATTCTTTTCTTGAGGAAATATGTTCTGAAGAAAAAATGGCACAAAGTCTGAAATTAAAAAAATGTACAATACCATTACTTATTACGGATGAATTGGTTCTATATCGAAGGAAGATTTCAGAGTTTCAAAACTATTTCATGGCAAAGCCAGGTGTACAGTATTTTGAGTATACATGTTATGTTGGAACCGGAAGTTTTATAATAGTTTGGGATATATCTAAGGTTGAGAAAATAATTAATTGTGAAGAAACCATTCGAAATAGAATGAATGTGAAAGAACTGTATGAAATAATTGATAAGACTGGATTTGAGTATGAAGCAAAAAGTTGTAGCACAGAAAAACCACCGGTAATTGCTTGTTATAAACCATTTAATACATATGTAGTAATTGATGGAAATCATCGAATTTATGATGCATATCATGAAGGGAAAAAGGAACTGGAAGTTATAGTATTAACAGAAGAACAGATGATAAATGCTTTAGTAAATGAAGATTTTGCAGTGCTATATAAGATACATTGGAATTTGCAATATATCTTCAATTATTTGGGCTGCAATATTGATAAACTCCGTTATCGGAATCAAGATAGGGAAAATGGAATGTTTATTCTTGAGGATGATAAAAAAGAACTATTTCGTAAAAGAGTTTTGCAGTGGTTGTTAAATCATCTTTAAGGAAGAAATGATATTGGCAATGTGTTTCACTAAAAGGTTTAGATACACAGAATTTAGTTAACAATGGCTAGAAAAAACCAAGTTTATAAGATTTGGATTTTTTCTGGCCAGTTCATAGGAAAGTTATTTTCGAAACATACAATCTATGGTACAATATCCTAGAAGTTATTTTGACGGTTGATGAACCATAGAGAAAGAGGAAAGCACAGATCACACATTGGTCAATATAGCTTATATTTCAAAAACAAAGCTCATCTTTTTCTATGACAAGTGTAAAGTGGTGTGTTATGCTGTTTTTTTGCAGGTCCGGTAGGCAATTTTGGCATTATTGTAGCGTCCAGGCTTAACGAATAAGTTGTGGGATGTACATCTTAATCGCATACTCACCGAATGTTGAGACTATCGCACTTTTGGTTAAGACAGACAAATATGGTCAAACGGACGATACCACCACAGAAAAGAAAAATATCGACTACCGTGAGGAACAGATTCCGGATTGTGGTTGTATATATGGGTAATTAATAAGGAGAAATCATGCAAGATAATTATAAAAAAATCCTAATGTATGTTCGAATTTTTTTACCAGCGATTGCCATAGTATTAATGTGTCTTGCAACCTTTTTGCCAAGTATGGGTATGAATGTATTGAGGTATCGAATTCTTAAATGTCTGGCTCTGGCATTTATAGGCCTTTCCTTTGCCATAGTAGGGGGAGAATCACTTTGGAGAGATGAGGAAGCGAATACTTCATATGGCAGACCTCGCCAAAAAACATTGGAAGAGGTCTATGAAAGCCGTAAGGACCATACCGGACTTATGGGGATTATTGCTTTGTTGGGTGGTATTGCATTATTGTTTTATGGCAGTTCGAAGGTGGTTGCCTGTGTGCAGGATATGAAGACTGGCCCGGTGCGGATTACTTTGGAAAATACCCGAACAGGGGAGAAGGGTCAAGCAGATGCTGAAAATAATAATGCTAGTGCGTATGACTTGTATGGTGTTGCCAATATGGAGCTTTTTACGTTTCGTATCAGCAGCGAAGAAATGGACGAGAATCTTATGCGTAGAGTTAATTATTTGTCGCCGGAGATTGTTGTAGTGTATTATCCAAAATCGAAAGCAATTGTACAGGTACAGATTTTCTTTACAGAGGATGACAAAGTGGTTTTGCCCTATGGGGAAAGAGCTTATGACAGTAAGAATTTGGAGAAGTTGCCGGTAGGAAAAGGAGAAGCTATTCGGGACGTGGAGGCTTACCAAGAATACATAGAAGAGAGCAATGTGGCGACGCCTACTCCGGGCCCTTTTGTACCAATGAGGCAAGAGTATTCGGAAGTGGCTATAGAGGATTTGGGATTGCCGGAAATAAAAATAGGTGATGATTATGTAATTGTGGTGCAGGAGTTGGTTTCTTTACCTGAGGGAGAATGTTATGAGATGGTTTTCCCGGGGGGCGATAAGTATGAAGAATATTTTCAGGATATGATAGATGTAAAGAAGGAGTACGAGATTACTGAACCGCAGAGAGTAGGTATTTTGTATAAGGATGATATTGAGCTGATTATTATCTATGATGAGGAAAACCGTACCATTGAGGATATTTTTGCAAGACGATCATTAATTGATTAGAATTAATTAAAGGACAGTTTGGACTGTCCTTTTTTAATCATCTAAATAGTTGCCTAGTTCGCTTATATATTTTTGGGCAAAGATACAATCCCGACAAGAGATGGTTAGGTTTTCTAAGCGGCATTTTGCACTGTCAATAGTATCGATATATTCATATAATAGTTTGAAAAAAACAGTATTAGTGGGACGATGAGTATAATCGGAACCGAATATTTTTAGAAATAATCGCAGGTTATTATGTTGATGACGCCATATGGTCTCTATGGTGGTACGGATACCACGTTCTACACAGGGAATGGTAGTATTAAATTGATTTGCAATATCAATATATAAAGTCTTGGTTATGTGGTTCAGTGTGTTCGGATTTAGATGAATAAGATGCATGCCGTAGATGATATATTGGTATCCGTTATTGGAATTTTTAACATTAAATTCGCTTAATATATATTTGGTGATGATTTCTTGTTTCATTAAAATATCCTTCATAACTAATAAACTATTCCATTAATATGGTAAAAGAGTTTTTTGATATTTGCAACAACAAAGTGTCGATAGTTATCGACAAATCAAAAAACAACTCGATTTTTAAGGATTATTTTAATTTTACAAAAGTAAATTTGTATAAAATGCATATATGATAAAGAATAACAATGATTTTTGTATGAAATTTTAACAAGTTAAAATTGACTATATAGAGGAAGTTTGGTAAAATAAGTAATGACATAATTTATCCCAAGGAGGACGCATATGAAGAAAGAGAACAAATTAGAAAGAAAAATAAAGAATGAAAGCATTAGCAATAAAATGCATTTTTCCTTTAAATACATAATACTTGCTTTTATGCTTGCAATGATTTTGGCAATCGGTGGTTTTGTATTTTTGGTTATTCAGTTCCATAATTTCTATGTGGATTGTTTTGATGCCAGTAGATTGTCAGCGGAAGTAGCTGCGCATGCGGAAAATGCATATAGAATGGCTTCTGTGTCCAGTATGTTTACGATAATAACGCTTGTTATTATTGCAGTGTTAATTTCATGTTTATGCAGATTTTTCCAAAATTCTATTTCTAGTATGTTATGCAAGCCGATTGAGGAGTTGAAGGCGGCTGCTAACAAGCTGAAAAATGGTGAGTTGGATGTGGAAATTACATATGAAAGTAAAGATGAGTTAGGTGAATTGGCAGGCGATTTCAGAGAAGCGTTTGATAATCTGCAGAGTATTGTAGCAGATTCCGGTGTTGTATTGGGTGCTATGGCCGGCGGTAATTTTACAGTGGATTCTGCTATTGAAGAACAGTATGTAGGTGAGTTTTCAGGACTTCTTCAGTGTATGCGTAGTTTAAATGCAGAAATGAATACCACTTTGGACAATATTAAAGAATCTTCACTTCAAGTAGAAATTGGTGCACAGCAGTTGGCTGACAGTGCACAGGCATTGGCTGAAGGTGCTACAGATCAGGCGGCTTCTATTGAAGAGTTAACTGCTACGATTGAAAATGTAACTAATATTGCAGTTGAGAGTGCTGAAGTGGCTCAGGTTGCTGCAGGCGAAATGAGTAAGGCAGAAGAAGATGCACGTATCAGTAAGGATGAGATGCAGGAATTACTAGCTGCTATGAATAGAATTTCTGAAACATCCAAGGAAATCGAAAATATTATCGGTGATATTGAAGATATTGCATCTCAGACCAATTTGCTCGCTTTGAATGCATCTATTGAAGCAGCAAGAGCCGGAGAAGCAGGTAGAGGATTTGCTGTAGTTGCTGATCAGATTGGCAAGCTCGCAGCGGATAGTGCAAGTTCTGCAGTGAACACCAGAGAATTAATCGGTAAATCATTGCTTGAAGTTCAGAATGGTAACAATATTACCAGCAAGACTGCAGTTGTTATCGAAAGAGTAGTTAATAACATGACAGAGTTCGCTAAGGCAGCAGAAGGCTCTGCACAGGCATCCCGTACACAGGCAGATATGTTAAAGCAGGTAGTAGAGGGCATTGAGCAGATTTCTGTAGTGGTACAGAATAACTCAGCAACCGCACAGGAAACCTCTGCAGTAAGTGAAGAATTGCTTGCACAGGCAGAAGGATTGAAGGATCAGGTAGAGGGCTTTGAATTAAGTGCCAACTAATATAATAAAACAAAACCGTAGAGGTATCGGTGAGCCGATTCTTCTACGGTTTTCTTTTGGTTATTTTTGTAAAATATCTAGCGTATGTGCACCGGCACCGATTAAGTCGGGGCGCTCACAGGTGCTCATATGATATTGTATAAAATATTCAAATTCTTCCTCGGATAATTGATTTAAGAAAGGGCGCATGTAATTTGCGGCACCATCCGGTGAAAGAATTTGTAAGCGTGTTAGTTCTGCGGCTGCATTTAGGGAGTCAATATCTTCTATACGCACATAATCGTATAAGTTTTCCTTGCTGGAAATGGTGTGAAAATTCTCTGTAAAGCGATTTTCTTTTACACATTCCAAAACATGTCTTTCTTTAAATGCATAGGTTAATACTCCATATTCATTCATGCAATAAGCTACCAAAATAATACCTCCAGGTTTGGTAACGCGCTTGGCCTCCTTGAGAGCTTTTAACTTATCTTCAAAACCGAATAGATGGTACATGGGACCAAAGAGTAGTGTTAAGTCAAATTGATTGTCACTCAATTTTTTTAATTTAAGAGCATTGCCCTGCATGGCTTTTACGGTACTGTTTTTGGATTTCAAAATGCCTAAATTATAATTTACCAGTTCGACCGCAGTAACATCAAAACCCTCTTCCGCTAAAGCAACACTGTATCGGCCGGTTCCGGCACCAATATCTAATATTTTAAATTCTGCAGGGGGGATATCAGTATTTATATATTTATGAATATATTTCATAGAGGTACGGAACTCTACTTGTCCATGGCGTGAATTTAAACGTTTTTCTTCATTAAATTTGTTGTAATATTCTTCCAGTTCGGTCATATTAATTCCCTTCTTGTTTACCATATATTAGGTGTATTTTAACCTATTTTATCAGCCTTGGCAATGCTTGAAATTGATAGAAAAAGTGCATGGAAAAAACAATATTATATCTAGTCAAGAATGGGTTTTAATGATATACTCTTCTAAATTATTAAAAATTTGTAAACTTTGTAAACCATATGGTGCATACAAAGGATTACAGGGAAGGCGGATAGATGTTGCCGGGAAGAGTACAGGTAGAAGGAAATAAATTCGTTGTAAATCAGAAAGAGATTTGGATGAATGGTGTAAACACTCCGTGGAAGGAGTGGGATGAATTTGGTAAGTGTTTTGATAAAGAATATTGGGACAAGCATTATAAAGAACTTAGAGAAGTAGGAATTAACAGTTCCCGCGTATGGATTACTTGTAGTGGTGATGTGGGTATTGAAATTGACGAGAATGGTTTTGTAAAAGGTGCCACCGAAGCGCATTGGCAGGATGTACAGGATTTGTTTGAGATAGCAGAAAAGAATGGTATTTATGTGATGGCTACCTTGATGTCCTTTGATCATTTTAAAACAGAGAATGCAAATCATCTTCGTTGGAGAGCAATGCTACAGAACGAAGATGCGATTCAGTCATATATTGATAATTATGTGATTCCTTTTTGTGAGAAGTTCGGTGCATATAAGTCTTTATGGAGTATTGACATGTGTAACGAACCGGATTGGATTTTGGAGAATCCGGAGTGCGGTGGATTTGATTGGAAGTATATGGATGTGTTGTTTGGCCGTATGGCAGCAGCTATTCACAGTCACTCAGAGGTGTTGGTTACCTTGGGCATTGCTATTGTGAAGTATAATAGCGATTCTTATGAGGGAGACCATGGTTCTGATAAGCAATTACAAAGTGCTTATCCTTATGAAAAGGCGTATTTAGACTTCTACTCTACCCATTATTATGAGTGGATGGCTCCCAGTTTTAATATTCCTTTTGATAAAACTCCAGCAGAGTTTAAGCTGGTAACGGACAAACCGGTGCTTTTAGGGGAATTCCCTGCACATGGTTTAAAGGGAGATATGGCGAATTCTAAGCCTATGAACACGGTAGAGTGTTATGTTGGTTGTTATGAAAATGCTTGGCAGGGAATAATGGCATGGACTTCTACCGGAATCGATAGTTGCGGTAACATGGAGCACATTGGACCGGCGGCGAAAGCAGTTTATGAAATGGCAGGAGATAAGATTTTTCCGGCATAGGTGATAATACATAAAATGACCATTTGAAAGGTAATGAGGACTTAGGGGAGAGTGCTATTATATGGGTAAAGTAACAAAAGATACGGTAAAACGTTATGATTTTTCAAAGAAACCAAACAAGCCGGGATTTTTGTTTCCGTTTGTACGACATGTGATTTGTAAGCCGGTATTAAAGAGAAGAGGATTTACATTAAATAAAGTCAATATGGAGGATGTACAGGCACCGTATTTGCTTTTGAGTACACATGGTTCTATGGTAGATTTGCATGTAATGATGAGCGTGACGGAACCCTATCCGGCCAATAATGTTATGACTTTGGAAGGTTTCCGTGATTATACCAATCCATTAATGCGTCATTTAGGTGTATTAGGTACCCGGAAATTTATTACGGATATTCATTTGGTGAAAAATATTAAATACTGTGTGGATAAGCTGAAAACCGTGTTTGTCATGTATCCGGAAGCAAGATATTCTTTGGAAGGATGCGACTCTTATTTGCCGGATTCTTTGGGCAAAATGGTAAAGGTGTTGAAGGTGCCGGTAGTGGTGCTTTGCCTTCATGGTAATTTTATCAATTGCCCTCATTGGAATAAGATTTTTAAGAAGAATCCTATTTCGGCAGATATGACCCAGGTAATCACTGCTGAAGAGACAAAGATCTTGAGTGTGGACGAAATTAATCGACGTATCCGGGAGGCCTTTCAGAAAGATGATTTTAAATGGCAGTTAGAAAATAAGGTAAAGATAGATCATCCCAAGCGTGCGGAAGGATTGCATAGTTTATTGTATAAATGTGCTTCCTGCAAGACCGAGGGGAAGATGTATTCTAAGGGAACCAAGCTTTGGTGTGAGGAATGTGGCAAACGTTGGGAAATGACCGAATACGGCCAATTACAGGCAGAAGAGGGAGAGACTATTTTCAGTCATATTCCGGATTGGACCAATTGGGAAAGAGCATGCATCCGTGAGGAAGTAGAGAATGGAACCTATTATTTTGAGGATATCGTACGAGTGGAAACCTTACCGAACTGGACTAAGTTCTATAAACAGGGAGAAGGGAAGCTTGTGCAGACGCTTACAGAGACACGCCTGGAATGTAATTACTATGGAGAACCGTTTACGTTGGTACGTAGTGCTATAAATCTGGATAGTATGCATATTGAGTATGATTATCACAGACACGGAGATTGTATTGATATTTCTATGGCAGAGGATAGCTTCTGGTGTTATACTACGAAACGAGATGTTATTACGAAAATTGCCTTTGCGACCGAGGAAATCCATAAGTATGCGGTACGTTGTGAAGAAGGAAATTAAGGAATTGATTTTAGAAGATAGGACGTGTCCTGTCTTCTTTTTTTACGAAGGAAAGTGTGAAAAAATTCTAAATTTTACACAACCCTCTCGCCGATGTGAAGAAAGTATGTTATGATAAAAGTTGATGTGTGTAAACCAATATAGATATGGCGTAAGGGAGGCACTTTTGTGGAAGGCTTTGTTACTTTTAAAGATGTAAGTAAAGTATATAAATCAGGGGAATTGGAGATTCCTGCTCTGCACGATGTGAATTTTACGGTGGAGCAAGGAGAGTTCTGTGTGATTGTAGGAGCTTCCGGAGCGGGAAAAACTACAATTTTAAATATTTTGGGTGGAATGGATACCTTGACCGGCGGACATGTGTTTTTAGACGGTAAAGAAGTATCTGCTTATAACAGTAAACAGCTGACAGCATATAGAAGATATGATGTAGGGTTTGTATTTCAGTTTTACAATCTGGTGCAGAATTTAACAGCCTTGGAAAACGTGGAGCTGGCGGCACAGATTTGTAAGGAGCCGTTGGATGCGGCTACCGTACTTCAGGATGTGGGCTTGGGCGAACGATTGTATAACTTCCCGGCACAGCTTTCCGGAGGAGAGCAACAACGTGTGGCTATTGCCAGAGCATTGGCGAAGAATCCCAAGATTCTTCTTTGCGATGAGCCTACAGGTGCGTTAGATTACAATACCGGTAAGGCAGTACTGAAGCTTTTACAGGATACCTGTCGTGAAATGGGTAAGACCGTAATTGTAATTACGCACAATCAGGCATTGACGGCTATGGCGGACAGAGTCATTACGGTAAAGAACGGAACTATCCGCAGTATGACTAAGAATGAACATGTAGTAGATATTGCGGATATTGAATGGTAGGAGACGGATGAAATACGGTAAAGGCCGTATGAAGGAGTATTAGTATTTATGAAATCAATGATGAATAAATCTACTCTGCGAGAGATAAAGCAGAGTCTGGGGCGCTATTTGGCAATTCTTGCTATTGTAGCGTTGGGAGTTGGGTTCTTTGCGGGACTAAAGGCAACTACACCGGCTATGCTTAAGACAGCACAAACATATTTGGACGAAAAACAATTTTACGATTTTCGGCTGATTTGTACGTTGGGCTTTGGGGAAGCAGAAATAGAGGAAATTGCATTAAGAGAAGATGTACGAAGTGTACAAGGGGCATACAGCTTTGATATTCTGTGTCAGAATACCAGTGATGGAAATGCACAGGTTATGAAGGGACACAGCATTACGCAGGGAGTGAATGAGTTGGAGGTGGTTGCGGGAAGACTGCCTAAGAATGCCAATGAGTGTGTGGTAGATGCCCGAATGTTCTCGGAGAAGTACATAGGTAAGAAGATTAAGTTTTCGTCTTTGAATAAAGAAGAGGATTTGGAGAATTTTGCCTATACGGAATATAAAATTGTGGGTATTGTGAATTCTCCTATCTATGTGCAGTTTGAGCGTGGTACTACATCCTTAGGAAGTGGTACGATTACCGGATTCTTTTATTTGTTGCCGGAAGGGTTTGATGCAGAGGCATACACAGAAGTATATGTAAAGCTAAATCAGGATTTTGAAATATACAGTGAAGAATATGATGCATATATTGAGCAGAAAGAGGCGGAGTGGGAACCCTATCTGGAAACCATCGGCGCGCAGCGTTACGATAATGTGATTCTGGAGGCTAATGAGAAGCTGTCAGATGCCCGTAAAGAGTTAGCAGATGGAAAAGCGGAAGGCGAGCAGGAACTGGCAGATGCCCGTAAAGAGTTAGATGATGCTGCTGTAGAGATTGCAGACGGTAAACAGCAGATTGCAGATGCTAAGGAAGAATTGGCGGTCGGCCTTTTGGAGTTAGCAGAGGCAGAGAAAGAATTAGATGATGCAGAGGCAGAGATTGCCAGAAATGAGAAGTTGTTAGCAAATAAGGAAAAGGAGCTGGCAGATGGTCAGGTAACCTGGCAGGAAAATTGGGATACTTTGCAAGAATCCTTTGCAGAGATAGAAAAGAACGAAGATACTTTGGTAAGCAGTGAAGCACAGTTAAAGGCCGGAGAACAGCAGTTGGCTGAAAAGGAAGCGGAGCTGATTGCAGGCGAGGAACAGCTGGCTGTTATGGAAGCAGCCTTGCCCGGATTGATATCTGAAATAGAAGAGTACGAAGCAATGCTGGAAGAACTGGAAGCTTTGGAAGCTATTGGACTGTTGTCGGAGGAAATGGTAGAGGTTTTGGAGGATACCAAAACTACATTAGCAGTCCTAAAAAATGCGCTGGAAACATCCCAGGAGGAGATAGATGCGAATCGTACAGCACTGGAGGATGGTAAAAAGCAGTTGGCAGATGCTAAACAGCAGTTAGCAGACGGTTGGGCACAATTGGAGAGCGGTAAGAAGCAATTGGCAGATGGACGTACCCAGGCGGAAGATGGTGAGAAGCAGCTAAATGATGCTTGGACCACCATGTTGGATGGTAAGAAGCAGATTCGTGAAGGAAAGTTGGAGTTAGTCAAGGCGAAACAGGAAATAGAAGCCGGCAGGAAGGAGCTGGAAGATGCCAGAAAAGAACTGGAGGAAGGTCAGGTAGAGCTTGCTGAGAAGGAGCAGGAGCTTCTGGATGGTGAACAGGAGTACCTGGATGGTTTGGCAGAGTACAAGGACGGGCTGGCGGAATTTGAAGCTGAGATTGCTGATGCAGAGGCCAAGATTGCAGAAGCAGAGGAAGAGTTAAAGGATCTGGAGGCGCCCAAACAGTATTTACTTGGAAGAAATACCAATGTAGGGTATGTATGCTTTGAAAGTGATAGTAATATTGTAAATAAAATTTCAGATGTGTTCCCGGTATTTTTCTTTTTGGTGGCAGCACTGGTATGTATGACTACCATGAGCCGCATGATTGAGGAGCAGAGAACCCAAATCGGTACGCTAAAAGCATTAGGCTACAGTAGACAAACCATTATGGGAAAATATATGTTTTACAGTGGAAGTGCAGCGGTAAGCGGTTGTTTGGGTGGATTTTTGGTTGGAATATATTTGTTCCCGTATGTAATTTGGGTATGCTACGGCATGATGTACAATATGGGGCGGTTCTATTTTGTACTTGATTGGAAGATGGCACTGTTTTCGTTGGTGGTATCCCTACTGTGTTCCGTAGGGGTAACCTGGTACAGCTGTCGTAAGGAATTAAATGAAGTGGCAGCGCAGCTTATGCGTCCCAAAACACCTCAGGCAGGCAAAAGAATCTTGTTGGAACGAATCCCTTTTGTGTGGAAGCGACTGAAGTTTTTGCAAAAGGTATCGATACGTAATGTATTCCGGTATAAAAAGCGATTCCTGATGATGGTATTGGGTGTCAGCGGTTGTACAGCGCTGGTTTTGGCAGCCTTTGGTATTAACGACTCGGTGTCGGAGGTGGTAACGCATCAGTACGAGGAAATTACCATTTATGATATAAACGTGACTTTGAAGGATGGCTGGAAGGAAGAGGCCGAAAAACAGGTAGACAATGTGTTAAACGGTTTGTCGGAAGGCTATACGGTGGTAATGGAGTCTTCTGTGGATTTGCAAACCGAGAATGGTGTGAAGTCCGTATATTTGGTTGTGCCTGCGGAACCGGAAGAGATTGGTGATTATATTGATTTCCATACTTTGAAGAAGGAACCCCTTGCTTATCCTCAGAAGGGAGAAGCTTTCATTACTCACAGACTGGCGGATGACTATGGTTATCAGGTGGGTGATGTGATTGAGATGCAGGATGAAGACTTTAATACCATAAAGGTAACTGTCAGCGGTATTATGCAGAACTTTGTTTATAATTATGTGTATATCCACCCGGATACTTATACAGAGCAGTTGGGCAAGTCTGCAGACTATAAGATGCTGTACATCAATTTAGCGGATATTCCTACCGTGGATAATCATCAGGTGGCAGCAGATTTGATGAAGCAGGATTGCGTAACAGCAGTCTCGGTAAACGCAGATACCATGGAACGTTTTGCAAATATGATGGCAAGTATTGATTATATTGTTTTATTGGTTATTCTTTGTGCGGCAGCGTTGGCCTTTATTGTTATTTATAACCTGACCAATATTAATATAACCGAGCGTATCAGAGAGATTGCGACGATTAAGGTTTTGGGCTTTTATAAGAATGAAACAGCATCGTACGTGTTCCGTGAAAATGTTATTTTAACCATAGTGGGGGCACTGGTGGGACTTGGTTTGGGTAAGGTGTTACACCTGTTTATTATGCAGTGCTTAAAGGTGGATTTGGTCACCTTTGATGTGCGAATAGAGTTAATCAGTTATTTGTATGCAGTGTTGTTAACCTTCCTGTTTGCATTGGGGGTTAATGCTATGATGACCGGAAAGCTGGAGAAAATCAGTATGACGGAGTCCTTAAAATCGGTGGATTAAGTTGTGCCGGCAGCAGGGGGAGTTCCCTTAAATACATTTTAAAAACAGAGAGATAAAAAGAGCAGAATACTTATGTGTGTAATTGGCATGAGTATGATGCTCTTTTCTTGTGTAGGAAAAGTTTGCAGAAGTTATGACATAGGAGTATGAGAAGAGAATACGATTAAGGTATCTTAAGATTTCTTTAGAAAATCTTAAATTGTATTTTGTATGCATATGCTTTACAATGGTAATGCAAAGCAGTATGCGAAAACATATGACTTTGTGGAGTGAAGGAGATTATGAAAATGAAAAGTTTATGGAAAAAGATTTTAGCATTAGGACTTGCCGGCGTGTTGACCGTATCCATGGCAGCCTGCGGCGGTGAAGATACAGAGGAAGGCAGTAAGGGGAATGTCGGAACCAGCGGTGGCGAAGAGGCTGCACCGGAATATGTATATGTACCGGAATATCATACCTTGACAAAGGATGCAAATGGTTGGGTGAATAATCCTACTTTTGTAGATGGAAAACTTTATTATTCGGTATACAGTTATAACGAAGAGACCGGAGAATCTAAGGATTATTATGCTTATAGAGATTTGAATAGTTTGGATGTAGAGAATGAATTGGACATAAAATGTCCGGTGGAGGGGATGGAAACCTCTCTTATTAGTTGCTATATAGATAAGACAGGTAATAGCTATAGCGTCTGGAATGCTTATCCTATGTATGTAGAGGGTGAGGAGTATAATTATGACGACAGTACCAGTTATTTGATGAAAATGGACAGTACCGGAGCGCAGGTGTTTGTCCAAGATTTGAAGGACGTGTTTGTGGATGAAAACAATTCATATCTGCAGAATATCGCAGCCACAAGTGATGGAAAAATAATTGCTTCCTCCAGCAATGTGTTTTATTTGTTTAACGAAGATGGTACTTTGAACAAAACCATTCCTACGGATGCGGATTGGATTCAAAGTATGTGCATTACAGAGGAAGGTAAGGTGTTATATACCTATTATGGTATGCAGGGTGTAGAGGTGGCTGAAATTGATGTGGCAACCGGCGCCAAGGGAGGTACCTACAAAAATATCCCGGACATGAATGCCAAGGTAAAGAATGCAGGAAATGGAAAGCTTTTGGTTTCCGGTGCATCTAAGCTTTACGAGTATGATATGGCTACCCAGGAATCCATAGAGTTACTTGCTTGGTTAGATTGTGATGTGGATGGTAATTATGTTCAGGATTTTGAAGTAATGGATGACGGACGCATTGCAGTGTATTATGATAACTACAATGATGCTGCAGAAGTTACCATTCTGACGAAAACAAAAGCATCTGAGGTGACTCAGAAAACCATTATTACCTTAGCTACCTTATATGATGGGGATAGTAATTTACAGCAGGCAGCAGTTGCTTTTAATAAATCAAATCCGAAATATCAGATAAAGATTAAGAGCTATATTGATAACAACGCAGAATGGACCGAAAACACTTATGCGGATGGTTTGGCGTTAATGAATGCGGATATTATCAGTAAGGATGCACCGGACATTATATCCATAAACTATGTGGATATCAGCAGTTTGGCAGCAAAGGGGGCTTTTGTAGATTTGACTCCTTATTTGGAGAAGAGTACCGTTTCCAATAAGGATGATTTTGTAGAAAGTGTGTTAAAGGCATATAATTTTGATGGTGTGCAGGTAACAGTTCCCGTGGCATTTAATATTAATACCATGATGGCAAAGAGCAAATATGTGGGAACAGAGGCGGGATGGACCTTGGATGATATCATGGCACTGGCAAAGGAATATCCGGATGCAGAGTTAATGAGATATGCTACAAAAGATAGTGCATTACAGATATGTTTACAGTATAATAGTGATAGCTTTATTGATTACACAACAGGCACATGTAGTTTTGACAGTCCGGAGTTTATTAAGGTGTTGGAATTTGCAAACAACTTCCCGAAGGAAATAAACTATAACGATGAAAGCAGCTTTCCGGCCATGATTCAGTCCGGTCAGGTACTTTTGGCGGATGTTTACTTAAGTGATGTGCAGAATTATCAGATGTATCGTTTGATGATGGAAGAAGATGTTACCAGTATTGGTTATCCCACGGTGGATGGTAGTACGGGCACTTATTTGAGCAGTTATGAAATGTATGGTATTGCAGCTTCCAGTGATTGTATTGATGGTGCCTGGGCATTTATCGAAAGTGTTCTTGCCAAGGATGAAAGTAGTGATATGCATAGATGGCAGTTCCCTTCCCGCAAGGATGAGTTAGAAGAAGTGTTTGCTGAGGCTATGAAGATTGATTATCAGTACGATGAGAACGGAGAAATCATGTATGATGAGGCTGGCAATCCACTGCAATATCCCAAGACTACCTGGGGATATGATGATTGGGAGGCAGAGATATATGCTGCAACCCAGGAAGAAGTAGATGAAATCAAGGCTATGATTGCGATGGCGAAGCCGGCAGGTACTGCTGACCAGACTATTTTTACCATGATTAATGAAGAAGCACAGTCTTATTTCTCCGGACAAAAGAGTGCCGAAGATGTGGCAAAAATTATACAGAGCCGTGTGGAGCTTTATGTAAGTGAGAACAGCTAAGGAGGGCTTTTCTTTTGGAAAAGACAGGCATAAAGAAAAAGAAGCTACGTAGGAAAAGTAAGAGAATAAAGAGAGTCAAAAGAAGCTCGGGGTTATTTATAGCCCCTAGCTTTCTTGGCGTGTTATTGTTTTTTATTATTCCTTTTGCAGTAGTGGTCTTTTATTCTTTGGTAGATAACCCAATCAGTAAAAATTTTGTAGAGTTGGATAATTTTAAATATGTATTGGAAAACAATGCGTTTAAAAAAGCAATAACCAATACTTTTCGATTCTCCATAATAGCAGTACCTTTGGCAGTGTTGTTGTCCCTGCTACTGGCTATTTTGTTGGATGCCAAGCTACCGTTTCGGAGTCAGTTCAGAACCTTTTTCTTAAGTCCCATGATGGTTCCGGTTGCATCGATTGTGCTTATTTGGCAGGTGCTGTTTAACTATAATGGTGTAGTGAATGAGGTACTTCTGCTATTTGATGTGGAGAAAATTGACTGGTTGAAATCGGAGTATTCTCATATAGTTATTGTTGTATTGTTTTTGTGGAAGAATTTGGGATATAACATGATATTGTTTATGGCGGCGTTAGCCAGTATACCACAGGATATTATTGAAGTGGCGCGGCTGGAAAGTGCCAATCCGTTGCAGATATTCTTTTACATAAAAATACGTTATTTGTCATCTACTTTTATGTTTGTAACAATTATGTCACTGATTAATTCCTTTAAGGTGTTTAGAGAGGTATATCTGCTGACTACGGATTATCCCTTTGAGACAGTTTACATGTTACAGCATTTTATGAACAATACCTTTAAGAATTTGGATTATCAGAAGCTGTCCAGTGCAGCGGTATTGATGTCTATGGTAATGGTGGTAATTATAGGGATATTGTTCCTGGTAGAAAATTATTTCGGAAAGGATGTGGAAGGATGAGTAGGAAAAAAGAAACCGCAGCCCTTTTTGAAAAACGAGCCCATAGGAAAGCTGTCAGAAAACGTACCTTGGGTAAGGTTAAGATTTTTGTGGCAACCATTTTTGCAGCATTTTTTGCTTTTTTATTCCTGGCTCCCATTATTTTAACCATAACCAATTCCTTTATGTCAGCGACAGAAATCTCTGCAAATTATGGTACCATATTTGCCACTACCAGTACCGGTGGCAAGGTGTATGTTGCAGAAAAGGTAAACTTGAAATTTATACCGGACATGGTGTCCTTTAGCCAATATATTACCGTTTTGTTCAAGAGTCCGGAATACTTATTGAAATTCTGGAATTCCGTGGTATTGGTGGGACCCATTGTGGTATTCCAGTTAATTGTGGCAACGCTGGCTTCTTATGGATTTGCCAGATATGATGGAAAACTTCGCTCCATAGTGTTTTTCCTTTATATTATCTTGATGCTGATGCCTTATCAGGTTACATTAGTGCCTAACTATCTGGTGTCAGATTGGTTGAATATTTTGGATACGAAATGGGCGATTTGGTTACCGGGTATTTTTTCACCCTTTGCAGTGTACTTGCTGACAAAGTTTATGAAACGAATACCAACGTCCATGATTGAAGCGGCACAGATTGACGGTGCCGGAGAATGGCAGATTTTCAGAAGGATTTGCCTGCCGCTATGTAAGGGGGCATTGGCAAGTGCAGCGATTCTGGTATTTATTGACTATTGGAATATGGTGGAACAACCATTAATATTATTATCAGACCCGGAAACACATCCCCTGTCTGTATTTTTAAGTAAAATCAACGCAGGAGAAATTGGTCTGGCATTTGCAGTGGCGACTATTTATATGGTGCCCAGTTTGTTAGTATTTTTATATGGTGAGGAGTATCTGGTGGAAGGTATTACTTACCAAGGTGGCGTAAAGGGTTAACCGCAGGGAGGAAAATAGTATGAACGAAAAGAAAAACAGAAGAGAGTGGGTAAAGTCAGCAGCAATTGTCTTTTTGTCTATTATGCTGGTGTTGACCTTTTTCTCCAATACAATTATGAATTATTCATTGCCGGAAGTGGCAGCACAGTATATTATGTCAGATACTATTACTGCCAAAATACGTGGCAATGGTATTATTGAAAGTGATGATCCGTACGAGGTAATGTTTGACAGCGTGCGTAAAGTGGAATCTGTAGAAGTAAGAGAAGGTGACGAAGTGCAGAAGGGTGACCTTTTATGCTTACTTTCGGAGGAGGATAGTGAGCCGTTGGAAGCAGCAAGAGCAGCGTTGGAGGCGGCTAAGGATGCTTATGATATGGCACTTTTAAATGTAAGTGATGTGAAGGTTCTGCAAAACGGTGGAACGACACTTTCCACAGATGCATATAAAAAGCAGATTATTGCATTGAATAATGCAATTACAGCTGCAGAAGCAGAGTATAAAGAGGCAAAGAAACAGGTAGATGATTTGACCGAGTGGGGCAACGCTTTACAAACACAAATTAGTGTCACTCCGGACAATAATGCAGATACCTCTAAAGAACAAAAGGCAGTGGATGATGCCAAGGCAGCAGTAACAGCTGCAGAGCTGGCGATTCAGGCAGCCATCAATGAGCAGGCCAGAAGTCAAAACGAACAGACTAAGCTTCAAAATGAATTGGATAAGCAGTTGCCTACGGTTAGTGGTGGTGATGCCAATGTAATTGCAGCTTTGGAGCAGGCTTTGGCAGAGGAAAAGGCGAAGGAAGAAGCAGCAAAGCAGACACAGGGCGATGAAGAAGTAAAGAAGGCTGATGCAGAGTATGCCTTAAAGGTAGCTCAGGTAGCACTGGATAACAAAATTGCATCCGGAAATACTTCCGGAACCTTGGAGAATTTAAATAATCAGCTGAAGGAGAATAATGTAAATTTATTCCATGCCACAAATACCATGAATGATAAACAGGCAGCATTGCAGGAAAAGCAGCAGGAATTAGCAGATTATTTGGCAAGTATGGGCGTGTCCATGGATTTAAGTGAGAAGTTACAGGCGGTTAAGGATGCTGAGGAGCAAGTGGCAAAGCTGGAAGCTGAAATAGAAGGTAGTGAGATTTTTGCCCCCATTAGTGGTACTATTATTGCTGTAAATGTAACCTCCGGTAAAGATACTCCGGGCAAAGATATGGCTTTATTTACCATGCAGCCGGAAGGTGATGGATATTCCTTAAGCTTTTCTGTTACCAATGAGCAGGCCAGAAGACTTTCGGTTGGTGATATAGCAGAACCGGTGAATTCCTGGAGATATGATGATATGGAAATCGTTTTGGAAAGCATTAGACCGGATAAAACCAATCCATCTCAGAATAAATTGTTAGTATTTAGTGTGTCAGGTGACAATGTAGTGGCAAATCAGTCCTTAAATGTATCGGTAGGACAAAAGAGTGCAATGTATGATATGGTAGTACCTAATAGCGCGATTCGTGAGGATAATAATGGTAAGTTTGTGCTTATTGTAGAGTCTAAGAGCTCGCCCATCGGTACCCGTTATACTGCAACACGTGTGGATGTGCAGGTAGTGGCTTCTGATGATACGAAATCTGCCATTACAGGTGCTTTATATGGATATGAATTTGTGATTACCACTTCTACCAAGCCGGTAGAGGCAGGACAACAGGTAAGATTAGCAGAAAATTAAGGTGGGTTGACTATGAAGAAGATGAGAAGAAACTTCTCTGTCAGACATATTATACCGGTCATAGTTTGTGCAGTTTCTCTGTTGCTTGGCATAGTATTGATATTGATTTCCAATTTGCTGATGAGTAAGCTGGAAACCCAGCAGGCGGCTTTGCGGTGGAGTGAGCAAAAGGATGCGGCACAGATAAGTTGTTTTTTCTCCGTAAATGCAAATGTAACACAGGATAAGCTGGAGGAATTTGCCCACAAAGTGGATAGTGCCTTGGAGGAGGCTTCCATAGTGTCCGCATCGGAGAATGAAGGTGCCAGACTTTGGACAGATGCATATAGTGCATCCGGAAAAATAACCGTAAAAAGTAATATTTCCAGTGCTACAGTGGATGCTATAGGAATTGGAGGCGACTTCTTTTTGTTCCATCCGGTGCAGCTGTTAAGTGGCTCGTACTTTTCAGGCAATGACTTAATGCAGGATTATTGTGTGTTGGATGAATTAACGGCGTGGAAGTTGTTTGGCTCTAATGATATTGCCGGTCAAGTGGTGGAGATTAACGGTGTGTCTCATGTAGTCACCGGTGTGGTGCAACATAAAGAGAACAAATTGCATAAGGCGGCCGGTTTAGATGAAGCGTTGATTTATGTGTCCTATGATACATTGAACAAGTATGGCACCAACAATGGTATCAATCATTATGAAATTGTTATGCCCAATCCGGTAAGTGGGTATGCACTAAATTATGTAACAGAGAATATAGGTGTTTCTGAACTGGAAGTGGATATTGTAGAGAATAGTAGCAGATATAGTGTGCTTGGCAGAATAAAGCAAATTGGTGAGTTTGCAACACGTGCCATGAATGGTAAAGCAATTATTTATCCCTATTGGGAGAATATTGCCAGAGCATATGAGGATATTTTGGCAACATTGATGCTCTTTATCTTGTTGTTGATAGGTGTACCTGCTATAATTGTAATAGGAATATTGATTCTTTTGTGGAAGAGAAAAACTTGGACTGTGAAGGGCGTACTTCTTAAGTGGAAGGATGCGGCAGAGATGAAATTTAGCCGTATGAGAACAGCTGCGAAGGAGAAGCGTCAAATGAAAAAGAAGCAGGAAAAGGAATGGATCGATATAAAGGAATATGAGGAGGAATGAGTATGAGAAAGTGGAAAAAGTTATTATGTCTGATGATTACCGCTACAATGGTTGTTTCTTTGGCGGCATGTAACAAGACAGAGGGTGACGGACCGGAAGGCTCTCAAGGTGGTGAAGGTGGTTCGGCTGTTGCAAGCAGTTCTGCTGCAAAAGAGTATGTATATGCTGCACAGGATATTGATTTTGGCGTAGACCTTGCAAACATGGGAATGTACGGCATGTCGTATGTAGATGGACGTGTAACGGTGTTAGTAGAGGATTACAATAATACTATTCAGTTGGATGAGGAGTCAGCGGAAGGAACCGGTGAAGCCACAGAGGATACTGCAGAAAACGGTGAAAATGCGACAGAAGGTACAACGGAAGCTGTAAATCCGGATATGGCAGTAGATGAAGATATGATAGTAGATGTAGAAGACGGTATGTATGAAGAAGTTGTATATACTGGTCCTAAGTACTATTTTGTATCTGCAAATGTGGATGGTAGTGACAAAGAAATCAAGAAATTGGATATGCCGGATACTTCAAATGGTTGGGGATATATTTCCAGCTATAAGATGTTTAAAGATGGTTCGACGGTTGTTTTGTATGAATCTTACTTTGAAGATTACACAGACCCCAACAATCCTATTTATGAACAGCATTTTGATTTGTTTAAATGGGATGCTTCCGGTAACTTGGTATATCAGAAGGATATGGTAGAGGACAGCGAGGATGAATATGCATACTTCTATGCCCGTAATATGATTGAGAACGCAGATGGAAGTTTGACGATTATTTCCGGAGATAACGAAATTATTACTTTGGACGCACAGGGACAGGAAACTTCCAGAGTAATGTTGAATGATAACGGAAACATGAATATGGGACAGATTATATCTGCCCGTGACGGTTCTTTATATGTAACAATCTATAGTGATGATTGGATGAATATTACTATTAGTTCTATAGATAAAGCTACCGGTGAAATCGGAGAGAAAATGGAAACACCGGCTGGTTTGGCAAATTATAATATGTATGCCGGTTCTACTACAGATTTTACATTAAGTAATTCCATGGGTATTTATACTTACAACATTGGTGATGCAGAACCGAAAAAGATTATGGATTTTATTAATTCAGATGTTGCAACATATTCCATGAACAATCTGACATTTATTGATGACAAGAGCTTTGTGGCAAATTATCATGATTCTGTAGATTATAAAATGCATGTGGCTTTGTTTACCTATGTAGATCCTGCTACAATTCCGGATAAGATTGCTATTACCTTGGGCTGTCAATATTTAGGTGGCGACATAAAGGGTCGTGTGATTGATTTTAATAAGACCAACAGCAAATATAGAATCACTGTGAAAGCTTATGCAGAAACAAGCGATTATGAACAGGCACAGACCAAAATGAATAATGACATTATCAGTGGTCAGATGCCGGATATTATTATGGTGGAAAGCAATCAGGACATCAGTAGTTGGGTGAATAAAGGATTGCTTGCAGATGTAAAGGCTTTGATTGCAGCAGACCCGGAATTATCCAAGGTTGAATTTTTAGAAAATGTATGGGAAGCATTCTCTGTCAATGGTAATTTGTATACTGTAGTTCCGAACTTTACGGTACAGACTTATGTGGCAAAATCTTCCTTGGTAGGAAATAAAACAGGATGGACTATGAGCGAGTTCCAGCAGTTTATGAAGACACAGGAGAGTGATGTAATGCCATGGGGAAGTGATGGTATGTTACGAGACAGTTTCCTGTATTATATGATGATGTACTGTGGTAGTGATTTTGTAGATGTGAATACAGGCAAATGTGACTTCCAGTCAGAAGAATTTATGGCTATGTTAGAGTATGCAAAAACTTTACCAACAGAGTATTCAGAAGATTATTGGGAGGGTTATGATTGGACCCTCTACGAAAGCCAATATCGTGAAGATAAGGCAGTTCTTATGAATTTATATATCAACAGAGTTTCTGATTTGGTATATAATATTCATGGAAGATTAGGTGATGAAGCTGCATTTGTTGGATTCCCGGGTATTAGCGGTAATTCTTCCATTATCCAGCCGGGTTCTTATCAGTATGTGATTTCAGCGAAGTCAGCGAATATTGATGGAGCATGGGAATTCTTAAGATACTTCCTGACGGATGAATATCAGAACAGTGATCAGATGTGGTCATTGCCGGTATCTAAGTCTGTATTTATTGCTAAGGCAGAAGAGTCCATGGAGAAACCTTACTGGTTAGATGAGAATGGTGAAAAAGTAGAATACAATAATACCTATTATATGAACGGTGAAGAGATTGAATTGGAGCAGTTCAGTCAGGCCGAAGTAGATGCTATTTGTGAGTTTATTTTCTCAATAAATAAGCGTAGCTATTATAATCAGGATATTATCAATATTGTAAACGAAGAAGCAGCAAGCTTCTTTGACGGACAGAAGAGTGCACGTGATGTGGCAGCAATTATTCAAAGCCGTGTACAGCTGTATGTAGATGAAAATCGGTAATAGATAAAATGAGCCCTGAAGGGGGGCAGGCATATACGCCTGCCCCCTTTTGAGCTTTCTTTATAATATTTGCAATCGTTTCATATGGTCTTCAATATTAAGTTCTTTCCCATGTTCTTTGAGCCAATTGCGGCTTTCTTTATAATCTGGCAGTATAGATGCCACCATATCCCAGAATTCCTTGGAGTGGTTCATGTGAGTAATGTGGCATAGTTCATGAACGACTACATAGTCCAGGATTCGAAGTGGAGCATACATTAGGCGGTAATTAAAGGATAAAGTTCCAGAGGAGGAACGGCTTCCCCAGCGGGTCTTCTGGTCTCGAATGGTAATTCGGGTATAGGTTCCGCCGGTTTGCTTAATATAATGTTCTACGCGTTTGGTAAAATACTCCTTTGCCGCGTTGCGATATCGATGGTCCATGACCTGCATACGCCGCAGGTCTTCGGGAGAGTAAGTAGTTTTCATAAGAGCGCCTCGTGCTTATTAATTTGTTTTAGATAATAATAGCATAAATTGAGTATGGATGCTAGAAGAACAGTGAAACTAGCAATTGCGATGAGAGAAGGACTGTGTTAGACTAGGATTTGGGTATAATGAATATTTTTCGAGGTTTAGTACCCAAATAGCAGTTGATATTAGGTGAATTTTAAGTACTTAGAAGAGTGTTTGGGTATATATGAGGGTTTTAAGGATAGTGCTTTTTTACCCAGAGATTTGTGATTTATTGGGTATTATAGCACAAAATAAATTATTGATACCCAAAATACTTTTTGTAAAAAGAGCATAATATCTGAAAGTAGGTAAAGTAATGGCAGATAAAAAATGTATTGTAATTGGTGCGGGAGATTTGACCGTTGGACAAATTTCTGTGGGAGAAGAAGATTTGGTAATTGCTGTAGATGGCGGTATAAATTATTGTAGTGTGTTGGAGATTGAGCCGGATATTTTGTTGGGGGACTTTGATTCGGTAAATGAGGCTCAGAGAGAAACGATTTTGCAGATGAAGGAAGAAGCACCTGAGCGTGTAGTAGTTTTGAAGCCGGAAAAGGATGATACGGATATGCTGGCGGCATTACGTTTAGGACTGGAAAAGGGGTATGATTATTTTTTGATTTACGGTGGTACCGGAGGTAGAGTGGAGCATACCTTTGCTAATATTCAGAGTTTACTCTATTTAAAAAATCATGGTGCAGTAGGGTATCTAATGGATGGCAGTGGAATGATTTTTGTGATGAAGAATGAAGAAGTAAAGTTACGTGATAATTTGGAGGGATATTTTTCACTGTTTGCTTTGGGAAAAGAAGCAAAGGGCGTAAATATCCGTGGGATGAAATATGAGCTTACGGATTATACCATGACCAATGATTTCCCTATAGGGGTGAGTAATGAATTTATAGGGAAGGAAGCCACAGTTAGTGTGGAAGATGGCGAACTGGTAGGAATTGTGAATTTTGTGAGTGAATAAGAGGGGGATATAGGAAGTCATGCCAAACCCGGAAAGCGTTGCTTTCGGGTTCGTGGACTGTGTGGTGTAGAAATATGATAAAAGTCATGCCAAACCCCGAAAGCAGCGCTTTCGGGGTTCGCGGACTGCGTCCTATAGAAAATAAAAAAGCAGCAGTAACACGTGCATAAATGCCCGGTTACCGCTGTTTTTCATTTTCTGCATGACTTTAGTTAAGCCGAAAATTGTGCCATGTATAAATCATAGTAGGCACCTTTCTTGGCTAAGAGTTCTTTGGAGGTACCTTGTTCTAAAATACCGCCTTCATCGATAACAAAGATGCGGTCCGCCTTTTGGATGGTGCTTAAACGGTGGGCGATAACAAAGGAGGTACGTCCCTTTAATAAGGTTTCGATGCCCTTTTGAACCAGTAGCTCAGTTTTTGTATCGATACTGGAGGTAGCTTCGTCCAATATGAGGATACGGGGCATGGAAACAAAGGTACGGGCAAAGGCCAACAATTGTTTTTGACCAATAGATAAACCGCCACCACGTTCGCTCAACTCGGTGTCATATCCTTTTTCCAGTTTCATAATGAAGTCGTGGGCGTTCACTGCCTTGGCTGCAGCAATGATTTCTTCGTCGGTAGCATCCAGCTTGCCGTAACGGATGATTTCCTTGACCGTGCCGGAAAAGAGGAAGTTGTCCTGGGTCATAATACCCATTTGGCTACGTAGAGAGTGAATCGTAACGTCTTTTACATCATGCCCGTCTACAAGCACACGTCCTTCGGTAGCATTGTAGAAACGGCTGATTAAGTTTACAATAGTGGTTTTGCCGGCACCGGTGGGGCCAACCAAAGCTATCGTTTCACCGGGCTTAATATCAAAGCTTACCTGTTCTAATACTTTTACCTCCGGTGCATCGGAGTAAGCGAAGGTTACATTATCAAAGGTGACGCGACCTTCAATGGGCGGTAATGTTACGGAGGCTTCATTATCGCTGATTTCAGAAGGGGTATCCAGTATTTCAAAAATACGCTCTGCAGCAGCAATATTGGTAATTAACTGATTATAGAAGCTACTAAGGTTGGAAATAGGTCTCCAAAACATATTTATATAGTTACCAAATGCCAATAATGTACCTACGGAAACGGTCTCAATACCGATAATAACAATGCCGGTGTAATACATGGCTACACAACCAACACCCCAACAGAAGTCTATAATGGAACCGAAAGCATCATTGACACGCACAGCATTATTAAAAGCGGTGCGATGTTCTTCTACTAATTCATGGAAGGTGTCTGTAGTTTCTTTCTCCGCAGTAAAGCTTTGGATAATACGCATGCCGGCGATATTTTCATGTAGGAAGGCATTTAAATTTGCGCTCTTTTTACGGAAAATTTGCCAGCGCTTGTGAGAGTATCTCTGAATAAGCCACATACCCAACATGAGTAGGGGCGTGGAACAAAGTGCTGCTAAGGTTAACAACGGATTTTTCACAAGCATAATGATTACTACGCAGCTAATGGTGATAAAATCAGGAATCAATGTAGTGACACTGTTGCCCAGTACATCCTTCAGAGAGTTAATGTCGCCGATGATTCGGGACAAGATTTTACCGGTAGGACGGCTGTCAAAAAAGTGAAAATCCAATGTCTGGATATGTGTGTACAGCTCCTGGCGGATTGTTACCAGTATACCATTGGTGACCTGATTCATAATGTGCATACGCACCTTTATGAGCAGAACCATTACAATATTGATACAGACAGCAAATACACATAATTTAATTAATCCATTCCAATCGCCCTGACCGATATAATCGTCAATGGCGGATTCTATAATCAAAGGATTCAGCAAAGTAATTCCAACACAAATCATCATAATGAACAGTACCAGAATAACCTGCTTTTTGTATGCGAACAGATAGGCGAAGAGGCGTAGCAGTGTTTTTAGTTTACCAGCCTCATTAACCGTCTGTTCGTCGTCTTTAAATGAGTTAATAGGCATAAATTACACCTCCTGTTCTACAAGGAATTCACCGTATTGCGCCATGTAGGTTTCATAGTAAAGTCCTTTTTGGGCCAGAAGCTCTTCATGGGTGCCACGCTCTGCAATACGACCTTCATCAAGAAAGAGAATTTCGTCTGCATGACGGACTGCACTGATACGGTGTGCAATAATAATTTTAGTTGTGTCATGTAATGAACTCAGGGTTTCCTGGATCATATGCTCGGTCTCCATATCCAATGCCGAGGTAGAATCATCCATAACCAATACCGGAGACTGCTTTGCCAATGCCCGGGCAATACTGATACGCTGTTTCTGGCCTCCGGAAAGTCCTACACCTCGTTCTCCGATAATGGTCTCATACTTGTCATCCAGGCGTTCAATAAATTCACTTGCCTGGGCTAGCTGAGAAGATTTTTGTACCACGTCCAAAGAAAGTGAATCATATTTTCCCAGCTTGATATTATCTTGAATGGTATCCGAGAAAAGGAACACATCCTGCATTACTACGGAAATACTACTGCGAAGCTGTTTTAAAGTAAGCTTCTTTATATCTACATCATCCATGCGGATGATTCCCTTGCTGCAATCATAAAGTCTTTGCAACAGGTGAATGATGGAAGACTTGCCGGAACCGGTGGCTCCCATAATGCCTAAGGTTTTACCGGGTTCCAGGGTAAAGTTAACATCCTTTAAAATCTCGGTTTTGTCGCGGGTAAAGGATACATTGTCAAAGGTGATTTTGCCTTTAACTTGTTCCAAAACGATAGGCTGTTCCTGTTCGGTTATGGAAGCAGTTTCGGCATAGATTTTTTTCAGCTTCTTATTGGAGCCCACAGCAGCTGAGAAACTGTTAGTCAGCCAACCCAGCATTTCCATAGGCCAGACAATGTTCATGGAGTATTCAATAAAAGCTCCCAAAGAACCTAAAGTAAATTCACCTTGAATCACCATATAGCCGCCCCAAAGAAGAATAATAAGGGGCAGAACCTTAGTAACCAAGGTAAAGTATGGATGATATTTAACGAACATTTTGGATTGTTCCATGTTCAGCTCATAGTATCGTTTGTTGTGGGATAAAAATTTCTGGATTTCAAATTTTTCCCGTGCAAATGCTTTTACCGTTCGCACACCGCCTAAGTTTTCTTCTGCGACAGTGTTTAGCTTGGCATTTTCCTCACTGATGGATTCGTAAATTTTATCCAGTTTTTTCTCCAGGAAGATAGCCAAACAACCACACAAAATCATGGTAATGGTAGGAATTAGTGCTAACTCCCAATTAAGTGTATACATACAGGTCAAAACCATGGCAACGTGGATAATGACTTCCATCATAAGCATACCCACAAAAGTGAGACCATCCCAGATACGGTCAATGTCTTCTTTAACGCGGGCCATAAGCTCACCGGTATTGTTGCGGTCGAAAAAGTCTGCAGAAAGTCCCTGTATATGATGGAATAAATCCTTTCGCATACTGGCAGAGATTTTAGCACCGGTTACGTCGCAGGTATATTCTTTGATATACATGAAGATACAACGACCGAATCCTACTACTAAAATGCCGCCTAGCAGATAGGGGAGTAGTTCGATTTCACCTTTGCCGATTACGTCATCAATTATTTTCTTGGTCAGCTGTGGAGACAGCATATCCAGACCAACACCGATAATCAGGCAGACTAAAGCCAGCCCATAGGAACCTATATGTTCAAATATGTAGCGTGATAGTTTCTTCAAAATGTCACTCCTTTCTATGAGGTGAGGATGTGTTGGGAAGGTGGATATAAACCATAATAATGTCTCACTTTGCATGCCCACGCAGGATGCATAGTGTTTCTTGATTTCATAGTAATGCGTTAGATATCCATAAATGCGACCCTGCAACGCAGGAGCAAGAGCATTTTGGATATCTGCTTTTAGCAGTACGTATGAAATTATAGAAACACTTGCGTCCGAGGACTTGGCGCAAAGGAGATGTTATTATGGTTTATATCACCTTCCTAACACATGGTGTGAGTTTCTAATAACTTTCAGGAGTCCCGTTGAGTTCATACATAAGTCACAGGTTTTAAGTATGAGTGTGAAGTGAATTCTGTCGGGGCTGGGAGCGAATTGGCTCCGAGAGTAAGAAGCAAGGTACAGTTGCTGAAGCTGTGCTTTGCACAAAAAAGCCCGCGGCAGATTACCACGGGCGTAAAATACATAGAAATATATTTTGCAAGTAAAAGCAAAATACTATGCAATATCTCCTGAGGTAACTGCAGTATTATTAAAATGTCTAAAATCAAAAGTCAAGTTAATCATCATGTTACCTCCTTCTTTCTTATTTTTGTTGTGTATCCGGTGACTGGCCGGACACGATTACAATGAATAACCTTATCAAATGATACTCTCCATATTTTGGAATGTCAAGCATATTTTTTGTCAATATCAATTACAGCGAAGTAAGCATCGTCTTGTTCCTTGATTTTGTAGCTAATTAAAGCACTGAGTTGTTCATCGGTAAATTTGTAGCGGTAGGGAGCTACTACATCAAAAATCAAATTAGTGTGGGTAGGACCTGTAACAATGCGGAAGTCATGCATGGTTAGTACCGGGTCAATGGAATGAAGAATATTTGTCACCATTTGTTTTAACTCTTGTGTAAGTTGGTCATGAATACATACCGGATCCATGTGGATTACTGCATTGCACATAAGTTCTCTGTGTAAACGATGTTCGATTAAATCAATGGTGTCGTGCATTTGTAATAAATCTCCGTCAGAAGGTACTTCTGCATGAAGGGAGATAATAGTACGTCCGGGACCGTAATTGTGAACCATTAAGTCATGAATACCGATAACTAATTCGTAGGACATAACAATGTTCTCGATTTGTTGTACTAATTCCGGATCCGGTGCAGTTCCGAGAAGGGGATCAATGGTTTCTTTCGCTGCCCGTATTCCGGCAATTAAAATGAAAATACCTACGATAGTACCACAGATACCATCCACATGATAAGGACTGTAAGCACTGATTATGGTAGCAACCAATACAACCAAGGTAGAAATGGTGTCGCTTAAACTGTCGGTAGCAGTAGCTTTCATGGCCGCGGAGTTGATTTTTCTACCGATTTTAAAGTTATAAAAGGCCATGTAGAACTTAGCCATGATAGAAACGGCCAGAATTACCACGATGATGGGAGAAAACGTCAACTCCAAAGGATTAAAAATTTTAATAAAGGAGCTTTTCGTCAGTTCAAAACCCATGAATAAAATCATGACAGATACAAAAAGGCCTGAAATATATTCAATTCTTCCGTGACCGAAAGGATGATCTGCATCCGGTTTGCTTGCAGCTAATTTAAAGCCGATTAAGGTAATAATGGAGGATCCGGCATCTGACAGGTTATTGAAGGCATCTGCCGTAATCGCAATAGAGTGACTGATTGTACCTGCAAATAACTTAAACAAAAACAATATAATATTGATAATAATGCCCATAATACTGCACAGTACACCATATGCATGACGTACAGCGGGGGCTTGGATGTTTTCTTTGTCTTTAATAAACCATTTCTCAAGGAGCGTAAGCATAACGAACCTCCAAAACATAAATTTTGTATTATTACTAGGATATACCAAAAACGGAAGAATGTGTAGTATTTTATTTAAAATACCTGTCGAAATCTTCTGATATTGAGAAAACTAAATGTTGCACCTTTGGAAAATAAAGTGTATAATCTTTGTCGAATGCAATGAGGCGGTGGACGTGTCATTGTAATGGAAATAATGGTTTTGACCATGAACAAATAGAGATTTGCCGTATATGACGGCAGGAGATGGAGGAAATATGAGTAAGAAACCGGTAGTTTTAATGATTTTAGATGGTTATGGTTTAAATGAAAAGACCGAGGCAAATGCAGTTGCACAGGGTAAGACCCCGGTTATGGATAAATTAATGAAGGAGTGTCCTTTTGTAAGAGGTAATGCCAGCGGTATGGCAGTAGGTCTTCCGGATGGACAGATGGGTAACTCTGAAGTTGGTCATTTAAATATGGGTGCAGGACGTATCGTATATCAGGAATTAACCCGTATTACCAAGGAAATCCAGGATGGTACTTTCTTTGAGAATCCTGCATTATTAAAGGCAGTTGAGAATTGTAAGGCAAACAACAGTGCACTTCACTTAATGGGTCTTTTGTCCGATGGTGGTGTACACAGCCACAATACACATCTTTACGGCTTGCTTGAACTGGCAAAGAGAAATGGTTTGGAGAAGGTTTATGTTCATTGCTTCTTGGACGGACGTGATACTCCGCCTGCATCCGGTAAGGATTTTGCTATTGCTTTGGCAGATAAGATGGAAGAAATCGGTGTAGGTAAGATTGCAACCGTTATGGGTAGATACTACGCAATGGATAGAGATAACAACTACGATAGAGTAAAGCTTGCTTATGACGCTATGACCAAGGGCGAAGGCTTAACTGCTGCTTGCGGTATCTGCGGTATTCAGGCTTCTTATGATAAGGATGAAACAGATGAATTCGTAAAGCCTACCTGTGCATTGGAAGGTGGCAAGCCTGTCGCAGTAGTAGAAGATAAGGATTCCGTAATCTTCTTCAACTTCCGTCCGGATAGAGCAAGAGAAATTACCAGAGCCTTCTGTGATGATGATTTCAAGGGCTTTGACAGAGTTCGTAAGGATATTACCTTCGTGGCATTCTCAGATTATGATCCTACTATTCCGAACAAGGAGGTAGCATTCCATAAAGTATCCGTAACCAACACCTTTGGTGAGTGGTTGGCAGCAAACAACATGACTCAGGCAAGAATCGCTGAAACAGAGAAGTATGCACATGTAACATTCTTCTTTAACGGCGGTGTGGAAACTCCTAACGAGGGGGAAGACAGAGTACTTGTAAACTCTCCTAAGGATGTTGCTACTTATGATTTAAAGCCGGAAATGAGTGCTTATGAAGTGTGTAATAAATTAACAGCAGCAATCCGTTCAGAGAAGTATGATGTGATTATCATCAACTTCGCTAATCCTGATATGGTTGGTCATACGGGTGTAGAAGCAGCTGCAATAAAAGCTGTAGAAGCAGTGGATGAGTGTGTAGGTAAGGCAGTAGATGCGATCAAAGAAGTAGGCGGCGTAATGTTTATCTGTGCAGACCACGGTAATGCTGAGCAGTTGGTGGACTACGAAACAGGTGAACCGTTCACAGCGCATACCACCAATCAGGTGCCTTTTATCTTAGTAAACTATGATGAAGCTTACACCTTGAAGGAAGACGGATGTCTGGCAGATATCGTACCTACTTTGATTGAGATTATGGGCAAGGAACAGCCTGTAGAGATGACCGGAAAGTCATTGCTTATTAAGAAATAAAATATTTTGTAACACAGACCGCTTGTATTTACAGGCGGTCTGGTTTTATAATGGGAAGAGATAAGAGGAGGTATTAGCATGATGCAAGTTACATTAGGTACGACAGGGATTACTGTAGAAAAGAATTCATTTGGTGCATTACCCATTCAGCGAATTACGAAGGAAGAGGCAGTAAAGCTTCTTCGTAAGGCATACGAGAACGGTGTAACCTTTTTTGATACGGCACGGTTTTATACTGATAGCGAAGAAAAGGTGGGGGAAGCCTTTAAAGGAATGCGTGAGAAAGTATATATTGCCACCAAAACCGGTGCTACTACAGTAGAGGCGTTTTGGAAGGATTTAAATACTTCTTTAAATAATTTACAAACGGATTATATAGATATTTATCAGTTCCATAATCCGGCATTTTGTCCGAAGCCGGGAGATGGCAGCGGATTATATGAAGCTATGCTGGAAGCCAAGGAAAAAGGCATGATTCGTCATATTGGTATTACCAATCATAGGCTGAATGTGGCGTGGGAAGCAGTGGAAAGTGGTTTGTATGAAACCCTGCAGTTCCCCTTCTGTTACTTATCTACAGAAAAAGAATTGGCGTTGGTAGATGCATGTAAGGAAAAAAATATCGGTTTTATTGCTATGAAAGCTTTGTCCGGTGGTCTCATTACCAATTCTGCGGCAGCGTATGCCTTTTTAGCACAATATGACCATGTTCTTCCTATTTGGGGCGTACAGAGAGAATATGAGTTGGATGAATTCTTAAGTTACATAGATAATCCCCCTACTATGACGGAGGAGATAAAGGCAGTCATTGAGAAGGATAGGACAGAACTTTTGGGTGATTTTTGTCGAGGCTGCGGCTATTGTATGCCTTGTCCGGTAGGGATTGAAATTAATAATAGTGCCCGCATGAGTCTGATGATTCGTCGCGCGCCTTCTGCAGCACAGCTGACACCGGAGTGGCAGGCAAAGATGATGCTTATTGAGAAGTGTTTGCATTGTAACCAGTGTAGCGCGAAATGTCCTTATGGTTTGGATACACCAGCACTTCTTCAAAAGAATTTGCAGGATTATAAAGAAATATTAGCAGGGAAAGAATATTAAGGAATGGACAATACAAATAACAAGAAAACATTTATTACGAAACCACTGGGAATAGGGTTGCTGGCTTGCGTATGCTGCTTGTTGTGGGGCAGTGCTACACCGGCAATTAAGATTGGATACGAGTGGTTTGGTATTGGAAGCGATGACATAGCATCCAGAATACTGTTTGCAGGTGTACGATTTGTATTGGCAGGTGTGCTGACGGTTCTCTTTGGAAGCATGCTTGCCGGTAAGACGTTGGTTCCTCAGAAAAGTTCTTGGGGAATGATTTGTAAGCTGGGTCTGGTACAGACGGTTTTTCAGTATATTTTCTTTTATATGGGACTGGCTTATACTACGGGCGTAAAGTCTGCGATTATCAATGGTTCTCAGACCTTTATCGCAATTCTCATGGCTTGTTTGCTGTTTCGTTATGAAAAGCTGACCATGCAAAAATTTATGGGATGTCTGATTGGTTTTGCAGGTGTAGTTGTAATAAATTTCGATCCAAGTGGACTGACAGGTGGATTTTCGCTACGTGGAGAAGGCGCTATTTTAATCGCGGCAATTGCATACGCGTTGTCTTCTGCATTGGTAAAGAGATATTCACAAAAGGAAAGTCCGGTGGTATTAAGTGGTTACCAATTTGCCTTTGGCGGAATTATTATGACTATTTGCGGATGGCTCATGGGGGGACAGCTTAGTGGCTGGTGCGTGAAATCAGTAGTACTGTTGATATACATGGCACTGATTTCCTCTGTGGCATATTCTGTCTGGGGCATTTTGTTAAAACACAATCCGGTAGGAAAGGTAGCGGTTTACTCTTTTACAAATCCTATTTTTAGTGTGCTTTTGTCCTTTGTATTTTTGAAAGAAAGTTCCTCTTTTGGCTGGGAACTAGTGGTTGCACTTGCATTAGTATGTGTGGGTATTTATCTGGTAAATCGGGTGAATGAATAGCATAAATTACCTCCTTATGGATATACTATTTCAAATAGTGAACATAAGGAGGCTTTTTTATGCTGAAATTGGAGATTGTAGGAATATGTGGAAGAGAGATTTTGGATTCCAGAGGAAACCCGACAGTAGAAGCGGAAGTGCGTGTCAGAAATACGGCAAACGGTTCCTTTTATAAAGGACGCGCGGCCGTACCTTCGGGAGCCAGTACAGGAAAGTTTGAAGCAGTTGAGCTGCGTGACGGAGAACCTAGATACTTTGGATTAGGAGTGCGTCATGCAGTGCGAAATATTCATGAAAAAATAGCGCCGGTACTTTTGGGAAAGAATGCATTAAAGCAAGCGGAAATTGATCGGATTTTAATTCAAACAGATGGTACGGATAATAAAGGAAACTTGGGAGCAAATGCTATGCTTGCAGTTTCTTTGGCGGTGGCACATGCAGCGGCTAAGGCATTACAGTTGCCCTTGTACAGGTATCTGGGAGGTGTGAATGGTGGGAAGTTGCCGGTGCCTATGATGAATATTATGAATGGCGGAAAACATGCGGCCAATACCGTGGATTTTCAGGAATTTATGATAATGCCTGTGGGAGCAGCGGATTTTAAAACCGGATTACGTATGTGTGCAGAAGTGTATCATCATTTGAAAAAACTGTTAGAGAGTAAAGGATTGTCCACCGGTGTGGGAGATGAAGGCGGTTTTGCACCGAATTTGCCGGATGCAGAAAGTGTGCTGGAGATTATGGAAGAAGCCGTAGAGAAAAGCGGATATCGTTTGGGTGATGACATTCAGTTTGCATTGGATGTGGCGGCAAGTGAGCTTTATGAAGAAAAGAGTGGCTTGTATCGTTTCCCGGGAGAAAGCCAGCTGAAAGGGGAAGAGATTACCAGGACTACGGAGGAGATGCTTCAGTATTATGATAAACTGATTGAACGTTTTCATATTGTATCTATTGAGGATGGGCTGGCAGAAGAGGATTGGGATGGCTGGCAGGCGATGACAAAGCGTTTAGGACACAAGGTGCAATTGGTAGGCGATGATTTGTTTGTAACGAATGTGAAACGTTTGGAGGCAGGCATTAAGCTCCATGCCGGTAATGCTATTTTGGTAAAAGTGAACCAAATTGGTACGTTAACCGAGAGTCTGGAAGCAGTGGCTATGGCAAAGGAGCATGGATTCCGTACTATCATTTCTCATCGTTCGGGAGAAACGGAGGATACTACCATTGCAGATATTGCGGTAGCTTGTAATGCAGGACAAATTAAAACCGGTGCACCTTGCAGAAGCGACCGAGTGGCAAAGTATAATCGGTTGTTGCGTATCGAGGAGGAAACAGATGGCCTGCAAGAGAGCAAAACCATTTAAATATGAGGTTAC
This sequence comes from Acetatifactor sp., assembly GCA_045634745.1. Classification (GTDB taxonomy): domain Bacteria; phylum Bacillota; class Clostridia; order Lachnospirales; family Lachnospiraceae; genus Acetatifactor. The sequence goes on along the minus strand of JAZRAX010000018.1, from coordinate 10,468 downwards.
AGAGAGGGCATTATGAAAAGCGTTGCGAAAAGTGAAAAAAACAGTTGAAATTGTGGAATTTCTATGCTACAATCATCCTTGCATGATTTAGAATTGTATCAATCTGTCTATTAACAGATTGCAGAATATAGGCGCTCAAGTGGTAGGAGGTGTAGTATGGGAGCACTCAGAATAATTTTAACAATTGTTTTTATATTGGTATGTATCGCTATTACAGTTTTGGTACTGTTGCAGGAAGGTAAGTCCGCAGGACTTGGAGCAATCAGCGGAGCAGCTGAAAGCTACTGGGGTAAGAATAAGGGACGTTCCATGGAAGGAATGTTGGTAAAGCTCACAAAGATTTGTGCAGTATTATTCATGGTTCTTGCAATCGTATTGAACTTGAATGTTTTTTAAGTGTAAACGAAGGACACTCTTAGCGATTAAGGGTGTCCTATTTTATTGCCTGTACTACTGGCAGAAATCGGAGAAGGTATGAGTAAAGATATTAGAGATAAGAGAAAAAAGGTAATCTGTGATTTGGTGGCGGATTCATTTTATGTTCCTATGAAGGAAAAGGAGTTGGCTGTTTTTTTGCAGGTTTCTAAAGAAGATAAACAGGAATTCCATACTATATTGGAGGAACTTTTAGCAGAAGGGAAGCTTTCCCTGACGCAAAAGGGCAAGTATATGAAAGGAACCGGCAAGGCATTGGTAGGTACCTTTATCAGTAATGCCAAAGGCTTTGGTTTCGTGGAGATAGAAGGTCAGGAAGAGGATTATTATATTCCGGAGGATAAGGTAAACGGAGCCTTTCATAAGGATACGGTGCAAGTGGCTTTACTGGGGGCGAGAGAAGGCAAACGTCAGGAAGCTCAAGTGGTGAAAATTCTTGCCAGAGGAATGACACAGATTGTGGGTACCTATGAAGCATCTAAGAATTTTGGCTTTGTAGTGCCGGATAATAGTAAGCTGTCACAGGATATCTTTGTACCCAAGGAGCGTTCTAAGGGGGCGGTCAGTGGGCATAAAGTAGTGGTGGAGCTGACGGATTATGGTAGTGCAAATAAGAGTCCGGAAGGAAAAGTGATTGAAATCCTTGGCCATATTAATGATCCTGGTGTAGATATTATGGCTATTGTACGTGGATACGAATTACCTATGGAGTTTGGTGAAAAGGTACTGAATCAGGCGGAGCGCGTGGCCAAAGAAGTGTCAGAGGCTGACAGGGAAGGCCGTAAGGATTTGCGTGAACTTACCATGGTAACCATTGACGGCGAGGATGCCAAGGATTTGGATGATGCGGTCAGTGTGTCCTTTGATGGAGAAAAGTATCATTTAGGTGTGCATATTGCAGATGTAACCAATTATGTGCAGGAGAACTCGGCTCTGGACCGGGAAGCCTTAAAGCGTGGAACCAGTGTGTATTTGGTAGATAGGGTAATACCTATGTTGCCGCATATTTTGTCTAATGGAATCTGTTCTTTGAATGCAGGCGTGGACAGGTTGGCTTTGAGCTGTTTAATGACCATTGACCAAAAGGGTGAGATTACAGATTATGAAATTTGTGAATCCGTTATTAATGTAAATAAACGTATGAGTTATACTGCAGTTAAGGCTATTTTGACGGAAGAGAATGTGTACGAAGCCCATCCGGAATATGAGCAGTACCGGGAGTTGGATGGCATGTTTAAGCTGATGGAGGAATTGTCCGGACTGTTACGTGCCAAGAGAAGAAAGCGTGGAGCAGTGGATTTTGATTTTCCGGAATCCAAGATTATTTTAGATAAAGACGGGACTCCTTTAGAAATCAAACCTTATGAACGAAACGTAGCAACCATGATTATTGAGGACTTTATGCTGGCGGCAAATGAAACGGTGGCTCAGCATTTTTATTGGATGGAGATGCCCTTTGTATATCGTGTGCATGATACACCGGATGCAGAAAAGATTCAGAAGCTGGTCACTTTTATCCGTAATTTTGGATATTCCATGAAGAGTATCGGAAGAGAAGGCGGTAAGGTGTCTGCGGAAGAAGTGCATCCTAAGGAAATTCAAAAGCTTTTGGATAAGATTGTAGGTACACCGGAGGAGGCATTAATCAGCCGATTAACCTTGCGCAGTATGAAGCAGGCAAAATATAGTGTGGAAAGCAGTGGTCATTTTGGTCTGGCGGCGCAGTATTATTGTCACTTTACCTCACCAATCCGCAGATATCCGGACCTGCAGATTCATCGTATTATTAAGGAGCAGCTAAGAGGCAGGTTGCAGGAGGAACGGGTGGCACATTACAGAGGTATTTTGCCTGAGGTAGCCAAGCATTCTTCCCAGACGGAACGCCGTGCGGATGAGGCAGAACGTGAAACAGATAAGTTGAAAAAGGCGCAGTATATGGAGGCTCATTTGGGAGAAGTGTTCGAGGGTGTGGTATCCGGAGTAACTGCCTGGGGCATTTATGTGGAATTACCCAATACCGTAGAAGGATTGGTTCATGTTGCAAAATTGCCCGGAGACTATTATTATTATAAAGAGGAGACTTACGAAATGGTGGGAGAGGCAACCGGACGTACCTATAAGCTGGGTATGAAGGTAAAGGTTATGGCGGTAGCAACCGATAAACTAACCAGAACCATTGATTTTTCGTTGGTAGAGGAAGAATAAGAAACCTACAGGGGTGGAAAAATGAGTAAAGAAGAATTAAAATTGGTGGCAAACAATAAAAAAGCATATCATGACTTTTTTATTGATGAAAAATATGAAGCGGGGATTGAATTGCACGGTACGGAAGTAAAAAGCATCCGCATGGGCAAGTGCAGTATCAAGGAATCTTTTATCCGTATTGAAAGCGGTGAGGTTTTTGTGTACGGTATGCACGTAAGTCCTTATGAAAAGGGGAATATTTTTAACAAGGATCCTCTTCGTGTAAAGAAGCTTTTGCTTCATAAGGCAGAAATTAATAAGCTGGCAGGTAAGGTAGCAGAAAAGGGCTACACCTTAGTGCCTTTGCAGGTGTATCTGACCAGAGGTAAGGTAAAGGTGGAAATCGGTCTGGCGCGTGGTAAGAAGCTTTATGACAAGCGTCAGGACATTGCCAAGAAGGATATGAAACGCGAGGCAGAGAAGGAATTTAAAATTCGAAACTTGTAAAATATGGTATTTTTTAAACTATGCGTTGAAGGATTTGGCAGGTGCATTTACTTGCAAATCTGCATGGAATATGTTATGATAATGATGTTCGGGCAGGCTTTGGAATTGTATGGGCAGGCTTGAAATATAAGGGCTAGTAAAGGTCTCGACAGGGGTCTTGCAGCTGGAGAAGCTATCCGTTGCGACACGTTAATCGCAAAACTAAAAATAAACGCTGAAGATAATTTAGCTTACGCTGCCTAATGGCAGTTGTCCGCTCTAGGGCACTCACACCTTAGAAGTCGGGCATCGACTATGTGAGAAACGACATGCATTAAGCTTTGCGTGTATGGGCGTATGATGAAGCTACTGAATATGTAGGGCTGTTTGTTTCCCTGCATAGGAGGAAACAGGAGGGGGCGAGCCCCACCAAAATAACAAACTATGATAGTAGAAGGACAGGGAATGGGCTTTTGGACACGGGTTCGACTCCCGTCTAGTCCATGGAGGGCAGCGCGCAGGCGGTGCCTTTTTTCAATAGAAAGGATGTAACATGGAACAGGATAAAAACAAATTAGGGGAAGGCAGTGTGGGAAAACTCTTGTTTCGATTGGCATTGCCGGCCATAGTGGCACAGCTGGTTAACCTTCTGTACAACATGGTAGATAGAATATATATTGGACATATTCCGGAGATAGGAGATTTGGCGTTGACAGGTTTGGGCTTATGTTTTCCGGTGCTTATGATTGTGACGGCTTTTGCACAGTTGATTGGCGGAGGCGGAGCTCCTCTTGTGGCGATTCATATGGGTAAGGGAGAAAAGGAAGATGCGGAAAAGATTCTGGGCAGTGGCGTAGCCATGCTGATCATACTTGCGTTAGTAATTACGGTAGTGATGCTTTTAGCGGCGGATCCCCTGTTGCGGTTGTTTGGTGCCAGTGAACAGACATTGCCCTTTGCTTTGGACTATTTGCAGATTTATATAATAGGAACGGTTTTTGTATTATTTGCACTGGGTCTGAATCCCTTTATAACGACGCAAGGGTTTTCTAAGGATGCCATGAAGACGGTATTAATCGGTGCAGTGTGTAATATTATTCTGGATCCGGTATTTATTTTTGGATTGAATATGGGTGTAAAGGGAGCTGCTCTTGCCACCATTCTTTCCCAGGGGATTTCCGCTGCGTGGGTAGTGTTGTTCTTGAACGGAAAGAAGTCTATGTTGCATATTAAAAAGCAATATTTGAAAATCGATTTTAAGATTTTATTACCGGTCATGGCGCTGGGAGTGTCCCCCTTTATTATGAGTGCTACAGAAAGTGCGATTAATATAGTATTCAATATGTCCTTGTCCCATTATGGAGGAGATGTGGCAGTAGGAGCTATGACGATTCTAGCAAGTATTATGCAGCTGCAAATGATGCCGATACAGGGGTTGTCACAAGGTGCACAGCCGATTATGAGTTACAATTATGGTGCCGGAAATATTGACAGAGTAAAGAAAGCATCGGGGATCTTATTTCTCTGTTGTTTTGGTTATACCATGCTTTTTTGGTTGGCAGTGCAACTGTTTCCGGCTATGTTTGTAAGTATTTTTAATAAGTCCCCGGAATTGTTGGATACAACCACCTGGGCACTTAGGATATATATGGCGGTCTCCGGACTTTTTGGTATCCAAATGGCGGTACAGCAGACTTTTGTTTCCTTGGGACAAGCAAAGCTATCATTATTTATTGCATGTTTAAGAAAGATTATTTTACTGATACCACTGATATTAGTTTTGCCGTTCTTCCTTGAAAATAAGGTGTTCGCGGTATTTCTGGCGGAACCGGTGGCAGACTTTGTTTCGGTGACAACGGCGGCAATACTGTTTCTGCTAAGTATTCGGAAGATATTGGATAAAAAGGCAAAAACTAATGGTAGTAATGAATAGATATTCAACGGGATGTACTTGTGTGAATAAATAGTTAATAAGTAAGTGAAAAATATTTAATTATACAAATATTTATGCAAACTCAAGAAATAAACTTTATTTTGATAGAGAAATGACGTGTTGAAGTTTGCTTGACATATTTCTTGTAATTATTTAAAATATAACGCATGACTGTTATTATGTCTGTCAAAAATGTATACAGATATAAATTTCGAGAAAAGGGTATACCCTTTCTAAGTAGGTAAAATCATAGATTTTACCTACTATAACAATCCTAATGATATTATGTGGTCAGGCATCTGTCGGACTGCTTAATATAAATTTATTTTGGGCGCAAGCTAAAACATATAAGGAGGAAAACGTATTATGAGAAGACTTTCTAAAAGAATTATCGCTCTTATGCTGGCAGCTATGATGACATTATCTATGGCTGCATGTGGCGGTAGCGATAATACTGGTGCTTCTACCGGAGCTTCTACCGGAGCAAGCACAGAAGTTGACAACTCAGGTGCTACCAGCGGTACCGAAGGTACTGAAGGTGGCGATGCAGCTGTAGAACTTAGCTATGATGAAATGTCTGCACAGGTTTACGATGAAGTACTTGGTGATTTCTATGCAGCATATGAAACAGCTAAGGCAGCTACAAATGTTTCTGAAAGATACGCTTTAATGGCTGTCGCAGAAGCAAAGTTAATGGAATCAGCTCTTATGCTTCCATTATATTCCAGAGGGGGTAACTACGCTATTGGTAGAGTAGCACCTTACTCTGTAAACTATTGTCTCTGGGGTATTGATAATGAGAAGGTTTACAAGGCAATTGTAACTACCGACCCTATCACTACTGCAGACAGAAATGAAATGAAGGCAAAGTGGAACGAGTTAAAGGGTACCGGTACCTATGAGCAGTGGGCAAAGGATTATCTGGTTGGTAAGGGATATACCTTGAAGGATACTTATGCAGTTACCAACAATGCAGACCCTAACACATGGGATGTTCTTGCAACCTCACAGGCTGCAGACTCTGAAAAGATTGTTCAGACCTATGACGGCTTGTTAGAGTACGACATCGAAGGTGTTCAGCAGCCTGCTTTGGCAGAAAGCTACACCGTATCTGATGACGGTCTTGTTTATACCTTTAAGATTCGTCAGGGCGCTACCTGGGTAGATTCTCAGGGACGTTATGTTGCTGATGTTACTGCAGATGACTTCGTAGCAGGTATGCAGCACATGATGGACGCTATGGGTGGTCTTGAGTACCTTGTAGAAGGTATTATTGTTAACGCTAGCGAATACATCTATGGCGATATCACTGATTTCAGCCAGGTAGGTGTAAAGGCAGTGGATGATTATACTCTTGAGTATACTTTATGTGCACCTTGTTCATACTTTACAACCATGCTTGGTTATAGTGTATTTGCTCCTATGAGCAGAAGCTACTATGAATCACAGGGTGGTAAGTTCGGTATGGAATACGATGATAGTGCAGACAGCTATACCTATGGTAAGACTCCTGACAATATTGCATACTGTGGTGCATACTTAATTACCAATGCTACCGAAAAGAATGCAATCGTATTTAAGAAGAATGAAGCTTATTGGAATGTAGATGCAGTGAATATCAATACCTACTCTATGCTGTGGAATGATGGTTCTGAAGCAACTAAGGCGTACAACGATATGAAGGCCGGCACAATTGATGCTGCAGGCTTGAATTCATCTTCCTTAGAGCTTGCTAAGAATGATGGCTGGTTTGATTTGTACAATTATGTAACTTCTACCGATGCTACCTCTTACATGGGCTTCTATAATGTAAACCGTGCTGCATTTGCAAACTATAATGATACTACCACTGTAGTTTCAACTCAGACTGAGGCAGATGCTGCAAGAACTAACGCTGCTATGATGAATGTACACTTCCGTAGAGCAATTTCATTTGCTGCTGACAGAGGTGCTTACAATGCACAGAGCGTAGGCGAAGAATTAAAGCTTGTTTCTTTGAGAAACACTTATACACCGGGTACATTTGTATACCTGTTTGAAGATGTAACAGTTGATATTAACGGTACAGCAACTACCTACCCTGCAGGAACCATGTATGGTAAGATTATGCAGGACCAGATTGATGCTGATGGTGTTGATATGAAGGTTTGGGATCCTACTGCTGAAGAAGGTCTTGGATCTACTGATGGTTTCGATGGCTGGTACAATCCTGAGGCTGCAGCTGCAGAATTAGCAATTGCAATTGATGAGCTTGCTGCACAGGGTGTTGAAGTATCAGCTGAAAATCCTATTTACATTGACCTTCCTTACTATCAGGGTAGTACTTCCAGAACTAATATGTGTAACGCATACAAGCAGTCTGTTGAAGGTGCTTTGGATGGAAAGGTTATCGTAAACCTTGTTGCATGTGCTGATTCTACCGAGTGGTATTATTCAGGATACTACACCAGCTATGGTTATGAAGCAAACTACGATATGTATGATTTATCCGGATGGGGTCCTGATTACGGTGATCCTGCAACATATCTGGATACCTTCTTACCTGAGTATGCAGGATACATGGTTAAGTGTATTGGTATCTACTAAGATTTGAATTAGTTTAATAAAATAAATTGCGGGCGAACGGCCGTATGAGACCGTTCGCCTTGCGATGTATTAGTGAGAGACAAATTATGGCAAAATATTTAATTAAGCGTTTGTTATACGGTATTTTTTCAATAATGGTGGTTGTGGCAATTGTTATGATTATGATTTATTCTTTATTGGATCGTAATCTGATTTTTGCAAACGATACTTCTTTGACACATCAGATTAATAATGCAAAGATAACTTACAAATACCAGAAGTGGGAAGAGTATGGCTATCTGGATTATGTGACCTATGCGGACTGGCTCAATGAGCTTGTAAAGAACGGGGAGATTACGCAGGAAAAGAAGGCGGAAGTAGTATCTTTCGGCAGAACTGCAGATAAGGATTCTGAGGCTGTGGCAGAGTATGTGCAGAAGTTTACAGAATATTATCAAAGTCAGGGATATGTGATAGAAAGACTGGAGGCAGTAACTTTGGCAGGTAAAAAGCTGGCAGATGGTGGTCGCCAGGAGCTTTTTGCATATAAGGATGTGCCACTGATTAATCGATTGATTGACTATTTCACAGGTTTAATATCTGTGGATAATATTAATACGGTAGAAGGGGAAGTGGGAGAGAGAGGAATTTCCTTTACTCTATATGACCCTGTTTATGGTGGGGAGAAGCTGTCACCGGCAATCATTGGTAATGGTACTCATCATAAGTATTTGTTATATTTTAATTCGAAATTTCCATATATTCATCAAAATATAGTTAGCATAAATTTAGGAACTTCTTATAGTGTAAATAAGGGTATTGATGTTTTTGAGGCAATGACACAGACGCAAGGGTCTTATGTAAAATCAACCGTAACTTATCCTACCGGCCTGGTAGAGGAAAGTGCTGATGATTTGCATACGGCTACTTATTCAGCCGGATCACGTGAAATGAGCCCGATTACCATGGATCGTTTTACGGATGATTATACAAATGTAAGCATTGTGAAGTCCGGTTTGTCAAAAGTAGGATACTCTTTTGTAATCGGTATTCTGGCTGTAATTCTTTCTTATGTACTGGGTATTCCCATTGGTATCATGATGGCGAGAAAGAAGGATAAGCTGGTGGATAAGCTGGGTACTATTTATATTGTATTTATTATTGCGGTACCTTCCTTGGCTTACATTTTCCTGTTTAAGGCAATCGGCGGAAGTATAGGCTTCCCCACCACCTTTGACTTGGAATCCAGCAGTAAGTTAATGTACTTCCTGCCGATTATTTCACTGGCATTGCCATCTGTGGCAAACCTGATGAAGTGGATGCGTCGATATATGATCGACCAGATGAATTCAGATTATGTTAAGTTTGCCCGTTCCGGTGGTTTGACGGAAGGAGAAATCTTTACCAAGCATATTTTAAAGAATGCAGCGATTCCCATTGTGCATGGTATTCCGGGTAGTGTACTTGGTGCTTTGACCGGTGCGATTATTACAGAGCGTGTATATGTAGTGCCCGGTGCAGGTAATCTGCTTACCAATGCAATCGGTAAGTATGATAATGGTGTTATTGTAGGTGTAACCTTGTTCTATGCAGTATTAACAGTGGTTTCCATTATTTTAGGTGATATCCTTATGTCAATGGTAGACCCTAGAATTTCATTCTCTAATAAGGACAGGTAAGTAAGTATGAATTATGATTTGAATAAATTAGGAGTATCTGAAGAAGAGCTGTTTACCAGAGTAGAGTTTGATGGCAGTAATTCGGAAAAGATTGCTGCCCCTAAGTATTCTTATTGGCAGTCAGTGTTCCGTGTATTCTTCAGAAAGAAGATTAACATTATTATTTTGGCATTGTTGGTAGTGATTATTGCTTTTGCCTATATTTATCCATCGCTGGTAGAGTATGATCAGTTTGCTAATTTGCTGAAAGAAGATACCAAGCATTTATCGCCCATGAAAGCGCTGGAGAAGCTGGGCTATAACATCCATTGGATTTTAGGTTCCGGAGCTGCCGGCAACTCTACCTTTGATGCTATTTGGTTTGGTTCCAGAATTTCTATTTCGTTGGCATTTGTATGTGCAGCTATTAACATGACCATCGGTGTTGTTATTGGTGCAATTTGGGGCTTCTCCAAAAAAGTAGATATGATAATGATGAATGTGTATAACATTCTTGCGAATGTTCCCTACATTTTGATTATCTCTGTATTGATTATGATTTTCACCCCTTCCTTCTGGACTATGGTATTGGCATTTACCGTAACCGGTTGGTTATTTATTGCATACTTTATCCGTACACAGGTTATTATTATCCGTGACAGAGAGTACAACCTGGCTTCTAAGTGTCTGGGTACCTCAACGGTAAAGATTGCAATGAAAAATATTTTACCCTTTATGACATCCATTATTGTAACCCTTTTGGCGACAGAGATTCCTTCCTATATTTCCTACGAAGTGTTCTTGTCCTACATTGGTTCCGGTTTGTCAGAGATGTCTTTGGGACGTTTGATTTACGAGTCTGAGAATGCCATGGTTACGCCGGGCTGGGAGTTTGAGTTCTGGAGTCCTGTAGCAATTTCGGCAATTATTACGGTAGTGTTATATGTAGTTGGTCAGAACCTTGGTGATGCATCTGACCCCAGAACACATATGTAAGAGGTATTTGGAATGCAGGAAAAGAAAGTATTATTATCAATTAAGGACTTAAATGTTAAGTTCCGCGTTCGTGGCCGAATCCTTACAGCTATCCGTGGAATTGACCTTGACATTTATGAAAATGAATCTATCGCTATCGTAGGTGAGTCTGGATCTGGTAAATCTGTATTTACTAAGACTTTTGCTGGTATGTTAGATAGCAATGGTTTCA
>JAZRAX010000017.1:0-23454 GCA_045634745.1 Acetatifactor sp. | reverse complement strand
AATACTACTTTTTCTTTTCTGCAAATCTTTTACATTCTATTTCCATTCTTTTAAAATCTAAACACTGTTCTCTTGCTGCGAATTTCTCACCTGATACATATTTCGCATATAAGACATTTGCTGTATTCGTCAAATCTCTAGTGTACTCATTACACCATTCCAATTCTTTAATCAGTAATTCCTTTTTCTTTCTTGTGTCTGTATTATCATGCTTGCGAATCTTGGTGTCTATCTTTTGGATTAATGTATCTTCAACCGGTATCATAAGATTAAAATTCAAAACACCTATCAATATTCCATTATGTACAATCTTTTTGAAATCAATCTTGTCCCTCATCTTTTCATGCTTTTTCTTTGGTTTAGAAAGCGGAACGCAGTATTTATGTTCATTACAAATAACAATCACTCCAAGAAATGGTCTCTCATCCTTACCAATCTGGGGCGACACAGATAAAACTCTGTCATCTATATTATGTAAGTTTCTGATGTATTTCATATCAATACGATATACTTCTAATGGTGCTTGAATCATTCATTTCTCCTTTAAAATATTTCAAGGACTATGTTTCCATAGTCCTTGAATGTAGTGTCACCGTAGCGACCCTAACGCTTTTTGAACGTCCACTTATCGGCAGGACTCTCCTTTAATATTATTGTACCAAACGCAATTCTTTTGTCAATAAATTTCTAAAAATTCATAATCTTTTTTTATTCAATACACCCTTCGCACAAATCTTCGATTTGTACTTCGAGTATTTCGACTAATTATTCTTTTGGATACCCTCTTTTATTTTAGTAATACGTACTTTCCAAATCAAATACTGTACTATCCAAACTACGATAAATATTACCAAGAAAATGGCAAAATAGCTTAATATACCTTTAACAGAATGCTCCATCCACTCGCAAATATATGCTACGGTCATCATAAGTACAGATACGATTCCAAAATAAATACTTGTTTGTTTTAATAAACTCCATTTATCCATTTCCCAGATAATAGAGCTCCCTGCAAATCCGGCTCCAAGAACGGCACTTAAAACAGTCTGTATGATAATCGCTGTTACCTCATTGCCAAATCGTTCAACCAAACTTAGAACACATGGATAGTAACTACCATCACCGATTGCAAGTGAAATTCCAATTGTAATCAAATAACTAATTACAATTCCACCTAATAATCCAACAAATACTCTAAGAACAAATTCTTTTTTCATATATTTTCACCTCATAATCCTAATACTTTTTTTATTTTGGAAACATATCTCCTGGAAACATAACTTACCGTTCCATTTGATAATTCCATACAAATTGTTCCTACAAAGCTTAAATCAAGGCTTTTAACCTTCTTAAGATTCACGATTTCTGAATTAGATATCCTAACAAACTTACTGCTATCCAGTCTTTCTTCCGCTTCATAAAGTCTCAATCTAATTTGATACGTCCCTTTGTCAGTTTGAGTAAAAACCTTACTGTCTTCTGCATAAATCTTTACTATTGCATCTGGATCCAATAGCTCGACCTTATCCTCTCTAATACCGGAAATAATTGTTGGAGCATCATCTAATCTGCTTACAAAGTCAACAACTCTGTTAATGTCTTCCGTCATATGCGCTGTTGTAATCATAATTTCAGGTTCTTTAGCTCCTGCATCGATATTAATATTCAGTTTCATGATTTTCCTCCTTTCTTGCTTTGTAGTATATCTGAATTAGAATTATTATCTACACTTTATCAATAGGTGGTCATTTTAGACACATAACTGGTCGAAACGACTCCTAGGCAATTAATTCTTTCCCTTGTTTTTTCCCTTATCAGCAGTCACAACCAAGGGTAAGGCAATATAACACGATACAACATTCGATGAATGGGGCACCTACAAAACATTAGTATTTTGAAAAATATGCCAATGTTTTTATAACAAAATATAACAGTTATTAAATCCCTAAAATACCTCAAGTGAGAATCAAATTTTCGCGTGCTTTACGAAAAGAAGTTACGTATCTTTCTGTTTTTTTCATAAAGAAACACATTTACTCCCGAAAGAATTGCATTAAAAACAGCCAAAACAACATATACAATCTCCAGAGTGTTTATTGCTTGAAATAGCCATGCAATTGCACCTAGTAAAAATGCAATCGAAGCAATAAGTGACAATTTTCCATAATCCTTCTTTTTTTCATCCAATGCTTCACTCGCTTCCTTTAAACAAGGAATATCATTGTCACTTGTATAATCTTCATTTAGTAGATAATCGGCTGTTACGTTGAACAATTTACTCAACTGAAGAAGGTTGTTTGAGTCAGGAAGTGCAGTTCCATTTTCCCATCGACTAATTGCTTGTCGGGATACATCCAATTTTTCAGCCAAATCTTCTTGCGACCAACTATTTACTTTTCTTAATTGAATTATTTTTTCTGATAATTTCATAATGAAATCCTCCTTTTGTTTTGATGATTTCATTTTAGCAAAACGTACTTCTCAGTACCATCACATCAACTTTACAATTACGCAACATAACTTTACATATCGATAAATCCAATTTTTCGCATACCCTCAACCTCACCGGAAGCCCAAAAGTATTCTTTCTAATCTAGCACAAGCATAGCTATAGAATCCTCACCGGTCACTTGTTCCCCCAGCTGATTTGCCCACTTTTCTGTAAAAAAAACTCCATAAGGAACCTGCTCATCTCTACGCTTTTTGCCTCCTAAGAAGCCCCACAAAGTAGATGGTATTCCAATAACAATCAAGTATAATGGTCCTAATATAAGAGATTGGATTGTATGTCCATATTCATGAACCAGCAGACGATTAGAAAGCTCCTCGGTGCTTATCTCCCCTTCATATTTCTTGGCAAAATAAGGTTCTGAAGTAACAAATACAAATAATCCCAGCGACACACTGGTTTTGGGTTCCCATACCGTAATAATCGCTCCATGATAGCAAAAATGTTTATTCTTGTAATGCATCAGAAAAACAACAAACCCCAACATTGTTTGCAAAATTCCCCATGTGCATTGTACGATACAATACATAATCTTTTTCACAATATTCCCTCCATAATATTCGTCTCTCAGTTAAACTCACCGACTTACTGAAGTTAATCATTCACATTTAGATTTCTTCTCAACAACCTTCCCCGCAAACAATAACGCAAAAATATTGAAAAACATATGTAAAACACCGGCATGCAAATACATATGTAAAAAGAGTCTCCACCATTCTCCATCGCCAAACACTTTAACGTTAGACATGGAACCTATGTTTCCAAGCTTACCTTCACATCCCACAAGGAAATTTAAAATATATGCCAGTAATTTATTAGACGCAATCTGATTTAATGCCGTATCACTTACAAATATTGAATTGACAATTAAAAAAATAACACATATTGTCGCAATGGTTATGCTTATTTTTCCATACCTATCAATAAGGCTATGTGTTCTTGTTTTTTCCATTTTACCTCCTAAAAATCCCCATGTGCATTGTATGCTGCTTAATTCCCACGAAAGGTCTCCATTTGTCCACAAAGCATATTATAGAAACCGAATTTATCGTAAAACGGCTTTAAACTTTCTTCAAAAACAACAGAAATCATATATATGCGTTTTTCTTTCAGTACATAATCATCTTATTCATCAAATCGGTGCCAACACCTTTTCCTTGATAATCCGAATGAACCATCAAATCTTGAATGTAAGCATCTGTAACACCATTTGACACACAATCAATATATCCAACCAGCTTATCTTCCACATAAACAGCGATATGATAATATGAGGTCATCATAGGGTTCTCGTACTCGTTTTCCATTCTGTTCCAACCAACAGATTCACGCAGATCTGATAAGGCTTTTGCTGATACGGTTTCGTTGTATTTGTATACCATTTTATCTTCTCCTTCTGCCTCACAGCTTGAAATTTGTCTTCTTCATAATAACTCACGAACACACAACTATGCGTATTTTTGCTTAAGGAAATATATGGTCTGCTTTATGGTATTTGGACGTCCTTCCCGCGTAAGGTTGTGTTCATCTTTTGCCCGAAAGCCGTCAACAAATGTAGCATCAAGAATTTCCTCCTTATATGAGCAATATAGACGTTTACTTCAACATCCCTTTCAAAATTTCCGCAAACTCCTGTGGTTCATCAAAATGTGGTGAGTGCCCGCATCCTTCCATCAAAACTAATTCTTTTTTCGGTGCGGTGATTGCCTCCAGATATTCCTTGGTGCAAGTCGCTGGGCAAGCCCAATCACAAGAACCTGTTACAAACGCAACCGTCACCTGATAATTCATGGGAAGTTTCATTAAATCCACTTCATTGGTATAATCCAACAAAATTTGATTTAGCTCCATATACCCTTCCATATCTACCATAGCTCTTAATTGCCATTTCGTTGCATTCACCCTCAGGTATGGAGATAACAATCCTGTAATGATAGTATTCTTTGCCTTAGGTGCAACATGATAAGGCATTGTAAGCTTTCGAAAATTCATCATATTTTTTATACTACTATCTTGCATATACACTTCATAAGCTGACGAAAGCTCCGCAGTATCAGTTCCTTTAGAGGTAGCAATCTTCAAGGCATCCTCATAGCTTGCCTTCTCCGCAGCCTTAATAGAAACCATCTGACCAATTCCCACATAATTTGATACCTTTTCAGGATGAGCCAGCACGTACTGACTACCCAACAACGTACCATAAGAATGTCCCATAATAATTACCTGTTCCTGCCCAAACCGCTCACACAAATATTCCACCAACTTATCTAAATCCGTTAATGCCTGTTCAAAGGTTGCCGTTTTATTCTCCGGGTCCGTATCCTTATTACGATAATATGTATTTCCACAGCCTCTCTGATCCCAGGCAACCACTGTATATTCATCCGTTAAATACTTTGAGAACACATATGTTACCATACTGTCCGGGCCGGCGGGTCCACCATGTAAATACACAATTACCGGATTTTCCTTATTTTCTCCCTTAATAAGCAAGTACTGCTCCTGCCCGTTCAAGAGTACATATACCTCTTCGTCTACACCCTGTTCTGAACCCACAAAGTGTTTCACATAATTATAATTCCTAATACCGATAACCACCGCTATAGGAACAAAAATCAAAAACAAAACCACACAAGTAACCATACCCAGCATCCTCTTAAGTCCCTTTTTCCTCTTTTTCTCACCGCAAATCTCCTGATAATGTCTCCAATGAATACCGATATGCCCGATACCCAAAATCACAGTAGCAACCATCAGAAAAATATTTCCGCCATACACGCCAAGCAAAAAGAAGGCGCAAACCGGTAACGTAGCCCCAGCCACCGGAACCCCACAAACACTTCTGTAAAAGTCACTCATCTTCTTTTCGCTTTTAAAATACTGTATCCAATAATATTCATACAAAAGCATCAATACAAAAGAAGCAAACAACCAAAGTCCCCATTCCGTATCCAAGCTTATATTAAAATCCGAAAATATCAGTACAAAAACACATACCAACACTTCTCCAACCTTTTCAAATGCTTGCAAAAGTTTGCTTTCCCCGGCAGCATACTCTGCATATCCTTTAGGTTGGTGCTTGGTCCAGATTATATTCGGTATAAACAACATCAATAAATATATTAATCCCACATAGGAAAATCCAAAATGAAACATCTTCCCCTCTACTCCTCCATCAACTCATATACCTTTTCCAGCGCCTCACTGCTTTCTACCTCATAATCCGGCATGATGGGCTGACCGCTCTTGCTTTGATCCACGCGGTACCATCTCTTATGCGACACACAAAGCATCAGCTTGGAATTGGGCATCTGAAAACTCAAAATATCTCCATAGCTATCCGGCAGATTTCCGGAAGGTTCTCCCACAATAATTCCTAAATCATTGTCAGCTATCAGCATAGCAAAATCCATGGCAGCACTGTAGGTTTTGATATTTGTCAGTACATACAACTGTCCGTCAAATACCTGCTCCTTCTGCTTGTTCTTGTGAACAATGTTCTCATTCTTATATAAGTACCGGCCAAAACGCACTCCACTGTCCCAGCCTTGATATTTCTCTACATCCAGATAAGTAATAAATTCATTTGCCACTGCGGAATTGCCTCCACCATTGTAACGCAAATCCACTACTACATTCTCAATATTTCCGGCAAATACCTCTGCAAAAAAGCGTTCAAGTACACTTCGGTACTCTTCATTGTTCACACAGGTCGTCAGCGTAAAAATGCCCACACTGTTTTCTTTATCCATTTCATAGTAAACCCAAGGCTTTTCCTCTTCGCTGTACTCATAACCTTTTACCTTAGTAATCGGTACAAAATCATAGTGATACTCTTCTGTCCCAGACTCATTCTCAAAGGTCATGGTTACACCGTCCGAAGTATCCACACCGCACAAGCGAAGTGTGTACTCATTTATGATTACCTGTGACTCAAACTGGTTTTCTACGTAAAAATCCAACTCGTAGGATGCCACCTGCTTATAAGCCTCCAATAATTCCGAAAAGGTAACTCCATCAATGGTAAGCGGAGCGCCGTACTCATTTATCTGTGTAAAATCATGAATATACAGCTTCTCTTCTCCGTTCCAGTAAGGGTAGGTATGTCCGTCGTGCATCTTCGCAGCAATTCTCGAAGCAGCCCTATACAATTCAAGCACTGAAATTTCTCCCTGTACCACTTCAATAGCCATCACTTCTGCCTCATACTGTGACTCCACTGCTGCCACACCGGCATTACCTTCCTCTAACCATGCCGGATGATGGTTACGGAACCGCTCCATCATATATTCCAAGTCTTCCAAGGCTTCTTCCACGCGCAGCATTTCATCCAATTCTTTCGAATATTCCCTGTTTTTTACAGTACCTCGATAAGGGTCCATGCAAAGTTTGTAGTAAAGCACGCCACCGATAATTAACATCCAAACAAACGAACAAACCACAAGCACTATCCAAGTTAACTTCTTTTTTCGTGTATCATTCATCCACTTCTACACCAACCATCCCATAAACAAATTCCAGTATAAAATATTAACTACCGTTGTTCCAAGCAACAATACCGTAGCCCAATTATAAAATACCCGTTTTTTTGAAGATGGCTTCTTACGGATATTTACAATTCCATACATCAGCATTCCAATCATAGCGCCACACAGCACCGCGGCTCCTGCAAACACCCACATATAAGAACTTGCCATCGCATAACTTGAAACCTGTATCACCGCAACTACCATTAGCACCAAAACTCCAAGCTGCAATACAGCCGCCAGAGCACTCCACCTGCCAAGTACGATTTCCGGCCGTTTCTTCCTACACATATTAACCAGTTTACGAATCAGCTTTATCAACAGGCTAAGTAATGAAAACACCAATGCTACTACCCAAAGCAAAGCTAACGCAAGCTCCAACACAAACTCCCAAACCGGCACTCTTACCCAGTCTCCGTAAGGATAGCAAACCTTTTCCACACCACCGCTTGTTCCTGCTACCCAGTATTCCTCCGCTTCCGACTCACCCAGCATAAAGGACAGGCTCATTATCTTAAAGGGGCCCTTTCGCATGGTTCTAGCCGGTCGATAAATACCTTCCCAGTTCTCACGCCCTTCGTCAAACCATTCCTCTACTTCAAACTTTCCAAAAAACAGTTCCAACATCTCACCGTTATATACCATCTCATTCGCCTGATTAGTCATGACCACCATACCAGTACCACTCTCTAGATTTATTGCCAAATAGGAAGAACATCCTGCGGTATTTCCACCATGTCCTATGACTTCCACCCCATAGGGTAATACCCAGAAGCCATGGTAATTGGCCGCACTATCACTATCTCCGGCATAGAGCGAAGGTGTAAAAAGTGTTTCCCAAGTTTCTGCATTCTCGAAAAGCAAAGACTCCTTCGTCAGTAAAGCTCTGCCAAATTTTGCAAAGTCTTCCAATGTAGATGTACACATTCCCGCCGGATAAAGAGTTATGTAATAAAAACATTCCGGCAACAAGGTTCCATCCGGTGTATAACACTGTAGCTCTTTGCGTTTTCCCTGGACCCATGCATTGTCACTCAAATCTGTCGCCAATGCACTGTGCTCCATTCCCAAAGGCTTAAAAATATTCTCATGGACATAGTCTGCAAAGCTCATACCACTGACTCTTTCCACAATCAATCCCGCCAATGCACATCCCCAATTAGAATAAGAAGTTACTGTTCCCGGCTCATAAATCTGCTCCGGCTTATGCGCTTTCAGGGCATCCTCTAAGGGAAGAATATTCTCATGCTCTTTCACAAACAAATCTGCATAATGCTCCTGAAAACCAGCCTGATGATTCATCAAATGAATCATGGTTATGGGCGTATCGTAATTCACATTCGTCAACATATCCGCCGGAAGATATTCCTGCACATTCGTTTCCATATCGATTTTTCCCTGCTCCCAAAGCTGCATAACACTGACCCAGACTAACAGCTTGGTAGCAGAGCCCCACTCCATGACAGTGTCCTGATCCACAGCCACACCATTCTCTTTATCTGCGTTTCCAAAATAACCACTATAAATCACTTCACTCGCATCAAATACACAGACCGACATACCGGCAGTAGTGGATTCATGCTCTGCCACAAATTCCTCTATCTCCGTACCAACAGCCTCATAAGTAGTACCTGAAGGAAACGTCCTTCCTGCGCTTTGCTCATTCAGTAAACCATCTCCGCTTGCCGACACAACACATCCCTGTCCAAGCAACATCAGTGCAACCAATCCGGTTGCCATACATTTTCTTAATCCTTTTAAACTTACCTTACGCATATTCTTTCCTGCCTCACACGGTACATCAGCTTTCTATGTATCCGCCATTTCCCTTACTCAAACATAACGTCCACGTTACCCATAGCACACTCTAAATCAATATTCTTTGACGCATTATTATTAATACTCTTCTCCTGGGCTAATCCTGAGTATTCGTCACCACCAATTGCAATATTACCGGTTACGCACTCAATATCATAGTTAAAATCCGTCTCGCTTCCCGCCAGCTTCAGCGTGATATTACCCATAGCACATTCTGCACTAACATTACCGGATACCTCGCCGTCCAACCTAAAGTTTCCGGCACCTACTTGCACATCTACATTTTTAAGTACTGCTTTTTCCAATTCAATATCACCGGCACCAACTGAAACCTCAAGTGTATTTGCCTGCAATCCCTTAGCATGTATCTGACCGGCTCCCAGTGCAAACTCCATTTGCTCTGCCTTCAAGCCATCCAACTCCATCTCTCCGGCTCCCAGGTTGACTTCCACTTCATTTAAAGTCATTTTCTCAGGCACGTACAAGATTACTGTTCCACCATTATTGTTTGCAGTCCATTCCACCGTATTTAAAACTTTCACATACAAAGCATTGTCTTTTTCATAAGCCTGTGATTTTCCGGTGCCATTATATTCAAAATAGAAACCATCATCTCCGGATTCCTCTAAAACAAATTCACAGCCCCCCAGTTCCAGATTCAACTCCTTCACCTGATCATTTGTTGTAATCTGCGTTTTTTTCACACTCTTTTCCCAGATGTCATAATTTTTATCAAACATGTTCTGGTCATCAATATCATAACGGCTGTTGCTATCCAACATATTATTCAAGTTCATATTTAAACCATTCAAATCCACAGAAACACCACTCCAGTTTAAATTCACCTTGCCATTTGTCAAATTGCTAACCATATTATTAACTGCACCGGGACCTGCGGTAAAATAACCGATTCCCGCAAATACCAATCCTGCCAACACCAAAATCAATACCAAACTGCCACAAAACTTAAAAAATCTTTTCATTCTTCACTCCTCCTATACTGCTGCTTTCTTTTTGCCGCGAAACAATCTAATAATAGCCCCAACCAATGCCGGAATGCCCCAAGCCAAAAGAACACACAACATCAAAAACAAAATTCCAACCGCTGCCAATAACAATCCGGTGCCAATAACACCAATTCCCGCAAGCGGATTTTGTATAATACCTACTATTCCAATGACCACTAATACAACAGAAGCTACCACCAAAGAAATTGCCGCTACTCCAAACGCCACAATCAAGCTAATCCAAGCCGCTCCAATACCTATCGTTGCGCCAAAAACACCAACCAATACAGGGGATGCCAAAATGCACAACACAATAATCAATGCAATCATTCCACCGGACAGACCACTTTTCTTTTCCGCGTCTATTGGGGTTGAGACCGACTCCACATATTCTTCTACCGGACGATACGCTCCCACTTCTTTTCCCGGTTCTACCTTCTGTGTTTCATACTCCTCAAAGCCTCTACTCTGGCTCAAATCCTTCTTAATATTCTCAGCCACCTTTTCCGGTGTTCCCAATGACTCTATTACAGATTGTTCATTTTCTTCTCCTGCGTCTGCAAAATAATCCTCATAATATTGCAAAGCTTCTTCTCTCTCATGAATCGGAAGCCCCACCAGCAAAACATCCAACCGTCTCATAAACTCTGTTTTATTCATAATTTTCCTCATTTCTGCACTTATTAAATTTCATGTGCCCAATTTCAACACTTTCTGCAATCATTTCTTATATTGACTTTCCCTCAAATAAAGAATTAATCTTCTGTGAATAACTTCGCCATTCGCTCTCATATAATTGCAATTGCGCCCAGCCCCTGCTGGTTACCTTGTAATAACGTCTGTTTCTGCCGGAACATTCCATATCATAAACTTCCAGACATTCATCCTTTTGCAATCTGCGGAGCACCGGATATAATGTGGATTCCGAAAGTTCAATAATCTGTCGGACATCCTGTGTTATCTTATATCCATAAGTTCCCTCAGGTTCCTTTGATACTACCGCCAGCACAATCGCATCCAATAATGCCGCTCCCGTATTAAATACCATCTAATCACCTATCCTTATAAATTTGTTCTTTTTGCTACTTACACAATAATATACGTCGCACAAATATATGATGCTATAAATTTTTATAATATTATACGCCATATAATATGTTCCTGTGCATACTATACAGCGTATAATATTATTTGTCAACACATAAATTTAAAAATTATTACACAGAAGTTTTTTGAAGACTAAAAAAACTCCGAGAAACTTAATTTCTCGGAGTCGCTTTGTCTACAGTCTGAGGCCCCGGTATACCGGACATTTTTATATTTACTCTCCTTTTCTTTTGGCATACCTATCTTTTATTATTTCTGCAATATCATCCTTAATCATTGCAAGTAAGTAGCAAACATGAAAGGCTGCTCTTGTCGGAGTCATGTCAGCTGTTTTTTCCAACAGTTCTTCTACTACCGAATTGATTCTATCATCCATTTCGGATTCAAACATTTATTTGCCCTCCTTTTTCAGTAAGTTTGTAACTACTTTGTCACAAATACCAAATTCAACTGTTTTTTCGGCGTTCATATAGTTATCAAAGGCTGTTGCTTTATCCACCTCTTCTAATGTCCGTCCTGTATGTTTCGCCAATATTCCATTAACTATCTGTTTTGTTTCAAGAATAGAATTAGAAATATTACGAATGGACGTTGCAGAACCACCCATACCTTCTACAAGGAGTGGTTCATGTATCATAGTTTTTGAATGAGGCAAAATATATCGTCTTCCTTTCTGACCGCCTGCCAGAAGAATTGCCGCCATACTGGCTGCCATTCCTGTACAATACATATATATCGGTATGCTAATTGATTGAAGTACATCATAAATAAATAGTCCTGCATTAATCTCACCACCGTTACTATTTATGTAAAAATAGATTGGTTCCTCTGACTCTTCTTGCAGATATAATAGTTGTGCAACAATGTCATTGGCCATATCCCGGTCAATAGGTCCATTCAGAAAAACCCTCCGATTTGTAAGATGTTTTGTATAAATACTCAATTCACGAACACCATTATGAGACTCAACTTCTACACATGGACTCCATACAATTCTACTCATGACTTGATCCTCCATTTTATAGAAAATATTAACTTTTCAAGGTTCTTTCTTTACAAAATTTTGTTACGCTGTTCGCGCATCTTCTTTTACAAAAAGCTTTTCCCGTTCAAAAGCATTTAAATCAAAATTTTTTGCATTGATCGGTAACTGCCCTCTTCTAAATATCCAGTTGGTTCCAACCGACATATACAAAATCTTTTTCAAAGGCAAGTCGCACCTTGCAGCTACTGCTTTTGCAGTTTCCAAATCATTTCCTCCCATATAGATGTATGTATCACTGTTACCGATAATGGTCCGTCCATTTTTCCCGTAATACTCTTCTAATTGGGATTCACATTGGATCATTAGCATCGTCGATATCCTCCTTGATCTAATGGAAGCAATCATTCTTGGAAAATCCGCAATAACACAATTTGTGGCAAAATCATCTAATATAAATCTTACCGGTACATTAAGTTCGCCATCTTTACATACGTCATCGGCATATCGGCAAAGTTCATCCATTGTCTGACTAATAAATAGGTTCGCATATCCATCCATGGAACGGTCTTTGTCACTGATAATTACGAAGACTGCTGTTTTTCTTTCACCTAGCGATGAAATATGAATATCATCTGTTCCTGTCATTGTTTGCATTTCTTTAAAATCATACCTGCCCAACCTTGCATTCAATGATATCAGTACCGAGCGGAGAGTCTTTCCTGCACCGATTCTAAACTTTTCATACTGGGACAGGGCAAAACTTTCAGGCGTTCGTCTCCCTACATCATCGAACAAACGATCCAACGTGGTTCTATCACTGCTATTGTTTTCATCCACCTGACAAGCAGCAGTCAATTTAAAAATACTACGCAAAGTCTGTTCGTGTTTGGGTCTGGTTTCCCATAAAAATGCGATTAGCGAACTAAGTAAAATCTCTGCAGCTTCTTCCCAAAAAGGATCTTTTCCAATGTACCCGACATCCGTATTGCAAGTCATCAGCATATGTGCAATCTTAATTATATCCTTTGTAGAATGGATATAATTGAAGAAATTATAATGTGCCGATGCTTCCGGGTGAATAAAATCCAGTACCTTAACATGATATCCCTTTTCTACTAGGTATCTACCATATTTTTTATGGAGTAAACCTTTGGGATCCGATATAACATAGCTTCCACTTGCCTGCAAAATATTAGGACTGACTATGCTTCTCGTCTTTCCACATCCTGCAGTACCTACGACCAATACATTATTATTGATCTGAGTTTCTTTGCAATTCATGCTGTAATACTGATCTTGAGCCAGGATGACATCATTTTCTCTAATCATGTTCTACCTCCTTAATGTAACAATCACTTTACATTGTTTCGTGTTTAAACATGATACATAGAGCGGCTATCTCTATTGTCAATGTTCAAAGCGAAGAGAATTTCTGCCAAGTTATTTAGCATTCTCCTGTCGCTGTATTAATAATAAATCAGGTTTTTCCAAATGTGAACTAAACCCCTAGTATAGTAAATGCTTCCGGTCAAGCGTGGTGCAACGCGTAGGAAGTGTTTCTACCTATTCTCAAAGACACAAGTCAAAAAACGAGAGGACATCTCGTCATGAACGACTAAGATGTCCTCTATTGTTATTCCGTATAATCTGCTAAGCGCATATAGGTTATCTACTGTTGGCAGGCAGTCACCTCTCTGCCACTTACATACCGCCTGATCAGTTGTAAAACCCATATACTCCGACAACTCACGAATAGTAATTCCGCGCTCCATACGAAGCTTTTTAATCCGTGCGCCTGTTGCTTTTACATCAATTGTTGGATATACCATATTCGCTTTTCACCCCCATAAGTAATTGCAAATTTACAGTTACAGCATTCTCTGAAGTTCATCATTCCTGAGACCTCTCTCAGTCAAAAGAATGTAAGGGCCTATTTAATTGTGTCTATATAAATGTACGATATTTAACCTTGAAAATCAATAGTATTGAGCAAAATTTATACTTTTTTAAGACATATTCATTTTATCATATTTAGTGATTTTGTTTACATATTCTCCCCTATAAAGTATAATCAAAAAGGAGGGTTTAATATGGATAATTACAGAGAACTTTTACAAAAAAAGCGAACTATGCACAAAATATGAATTGGATATTTAACTCTATTCCACACATAAAGTATATATTGAAGCCCAGTTCTCGCATAACAAATGCAAAAACAAAGTTTTTTATTCTATCCTTTATTAATCTACTCTCTCATCTCCCCAGAAGAACAGTGCCACGGTTCCCGGACCGGTATGACTGCCGATGGTAGTACCGATACTATTAATTACTACCTTACCATTTAGCTTAGGGAAATACTCCTCTACCAAATCTGCCACCGCTTTCGCATCCTCGTAACATGCAGATTGAGAAATGTAGCATTTGCCGGAATAATCTGCACCATCTTGTGCATGCTCTGTCATTTTTTCAAAAATCGCCTGGATAACTTTCTTCTTGCCACGAATCTTATACCTTGGAATCAATTTTCCTTCATTACTTACATTTAATAAAGGACAAATATTCAAAATTCCACCCACAAAACCTGCGGTCTTGGTTACACGTCCACCCTTTACAAAAAATGTCAAGTCTGTAGAAAAAAACCAATGATGAAGCTTTAATTTATTTTCCTCCACCCATTTTACCAACTCATCAATACTCATGCCAGCATCTCTTAAATCAGCTACCTTATCCATTAGTAAGCCGAAGCCTGATGAAGCCGCCAAAGAATCCACAATGAAAATCTTTCTATCCGGGTATTTTTCCGCCAACATATTCTTTGCAATATTCGCAGAATTCACAACACCGGTGATACCGGAAGATAAACAAAGATGTAAAATATCTTTTCCTTCTTTTAAAAAGGGTTCGAAATACTCAACAAATTCTGTCTCATTAATTTGAGAAGTCTTTGTATCAGATCCTTCTGTCATTTTTTTGTAAAACTCATCAAAGGGAATAGTCTGTCCTAAATCATCCGGATACTGTACTCCATCTAATTCATAATGAAAACATATATAGTGAATATTTCTATTTTGAAAATGTTCTTTCGATAAATCTGCTGTTGAGCAGCAACTAATAATATAATCGCTCATACTTACTCTTGTATTCCCCAATCATTCTTGCAGAATAATTAGTTCAACTTTTCCTTTCCTCATATTTCTACTGTCACATAACCATTTATCATCGTTTCACGCAACTTTATTATGTAGTTTTGATTACTACATGTTAATTATACATGCATTGGTTCACTTTGTAAAGTATATTCTAAAAAACCTTAAAAATGAAAAGATATGTACTTTTTGGATTACATAATATAATTGACTATTTCAGTCTATTTGCAAAATCTCTTGCATTTCTATTTTTTTCGACCAAAATGGTGCAAATGTCGTATTTTTCGTCACTTTTATTTTTTAATCCACCATTTCCACATAGTTATCCACATAACATTTCTGTCATTTCATACATATTATTGACGTCAATACTTGAAAAAATGCATGTCATTTAGTCATATTTTGCATTTTGCAAACTCATGTTTGAATTACATAAAATATTTACCATAATTTTATTTATGTAACTCATATAAATATAGAAAAATCCGCCCAAAAAAACATCTAAAAAAAAGGCAAAAAAAAGACTTAGAAAAAGGCCAAACCAATTTCTAAGTCTAAATTAAATCTATAACCAGGAATCCCAAAATCGTTCTACATATTTACATATGTTTTCCTGATTCACTATTTGAAAATCACTCCACTCTCTAGGAAATAATTTCAGATAGGACGGCTGCAAAAAACGTTCATCCAACAAAGTGATGGTACCAATATCATCAGCAGTTCTGATTACACGGCCTGCAGCCTGCAGCACCTTATTCATGCCCGGATAACGATAGGCATAATCGAAGCCAAATCCACCACGCTCATCAAAATAGTCCTTAAGGATTTCACGTTCATAACAAACCTGAGGCAAGCCGGTACCTACAATAATTACACCGATAAGACTATCATTCTTCAAATCAATGCCTTCACTAAAAATTCCACCCAGAACACAAAAACCAATTAAATAGCGATCATCCTCATACTCAATATCCATAGCAATATCAGACTGTATATCAAAGCTTTCATTACCCTCAAATTTTTTCAAAAAATCCTCTCTGGAGGTTTCATCCATGAAATCTGTCTGCATGATACACTCTGTCGTTTTATCGTCGAAGTTTTCTTGGTATATCGTAAAAATCTCTTGTAACAGTGCATACGACGGGCAAAAAACCATATAATTGCCATGTTTTCTCTTTACCACAGCATCAATATATGCTGCAATCTTGTAAAATTCTTCTTCAGAGCGCCTAGTGTACTTGCTTGTTACATCCTGAGCTACCAATAGTGCACGTTTTTCCGGATTAAATATAGAATTCGCATATACTTCGTAGTCCTTTTCCTCTCCCCCAAGCAATCCTTTATAGTACTGAATCGGTAAAAATGTAGCGGAAAAAAGTACACTGCTTCTTCCTCTTTGCATACATTCCTTTAAATTTGTAGATGGATCTACGCAGAAAAGCTTTAGCAAGAAGCTACCATCCTCTCGTAATTCCGTATATTTTACATATTTTTCATCAATTCTTTCATAAATATCCAGAAAATGACTTAATTTAAAGTACAAATCCAGAATCTGTTCTTTCACCGGCAAATTAACTTCTTCATTTTCTTCTAAATAACCTTCCAGCACCGCATGTAAACGGAGTACCGGTTGCACCACATGATCAATATTTCCTACGATACAACAGCCTTCGCACTCCCTTTTCATCACCAACATTTCCTTGTTGCACTTCTCCAACTGCCGAATCATAGCAGACGCAAAGCCCTGGCCGTACAATACAGACTTTACTTTTCCCCGACCTGCTCCATCCGAAGCTTGTCTCACACGTTCCTCATCTGCTTGCTCTTCGTCTGTTTGCCATTCTCCCATGTATTTCTCAGCATCTTGTGCCTCTTCGCCTTCCAACAGACCGCGCTTCAGCTCCAACAACTCTTCCTTCACAATCGAAGCACTGTACATCTCTCTGCCTCTTTCCAGCAAATTATGTGCTTCATCCACCAGGAAAATATAGTTTCCGCTACTTCCCTCCGCAAAAAAATGTTTCAAGTACACATGCGGATCAAATAAATAATTATAATCACCAATAATGCTATCCGCAAACAAACTCATATCCAGACAAAATTCAAAAGGACAAACTTGATATTTATGGGCATACTTCTCAATCATTTCCCTACTGAAGCTCTCCTCATGTATCAGCAAATCATACATAGCCTCATTGATACGGTCAAAATGTCCCTTTGCATAGGGACAATGGTCCGGATTACATTCCGTTTGCTCCATAAAGCAGATTTTATCCTTAGCAGTAAGAACCACACTTTTTAAATGCAATCCTTTCCTGCGAAGTAACTCAAAGGTCTGTTCTGCCACCGTTCTGGTAATGGTTTTTGCGGTCAAATAGAAGATTTTATCCCCCATCCCCTTCTCCATTGCCTTAACTGCCGGGAAAACCGTTGAAATGGTCTTTCCTACGCCCGTGGGAGCCTCTAGAAATAACTTTCTCTTATGATAAATGGTTTGGTACACATAGGTAACCAAATCCTTCTGTCCATCCCGATAAGGAAAAGGAAACTGTACGCTACGAATGGACTCATTACGAACTATCTTCCACTCATACTCATAATCCGCCCATTTCAAATATTCGCTAATAAGTTTTTGAAACCAAACGTTTAACTCGGGTACTTCATAATCCTCCGTAAAATAACGAATATCCTCCGTTTCCATATTACAGTAAGTCATTCTCACCTGTATTTTATCAAAGTCTTTCTTCAGAGAATACATATAGGCATAACACTTTGCCTGCGCCAAATGTACCGGATTGGGACCACGCATACGGAACAAATCTCTGTAAGTACCTTTGATTTCATCAATCATAAGTGACTTCCCGTTCTCTACCACACCATCGGCGCGTCCTTCCAGCACCAAAGTGTAATTCGGCGTCGGATGTGTATATTTCAGCGACACCTCAGCTTGATAATCCGCTCCCATTCTCTTTTGAATCATTCGATGAATCCGGCTACCTTCCTGCATGGCGCTTTCCGGCGAAGTATGATGCCTGTTATCAATGTCCCCGCTTCGCAGAATAAATTCAACTAATTGTCTTACTGAAATTCGAATCTGTTCCTTACTTGCTTCCATAGCTTCTCCATTGTTAAATAGTCTCTGCTATCATAGTACTCCATCTATATTTCGTAGTCAAATATCTTCTTCTGATTCCGCTGTTTCCCATCTACAATTCCAACACACCACTCCATGCCGTACATTTCTTCGATTTTTCTTTTTATTTCTTACATAAACTCTGTCATATATTCCCTGAAATACAACGGCAACATATTCCTTTGTAAATCTAAATTTTTACGGTCTTTAATCGCAATTCTTTTGCAAAAATGTCTAAAGAGCTCTGCATAATGCTCCTCTGCCTCCGTAACCGGCACGTCCTGTAAACCCTCTGCCAGTTCCTCTCCACTGGCAAGAAACCATTGCCCCTTCGCCGGATGGATTCCATACAATTTTCTTCCTTCATCAAAAATAGCAAAATTCTCAGAAGGCAATCTATCCGAAAAGTGCTCCATCAACCACACTAATATATGATTTTTCGGCGAAATATCCGCAAACAAAATACCGTTCTCCAACTCTCGAAAACGTGTAAAACCATACAAATGATGTACCTCTCTGCTCACTGTATTGCTCAATTTGAACGCCTTTAATACATAATCATCCGATAAATGGTCAAACAAATGTCCTTTTGCCGGATTCATTCTCAAGCCATACGCAATAGTTTTGTAGGCTGCCTGTGCCTTTTCAGAATCAAAAGATGCCAATACCATACAAATATCATAGAAATTCCTTTCACCGAATTTTTCCCGAAGCGTTCGCATTACTTTTGACGCACTTTCCACGTCCGTTTTTACAGGCACATATTCCGCGAATAATAAGTTTTCTTCCTCTACGCAAATTCTGGTATCGGTCAGATTTCTCTTATCACGATAAATATTGTAAATAGCTGTGAAAATTCCTTCCATAGTATCTTCACAGACATATACGTAGGACATATACTCCTCCTCTTTCTTATGTTCTAATTTATTACGCTAACCTCTCTACCGGTTCCTCATAGATTCTCCATATCATTCCCCTCTTCAGGCAAATAAACTACAACTGTCCCGACACCGAACGGCAAATATCCTCTTGTCTCACTACACTGCCAAACATAGTATCATCAAACAAGGACATTTGCTTGTACGTCATGCCATCACTACCAAACTTGATTCTATCCTTATCCGTAGTCAGATTCCTCACAATATAATCCTCCTCGAGTTTCGTAGGATACATCATCCTGCCACCACAGGTAATAAAGTACACTGCACGTTTCAACACCACACCAATTTTCTTCAAGTCCGTAAAGCTCAAATTAGCCGTCCGGCGGGCACTGACAATGCGCATGGCACTTTTTACCCCCACACCGGGGATACGCAAAAGCATTTCATAGGGTGCTCTGTTTATCTCTATCGGAAATACTTCCAGATGACGTACCGCCCAATCTTCCTTCGGATCCAACATTACATTAAAAAAGGGACGCCTCTCATCTAAAAGCTCCGACGCCTTGAATCCATAAAAGCGAAGCAACCAGTCTGCCTGATATAATCTGTGCTCACGCAAAAGTGGTGGACCACCGGGCAAGCTGGGCAACATTTTGTCCTCATTCACCTTTACAAATGCAGAGTAAAAAACTCGTTTTAATTCAAACTTCTGATACAGACTCTCTGCCACATTTAAAATCTGATAGTCATTCTCCGGCGTGGCTCCGATAATCATCTGGGTAGATTGCCCACCAGATGCAAATTTTGGCGCATGTCGATACACCACTAAATCATTGCGATTCTCCTGAATACCATTCTGAATCTGCCGCATAGGTGTAAGAATCGTCTTACGATGTTTATTAGGAGCTAATTCTCTCAAGCCCTCCGCTGTAGGCAGTTCCAAATTTACACTCATTCTATCTGCCAAAAAACCTGTCATGCGAATCAGCTCCGGGTCCGCTCCCGGGATAGCTTTCACATGAATATAACCATTAAATCGATACTTACGTCGCAATAAATACAATGTTCTGTACAAAAGTTCCATGGTAAACGTAGAGTTTTGAACAATTCCGGAACTTAAAAACAGCCCCTCTATGTAATTTCTCCGATAAAACTCCATAGTAAGTGTACATATCTCTTCCGGCGTAAAGGTAGCTCTCGGAACATCATTAGAACAGCGATTAATACAATATTTACAGTCATAAACACATTCATTGGTCATGAGAATTTTCAACAAAGAGATGCATCTGCCATCGCTGCTAAAGCTATGACAAATCCCGGCCTTAATACAATTACCCATATCTGTACCATTACCCTTACGGTCTACACCGCTACTGGTACACGCCACATCGAACTTAGCGCTATCTGCCAATATTCCCAGTTTCTCCATAAGTGAAAGCTGTCCTGATGCTCCCTGCCTTACCACCTGTATCTCACCATGCGTTATCTCCGACACCAGTGGTGCTTCTGTCACATTATTCACTTTCCTATTTATAATCTCACTTTCTACCATTTTCCTCTAACTCTTTCCAAATAAATCAATTGCTTCCCCAATACAGAACATTTGTTCTGTATCTATTATAGTACATACGTTCGATATTTTCAAGATGAGAATCTCTCTTTTCTTTTTTTATCTTTTGCATCATGCAAACACCGGCAAATATCCTTATATTTTGTGCATTGGGAGCAAAAAACACTTGCCAAACTTGCAAAAAAGAGTTTAAATAGTAAGGTAGTAAATTACTGTGAGCAAATAGCTCAGAAATGAGGAGATTATGTCAAAATCATTTATACCTAAGAATTATAAATCACAATTGAACTTATATGAAACACAGGTTGCCATTAAGACCGTTAAGGACTTCTTCCAGCGTCTGTTGGCAGACCGTTTGGACTTACTCCGTGTATCAGCACCTTTATTTGTTGACCCGGCATCCGGCATGAACGATAATTTAAATGGTATCGAGCGTCCCGTTAGCTTTGATATTAAAGAGCAGAACGCACGTGAGGCAGAAATCGTACAGTCTTTGGCAAAATGGAAGCGTTACGCATTAAAGAAGTACGGCTTTACTCCCGGGGAAGGACTTTATACCGATATGAGTGCCATCCGTCGCGATGAAGAAGTAGATAACATTCATTCTATTTATGTAGACCAGTGGGATTGGGAAAAGATTATTACCAAGGAAGAACGTACCTTAGAAACCTTAAAGGAGACCGTCCGTGACGTATACAAGGTGCTTCGTAAAACCGAAAAATACATGTCCATTCACTATGATTACATACAGGAAATTCTCCCTAGCGAAATTTTCTTTGTAACCTCACAGGAATTGGCAGATATGTTCCCGGATAACACCCCCAAGGAAAGAGAATACTACATCACCAAGGCAAAGGGTGCCGTATGTATTATGCAGATTGGCGACAAGCTTGAAAATGGCGAACCCCATGACGGTCGTGCACCGGACTATGATGATTGGTCCATGAACGCTGACATTCTGGTTTATTATCCGGTATTGGATATTGCGTTGGAGCTTTCTTCCATGGGTGTCCGTGTTGACAAAGAGGCACTTCTTAGCCAGTTAGAAAAAGCCGGTTGCCAGGATCGTGCAGGACTTCCTTTCCAACAGTCCATTATTAACGAAGAAGTACCTTACACCATTGGTGGTGGTATCGGACAGTCACGTATTTGTATGTTCTTCTTGAGAAAAGCTCACATCGGTGAGGTACAGTGTTCTCTCTGGCCGGATGACTTTATGAAAGAAGCTACTGAGAAAGGATTACAATTATTATAAGTTGTCCTGCTCTTATTACTTTAAAGTGATTTTTCACAAACAACAAGCCCCTGCAAACGTATTATATTTACGCTTGCAAGGGCTTATTTTATTTTACATTTTTCACTTTGAAATATTCGAGAACGCTTAAACCAATTATTCTCACATCTTAAAAATATTAAATAATTGTTTTACAGACTTGCTCTCGCCGCAATTCTATAGATTTCCGCTACATCCTCAGAAGAAAGTGCTACAAATCCACCGGTTTTGCCATCTCCTAAGCCGAACTTTTCTACCAATACCGGAATATCCTCCGCCTTAGCTCCCAGTTCTTCAAAATTAATAGGCATACCGATTTCGTGCAGGAACTTACGGAAGGCTGCAATACCTTTCAGTGCAGTCTCCTCCGGGTTTTCAAAGTTCATCTCACAGCCCCAGACACGTACTGCCATCTGTGCAAAACGCATTACATTATGCTTATATACAAATTCCATCCATGACGGCATAATCACAGCCAATCCTGCACCGTGTGCGCAATCATAAAGCCCTGACAGCTCATGTTCAATACCATGACTGTTCCAATCCTGACTTCTGCCTACACCTACTATATCATTATGTGCTACTGTACCCGCCCACATAATATTGGCACGTGCCTCATAGTTGTTCGGATCAGCAATCACGCGCGGTGTCTCTTTCACCATAGTTAACAACAAGGCTTCGCAAAGTCTGTCAGTAACCTCTACCTCCGGTGTATTGGTAAAATATCTTTCAAATACATGGGCCATAATATCTGTAGCACCACAAGCCGTCTGATACGCCGGCAAAGTCTGTGTCAGCTCCGGATTTAAAATAGAAAACTTCGCACGCAACAAATCCGACCCTACATCTCTCTTTAACATACCTTCTTCTTTGGTTACTACCGAACCGCCGGAGCCTTCGCTACCTGCGGCAGCAATGGTAAGTACTGTACCAATAGGTAAAGCTTTTTCCACCGGTTTACCGGTACCATAAAAATCCCAAAAGTCCCCATCATATGGTACACCCAGTGCAATACCCTTGGCAGAATCAATACAAGAACCTCCACCTACCGCCAAAATAAAGTCTACACCTTCTGCCCTACAAAGCTCAATTCCTTTATAAATCAATGTATCCCTTGGATTCGGCTGTACACCGCCCAAAAGAACATACTCAATACCATTATCCATTAAGGAATTTACTACTCTTTCAATCAATCCGGACTTTATAGCGGAACCGGAACCATAATGAATCAACACCTTGCTTCCACCATACTTCTTTACATACTTTCCACAAGAATTCTCCGTTCCCTTTCCAAATACAAACTCTGTCGGACTGTAAAAACTAAAATTATTCATTTTATACCCTCTCTTTCTATTATTGGTAGTGTCAAATACTACCTCTTATTTATTATTAAAAACCTTGATTTATAGGGAGTTTGCAAAGAAAAAGAGCAATGACCTCCCTTTTTTGGTATAATGTCAATCGCCAAACCAACATCAAACACAAAGGTGATTATTGCT
>JAZRAX010000016.1:0-40952 GCA_045634745.1 Acetatifactor sp. | reverse complement strand
GCAATAATCACCTTTGTGTTTGATGTTGGTTTGGCGATTGACATTATACCAAAAAAGGGAGGTCATTGCTCTTTTTCTTTGCAAACTCCCTATAAATCAAGGTTTTTAATAATAAATAAGAGGTAGTATTTGACACTACCGAATAAAAAACGGAGGAAAAGGAAATGAAGATGTTGTCATTGGAACAGGAACTGAAAGAAAATGCTTATCCGGGCAGAGGAATTGTAATCGGTAAGTCAGCAAACGGCAAGTATGCGGTAACAGCATATTTTATTATGGGAAGAAGCTCTAACAGCCGTAATCGTGTATTTGTAGAGGAAGGACAGGGTATCCGTACCGAAGCATTTGATCCTTCTAAATTGGAAGACCCTAGTTTAATCATTTATGCACCGGTTCGTGTACTTGGTAATAAAACCATTGTAACCAATGGTGACCAGACAGATACCATTTATGAAGGTATGGACAAGCAGTTGACCTTCGAGCAGTCCTTAAGAAGCCGTGAGTTTGAGCCGGACGGTCCTAACTACACACCTCGTATTTCCGGTATTATGCATATCGAAAATGGTAAGTATAACTACGCAATGTCTATTTTAAAGAGCAATAATGGTAATCCGGATGCTTGCAACCGTTATACCTATGCTTATGAGAACCCTGTTGCAGGTGAAGGACATTTTATTCATACATATATGCATGATGGTAATCCGCTTCCAAGCTTTGAAGGAGAACCTAAGTGGGTAAGCATTCCGGACGATATGGAAGCATTTACTGATATGCTTTGGAATAGCTTGAATGAGGAAAATAAGGTATCCTTATTCGTAAGATACATTGATATTGAAACCGGCAAGTATGAGACCAAGATTGTGAATAAAAATCAGTAAACGGAGGAAAAACAATGAACGAAATTCAATTAAAATATGGCTGTAACCCGAACCAGAAGCCTTCCCGTATTTATATGGAGGATGGCAGTGATTTACCTGTTACCGTATTAAACGGTAAGCCGGGTTATATTAACTTTTTGGATGCTTTTAACGGCTGGCAGCTTGTTAAGGAATTAAAGCAGGCAACAGGACTTCCGGCAGCGACTTCTTTTAAGCACGTGTCACCTGCAGGTGCTGCAGTAGGTCTTCCTTTGGATGAAACACTGGCAAAGATTTATTGGGTAGATGATTTGGGTGAATTATCTCCTTTGGCTTGTGCTTATGCCAGAGCAAGAGGTGCGGACAGAATGTCTTCCTTTGGTGATTTCATCGCTTTGTCCGATGTGTGTGACGCAGATACCGCGAAGCTCATTAAGAGAGAAGTTTCTGATGGTGTTATTGCTCCCGGTTATACCGATGAAGCTTTGGAGATTCTCAAGGCAAAGAAAAAGGGCGCTTATAATGTTATCCAGATTGATGAAAACTACGTTCCTGCAGAATTAGAAACAAAGCAGGTATATGGTATTTCCTTTGAGCAGGGTAGAAATGAGCTGGATATCAATGGAGATTTGTTATCAAACATTGTGACTGAAAATAAGGAGATTCCGGAGTCTGCATTAATCGATATGAAGATTGCATTGATTACCTTAAAGTATACCCAGTCTAACTCTGTATGCTTTGTAAAGGGTGGACAGGCAATCGGTATCGGTGCCGGTCAGCAGTCTCGTGTACACTGTACCAGATTGGCAGGTATGAAGGCTGATAATTGGTACTTACGTCAGGCACCTCAGGTACTTGGACTTCAGTTCCTTGATACAGTAGGTCGTGCCGATAGAGACAATGCTATTGACAATTACATCGGTGATGAGTATATGGATGTTTTGGCAGAAGGTGCATGGCAGAGAGTATTTAAGGTAAAACCGGAAGTGTTTACCCGTGAAGAAAAGAGAGCATGGTTAGATGGTATGCAGGATGTAACCCTTGGTTCCGATGCCTTCTTCCCCTTCTCTGACAATATTGAGCGCGCACGCAAGAGTGGTGTAAAATACATCGCACAGCCGGGCGGTTCTGTAAGAGATGACTTAGTAATTGAATGTGCAAACAAGTACAACATGGCTATGGCATTTACCGGAATCAGATTGTTCCATCACTAAGAGATAGAATTTGAATATAGTTTTAGAAAGATAGACGGTCGAGAAATCGGCCGTTTTTTTCAACCACAGGTTTAATGCAAATTCCCCTAAAGAATGTTACAGTAAAATGAAGGTCTGTAGAAAAGCATGACCTGTAAATATTTAATTTAGAGGAAAGAAACATGACCGATTTGATACTGTTTCCATCCAGCTTTTTTTCCATAAATAAGGTGGATGAAGATTTGCAAGGTGAATATGATGCGGTAAAGATGACAGGCTTGTATGATACCATATTCTTTGGCTATGACAAATGGGTGAATGAGGGTGTCCTTGTCTTAAATGAAACACTCCCGGTAAAAAGAAAAGCAATTATGCGTGGGTGGATGATGAAGCCGGAGCAATATGAAAAATTTTATGGTGCATTAAGTGAAAAAATATAGAGTTGATGACCAGTCCGGCGAATTACAGACAGATGCATATTTTTCCTAATGTGTACAACTTATTTGGGAAGGATACGGCAGCCATGGAAATATATCCCTTACATGAACAAATTGATGTAGAAGTTTTAAAGAAACGGTTTCCTAGGTTTATGATTAAGGATTTTGTGAAGTCAGTCAAGGGTACAGAGTTTCCAAGGTTTTTTGATGCTTCTGTTTCACAGGAGGAATTCGACAAATGGATGGCGGTGTTTTATAAATATCGTGGTGATTTGTTGACCGGTGGGATATGCGTAAAAGAGTTTTTGGACTTAAAATTCTATAACAATAGACCCAATGAGTATAGAGTTTTTTATGCAAATGGTGAGATAGTAACCATTAGTAGAAATTCCGGGCAGCATGGTTATACTCCTGAACCGCCGAAGGAGTTGATTGAAAAATACCGAAATCTGCCCGGCTGTTACTATACAGTAGATTATGCAGAATTAGCAGATGGTAGCTGGAAGGTAATGGAAGCCGGTGATGGAAGTGTATCCGGTCTTTCGGAAAATCAAAATGCAGAACACTATTTTCGTGCTTTGTACCATGTGTGCAATATATAAACTTTCAACTATGAGTTGAATGCAATTCAAAAACAAATCTGCTATAATGAAAATTAGCACTTGAATATGATAGAAATGAATGTTATTATAAATTGTTCACAGTAATTTCTGTGCGAGGTAACCGTTAATCGCAGAAAGTGTGCAGAGCACACGGGAGGTAATTATGTTGTGTAGAACAGAGTATGACCTGAAGGTCATCGGTCGTAACTTGAAACGCTTGCGTATGAAAAACCACATGACCGTGGAACAGGTAAGAGAATATTTGTGCATGGGTTCTGTGCAGGCCATTTACAAGTATGAAGCCGGGATGGGATATCCCCAGGCAGACACATTGCTTGCCCTTATGGAGCTGTACAATGTTGGTGTAAACGATATAGTGAGGGAATACAAAGAGGAGCTGGACTCCTCTTTTTGTTTTGCTATTTTTGCTTAATAAACAGTTTTTCTTGTTGATGTAATTAGGAGCGATTGTAAGAAGAATAACTCTAAATATTGTAGTAGAAAGAATTGCACGAAAATATATGAGTAGTTATAATTAGAATAAATTGAGAGGTATAAGCTGCATGTTTGTATATCAAGTAGTTTGTTTAAGGAGTGATATTGTATGAATTTAGAATATTTTATAGGTTTACATAATCATATTGCCTTTGATGAGATACAAATTATTGGCAAGGACTTGGAAAGAGAAGGCAAGCCTTATCATATTGTAGGGTTACTACGAAAAGGTACACGGGTAGAGCTTCTGGTGCTGGGACTTTGTGAGGAACCGGAGGAAAGGTCATTTAACCGGGAAAGTAATCGCAGGGAGCAGATGCGGCACAGCATAATGTCAGAGAAAAGAGAATCTTTTTTCATGCGAATCCGAAGTTTTCATTGTGAGGATGTAACCTACGAGACGGGAGGAGCTACGACAGGGTATTGTGGCTATGGTGATTGTGATTATGGAGAGACGTATGTTTTGTTTGAGAAACTGTTGCAGGCAGGCTGGTGTGTGGCAGAGGACTCTCCCTTTTATGAGGCACAGTGGGAGTTTTTGGAGATTACCAGAGTGGAGCTTCGAGAGGAGATGGAGTGCCTGCCTAAGTGGAAGGAGGCAATAGACATCATGTTTGACTCCAAACCGCAAATTGCTGTATTGGAGATCCCGATAGAACTACAGCCGGGAGAAGAAAACAGGCAGGAAATTCATTTTAGATTGCAGGATGGTCAGGAAGCAACATGTTATATTAATCGTGTTTATTTATCGGATGTTTGGGCGGAGGAAAAGAGCAAATTTGAGGATTCTGCATATCGAGAACGCATACTTCAGCATGTTTCGGAGGAACAACTTAAGCAGGTGAAAGAGCAACTTTTTGAGGTGCTTGCAGACATTTGTCCGCAGGGTATGTGTTTTCCGGTAATTGAGTATGAGTGTACAGAGGAAATTAACCTGCAGTTTTATGATAAGGCATATTTGGATATGCTGGAAGAACCTAAAAAAGGTGGCGCAACGTCACTTATTATGAGGGCAAAGCCACAGATGGAGGTGGGAAGCCATGGATTGAAAATGCGTGCTTGCATTATCCAGAGTCCCATGGAGCCGGCGGTGGAAAATATTGTGGCAGAAATATTTTCTTATACTGAGCTGATTCAAAAGAAATGTGAAACAATAGAACTCTAAAGATATCATGTCTGTAGAGAATTTTTAAATGTAATCAACTTACAAAAACCCCAAGAGATGCCTTGAATATTCCACATCCCTGTGGTAAAATAAAGTATTATTTAGTGTAATTTACTGTGGAAAGGCATGGTTATTTTTATGAGCGAAGTAGAAAAGACATTAGAAAATACAGAAGAAGTAACAGAGGAAAGAGTTTCCAAGAACTTTATCGAACAGATTATAGACAAGGATTTGGCAGAGGGCGTATATGATACTGTTCACACACGTTTCCCACCGGAGCCTAACGGATATTTGCATATCGGACACGCAAAGGCAATTTTAGTAAACTATGGAATTGCGCAGAAGTATG
The DNA here is from genome assembly GCA_045634745.1 of Acetatifactor sp. Taxonomy (GTDB): domain Bacteria; phylum Bacillota; class Clostridia; order Lachnospirales; family Lachnospiraceae; genus Acetatifactor. The sequence goes on along the minus strand of JAZRAX010000016.1, from coordinate 35,854 downwards.
GCGGCAAGTTTAATATGCGTTTTGACGATACCAATCCTACCAAGGAGGATATCGAATTTGTAGAGTCTATTAAGGCGGACGTACAGTGGCTGGGCGCAGATTGGGAAGATCGTTTATTCTACGCTTCCAATTATTTTGGGCAGATGTATGAAGCTGCGGTGAAGTTGATTAAGAAGGGCAAGGCATACGTATCCGACTTGTCGGCAGAACAGATTAAGGAATACAGAGGTACCTTTACCGAGCCGGGTAAGGAAGATCCCTATAGCACCCGTTCTATTGAAGAAAATTTAAAGCTGTTTGAGGAAATGAAGGAAGGAAAGTATAAGGATGGTGAGAAGGTGCTTCGAGCACGTATTGATATGACATCATCTAATATTAACATGCGCGACCCTGTTATTTATCGTGTGGCACATATGAGCCATCATAATACCGGTGATGCATGGTGCATTTATCCTATGTATGACTTCGCACATCCCATTGAGGATGCCATTGAAGGAATTACCCACTCTATTTGTACCTTGGAATTTGAGGATCACAGACCTTTGTACGATTGGGTGGTAAGAGAATTGGAGTATCCGAATCCGCCGAAGCAGATTGAGCAGGCCAAGATGTATCTGAAGAATGTGGTAACCGGTAAGCGTTACATTAAGAAAATGGTTATGGATGGTATCGTGGATGGTTGGGATGATCCCAGATTGGTTTCCATTTCAGCACTTCGCAGACGTGGCTTTACACCGGAATCTATCAGAATGTTTGTAGAAATGTGCGGTGTTTCCAAGGCAAACTCTATTGCAGACTATGCGGCGTTGGAATATTGTATTCGTGAGGATTTAAAGGCAAAAGCACCACGTTTAATGGCGATTTTGGACCCTGTGAAGTTGATTATTGATAATTATCCGGAAGGTGAAGTAGAATGGCTGGAAGCGCCTAAAAACTTAGAAAATGAGGCGCTTGGAAGCCGTCAGGTACCTTTCAGCAGAGAGTTGTATATTGAGCGTGATGATTTTATGGAGGAGCCTCCAAAGAAATACTTCCGTATGTTCCCAGGTAATGAAGTACGTTTGATGAACGCTTACTTTGTAAAGTGTACCGGTTGTGTAAAGGATGAGAATGGTAACATTATTGAAGTTCATGCTACTTATGACCCGGAGACGAAGGGTGGTAACAGTAATGATGGACGTAAGGTAAAGGGAACCATTCATTGGGTATCTGCAGCAGAGGCGATTAAGGCAGAAGTGCGTTTGTATGAAAATATTATTGATGAGGATAAGGGCGTATACAACGAGGATGGTAGCTTGAATCTGAATCCTAACTCACTCACCGTTTTGAAGGAGTGTTATTTAGAACCTGAATTTGCCAAGGCAAAGGCTTATGACAGATTCCAGTTTGTAAGACAGGGCTTCTTCTGTGTAGATGTTAAGGATACAACACCGGAGAAACTGGTATTTAACCGTATTGTTTCCTTGAAGAGTTCTTTTGTGTTACCGAAAAATAATTAAAAATAAAGTTAGACATTTCAACAACGTTATGTTTACAGTTTAGGGGGAAATATGGCAGGAATTCTTTCCGGTTTAAAAAGTCTGGGGCTTGATAAGTTAGAAGGACTTGAGATTTATAGTGACGAAGAAAACAAAGGGTTAAAAGCTCCGCAGAAGGAACAGCCAAAGGAAACGGTAGTTTTGGAAGAAAAGGATTTGATTTATGACAAAACCTTTTCTTGTCCGATATGTGATAAGCAGTTTTCTTCAAAGGTTATGAAAACAGGTAAAGCAAGATTAGTTGGTACGGATATCGATTTACGTTATCGTTATGAGGGAATTGACTCTGTTAAATATGACCTGATTACCTGTACCAGATGTGGATACACGGCGTTAAACCGTTATTTTAGTACTACATCGGCGGCACAGGGCAAGCTGATAAAAGAAAGTATTTATGGCAAGGTTAAATTGCATGAACTTATGGGCGAGACGTATTCCTATGAGGATATGATAGAACGCTATAAGCTGGCGTTGGTTTGTGCAATTGTAAAGCGTGCTAAGGATAGCGAAAAAGCATATATATGCTTGAAAACAGCTTGGATTTTCCGGGGTTATGCAGAAGAATTAGAGCTTAAGAATGAACTGACGGATCAGTTAAGACAGGAGTTAAAGGAGCAGGAGCTGGAGTGTATTCAGAATGCATTGGATGGATTTATCAATGCAGTGCAAAAAGAGAATTCACCTATTTGCGGTATGGATTCCTTAACAATGGATTATTTGATTGCAGCATTGGCTTATCAGGTAAAAAAGGATGATATTGCAGCGAAAAAGTTGTCAGAGATTCTGGTATCGAATGCAGCAAATGAGCGTGTAAAGACTAGAGCCAGAGAATTAAAACAATTGGTTTTGGGGCGACACAGAAAAGGTTAATTGTATGTATGATTTAACAATTGAGCTTCAGGCAGACAGTGCGAAATGTTTGTATGAGCAGATTTATGAGTATATACGAAGTGAAATAAGAGAGGGGAAGCTTCTTCAAGGGGAGAGGCTTCCCTCCACGCGTTCTTTGGCTGAATATCTGCAAGTTTCAAGAAGTACCGTGGATATGGCATATGAGCAGCTTTTGTCGGAAGGATATATTGAATCGAGACCGTATCGTGGTTTCTTTGTATGTAAAATTGAAGAGTTGTTAGATTTGGAAGATAAAATACCTACTAGGGAAAAGGGAGAGAAGAACGAGGCGCAAGCAAGTGGCATCCAGTATGTTTGTGATTTTTCGCCCACAAAAATAGATATGACGTATTTCCCGTTTAGTGTGTGGAAGAGAATTACTAAAAATATTTTGAGTGACAGCAATTCTAAGTTATTTTCCCAAGGAAATGCACAGGGAGATTATAGCTTGCGAGAAACCATTGCACGTTACCTGCATGCGTCACGAGGCGTGAATTGCTTGCCGGAGCAGATTATTATAGGTGCAGGAAATGATTACCTGCTTATGTTGTTGGAGAAGATTTTGGGCAGGGAAATTCCGATTGCCATGGAGAATCCTACCTACAAAAGAGCCTATCAGATTTTTCAGTCCTTTGCTTACCCTATTACAACGATTCTTATGGACGAGAATGGTATGTTGGTATCGGAACTGAAAAAGGCAGAGGTGGAGCTGGCATATGTTATGCCGTCCCATCAGTATCCTACAGGTACGGTAATGCCTATCGGACGCCGTAGTGAGCTTTTAAAATGGGCTAACGAAAAAGAGAACCGCTATTTAATTGAGGATGATTACGATAGCGAATTTCGTTATAAAGGTAAGCCGATTCCTTCTTTGCAATCTTCAGACAAGAATGGAAAAGTGATTTATATGGGTACATTTTCCAAAGCCATTGCTCCGGCTATTCGAGTAAGCTACATGGTACTTCCTATAGGATTGTTGAAGCAATACAAAGAGCAATGTTATTTTTATTCCACAACAGTTTCACGTATTGATCAAAAAATATTGGATGAATTTATTAAGGGAGGCTATTTTGAACGTTATTTGAACAAAATGCGTAAATGTTATAAAGAAAAGCATGATTACTTGTTGGAGCAGCTAAAACCTTTTCAAAAAAGTTTTTTCATAACCGGAGAAAATGCAGGATTACATTTGCTGTTAACCTCGAAAAAGAATGTATCTGAACAAATATTGATAGAGGCTGCGGAAGAAGTTGGAATTAAAGTATATGGCCTTTCGGAAAGCTTTGTTGGAGAGAAAAAGGAAAGTGCAGCTACCATTATATTAGGTTATGGTGGGCTGGGAATATCGAACATAGAAGCAGGTGTTGAGGCATTAAAAAAAGCATGGTTATAAACCATGCTTTTTTAATTAGTTTTCGTCTTCGTCATTAAAAAATTCTTCCACAGTTTCTTCTACTGCCATTTGCTCCGGTAAAGAGGAGAAAGAATCCGTAGCCTTTTCTTCAGTAGCTTCTACAACTTCTTCAACTTTTTCTTCTGCGGTTTCTACAACTTCCTCAACTTTTTCTTCGGTAGCTTCTACAACTTCTTCTGCTTTTTCTTCTGCAGCTTCTACAATTTCTTCTACCTTTTCTTCTGCAGCTTCCACAGTTTCTTCTACTTTTTCAGCTACCTCTTCAGCAGTAGTAGATACTTTTTCTACAAAGTTTTTAGCCATATCAGATGCTTTGCCGGCTACGTTTTCTACAGTGTTGGCAACTTTTTCTACCATACTGTTAACGCGTTCCTTGGTTAAAGGTACGTAACGGGTTTCCTCTACGGGCTCTTCTTCATCTAAATCAGTAAAATCATCATAATCCTCATCAGGAGTTTCTTCTACGTTTTTTGTGTTTACATTCTTATAAATGTAATATGCGGTTGCTGCAGTACCAACCATTGCTGCAGTAGTTAATAAAAATTTACCAAACTTAGCCATAATGGTGCTCCTTTCAAATGTGATAATTATATATTAATACTATTTTGCAAAAAAGAAAAGAGATTATGTGTTTTTTTCTTGATTATTTTGCCAAAATGGATTGCAGGGGAATCTTGAAAGAGCAGAAAATGTATGTTATTATTTATGTCACACGCAAGTATAACAGATAGGAAGTAAATATGAACGATAAATTTTTTGACTTAAAAAAAGACAAGCAGGACCGTATGATTAATGCCGCATTAAAGGTGTTTGCTATGCAGGGCTACAAACATGCCAGTACTGATGATATTGTAAAGGAAGCAGGAGTTAGTAAAGGCTTGCTGTTTCATTATTTTGAAAGTAAGTTGGGTGTATATGAGTTTGTATATGAATATAGTGTCAGATATATGGTGCTGGAGCTGTCTACCACTGTTTCTAAGGATGAAAGTAATTTGTTTGAGGTAATGAAGCAGGTGGAGTTTGCTCGTATGAATGTGGCTAAGGGTTATCCGTATATGCAGCAGTTTCTCAACCGTTCCATGACAGAGGATGTAGGAGAGGCTCTTTTGGCTACAGAGAGCAAGAGAAGGATTTTAGAGGCAGAATATGAGCGTTTAGATGCACAAATCCGCTATATAGGTTTCCCTGCCGGAGTAGACGGACGGAAGCTTCACAAGATGCTTGATTTTACCATCAAGGGACTTATGACAGAGCGGTTCATGGAGAATGCTTTCCATCCGGAAATGATGTATCAGGAAATCGCAGAATATTTGGATATGATGAAGCTTTTGGTAATTAAACCGGGAAGCAGCAGTCGCAGAACAGACATTGAACCTATGATATAGCCGAGGGATTGAAGGAGAGAATAGTAAAGGAGAAGTGAATTATCACTTCTCCTTTTTGTATAAGTGTTGTCGCTAATGGTTATGCTATTGCATCAGCATTGGTAGGATTTGCCCTTAGAATTTCATCTTTGATTTCTGGGGCAATATGAGAAATAGGATTTGGAGTAGGACGGCCAGTATAGTAGCCTTGTACATAATCTACACCAAATTCAATGACTGTCCGTAATTCATCTGCGGTTTCAACACCTTCTGCTAATACTTGAATATTATTTAATCTTGCAAAATCAATAGTACTGCGGACGAACATTTGCTTATTAATATCCTTATGGATATCGGAAATAAGGAAACGGTCAATCTTTATAATCTGAGGGGTATAGCGCATCAGGTTCACAATATTGGAATGTCCGGTACCATAATCATCAATGGCAATGTGATTGTCTGCGTTTGCATTGCCAACTCGTTTGATGGCTGCCAATTCTTCATCAGAAATGCTGTTTTGTTCCGTGATTTCAAACACAACGTATTTCATGTAGTCAGAGTATTTCTCGCTAATCACCTGGTTATCTGCATCATTCAAAAAATAACCGGGGATAGAGTTGATAAATACCTTACGTTGTGCAAACTGTTCAAAGTCTCGCGAAAAGCGGTCCATGACATTAAATATAGTTGCTTTTTCAATATCGTATAAGCGCTTGTAAAGGCTGGCAGTTTCCAAAACCTGTAAGGGATTCATTCCTAAGCTGGCATCCGGTCGCATTAAAGCTTCGTATGCATAAATTTCACCGGTCTTAGTATCTATAATGGGCTGGAAATGGTAGTCAAAAAGGTTCATTTCCAAAAGTATGCTGAATTCATTGTAGAAGTCTTGAACAGCGCCCTTTTCCTTAATAATAGCACCTTCGCCGGATTTAATACGATTCAGATACATTTCATTGCTGGCAAGCTTGGTGTAGCTGGCCAAAGAATTCTCCCAACCGGGGTTAATTACCGTACAGCCACAGTTAACTTCTATATAATATTCTTTACCGCTTTCGGAGTTAAAGATTTCGATGTTGGTAAAGAAAGAAGAAGTAGCACAATTAATTACGCCTGATACATCATTCGGGTCATCCATATAATTAATAATGATAAAGGAATCCTCCGCAACATGTGCAATATAGCATTCCGCCGGATTTGCTAATTGTAAGGTGTCGGCAACCATGCAGATGGCTTCTTCGATATCCTTTACACCGTAATTTTCATATATATATTTGTACTTGGGCAGTGCGTAAGTGGACACTACCAACACTTTATTGTGATTTCGCTCAATGGATGCAAAGTCTTCAAACCAGCTTTCGGCACCCTTTAAGTTCGGCAGACCGGTAATTGGATTGGTGTGTGCAGCATTTTCAATGCTTATGCGCATAAATTTCTGCGTCAATTGGTTAATGATAGAATTGAATGCAGTATTAATTACTTTGGCAATTCGATTTACCTTATGCGCATTGTTAAACAAGTCCGTAAGCTTGGCGGCATAATAACCGCAAACCTTATTTCCTACAAATAAAGAAGTTAAAACATAGGAGGTATTGTCCTCTAACCAAGCATTCAAATCCGGTACCATGGCCACCAATTTAGTAGTGGGTAAGTCGTTCGGTCTAATATCTGAATCATTTGCTGCGGATATTACCATAAGTTCTTTCGGTAATTTCGTGCAGTTTTGTGAAGAGTTAAATCTGGTAATGGAATTTACTAAATCCGGATTTAATAAAATATAAGAATCCGGCAGAATACTCTTTGACAATATACTGTTAAGCTGACTCATATCCTGACTTTCAATTAATCGGTCAATCCAGGAATACATATGAGCCTCATGATGCTCCAAATCCTGATTCATGCGGAATAAAAAGTTAATATCATCCAAATACTGGCGGTCATGCAAATGACAGCCGCAGGACTGATTAATGGAAGGCATATATTGGTCAACAAATGTATCAGATGGAATATTATTATCTAAAATCTTAGTGGTAATATCAACACAAGATTTAGCTAGTTGGGAATTATCTTCCTTACAAGTGGTAAGCTTTGGATATAAAAATTCACCATCCGGGAGACCATCAAAGCCTGTGACAATAATATCCTCCGGAACACGATAACCATGCTCTTTTAAAGTTTCGCATACTGTAATCGCCATGGAGTCATTGGCACAAATGAATGCCTTGGGAAGCTTATCTCTGCTTTGAATCAGTTCATTAATCAAAGCTTTTGCCGGAACACTCCAATAGCCGCCATAACCTATATTGTTTTCATCAAAGGTAAGACCGTTTTCTTCCAATACTTCCTTGTAGCATTGAATACGAATTAAAGATTCTTCGTCATTTTCAGGATAGCCGGCAACAAAATAAGTATCTGTAATAGCATGGTCACAAATCACATGGCGGATAACTTTCTTGTAAGCTTCCTGATATTTACGAACTATACTGTAGCAGCCCTCCAATTTGGCGCCGATTACGATAACCGGTACATTGTTAGACTGAGCAGTTTGCATAATTTCGTCAACTTCTTCATGGCGACAGAAATTATCATAGAGGATAATCAAGACATCGATAACATTATAATTGATGACACTATAAATAGAACGGGCACCTTCATCATAAGCATCCCCATTAAAAAAATCCTTAACGCTGTTAAAAACCATAAGCTTATAGCCATTTTTTATGGCTTCTGTGTGCAAATGGCTGATGTAATCAGCTCGGGTTCGATTATTAATTTTGGTAAGACAAACGCCAATAATCTTTTTGTTGCCTATCATAAATTAATCCTCACAAAAAAGTAGTATGATTCGTAAGAATCCTCACATTTAAGTATGGCAGAAAATGCCTGTTATGTCAATCTTTGGATACCATATTCAGCATATTTCACAATGAAATTATTTGCTGTATTTGTATGGCAAATCGGCAGGGTAACCGCCTTTTAATTTCTGCATGCCTCGTTGTACGGCATCCCGGGAATTTTTCCAATCAGCTTCAAAATTCTTGTAGTCGAATTTCTCCACCAACCATGCTACATCTTCACTCAGGCGCTCCATATTGCGTTCCATAAGTGGAAGCATCATGTCATAAAATTCTTTTTTCTCGCGGTCATTTAGTTTATCGTCCCCCATAATACATAAATCTTTAAAGTGAGGAAGACAAAAGCCCTTGCTCTTTTCTATTTTTTTCTTAAAATCATCATCTCGAGTATACATGTGAAAGAATGTATCCAGGTAACGTTCATAGGTGTCTTTAAAGGAGTTACAAATATAGCAGGACTCCTCTTTTTCGGTAATCCATACACCGATAGGATTTGAACTCTCGGTATTCTTTAAAAACTTGTCTTTCAAGGAAGTTTTGCCCGGTGTGAAGGATTTGAATTGCTTACGCATTTCGTTTAGCATGCGTTGATAATGGGTTTTTAAAATCCAGGCATGTCCCAAAGTATTTCCGTAGTCATACATTTTCTTGAAATGCATACGACAGAAACCGGCTTTGTCCGTCATTTCGCGGATATCGGATTCCATATAAGAACTGCCGGAACCCAAGCAGAAATCCAGCAAATCCTTCTCAATGGCACGTTCTACAAAACAAAATGGACATTCGTCGTCCGCATCTACGGCCTCGTTCAAGGGAATGGTATATAATTGTTCTTTCATGATTTGAAATTCCTGCCTTTCCTGTAATTAACTATATTTTACTGCATGAAAAAGATTACTGCAATGAGAAAATTATCGAGCTTATATTTTTTGACATAATGATAGAAACTATGGTAAAATTTTATATTATGCAAAAACTGTATGTTTTACAGAGTGTGAAGGAACAAATCGTAAGGAGATAGCTTATGTTGGAAATGAAATTCGCGAAAGAGCCTTTTGATTTTAAGTTGTTTATATTACGCTTTTTACAGAAGATATGGATGGTGCCGGTAGCCATGATAATCGGTGCGGTGCTGGTGGGCGGTTGCAATTATTTAATAAAAGTAGTATTTGCAGGTCCTGCGCTTTATGAGGTGGAAAGCTCTTATTATATTGACTATTATATGGACCAGGAAACAGGGCAGGTGTATACCCACTATAATGAGGATACTTGGAAGGAATTAATTACTTCCAAGTGGTTTGTGGACCGTATTTGGGACTATGCGTTGGCAGAAGGCTTAGAACCCACGGTGTATGAAGTAGAGAAGAGTGATGTGCCGGGATTTTTGTCGGCGGCACTTCTTACGGATGTGCATATTCCAACCTCTTATGTGGCAACATCTACACCGGAACTAACAGCAGTTTTAAATAAAGCTGTGCAGAAGACATTTCTTGATTTCGGTGAAGAACAGCAGGAAATCTTAGGCGCAAAAGTACTTGATGAAACACCTCTTCGCGAGAAGGATAGGGATGACAGAACACCTCGGGCATGTATCCTGGGTGCAGTATTGGGCGCTTTTGTAGCGTGCTTTGGAATTGCTTTTAGGATTATTTGCGATGAGTCCGTTATTGTTCCGGATACGTTTTCCTATCGTTATGGAATTCCTATGTTGGGAGTCTTGAATCAGGGGGAAGAAGCACTTTCGGAAGAAGCAAATGTGAATCTGCGATATCGTTTTAGAGATAAGAAAAGTACAGCAGTAATCGGTGTAAAACCAGAGGAGGTAATTCCGCAGGTGGCTTTGCCGGAGGGTTTTGTAGTTATAAGTACGAAGGAACTTTCCAAGCGTTATGAAGAAATGCGTCGGACGGACGGTGTGCTTTTATGGGTGGAAGCAGGTCGTCGTAATAGTAAGCAGATAGAGCATTTGTTGCATGAATTAGGAGTACAGGACATAAAGGTAACCGGGGCATTGCTATATAATGGAGACAGTAAGTTGTTGAAAACCTATTATATGGGAAGCAAAAAGAAATAAAGATGGGACGGCCAGGGTGGCCGGTAAATAAGTATGGCAGTTTATATTACATTAACCGTTGTGGTAATTGGTCTTGCCATGATGGTAAGAAATCAGGATTATGTAAAACTTCATACAGATGTTTGCTCGCGGGAGAATCGCTTTTATGGTGGTTTAAACCGGCAACAGGCGTGCAATATTTGTGCGGCAGTGGCTATTTTTTTACTATTGTCAGCGGTTTCTGCCTGTCGAATTGCAGTGGGAAATGATTATTGGGTGTACCGCTATGAGTTTAACCTGATTATGCAGGGCCGCCATGTTTCCTATGAATGGGGATTTAATTTGGTGGTATGGTTGATTCAGTCCATATTCGGTTATGATGAGTTTTTGCCGGTATTTGGATTTTTCTCCATAGTAACAGCTCTTTTCTTTGTAAAAGCCATGTATGACCAGGCGGAATGGTTTGCCATGAGTGTATTTTTGTTTATGACAAATGGTTATTATTTTTCCAGCCTAAATTCTGTACGGTATTATTTTGTATTGGCCATTGCGTTGTATGCCATGAAATATGTGGTGCGAAAACAATATGGTGTATTTATTGCATGGATTGTCTTTGCAGCTTTCTTTCATAAGACTATATTGGTGGTTATTCCGGTATATTTAATTGCCGCATGGCTATCGGAGCATAAGCTGAATAAGTTGATTTATGTGGTGGTAGGAGCTTTTTTGGCCAGTTTGGTAGTTTTTCAGGAGTTTTACCGTAAAATTATCTTTTTCTTTTATCCTTATTACGAAGGTTCTGCCTTTGATAAGGTGGATTTCTCTGTAATAAATATTGCAAAGTGTGTAGCGGTAATTATATTGTGCCTGTTATTTTTTAAGACAGCAGTACGGGATCACAAGCAGAACCGTTTTTATTACTTTTTAATGTTGGCAGGATTGGCGGTATATACTTTTGGGGCATTTATTCCGGAAGTAACCAGAATCGGTTATTATATGACAGTGACCCAGATTTTCCTGATTCCCGGAGTGTTAATGCGCATTGAAAATAAAAAGTGGCGCATTTTCTGGACAATAGGTGTAGTGGGGGCATTTTCGGTGTATTTTGCAATGTTTTTATATACCGCATCGGATGTAAATATACGTTTATTACCGTACTTGAATTGGATATTTAATTAAAGCAGAAGTGTTTATGGAAAAGAGGATATGCATGAAAATTTTATGGGTATGTAACATTATGCTTCCTATGGTGGCAACACATTTAGGCTTGGAGGTTAGCAACAAGGAGGGATGGCTAACCGGTTTGGCAGATATGATTTTGCAAAATCAGGAGGATAATCAAATAGAGTTGGCTGTAGCATTTCCGATTGCAGCAGGTACGCAGGAGCATAAATGGAAGGTTCCCACAAAGTTTGCAGGCAGGGAATTGGAGTGTTATGGGTTTGTGGAAGATGTGGACCATCCGGAGTATTATGCAAGTGAATTAGAGTCGCAGATACGCGCAATTGTGGATGAGTTTCAGCCGGATGTGGTGCATTGCTTTGGAACGGAGTATCCTCATACTTTGGCAGTGATAAAAGTATGTGATAAGAACAAGGTGTTAATCGGTATACAAGGGGTGTGTGAGTTCTGTGCAGAGGTTTATTTGGCGGATTTACCATCAAGAGTAGTTAATCGGATTACCTTTAGGGATTGGCTTAAAAAAGATGATATTTTGCGTCAAAAGAGTAAATTTGTGACACGAGGCAAAAGGGAACGTGAAACGGTTGCCGTTGCGGGACATATTACCGGAAGAACCGGGTTGGATAAAGGGTATGTAATGCAAGTGAATCCTAAGGCGCACTATCATTTTATGAATGAGACATTGCGAAGTGTGTTTTATCAGGGAGAATGGGAACTTGATACATGTGAAAAACATAGTATTTTTTTGAGTCAGGGTGATTATCCCCTAAAGGGACTTCATTATATGTTGAAGGCTATGCCGCAAATATTAGAAAAATATCCGGATGCCAAAATTTATGTGGCAGGAAATAAGATTACAAATTATAAAACTTTGAAGGATAAAATAAAGATTTCTTCTTATGGAAAGTACATTTTAGAGCTGATAGACGAGTATGGATTGAAAGAAAAAGTGTGCTTTTTAGGAAAGTTAAGCGCAGAGGAAATGAAGGCGCAGTTATTAAAATGCAATGTATTTGTATGTCCCTCTGCTATGGAGAATTCGCCCAATTCTTTGGGAGAAGCCATGCTTTTGGGAATACCATGTGTTTCCGCAGAGGTGGGTGGAGTGAGCAGTATTTTTGATCATGGTAAGGATGGTATTACGTATCCCGGGTATGGTAGCAAAGAATATGAGGGAGTAGAGGACAAAGAAAACGCAGTGGCACATTCTCTGGCATTTGCGGTACTAGATATGTGGTCGGATCAGGGTAGAATGTTAGAATATGCGCAGAATGCCCGCGAGCATGCAAAAGTGACCCATGACAGACAGGCAAATTATGAAAGATTGTTAGAGATTTATAGAGAGATATTAAGCTGAAAGGGAAAAGAATACATGAAGGTAACGTTTGTTTCAAATTATATTAATCATCATCAGATTCCCTTTTGTAATGTAATGTATGAACATTTGGGAAAGGGTTATACCTTTGTGCAAATGGAGCCGATGGAAGAGGAACGTATCCGTATGGGATGGAATCCTACTGAGGTCCCGGAGTATGTGAAATATGCCTATGAGGAACCGGAGCTTTGTCGAAAATTGGTTGAGGATAGTGACATCGTCATTTGGGGCGGTGTAGAGGACGAACGTATGCTTGTACCACGTATGCAAGAGGGTAAGCCGGTGCTTCGCTATAGTGAGCGTTTGTACAAGGAGGGACAGTGGAAGGCAATCTCGCCCAGAGGATTACGTAAAAAATATTTAGACCATACCAGATATCGTAAAGCTCCGGTATATTTATTGTGCGCAGGAGCGTTTGTGGCGTCGGATTTTCATATTGTACGGGCTTATCCGGACAAAATGTTTCGTTGGGGGTATTTCCCGGAGTGTAAGGAATATGATTTAGAGAAGCTTATGGCGTGCAAGACGGAGACTTCTTGTACGGAGCTTTTATGGGCAGCACGTTTTATTGATTGGAAGCATCCGGAGCTGGTAGTGGAGCTGGCGGAAGAATTGCAGAAACAGGGCAAAGAGTTTCACATTACCATGATAGGAGATGGTGAGCTGTATCCTATTATTGAAAAGATGATTGCAGAAAAAAAGCTACAAAAATATATTACCTTAACCGGTTCTAAGACACCTGCACAGGTAAGGGATGCTATGGAAAAAGCATCTATTTTCCTTATGACCAGTGACCGCAAGGAAGGCTGGGGAGCGGTTATGAATGAGGCTATGAACAGTGGATGCGCTGTGGTAGCAGACCGTATGGAGGGAGCGTCCCTGTTTTTGATTAAGCAGGGAGAAAATGGATACTGGTATAAAAAGTCTACCGCAGAAGGTATGGCACAGCTTGTGGGTGAACTAATCGAGGATAAAGAGTTGTGTCATAAGCTTGGAAGAAATGCCTACCACACCATTACTGGTTTGTGGAATGCAAAAATGGCAGCAGAAAGACTACTGCAAATATGTGAAGAAATAGTAGCAGGTAGGGATCCAGAGATAAGCTGGCAGGAAGGACCTTGCAGTAAAGCTGAAATTATTGCTGAGCATTAAAGCAACAATTTCCAATAGTATGAGAGAAGTAAGTATGGAGGAAAGCATGTCGAAGCCGTTGATTAGTGTTATTGTACCGGTATACAATATTGAAGAGTATTTGGAACGTTGCGTCAGCTCTATTTGTGGACAGACTTATGGAAATTTAGAGATTCTGTTAATAGATGATGGCTCCACGGACAAAAGTGCAGCATTGTGTGATAAATTGGCTTCGCAGGATGCGCGAATCCGTGTGTATCATAAGAAAAATGGTGGTTCTTCTTCGGCGCGCAATTTAGGAATTTCTTTGGCCAAGGGAGTGTATCTGGGTTTTGTAGATAGCGATGATTATATCTCAGAGGATATGTATGAATTGCTTTATGATGCCATGGTGGAATATAGTGCAGAGATTACCCAAATAGGTCGTGATGAGATAGATGAGCAGGGAAATTATTTGCCTAATATTTGTGAACCGCCCAAAGAAAAAGTTTTTATTGAGTCCAAGGAATTTTTAAGTGAAATGCTTATGCATAGGGGAGATTGCTCTTTTTGCACCAAGCTGGTAAAAAGGGAGTTGTTTGCGCAAGATGTATTCCCTGAAGGAGAGTTAAACGAAGATTTTCACTTGCTGGTACGATTGTTAATGCAGGCGAAGGGAATTATGTCCTTGCCGCAACAGACTTATCATGTATTTTATCGTATAGGAAGCAATACCAGAAAGAAGGATAAGGAGGCGTTCTCCCGAGTATATGGGGATTGTGTAAATAATGCGGATATGGTGGAGACTTTAGTGGAAAAAGGAATTCCGGAGTTAAAGGACATAGCTTTTCGTTTCGGAATGTTCCAGCGTTTGGAATATTTGTTGCATATACCGGTTTCCAAGATGAATAAAGAAAACGAGCAGTATGCGGCAATTTGTAAGTATGTGCGCAAAAAGTGGTGGCAGACACTTACAAATGCATATTTAACAAAGAAAAATAAAGTATATTTAACTTTATTTGCCATTGCACCCAAAGGAATCCGTGTAGTGCATAAGAAGTTAAAAAGACTGTAAGAAAAGCAAAAGAGCAGGAACTCTTTTGCTATATACATAGGATAGCATCCAGCAGTTCCTGCACATTCTCAAATACATAATTAGGTTTATAAGGAGTATTCACTAAGTCTTCGGCAGTGGCTTCACCGGTAAATACCACACAGGTATCTACTTCAGCATTGATGCCACAGGCAATATCCGTGTAAAGTCGGTCCCCCACCACCAGGGTTTCTGCATCTGTGAAGCCGGAAGCTTCCTGGCAAAGTCGCACCACATCAGGACTGGGTTTGCCCAAATAAGTAGGTACTTTGTCGGTAGAGTGGGTAATCATTTCGCAAATAGAACCGCAGTCCGGAATGAAGCCGAAATCAATAGGACAACATAGGTCCGGATTGGTGCCATAAAAGGGTACATCTGTAGTGGAGAGTATTTTGCAGGCTTGGATTAGCTTGTTGTAGTTTAATTCACTATCATAAGCTACTACTACGCAGGCAATATCTTCCTCCGCCGTTTCCACAATCCGCAGACCATTCTTGCGCAGTTCTTGAATAAAGGATTCTGTCCCCAATACATAAATTTTGTCCGCTCTATAATTTTTTAACAAAAATTGAAGCGTCATGTAGCCGGAGGTAATAAATAAATCCTCCGTAGTCTCTAAGTCGAAAATGTCCTTAAATTTCTTTACATA
The DNA here is from genome assembly GCA_045634745.1 of Acetatifactor sp. Classification (GTDB taxonomy): domain Bacteria; phylum Bacillota; class Clostridia; order Lachnospirales; family Lachnospiraceae; genus Acetatifactor. Next base: position 20,333 of record JAZRAX010000016.1, on the reverse strand, counting down.
ATCAGCATTGCTTTTGGTGGAGTTGTTAGTAATGTAATATGCCTTTCCGCCAACAGAGTCAATATATTCCAGTAATTCGCGAGTACCCTCTAATAAATCATTTCCTACGGCAATGGTACCATCAATATCAAATAAAAATAATTTTTTCTTTTTCAAGTCATTCATGTGTATATTCTCCTTTTAATGTAATTATCATAATTCATAATAGCAATTTCCACAAGAGAGAAATGAAGAAGAACAGGAACAAATATTTGTCAATTAATAGGAGAAATGCTATAATGTGCACAGAGAAAAATGACACTTGCGGTGTGGGGAAGGAGAAGCATGAAAAACAGCAAAGTTTTCTGGTGGAATTGCATAATGATTGTAGTAGTACTGCTGTTTTTAGTACTTCCCTTTTTGGAAACGCCCAAAACGGCCGAATACGATATTGTTTTTTTGGGAGATAGTATTATCGGAAATGCCAACGGTCCGCAGGGTGTGACTGCATTAGTGGAAGAACAGTTAGGAAAGCGTGTGTTTAACGGGGCTTTTGGAGGAACCACATGTTCGTTGGGAACGGATTTGTCTTGGGGATCTGTAACCAGTGTACAGTGGAGTATGGTGAAGTTGGCAGATGCTATTGCAAACGATGCTTGGCAGGGGCAACTGGGAACCATGAATTACGCGGATTATTACAGTGAAGTAAATGCACAGGCGTTATATTATTTTGAAGATAGAATGCAGGAACTGTCAAAGATTGACTTTGAACAGGCAGAGGTGCTGGTAATCGAACATGGGACCAATGATTATAATAGTGGACGTCCATTGGACAATCCCAAGGATAAGTACGATATTACTACCTTTGGCGGAGCGCTTAGACATAGCCTACGTACCTTGCAGGAGGCGCATCCGGAATTAACCATTGTGTTACTTTCCCCAATTTATTGTGAGTTTGGTGAAAATGGAGAGAACACCTGCTACAACTGGGATAGAGGTTGCGGAACCTTAGATGCTTATGTGCAGTTGGAGGAAGAGATTGCACAGGAGTATGGAGTAGTATTTATTGACGCGTATGCGGAATGTGGCATTTGGGAAGAGAATGCAGAGGAATATTTGTATGATGGATTGCATTTAACCAATGAAGGAATGGAAAGATTGGCACAATTTGTGGCTGAGAAGCTTAGACCGATAGTAAACGAATAGATGTGAGAAGGGTATATTTATGGAAAAGAAGCAGGAGACAAAGAATTTAATAAAGAATATTTGGATCCTGCTGGCAGGGATTCAAGTGTGTTTAGGAATTTGCTGGGCATTTTGTAATATCACTAAAGTACCATATTTTGCAGAAAGCCAGATTTTTTTACAGGCTTCCAAAGATTTTGTAATAGATGAATACATGGGGATTTTGTATCCGTTAATGCTCCGGCTGACTTCTTTGTTTGGAAACGGTCAATGTGTGATGGTTTATTTACTTCAGCTGGGAGTAGCGTATGGTGCATATTATATCTTTTTGCGGAATGTGTTTGGAGAATTTTTTGCACAGGGTACGGGAAAAATATTATATTTAATGGCGGCCTATGTAGTTACATTTCCGGTGATTTTGCAATGCCATATGAGTATATTACCATATTCGTTGGCATCCTCTATGCTGATACTTATATTAGCGCAGCTAAAAAATCTTTTGACAAAAGACGGTCCCATGAATAAGAAATGCGTAATAAGTATTGGAGTGTTCTGGAGCTTGGGGACTTTGCTCTTGCCGGATTATGGTGTGATTGCAGGGATTCCGGTATTGGTGGGTTTGGCAGTATATGGTTGGAAAAAAGAACGAAGGTGGAAGGTGCTGTTACTCACTCTTTTTGTATCGGTTACCTGTGTGGGTAGCGTACTTACTCTGACGCAGACGCCGGGAAGTTTGGGAAGAATCCAAAAGACTATGGGAGCAACCATGCTCTCCAGATTTGCATGGCCTTATATAGAGAGAAACGGTTTATTCTGGAGTGATGAGGTAGTGGAAGAGTTTAGCGGCACGGACTTAGTTCAAATATCTCTGTATCCGGAACGTATTATGTATGAGTTTGGTCCCAGATTGGAAGCAGCAGTAGGCAAAGAGAAGGCAAATGCATTATATTGGCAAATGGCCAAGGATTCCTTTGTAATAGGGAAAAAGGATGCTGTTTTGGCAATGGGGCGGGATGTTCTGGTGAATGTAGGGGGACCCGTAGGAATACAAATACAATGGCTGGGCAAAGGTATTTCCTATGCCGGTTGGAACTACGGAAGAATGGCAGAATATGAGCCTGCGTTGACGGAATATTATGTGGGTTTTGCAAATTATAGTTTTGACTTTATGCTGATGGCAGCGATTATTATTTGGCTGATGCAACGGGGAAAAGAGAAGGAGACAGTACGCGGCACATTTAAGTGGTTGGTGCTTTTGACGGCAGCTATTATTACCTTGTGGTATACGATGACAGGTAATGGTATGCAGGATTATATAAAAGTGATTCCAATGAATGTGTTGTGGTGTATGTTGCCGATTTGGGCGTATGGAAGATTAAATAAAAAGTAGGATGATTTGAGATGAAAAAGAAATGTTTTGCTAGACCGCCAAAGTTTCGTAATCGAATGATTATGATGTTGATAGGGATATTGTTACAGGGCTTAGGCTTATCACTTTTAATTAATATTAGTTTGGGGACAGACCCCTGTTCCAGCTTTACACAGGGAGTAAACAATTATCTGCCCTTTAGCTTTGGAACCTGTCAGTTGTTGTGCCATATGATTACATTTATGTTTGTTCTGCGATTTGACTTGAGCTACATTGGTTTCGGGACCATTGGTAATATGGTTTGTTTGGGATATATTTCAGATTTCTTCCGATGGGTTTGGAGTATTGCTTTACCTGAAAACTTTTTTGAACCGAGAACTACTGCGTGGTTGCTTTTGGTACCGGTGCTTGTTATCTTTTGTACCGGTGCGGCTACATATATGAGTGCCGGTTTAGGTTCTTCACCTTATGACGCTATACCTTTTATTATTTCAGAGCATTGCAAAAAAGTTTCATTTAAGGTGATTCGCATGCTTTGGGACATTGGGTTTATGGTAGGTGGATTGTTGCTTGGCGGAGACGTGGGAATAGTAACTATAGCAGTAGCATTCTTTTTGGGACCGGTAATCAGCTGGATACAAAAGAAGGTAGAGGTATTTATCAAGTAAAAGAAATGAAAAGCGGAGAAAGTATGATGAAAAGAGTTTTGGCGTATATTTTGTGTTTGGCATTGTGTATTGGTATGGTGGGATGCGGTAGTACAGGTGCGGAGGTGCCGGATAAAAGTGATTTGCAGGAATCAGCTACCTCGGATGTGGTAAATGATACATCGAGCACGGCGGAACAGGAGTCTGCGGATGTATCTAAGGAAGAGACAGATGTAGCAGAGGCAGAGCCTACAGAAGCACCTGAAGAGGAAATTCCTTTCTCGGAGGATTTTTATGAGTATGATTCTATGGCGGATATGTTAGCTGAGTATGGGATTCGTTTCGGCACAGTTATGAATGCGGAAACTGCTCAGGATTATACGATGCAGTCGTTAGTAGGACAGCATTTTAATTCCATTACTGCTGCCAATGAAATGAAGGCGTATTCCATGTTGGATCAAAAGGGCAGCCAGAATTCACCGGATGGCATGCCTGTCATTGATTTTACGAAGGCGGATGCCATAGTGGAAGCCGCTATGAATTGTGGTGCACAGGTACGAGGACATGTGCTGGTGTGGGATGCATATATGAGTAAATGGTTTTTCTGTGAAGGTTACAAGACTGGTGCGCCTTATGTAGACAGAGGGACGATGTTAAAGCGTTTGGAGTCGTATATTGAGCAGGTAATTACCCATTTTGAAGAAAAATATCCGGGCGTGGTATATTGCTGGGATGTAGTGAATGAAGCGGTTGGTGATAGTGCTTCGGATTACAGCGAGTCGGATGACAGACATGTTCGTATAAAGCGCGGTGGAGAAGATAATCTTTTTTATACAGTAATCGGTGATGACTATGTAGAGCTTTCCTTCCTGTACGCCAAGAATGTAGTGGAAGCTTTGCAGGCAGAGAATCCGGAAGTAGATATTAAGCTGTTTTACAATGATTACAGTACCTTCCACACAAAGAAAAGAGATGCTATTTGTAAACTGGTAGAAAGTATCAATTCTTATGCCACAGATGCGGACGGTAATTACCGCAAGCTTTGTGACGGTGTAGGAATGCAGGGATATATTGGCGGTTATGGTACGCAGAGTGGTTGTATGAACTATGATGATATCCAGAAAATTACAATGTCCATTGGGATTTATGCTAAATTAGGAGTAGAGGTTCACATTACGGAAATGGCGGTACGTAATTATAGTAATGCTTTAGGAGATACGGATAAGCATGCACTGTTTTATAAAAATTTGATGAAAGCTTTGGTAGAGGTAAATAGTGGTGAAGAGAAACCCCTTACCTGTATTGCTATTTGGGGGTTGAAGGATATGGGCTATATTGATGAAAGTAGCTACAGTTACAGGCAGAATGGACCTTACTGCGGTCTGTTTGACCCCGGGTATTATGTAAAAGATGCTTTCCATGATGTATATGTAATGTTGAAAGAAAAAAGTGAAGAATAAATAATTTATAGAGACTTTTTACAGTATTTGCTGTGAAGAGTCTTCTATTTTTATGTGGATATGGTGGTTTTTTCATGGTAAACTATAAGCAGTTAATTTTGTAAAAATCGACCGGTTGTGGTCATGACAGGAGGATATTATGAAGCTGATTTCTTGGAATGTAAATGGGCTGCGTGCCTGTGTAGATAAGGGCTTTTTGGACTTTTTTAAGGAAGTGGATGCAGATATTTTCTGTTTGCAGGAAACAAAATTACAGGAGGGGCAGATTGATTTGGAATTGCCCGGTTATTATCAATATTGGAATTATGCGGAGAAAAAGGGATATTCCGGCACGGCTATGTTTACCAAGAAGGAGCCTATAGAAGTGACTTATGGTATCGGAGTAGAAGAGCATGACCATGAAGGACGTGTGATTACGGCAGAATTTGAAGAGTATTATGTGGTAACAGTATATACTCCCAATTCCCAGAGAGAGCTAACCAGACTGGAGTATCGTATGAAGTGGGAGGCAGATTTTCTGGCTTATGTAAAGAAGCTGGAGGAGAAAAAGCCGGTGATTTTCTGTGGGGATTTGAATGTAGCACATAAGGAAATTGATTTGAAGAATCCGAAAACCAATCATAAAAATGCTGGCTTTACGGACGAGGAGAGAGCCTGCTTTGAAAGTATTGTGGAGAATGGATTTATTGATACCTACCGCTATTTCTATCCGGAGAAAGAAGGCGTGTATTCCTGGTGGTCTTATATGTTTCAGGCAAGAGCCAAGAATGCCGGTTGGAGAATTGATTATTTTGTAATATCAGCGGCTTTGAAAGATAAGCTGTTAGGAGCAGATATTCACACACAGATTTTGGGCTCCGATCATTGCCCAGTGGAGTTAACTTTATGTTAGGTGGACAAAGAATATACGGTGGTGAAGAGGTAATGCAAGAGGATAAACGGTTGCCAAGGGAGTTTTTTACAAGAGATGGTCTAACGGTGGCTAAGGATTTATTGGGGAAAATATTGGTCCATGAAACACCTTTAGGTCCGGTGAGAGGTGTAATTACGGAAGTGGAAAGTTACATGGGCATTCATGATAAAGGCTCACATACCTATGGAGGACGCCGGACGGAGAGGACAGAGCCTATGTTTCGCCAGGGCGCTAATTCATATGTGTACTTTACTTATGGGATGTATTATTGTATGAATATTACTTCCGGTGCGGAAGGGGACCCGCAGGCTGTTTTAATACGTAGTGTGGAACCGGCAGATGAAGAATCGAAAGAGAGAATGATACAGCTTCGTATGGCAGTGAGCATAGAGCGGGTACAGAAACGAGGCCAGGCGAAGCTGCAAAAAGTGGCTGCCGGACAGAAACAGGAAGAGCGTGCGACAGAGGTATCGGAGCAAGAATGTTTAAAGCTACGCAAAAACATAGAGAAACATTTAGCGGACGGTCCCGGTAAAATGTGTATTGCTATGAGTATTACGAAGGCAGACAACGCGGTGGATATGATAGAAAGTCCGGACTTTTATGTGACGGAAGGGATTGCCGTAGCGCCGGATGTTATTAAGTACGGTAAAAGGATTGGAATTGATTACGCTGAGGAAGCAGCGGATTATTTGTGGAGATTTTATTTGTAGCAGTGAGGGATACCTTACCTAAAAGGCAGTTGAGGTAGGAAATAAAAGGAGAAAGAGATGAGCTTGCGATTTTGCTTTGGCCCTTCCGGGTCGGGAAAAAGTTATCGAGTATATAGTGAAATCATTAAGCGTTCTATGGAAGAACCGAAGAAAAACTTTTTGATTGTAGTGCCGGACCAGTTTACCATGCAAACACAAAAAGAATTGGTGACTATGCATGAACGGGAAGGTATTATGAATATTGATGTTCTGAGTTTTGGCCGTTTGTCGCATCGTATTTTTGAAGAAGTAGGCGGTGACCATATGCTGGTATTGGATGATACAGGGAAAAGTTTGGTATTACAGCGAGTGGCATTGTCCATTCGGGAAGAACTGCCGGTATTGGGAAGTCGTTTGCACAGACAGGGCTATATCCATGAGGTAAAGAGCGCTATTTCGGAATTTATGCAGTATGGATTAAGTGTGGAAGATGTAGGCAAGCTGGCGGAGTATTCCTCGCAAAGGGGAGCCTTGTATTACAAATTAAAAGATTTGGAACGGTTATACGGAAGCTTTTTAGACTACATACAAGGACATTTTATTACAACGGAAGAGAAATTGGATATCTTAAAGAAAGTCTTGAAGGATTCGGCGATTATCAAAGACAGTGTAATTGTTTTTGATGGTTTTACCGGTTTTACCCCCATTCAGAATCGATTGATTCAGGAGCTGATGGTGCTGGCGCAAGAAGTTATTGTTACGGTTACCCTGGGAGAAAACGAAGACCCATTTAAAATGGATGGGGAGCAAAAGCTGTTTTATTTGAGCAAGAAAACAGTGTATGATTTAGAGAAATTGGCAGAGCAGGCAGGCGTACAAAGAGGTCGGGATATTTATACAAAAGAAACAGTATCGCCACGTTTTAAAGAAAATAAAGCGTTGGAGCATTTGGAAAAGCATCTGTTTCGTAGTGGCCGGAATAGTTATGAAAAGGAACAGAATCAGATTTGTTTGTTTGATGCCCCTACGCCCAAGGAGGAAGTACATCAGGCCGGTTTAGAAATAGCCAGGTTGGTTCGACAACAAGGTTTGCAATATAGGGATATTGCAGTAATTGTGGGAGATATGGATGGATATGCTTCTTTTGTGGAGCGTGAATTTGCAGATATGCAGATTCCCTGTTATATTGACCGAACCAGAGGGATTACATTAAATCCTATGATTGAGCACATTAAGAGTGCCTTGGATTTATTTTTAAAGAATTTTTCTTATGAGTCGGTATTTCACTATTTACGAAGCGGTTTGGCAGATTTTTCCATGGAAGAAGTGGATGTTCTGGAAAATTATGTATTGCAGACAGGCATTTGCGGAAAGCGTAAGTGGGAACGATTATTTACGCATAAAACCAAGGAGATGGATGGGCAGGAGGAACCTTTGCAGAAAATAAATGAGCTACGTGAGAAGTTTGTGTCTCAGGTGGCTGTTTTGGCTGGGAAAAGAAATAGTGCTAAGGAGCATGTGGAAGCACTATATGAATTCCTAGTGGAGACAAAGGTGCAGGAAAAACTTCATAAAATGGAGCAAAGCTTTCAGAAACGGAATGATTTAAGCAGAGCCAGAGAATATGCACAAATCTATGGTTTGGTTATGGAGCTGTTAAATCAAATCCATGAGTTGCTGGGGGAGGAAGAGATTTCGGCACAGGAATTTTTGGAGATTTTGGAAGCAGGCTTTGGTGAAATTGAAGTAGGTACCATCCCGCAAAATGTGGATAGAATCTTGGTAGGTGATATGGAACGAACCCGTTTGAAGCAGGTGAAGGTTTTATTCTTCATGGGTGTAAATGATGGGAATATCCCTAAAAATGCGTCAAAGGGCGGTATTCTTTCAGATATGGATCGGGAGTTTTTGAAAGAGTCTCATTTGGAGCTGGCACCTTCCCCCAGGCAGCAGATGTTTATCCAACGTTTTTACTTGTATTTGAATCTGACGAAGCCTTCGGATAAATTATATATTTCTTATGCAAAGGTAAATAATGACGGAAAGACCTTGCGTACTTCGTATTTGGTAGAGACAGTTCAAAAGCTGTTTGCTAAGCTTAAGGTAGAACAACCATGGAAGCAAGCGATGCCGCAGCAGATTGTTACTGCCAAGGAAGGAACCCGTTATTTGGCGGAGAGACTACGTAAGTATGTGGAAGGTAGTTTAGATGAGTCGCAACAAGCGGAATTATTTGCACTATACAGTGCCTATGAGGCAAGCGGAGACTATAAGGAATTAGTAGATATATTGCGTCAGGCGGCATTTTATCGGTATCAGGAAAGTCGTCTGTCTACAGAGGTGGCAAGGGCATTATACGGAAAACATTTAGAAAGCAGTGTTAGTCGATTGGAAACATATGCGGCCTGTGCATACCATCATTTCTTAAACTATGGCCTTTCTTTGCAGGAGAGAGAAGAATTTGGCTTTGAAGCGGTGGATATGGGTAATATTTTCCATGAGGTATTGGATTCTTTTGCAAAGAAGCTGGAGCGTAGCGAATATACATGGTTCGATTTTCCGGCAGAGTTTGGGGAAAATGCTGTGGCGGAGGCTATGGAGCGGTTGGCCACGGAATACGGTTCCGGAGTGTTGTACAGTTCTGCCCGTAAGGAGTATGCTATTACCCGTATGAGAAGAGTTTTAAACCGAACGGTAGCAAGCTTACAGGAGCAGTTAAGAAAGGGAGAATTTGTACCCCGGGCCCATGAAATATCTTTCTCTTCTGTGCAGGATATTGAAGCCATTGATATAAGTCTTTCGGCAGAGGAAAGTATGCGTTTTCGCGGCAGAATCGACCGTGTGGATGTTGCAGAGGAAGAAAATCAGGTGTTTGTAAAGGTAATTGACTATAAATCCGGTGAGCATCAGTTTGATTTGGCGGCTTTGTACTATGGTTTACAGTTGCAGTTGGTAGTGTATATGAATGCAGCTATGGAAATAGAGGCAAAGAAGTATCCGGATAAGGAAATCGTGCCGGCGGGATTGTTATACTATCGGGTAGAAGACCCTTTAGTAGAAGGAAGCGAAGAGATGAGTACAGAAGCCTTAAATGACTTGATTCGCAAAGAACTTCGCATGAATGGTGTGGTAAACAGCAGGGATGATATTATTTCCAAGCTGGATAAAACCATGGGAAGTAAGTCGGATGTAATTCCGGTGGAACGTAAAAAAGATGGTGGCTTAGGCGCCCGTTCCAGTGTGTTATCTAGTGAAGAGTTTCAATTAATTTCAGATTATGTAAACCATAAAGTAAGAACCATTGGTAAAGAAATATTGGATGGAAGGAAAGAAGTGAATCCATATCAAGAAGAGAAAAAGGATGCCTGCAAATACTGTGCATATAAGCAGGTATGTGGCTTCGATCCATCCATGCCGGGATATGAGAAACACCTTTTGAAGAAATGGTCCAAAGATGAAATTATGGAAAAGATGAAGGAGGAATTACAATAATGGCTATTGAGTTTACACCGGATCAACAAAAAGTAATCGATCTTCATCATCGTAATATATTGGTATCTGCGGCAGCAGGAAGTGGTAAGACTGCAGTTTTGGTAGAGCGTATTATCCGCATGGTTTGTGATGAGACCAATCCGGTGGATATTGACCGCCTGCTGATTGTAACATTTACAAATGCGGCAGCTGCCGAAATGCGTGAGCGAATCAGTCTGGGGATTGCTGCTATGCAGGAGGCATTTCCGGAATCGGAGCATATTGAAAGACAGGCTACCCTTTTGCATAATGCGCAGATTACCACGATTGATAGTTTTTGTCTCTATCTGATTCGCAATCATTTTCATGAAATTGGCTTGGATCCTGCTTTTCGTGTAGCAGACGAAGGAGAAATTAAGCTGCTAAAGCAGGATGTATTATCCGAAATGCTGGAGGAGTACTTTGCAGGGAAAGAAGAGGCATTTTTTGAATGTGTGGAGTTCTTTTGTACAAACGGCAAAGAAAAAGCATTGGAGGATTTAATTCTTAAGCTTCATCAATACGCTTCCAGCAATCCCTGGCCGGAAAAGTGGCTGAAGGACTGTTTATCCATTTATAATGTGGAAACCGTAGAGGAACTGGAGAATTCCTCTTTAGGTCAATATGTGCAGGAATATTTAAGAAGATTGGCAGACAGTTGCGCGAAAACCATGGAAAAGATTAAGCGGTTGTGCGAGGAACCGGACGGACCTTACATGTATGGGGAACTAATGGAGCAGGAGCTGGAACAACTGCAAAAGTTACAGAGCTGTACATCCTTGAGGGAATGGGAAGTAAAGCTGGAAGCGTTGGTGTTTAAAAGCTTGTCTACGAAGAAGGATTCCTCTGTTAATGCAGAGAAAAGGGAGCAGGCAAAGAATCTTCGCAATGGAGTAAAGAAAACACTGAATGGCGCAAAAGATCAATTCTTTGGTTCCTTACTTACGACAAGCGTAGAACAAATAAAGCTTTGCAAAGAACCGGTAGGGATGTTGATTGCACTGACCCTTGATTTCGGAGAACGGATGCAGCAAAAAAAGAGAGAGCGCAAACTTCTGGATTTTTCGGATATGGAGCATTATGCATTGGATATTCTTTTGGAGCAGGAAGGAGAGGAAATACGTCCTAGTAAGGTGGCCCGGGAATATCAGGAATTCTTCAAAGAAATACTGATTGATGAATATCAGGACAGTAATCTGGTGCAGGAGTATTTGTTGTTGGCAATCTCCGGAGAAGCTAAGCAGAAGTATAATCGCTTTATGGTAGGTGACGTAAAACAGAGTATTTATAAGTTCCGATTAGCCAGACCGGAACTGTTTATGGAGAAATATAAATCCTATTCTTTGCAGGATAGTGATTGCCAAAGGATTGATTTGAGTCAGAATTTCAGAAGTAGGGATACGGTAATTGAAACAGTAAATAGTGTATTTGAAAGACTGATGAGTGATGAAATAGGCGGAATTGCCTATGATAATCATGCAGCATTACATGTGGGCGCTGAGTATCCGGAAAATACAGATAGTGTAAGCGAATTGTTATTAATGGATTTGCAAGAGGAAAGTGAGCTGGATGTAAAAGAAGCGGAAGCACGGTTGGTTGCTACGAAGATTAAGTCGCTGAAGGCAAGCTATCAAGTATTAAAAAAAGATACTGGGAAAATGGATTTGGTAGAAAACAAGGATATTGTAATCTTACTTCGTGCTACCAAAGACTGGGACGATGTATTTAAAAAGGTTCTGGAGCAGGAAGGCATTCCGGTATATATTACTTCAAAGACAGGTTATTTTGCAGCTACAGAGGTACAGCAGCTGTTGCAGTTATTACAGGTATTAGATAATCCCAGACAGGATATTCCTTTGTTTGGTACCATGAAATCTATATTCGGTGGTTTTACGGAAGAAGAGATTGCACTGCTTCGTAGTCAGAATAAGAAGCAGTCCTTATGGGAAGTAGTGTGTGTACAGGCGGAAAGTGGCAATGACAAATGCAACAGGCTGAAGGATATGGTGGAAAAATATCGCAGTTATGCAGTATATATGCCCATACGAGAGCTTTTGCAGACTATTGTGGAGGAATATAACTATTTACATTATGTTTCTGCGCTTCCCGGTGGTAGTAAGCGTAAGGCAAATGTAGAGATGCTGTTTGTAAAAGCGGCAGCCTTTGAAAAGACCAGTTATTTCGGATTGTTTCACTTTATTCGTTATATGGAGCAACTGGAAAAGTATGAGGTGGACTATGGTCAGGAGGAAATGTTGGATGAAAATGCTGACGTAGTGCGTATTATGAGTATTCATAAGAGCAAAGGTCTGGAGTTTCCGGTAACTTTTGTGTCTGGGTTGGACAAGCAGTTTAATATGATGGATATACGAAAGCCACTGTTAATGGATATGGATTTAGGGATTGGTACGGATTATATAAATACCAAAGAACGATATCGTATAAAATCGCTGGCACGCGCCGGGTTAGCTGTAAAGCAAAAGGAAGAGTTGTTGGCAGAGGAATTACGTGTATTGTATGTTGCATTGACCAGAGCCAAAGAGAAGTTGATTATGACGGCAGCAATGAAAGATGCTGCAGCATGTTGGGAGGGCAGACAAGTTATTACGTCCGGACAGATTTCCTTTGACCAATTTATGGGGGCACAGTCCTTTATGGATTTGTTATTACCTGTATTGCAGGAAGAAAACTGTAAAGTGAGTATTCTGAACGAAGGAAATCTAATGCTTGCCGAAGTGAGTGAGCAGCTGCAGTTAGCGGAGAAGAAACAGGCATTAGCAAATGCATTACAGCACAGTGATGCCGAGGTTTTGGCTAAGCTACAAAAGGATTTTACTTATGTTTATGCTTATGAGAATTTACAGAAGCTGTATACTAAGACCACCGTATCCGAACTGAAAATTGCTGCTATGGCAGATAAGGATGAGGCGGCATATCACCAGTTTGAGGAGCGCGAAGTGAAGCCGATTCTGCCGGACTTTTTAAAGGGAGAAGAACGTATCAGTGCAACTACCAGAGGTAATGCTTATCATAAGGTTATGGAGCTGTTGGATTATGAGATATTCTTTGGCGCTGAGAGTTTGGTGGCAGATGCTGAGGAGGTATTGCGTAATAGTTTGCAGGCGTTTGTGGAGAGAAAGGTGTTGTCGCAGGAGTATTACGAGGCAATTAATTTTAAGAAACTACTAATTTTCCTCCAGAATCCTATAGCAAAGCGTATGTGGAAGGCGCAGAAAACCGGACAACTGTATCGCGAACAACCTTTTGTATTAGGTATCAGTGCCACAAAGCTGAGCAAGGAATTTCCACCGGAAGAAAAAGTGTTGATTCAGGGTATTATCGATGCTTTCTTTGTAGAGGATGACGGGATTGTACTACTGGACTATAAAACCGATAAGGTGCAGACGCCTAAGGAGTTGTGGGACAGATATGAAACCCAGTTGGATTATTATGAAGAAGCTTTAACGAAGCTTATGCAGATGCCTGTGAAGGAGAAGATATTGTACTCCTTTGGATTGGGTATGTGTGTGAAGGGAGAAACATAACAAAAACCGGCCCATTGGGCCGGTTTCGTTTATCCTACCGCTTCCTTTTTCACAATCTCCATGGCTCTTTTTACCGGAGGCAACAACAAAATCACAATGGTAACGGCGGTCTCTGCAAAAATATAAATCGCATTATAAACAATAGAGTACAGTAGTGGATTCCAGCCTTCCCAGGCATACATGCCGAAGAAAATCCAGCCGGATAGTACAGCAAAGACAAAACGTCCGGTAACACCGGTTAAGTATCCGAAGACCAGACCATTCTTATGTTTGGCAAAGAGACCTGCCAGACCTAAGGCTCCAAACGCCAACAGATAGTCAATAACTAACTGCATGGGGTAAAGAATATAAGGGTCTACCAACATCTGCAATACACCATACGCTACACCGGTCATAATACCTGCACCAATGCCAAACCAATAGCCCGGCAAGCAAATAATCAGCATGGAAAGTAAGGTAATGGAGCCACCGGTAGGGAAACTGAATACCTTGATGTTGGATAGGACTGTTCCCAAGGCAATGGATACGGCACAAAAGGCAAGCTGTTTAATGGTGAGCTTGCGGTTTGTTTTTGGGGTGTTCCCACGGATGAAGAACATGGCAATGCCCAGCAGGGTCAAAATCAGGATAATCAGGCAGATATTGCCCAGAGTGGTAGGGACGTATGTGGTTTCGCCCCAATCGTTTACAACTACATCATAGAACATAAAAAAATCCTCCTTTGTTTGCTTAAGGAGGGGCTACATCAAATAAGAATTGCAGGGAATAGTCCATGCAGTTCTTTTTGCTTCCTTACGCCGGTATTACCCGGTTCAAGTAATGAGGGTTAGAAGCCTACGGCTTCAATCTCAGCGATGCGCTCCCCTAGCGAGTTATTTTGTTTACAAATGACATTATATGAGAAATAAATAGCAATGTCAAGGTAGACATTTTGGTTTGAAAAGGTTATTCTTATATTAATAATGGGGTGTTATGTTGAAAAAGAAATATAACAGACAGATTTGTATGTGAAAGGATGGTATTGGGAAATGGCGGAACCTATGATTCAGGCAGAAGGCCTTGTGAAAATTTATAAGACAAAGGAAACCGAGGTTTTGGCTTTACAGGGATTGGATTTGACGGTAGAGGAAGGCGAGCTTACTGCACTTATCGGAAATAGTGGTAGTGGCAAATCTACTTTCCTAAATATGATTGGTGGTCTGGATAGGCCAAGTGCAGGTTCCCTGATAGTAGGCGGTAAGAATTTATTTACCATGTCTGAGAAGGAGCTTGTAGAGTATAAGAGGGATACCGTTGGTTTTGTATGGCAGAACAATGCCAGAAATCTTTTGCCCTATTTATCTGCATTAGAAAATATTATGCTTCCCATGTACCTGTCTGATGCTAAGAAAAAGAAGGCCAAAGCATTGGAACTTTTGGAATTGGTAGGGTTGTCTGCAAAAAAGCATAGCCGATTAAATACACTTTCCGGTGGTGAGCAGCAGAGAATTGCTATTGCTATTGCGTTGGCCAATTCGCCAAAGCTGCTTTTGGCAGACGAGCCCACCGGTAGCGTAGACCCCAAGACAGCAAATTACATATTTGATGTATTTACAGAGTTAAATAAGCAGGGACAAACCATTTTAATTGTTACCCATGATGTGGCCCTTTCCAAAAAGGTAAAACGTGTGGTAGCCATCCGTGACGGTAAAATCAGTAGTGAGAGAATCTTAAAAGAAAAATATGCGGACCGTTTGAAGGAGGTATCTATTGACTGGCGTATGGAGGATACCCAGGAAGAATATGCTATCGTGGATAAGGCCGGTCGCGTACAGATTCCCAGAGAACTTTTGAATGCCCTGAATTTGGAGGATAACAAGGTGAAGCTGGAATTAAAAGGAAATCAAATTATTGTCAGTAAACCGGAAAATAATAACTAAAGGAATACTTGCAACAATTAAGCCGAGGTTGTATGATAATAATAGATTGTGGTATTTTAATTTTGTATAGTCATGTAAACTGAGGAAAGAGAGTACATAATGGGGAAAAAGTATTCTGAGGGAAAAGATTATAAGGTAGTAGCATTTGTAATGGCATGCGTTTCCAATGACGAGACGGTGAGATATATAACCAAGGTAGCGCAGGAATGTGGGAAGTATAATTGTAAGGTGGTATTTTATACCACAATTACTGACTTCTACTATGATGATTTGATTGATACCGGTGAGAAAAATATTTTTAATTTGGTGTCGGTAGAGAGATATGATGCTATTATTCTTATGTCAGAAACCTTTAAGCATGATAGGGGACAGTTAGAACTGGTAAAGCGTGCTAATGTGGCCGGAGTACCCATTTTTGCTGTGGACAAATGTTTTGCAGGATGTATTAATATCAGATTTGATTATGGTAATTGTTTTCGGGAAATTGTGAAGCATATGATTGAAGATCATGGCTTCCGTACAGTAAATTTTTTTGCAGGCATGCCGGTAAACCATTATTCGGAGGAACGTTTAAATATTTATAAAGAGGTACTGGAAGAGAATGGTATTCCCTATGACGAGAAGAGAGTATATTACGGTTATTTCTGGGAGAATCCGACCATTATGGCCATGGACCAGATGTTCGAAGATATCGAGGCTGGTATGTCCATGCCGGAGGCAGTTATTTGTGCCAATGATGCCATGGCGCTTACAGTAATCAGTTATTTCCGTAAGAAAGGCTATCGCGTTCCCGAGGATGTGGCTGTCAGCGGATTTGATGCTATTGATTTGGAGAGATACAGTAATCCACGTTTGACCACCGGTGTTTATAACATGGAGGAGATGCTTCAAATGGTCTTCCGTATGATTTCAGAAGGTGATTTTGAAGTCCGGGAAAATCCGATACTTGTTTATAACCGTATGCAGATTGGATGCTCTTGTGGTTGTGATGGTATTAAAGCAAAAAATATTTCCGACGAAATGCGACAATTAAAGGCAGATTTACATTTGCTTATGGCATATCAAAGTGAAGTAAACCAAATGGTGGCTCATTTTGGTAATTTGGACCAGCTGGAGGTTTTGGCAAGAGCCGTTCCGGATTATATGACATTGTTAAGATACAAGGATTTTTGGATTGGTTTGGACCATACCTTTATGGAGTATATGGGCATTGCAAACAGGGTGCAGCTGGGCAGAGATAATCAGGATGACACGAAAGTGGGATTATTGCATTATCAGATGAGTGCGCAACAAGGTGCCTTAAAGGATTGGGGAATTATATCCCAATCAGAAATTATTCCTCATAGAGAGGCATATTTTGAGGAAAATGACTTCTGTATGGTAAACGTAATTCATATGAGGGGAGTCAAAGTAGGGTATGCAGTAATTGGATTTGACCTGGATCAATTCAACTTTATGGCGTACGACCCATTTTTGACAAATTTAAGACATCTTTTGGAATTACAGCAATCCCAAAGACAGATTATGCATATTTACGAAAGAGATCAATTGACAAATCTCTATAACCGTAATGGATTTTACAAGAAGGTTAATAAAATTATGGAGAGTGAAAGAGATAAGAAGCTTACCATAATATTTATTGATATGGACGGTTTAAAAAGAATTAATGATACTTATGGACACGCCGAAGGGGATGAAGCTCTTGCTAATATCGGTAGGATTATTCACGAAAATACAGAAGGTGAAATTACGGCAAGAATTGGCGGTGACGAATTTTTAATTGCTTTTGCAGGTACGGACAATGCACAGAGAGCAGATAAAATTCGTAATTTGATAATTCAAGGTCTTGATGCATATAATCAAACGAGTAATAAAGAATACAACTTATGTGCAAGCATTGGTGTGTTTACGGATAGTGTACGGAATCATTCACTGGACTATTTCCTGAAGCAGGCGGATGATGAAATGTATATTGAAAAGAGCAGACATAAAAAGGAATTGGAGAAAACAAATACATGATTTTGCAGTTGTTATCAGAAGAATTTGCTTCTATAGGAGCGTTTTTGGGAATAATGTTTGCATTTTTTGTAACGATTATTGCCACAGATAAATTAAGTGATTTTTTGCCAAAGGATGCAGGCAGGGAATTTGCACATGATGGTAAGAAGTCCGCAGGAAAGCCAAGGGGAGCAGGGATTATTTTTGTGTTGGCGTTTGTAGTCGCAGCGCTTTTATTTGCACCCATGAATGCGGAGAATGTAATATATCTGATATTGATTATTGTTGGTATGATGACCGGTTTTTTGGATGATGCAGCCAAGAATCCTTGGGGCGAGTATAAGAAAGGTTTTCTGGATTTGTGCGTAGCCGCTATGGTGGCAATTACCTTTTTGAGATACAATTCCAACGTAGTAGAGTTGGCTATGTTTGATATAAGGTTTACCATTCATCCGGTACTGTTTGCATTGCTTACGGTGGTTTTAGTGTGGACGTCAGTAAATGTAACCAATTGCTCTGACGGAGTGGATGGATTGTCCGGAACCTTGACGATTATCACTATTATGACAATTTATGCGGTGGATTTGATTAAGGATGTGGCAGGAGAGTTCTCTTTCCTGATACTTCTTTTTGCAGTATGTATTTTGGGTTATTTGTGGTATAACGCCACTCCCAGCCGGCTGATGATGGGAGATGCAGGTTCCAGAGCTATGGGATTGTTTATCAGTATTGCTATTTTGAAAACGGGTTGTCCGTTCCTTTATATACCGGTTGCGCTGGTGTTGATTTTGGATGGTGGTTTGGGTATTTTAAAGGTATCCTTAATCCGATTCTGTAAGATCCATATTCTGAATAAAGTACGCACCCCTCTTCATGACCACGTAAGAAAGGTTTGGGACTGGTCTAATACACAGACGGTGTTCCGTTTTGCGATTATTCAGATTATTTTGGCGGTGGCAACCATATATGCGATTAAATAGAAGTTTAGTAATTTGATAAGGTTAGGAGGACTGATTACATTGTAATCAGTCCTCTAACCTTTATAGATTAAGGTGGCGAGGGAAATATGTACGATAAATTAACAAAACAAGATATTCAAAAGATGGAAGAGGAGATTGAGCATCGTAAATTGGTGCTGCGTCCGCAGTTGCTTGAGGATGTAAAGGAAGCACGGTCTCATGGAGATTTAAGTGAGAATTTTGAATACTATGCAGCCAAAAAGGCAAAGAATCAGAACGAGAGCCGAATACGTTATTTAGATAGAATGATTCGTACGGCTCAAGTGATTTCTGACGAGTCTGCAGAAGATGAGGTGGGTATGAATAATACTGTAACGGTGGAATTTGTAGACGATGGTATGCGTGAGGTTTATAAAATTGTAACCACTGTGCGCAGTAATTCTTTGGCTGGACTGATAACGAATGAGTCACCGCTGGGAAAATCATTGATGGGACATAAGGTGGGAGATGTGGTCCATGTGCAGGTAAATGATGCAGTGGGTTATGATGTGAAGATTATTGAAATTGAAAATACAGTGGATGATGGCAGTGACAAAATAAGGAGCTTTTAGAATGAAGGAATATTTGCTTTTTGATTTAGATGGTACTCTGACGGATCCCAAAGTCGGGATTACCACCTGTGTACAGTATGCATTGAAAGCTTTTCATATTGATGAGCCCAATTTGGACAAGCTGGAGCCTTTTATTGGACCACCCTTGAAGGATAGCTTCATGGAGTTTTATAATTTAACAAGTGAGCAGGCGGATGCTGCGGTAGAGAAGTATCGTGAGCGTTTCAAGGATATTGGTTTGTTTGAAAACGAGGTGTATATCGGTATCCCTGAAATGTTAAAAAAACTACAGAAAAAGGGGATGCATTTGGCGGTAGCCTCCAGTAAGCCGACAGTATACGTGGAACGAATACTGGAACATTTCGGGATGAAGCAATATTTTGAGGTTATTGTAGGAAGTGAACTGGATGGACGACGTGTAAACAAGGATGAAGTGGTTTCGGAAGCCTTGCGTCAGCTGTTTGGAGAAAAGGCAGTAGAGCATGAAAAAGTGTACATGATAGGGGACCGTAAATTTGATGTGGAGGGTGCCCGCGCACAAGGTGTAGAAAGTGTGGGTGTCAGCTATGGCTATGGCAGTTTGGCAGAATTGCAGGAAGCCGGTGCGGATTATATTGTGGAGAGCCCCGGAGAATTAAGTTATTTTTTGTTGAGAGAATTTCGTGAGATAGAGCCCAGAGGATTTGTACAGGTAGGGATGCCGGTGCTGGTTTCTTTGGTGCTATATGTAGCGGTCATGCTATTTGCAAAGAATATATTGCCAATAATTTTGTTAGGAATCGTACTTTTTCCATGGGTTAGAGTTTGCACCGAACGAGCTAAATATGATATGTATGTAGCACATGTGAGGCGGGACTTGCCGGTGGCGTATGTGTTGGCGATATTTGGAACATTGGTGTTAATGCTAGGAATCGATATGCTGGTAGTTTTTACCCAAATCGCAGGGAAAGTGGCACACGGAGTATCAGGGCAGGCGTTGTTGCAAAACGGTAATCTTTGGAGTATGCTTTTGGTGCTTGGTGTTTTGTTGCCCGTGGTGGAAGAATTCGTATTTCGGGGGATTGTCTATAATGTGTTGAAATTCCGCATGAAGCTTCCTTTGGCAATGATTATAACAGCATTATTATATACGCTTTTACAAAGCGGAATGGAGCGTAGTCCCTATCTGTTGGCATTGGGCTTTATTTTTGCTTATGCATATGAATATTTTGGAACCTTTGCCATGCCGGTGATTTTACATGTGATAAGTAGTGTAACATGGGTGTTTGTATGCCATACCGGAATAGATGAATCGGGCTTGTATTGTTGGCCTGCATGTATTTTATTTGTTGTAATTGCCATGGTTTGTTTTGGTGTTTTGCATAAAGAAAAAAGAATTATTTAGAGGATGCCAGCTAAGGCATCCTCTCAGACTGTAGACAAAGCGCCTCTGGCATGTATTAAGCCAGAAGCGCTTTTCCTGTTTTGGGTGCAAAAAATGTATACATAGACTTATTTATAGTTGAACTGACCGCTATCAGTCCCTTTTTAACTTTCATCTTTGCCA
>JAZRAX010000015.1:0-24338 GCA_045634745.1 Acetatifactor sp. | reverse complement strand
GTTTGTGAAGTTTGTTATTGGTGGTACTTTAACAATACTATCCTGGGACAATCCTGTCACTGCCTATTTTTGAAGAAATAGAAAAACTGCGCCACAGCCTTGGCAGACCATCGCGCAGCGATTTTGTTCACTTTCAGTTTGCACCTTTGTCTACCATAGTCTTGGAGAGCCCTGGGCAGCTCTCCGTAAGACACAGGTAGGTAACAAAAGAATGAAAGAATGCCGTATTTTCGGTATGTTGCACTTCTCCAAACGTTAATAAAAATTCACAAAGAGATAACGCTTGTAACATCAGAAGCAAGTGTATGAGGAACTACAGGAGGATACACAAAGGGTATGGAGAACATTCCGTTCCTGCGGGATAAAATAAGAAACTGGAAGTGGAGAAGACGGCAAGGGAAAGTGTTCTTAAGAAGCTTCAACGGCATAAGCAAGAGGCGGCAGAACAACCGGTAAATGACAAAGAAGTAGATAGGAAAAACGACCAATACAGATAGCTTTCTTCGGTGAGTAGGGCAGGGCGTGATAAGCCTCTGATTATAAGGGGAAGGCCTTGGAATTATTGGCGATGGTGTGGTATAATTTATGGTGCACGAGGAGAGTGAAATTTTGAAGTTTCATTTCTGTTAATATCACCGACACTTTTCTAATTAAATGAGTAAGAAGCAGTGTTTCTATGAGTGATACGAATTGTGTCGCGCATGTGACACTGCGTTTCTTTATACTTAGGGAGTCTTTTGCTATTTTGAAATTAGCCGATAGGCAAAACAAAAAGAGAAAGGACTACGAATAATGAAAGAAAAGGGAAAGAGATTTTTAGGTATAGGAAGTATACTCGTTGTAGGATTTGTTATCTGGACATTACTGATACAAAGGATAGATGTGCGACCATTAGGAGTAAATGGGACTGATA
This sequence comes from Acetatifactor sp., assembly GCA_045634745.1. Lineage (GTDB taxonomy): Bacteria > Bacillota > Clostridia > Lachnospirales > Lachnospiraceae > Acetatifactor. The sequence goes on along the minus strand of JAZRAX010000015.1, from coordinate 23,425 downwards.
TAGGTTTTTCAACAATCAACTGTTGGTTTCATCAACTAACCGGTGTGCATTTGGAAATTTATACTATTACAGATTGGCTAGGGCTTGTTCCAATTTTTATTTGTATGATATTTGGTTGGATTGGTTGTGTTCAATTGATAAAAGGAAGAAGTTTGTTTAAAGTGGACTATGATATTATTCTCCTAGGAATATACTATGTTTTAGTGATTTTTGGGTATCTAGTTTTTGAAATGATACCAATTAATTACAGACCAATACTCATTGAAGGCTTTATGGAGGCGTCTTATCCATCATCAACTACACTTCTTGTGCTATGCGTAATGCCGACACTAGTCGAACAAATAAATCATAGGTCAAAAAATGAAATGGTTAAAAAGATTGCAAAAACTTTGGTCATTTGTTTCTCTATTTTTATGGTAGTGGGCAGATTGATTTCTGGTGTTCATTGGTTGACGGATATTGCAGGTTCGATTATGCTCAGTGTGGGATTATTTTGTATTTATAAAGCAGCCGTTTTGTTGTGTTATAAAGGAGAAAAATAAGGAGATTTTGCTGTGGAATTTCATGAAAAACTTCAGGAATTACGAAAAAATAGAGGACTTACACAGGAAGATTTAGCCAAAGGCTTATATGTATCAAGAACTGCTATATCGAAATGGGAGTCAGGAAGAGGATATCCAAGTATTGATTCATTAAAGGAAATATCAAATTATTTTTCGGTGACAATTGATGAACTGTTATCAAGTGAAAAATTACTTTCAATTGCAGAAAGAGAAAACAAAGCGAACTTGCGTAGTGTGTGCAACGTACTATTTGGAATGTTAGATCTTTGTTCATTTGTTCTAATTGTTTTGCCGCTTTATCCCAATATAGTGAATGATTATGTTTATTCGGTAAACCTATTAGCATATACTCAGACAACATCATTGAATCGTTTGTTATACTGGGCTTTGTTTCTGTTGCTTGTTGTGATAGGGATTATTAAACTGGTATTAACAAAATTAGAAAAGGAAAAAAGCAACAAAATAATAACATGTGTTTCAATGACACTGAGTGTTCTGGGTGTAATGCTTTTGGCGGTGACAAAGCAGGCCTATGCTGTAATTGTTTTATTCCTGCTATTAATGATAAAAGCCGTAATATATTCAAAATATGTAGAGATCTAGGATTTGGTAATTTTTGTATGCTTCTCTACTTTACGTAGGTAGTCAAACTTTCTGTCGGTGTTTATGATATTTCCGCAGGAGGTGCATAAGGATGAGTCAATATGTAACAGGAACAATAATCAAGGAATTGCGCGAAAAATATCATTAACACGGGTTGAACTTGCTGAGAAGTTGAATGTTTCAGATAATATGATGCGTTCAAAGGTTTATGTGTGCCCGGTTTGTGGAAATAGCATTCATAGTATGGGAGAAGCTGTTATTCAGTGTCACGGAATAATGCTTAATCCATGCCAGACAGAAGAAACAGATGATGAGCAGACTTCTTATGATGATGGAGAAGAACGTAAAGCATTAGAACAAGATGCAAAAGAACTGTTTGGATAAGGTTAAATGAAGTATATTTTTCAGGCTTCCGGTGAGTCTGAATGCATGCTATTATTTTAATAATGATGAGGAGTGTATATTATGACAAGAAATGATGTATATATGCATGGACAGATTTTAGGCACACATTCTTTTTTACTTAAGGACGGTTTTTTAAAACCGGATGAGTATTCCGAAATTAAAGAAAAGTATTTTCTACCAGGTGGAGAAACTGGCACGGCGGCTACTGTGCTAGCATCTTTTGGAGTAAATGTTAAAATTGACGGAACGCATATTGGAACGGAGGTTGCACCTCTTTTGAAAGATTTTTACAAAAATAAAACGGTAGATTTGTCATCGCTTTATTTTGACCCTTCTTACGAGGGACTTATGGATTATGTAGTAATAGCGGGACTTGTACGTTCTCCGATGGGAGTATTCCAATCATTATACAAACCTAACGCAATAAGGCGTTGGAGTATGCCAAAGGAAAAAGACATTATTGAATGCAAGGTTGTTGCAATTGATCCATTTTTTATGGAAGAGACACAGACCGTGGCCGAACTCAGCATAAAACACAAAAAACCATATGTTACCATAGATTGTAGACACGACACATTTTTACATAAAAATTCTGCCATAAATGTAGTATCAAAAGAATGTACAAGCCATTATTATGAAAAGGGATACACTCTGGATGACATATATCAATTGATGGTTAATAATACCGACGGATTAGTTATTATCACTTCCGGCGAAAAAGAAATGATATATGGAAGAAAAGGAAAAAATATGAAAAAAATGAAGCCTTTTTCAGTTGATGTGAAAAGTACTTTGGGAGCAGGAGATACATTTAAGGCTGGCTGTGTTTATGGATTGCTTACCAATATGCCGGATGATAAACTGGTTCGTTTTGCAAGTGCTTGTTCCGCAATTGCGATTTCGAGATTTCCTTTGCCCTTAAATCCACCTACCTTGGATGAAGTGTATGCGTTATTGGATGGCGAAAGTATTCAATGAAACGAATAGAGGTATAAAGTTCATTTTAATAATCCATTCGAAACTTTCCGTTTGAACCTTTGTCTACCGTAGTCCTGTAGAGCTCTGGGTAGCTCTCTGTAAGACACTGGTAGGGAACAAAAGAATGCTGCATTTTCGGTATGTTGCACTTCTCCAAGTGTTAATAAAAGTATTCAAAGAGGTAATTCCCATACATCTCAAAATAATAATACAAAACGAAGCTGCTCAGAACTTAATGTTCCGAGCAGTTTTTTGATGTTTCTTTTTTGTCTTTTATGTACCAGGGCAGATAAGCCAATCCAAACATTATAGTAATCACGGCTACCATGATGGCAACTCTCAGACCATAATGGGGGGGCAGGATATCTAATACCGAGGGAGCGCTTTCCGGTCGGGCCATGAATAAGTAATTGGCACCGGGCAGCATGTGATTTACCCACGCTGCTAAGGTAGTCAGGAGCAGTAATGCACAATAGGAGCGAATTACGGAGCGGATATTGGGACGCATTCCATGAACAAAAATCATATAAAAAAGTGCAATATAGCCTAAAGTATGCTCCAACCAAAACTGATAGTAGCGGAAACGGGTGGGACCGCAGTAGGTAAGGGGCGTTGGAGTCAGTAGGGCAAACAGCGAGCCGGACAGTAGCCAAAAATATGCGATGTCAAACAACCGCTGACTTTTCCCGATTACCATGAAGGAGCAGAAAATTACTGCCCAAGCGCATACGCCGATGGGAAGATTCACTGTGGGACCTTCAGAAAGCCAAGGAGCGGCAGCCAGTCTCCAATAATAGGACATATCACAAATAATAAGTGCAAATCCCAGAATATACCGTAAATTGGTATCATAGGGAGATTTTTTGAAAAATAAACGGTAGCGGTAAAGTAAAAAAAGAACAACGATTAATAACAGGATAGGAACAAAATGTGCGGGCGTAAACAGCGCAAATTCCGGATCACTACCAGCACCAAAAAAATAACGTAATAATTCTTTCATAGGACGGTATCCATTCTTTTGTATTTTATTTAATTATTATATCATAGCTGCCTGTAGGGAACAAGGTAGGTATGCAGAATACTAGTTGAGACAAAAAGGGACATGAGAAGCAAATTCTCATGTCCCTAAATTATTTTACACTACAAACAAATTACTTCGCCTGCTCTAAAGCAAGAGTAACGGTTGTGATATCACAAACCTCTGAAGGTCCGAAGTACTGGATAGCACCCGGGAACTTGAAGCAGGTTTCAACAGCCCACTCGTCGCGATGTGCTTCGAAGTACTTGAACGGTGCACCGTCAAGCTCTACGAGAGCTTTCTTGATAACAGGCTTGTCTTCGCCATGTCTTCTTTCCATGTTCATCATCTTGGTGATAGGCATACCACCTGCAACCCACTCACTTGCAGGTGCAGAAAGGTTAGAAACCTTAGAAAGGTATCCGTTGTAACCATACTGGATGAGCATGAATGCGTTGTATCCTAATGAGTAGCAGTAATCTGAGTCGAAGTTTGAAGGGAATGCACATCTTCCTTCGTATCCTAAGAAGTGATGAAGTGCACTGAACTTGCCCTTGTAAGCGCCGGCTTCTTTTCTTTCTGCCAACTTATCAGCAACAAGTGCAGAGAATAACTTCTCAGATTCAATCAGGGAAACCTGTACGTTGCCGTGAGGGTCTCTCTCTAAGAATAACTGCTGCTGGATAGAAGTAGGTAACAGAGAGAATACCTTAAGAGATTCTTCTGTTAAGCCTCTTTCGATAAATTCATTCTTTTCAGCCCAGGTAAGAAGTCTGTTGAAGTCATCAGCCTTGCTTCCTGCCAAAAGCTCGTTGATTTCGTGAATAAGTACAGAGAACTCAGGAACGAATTCTACTACACCTTCAGGGATAATAGCTACACCGAAGTTCATACCCTTAGCAGCTCTAGCCTGTACGGAATCAGCAATGTAATCAGCGATAGAAGAAAGAGACATCTTCTTAGCTGCAATTTCTTCAGAAATTAAGCAGATGTTAGGCTGGGTTTCCAAAGCACATTCCAAAGCAACGTGAGAAGCGCTACGTCCCATAACCTTAACAAAGTGCCAATACTTCTTAGCTGAGTTAGCATCTCTTTCGATGTTACCGATAATCTCGCTATAAGTCTTGGTAGCGGTATCGAAACCGAAAGAACATTCAATGTCTTCGTTCTTTAAGTCACCGTCGATAGTCTTAGGACATCCGATTACCTGAACGCCTGTGTTGTTTGCTGCAAAGTACTCAGCAAGTACACCAGCGTTAGTGTTGGAATCGTCACCACCGATAATAACGATAGCAGTAATGCCGTGCTTCTGGCAAACCTTAGCTGCAATAGCAAACTGTTCGTTGGTTTCAAGCTTGGTTCTACCGGAACCGATAATATCGAAACCACCGGTGTTTCTGAACTGATCGATATATTCGTCAGTCATAACAATGTAATCATCTTCAAGAAGTCCGCTAGGACCGCCCTTGAAGCCGTAAAGTTCATTTTCTTTGTTGGTTGCCTTTAAAGCATCATATAAACCGCAAACAACGTTATGTCCACCGGGAGCCTGTCCACCGGAAAGGATAACACCTACAATCTGCTTCTTTGCTTCAGAGGTGTTCTGGCCTTTTTCAAAGGTGATTTCCTTCTTGCCATAAGTATTAGGGAAAAGTGCTTTAATTTTTTCCTGATCAGCTACGCTCTGAGTTTCTGCGCCTTCCTTTACACAAATTTCAGCAATGCCGTTTCTTAACATGCCGGGAAGCTTAGGAGAATACTCATATCTAGCCTTCTGTAATGGTGAAATATTCATAACCATATCTCCTTCTAATAATTTTTTACAGCATAATTCTAATATATTTTTCTCATAAAGTAAACCATAGAATAGGAAAAAAAGAGGAGAATTTTACATATTTTGGGCGATTTGATTGTATTCTTTCTGCAAACTGTTATAATTAACCTAATAGAAAACATATGGAGAAATGATATAATGAAAATACTTTACGGAACCGGCAACCCGGCGAAGCTGTCCGCTATGCAGAGGCGTCTGGATACCTTGGGGATAGAATTAATTGGATTAAAGGATATTAAGGCGCAAGGGCTGGAAATTCCGCAGGTAGATGAAAATGGTAGTACACCTTTGGAGAATGCACGAATTAAGGCGTTGGCATACTACGAGGCTTTTCGTATGCCGGTGTTTTCTTGCGATTCGGGACTTTATTTTGATAATGTACCGGAGGAGGTACAGCCCGGAGTGCATGTACGAACCATTAACGGCAAGTATTTGACAGACGAGGAGATGCAGGAGTATTATGCAGGTCTTGCAAAGAGGTATGGGAATCTAACTGCCCACTATCGCAATGCCATTTGTTTTGTGATGGATGCGGATACCATATATGAAGCCATGGAAGCAAACATGGAAAGTGAGAGATTTATTTTAACAGACCGGGCCCATCCTATACGGAAAAAGGGATTTCCTTTGGATAGTCTTTCCGTTGATATAAAGACAGGAAAGTATTACTACGATTTGCCGACAGATGCTCTGGATCAAGTGGCGGTAGAAGACGGTTTTTTGGAGTTTTTTAAGAAGGTGTTAGGCGTAACAGAGGATGATTATAGAATTACTAAAGAAGTGTAAGTAGATAGGGAGGAAGAAACGATGCTTCAATTTCAGTGTAAATCCTGCGGTGGTGATATGTCGGTAGACCGTATAGGGGAATTGTTATGTCCCTTCTGTGGAACCAAGAATTTCTTTACGGATAAGCAACTGCAGGAATATAAGGAATTTCGTCTGCGCATGCTGGAGTATTTAAGTGCGGTGGCTGAGGACAGGAAGACACCGGAGGGGAAGGCATTTATTTGGGAACAGGCAGCAAAGGTTACCTTTCAGGACAAGGAAGGTACGGACATTACTATACAGTATATATATCATGGCAAGGAAGATGCTGTAGACATGTATTGTGCCAACAGCAATGTGATTTACATATATCCTAAGGGAATGGCGGCGCAGGCAGACAAAGCGATTCGGGCCTTTTCCGGATTAACATTTCCACAGGCAGATATGAGAGGCTTAAGCAGAAGCTTTCCTAAGTTGGTAGGAAAGTATGAGTTATCAGATGGGCGCCGGATGTTAGTATATAGTAAGGAAGAAGATTTCTATCCGCTTGCGTTATTCGGGGATATGATACCGGAGCATGTAGAATGGATTATCTCCAGGCTGGAGAATATTGCCTGTGTGCTTTTGTATAATAATATGTCCCATGGTGCAATTAGCACCAAATCTGTTTTTATTAATCCACGAACCCATGAGGCGGCATTGTTAGGTGGATGGCAGCAGGCAAGTGACGGCTGTAACACGTCAGAAAGGGATTTAAAGGCTATTCGTCGCGTGGCAGAGGAAATGTTGGGAGAGGGCTATAAAACGGCTCCTAAGCCACTGATTCGCTTTCTGGAAGGTAAGCCAAAGGAGGTTGCCTATGATGATTTCGCCACATGGGATAAAGTAATTGAAACAGAGCTTGGAGGACGTCATTTTAAGAAATTTGAAATGTAGGTTTGTTAATATATTTATGTATGGCAACATTTTTCATAAAGAGAGTAGATAATAAAGGAGGACATAACAATGGGAAGAGGTAGTTACACAAGTGCGGATTGGACAAAACTAAAGAATAGTTCCAAAATTACAGAGGAGTCCACGGCATCGCAGTTATTTAAGGCCAACCAAATGGAGGAGCGTTTTAATCCGAAATTTATCAATGTAAGAGAGGCAAGAGACAATGAGGACCATCCGAACTCCACGCCCATTATTTTAGGCTTGGATGTGACCGGTTCCATGGGATATTTGTCTGCAGAAATTGCGAAAAACGGTTTAAATGAAACGATGATGAAGATCTATGCCAATAAGCCTATCGAAGATCCGCAAATTATGTTCGCGGCAATTGGTGATGTAAAGGATAATGCGCCTTTGCAGGTAACCCAATTTGAATCAGATATACGAATTGCGGAGCAGCTGCTCAGCTTGTGGCTGGAGGGACGTGGTGGTGATTCCGCGGAAGATTATGAGCTTTTGTGGTACTTTGCGGCAAAGCATGTGCAGACAGATTGTAATGAGAAGCATGGGAAAAAGGGTTTTTTATTTACTATTGGTGATGCAGATTGTCATGATATCTTAAGACAGGATTTCATTAAACAGATTTTTGACGATATTCATGTGGATGTGCCTTCTGAGCGCTTGGCTAGAATGGCAGGCGAGAAATTTGAAGTGTTCCACATACATATTCAGAAGTATAGAGCGGAGGCACCTAAGAATTTACAAGGTATGTTGCCGGGCAGAATTCTGTGCATTCCGAAAGAGTCGGTAAATACATTGCCCGAGATTATTATTACAACCATGCAGCTGGTAAATGGTGAGGACAAGGAAAAGGTGATTTCCCAGTGGTCTGAGTTGGCACAGCCGATTGTAAGAAATGCAATAAAGGATTTGGTAATTAAAACCAAGAAGGAAGGACTGTTCTTTTGAGAAAGCCATATGTTTGCGTAGTAATTGGTAAAAATTTCGGCGATGAAGGAAAAGGCCTGGCTGTAGATTATCTGGCAATGCAAAATTCGGGAGAAAAAACGTTGGTAATCCGCCATAATGGTGGTGCCCAATCCGGTCATACGGTAGACTTGCCGGATAAGCGATTTGTATTTCATGAGTTATCTTCCGGTTCCTTTCGCGGAGCGGATACGTTATGGGCAGATACTTATTTTCCGGATCTTTATAAATTAGGAGAAGAACTGGAAGAATTACAAACTCTTACCGGTTTTGTTCCACAAATTTATGCGCAGCCCAGTACACAGATTACATTAATCGATGATGTTCTTTTAAATATGGCGGCCGAGGAAGCCAGAGGGGAATCGCGGCATGGAAGCTGTGGTATGGGTATCTATGAAGCGCAGCTTCGTGGAGAAGCAGGGTTTGCAGTAACCTTGGAAGAACTTAGGGATATGAATCAGGCAGAACTGATAAATCGCTTGCAGGAGATTCGTACCGGATATTTACCAAGTAGAATTCGGGAATTGAATTTGTCAAAGGAAACATTGGGAGAATATGGGGAACTTTTGACAGACACCAATGTGCTTGCAAATGTAGCCGTACAAATTTTGGAAAATTTAGATTATGTGCAGCAAGTGGCGGATATGAGTGAATTTTTGTGTGGGTATGATAGAGTCATTTTTGAAAACGGACAAGGTTTACTTTTAGATTCAGAGAATGAAGAGTATGCACCGCATGTGACGGCTTCCAGGACAGGACTTCATAATCCATGTGCTTTTCTTAAACGATATGATTTATCGCTGGACGAAGTGATTTATGTAACGCGTAGCTATGTTACCAGACATGGCGCTGGCCCGCTTCCGTATGAATGCAGGGCAGAGGATTTAGGCATTTGCGAAAAGGATAGGACCAACGTGGCAAATCCTTGGCAGGGGAGTTTAAGGTTTGCAAAGCATGGCTCTTTGGAAGAATTTGTAAGTGCAGTAGAGAAAGATTTGCAGGTTTGCGAAGAATATGATATGTCTTTGTCTTGCCGGACGCTTATGATAACACATTTAAATGAAACAGAATCGTGCATACTGATGTCACAGGAAAAAAGCAAAGTGCAGGATTTCTGCGAACTGCTTAGAAATCGTCAGGCATTTGATAAATTATACTTGTCATGGTCTCCATATGCGAAAGATATTATTTCTTCATTGTGATTTAAATAAAACCATGTTATTATGAAAATAATGTAAGTTATACTTACAAAAATACAAGGAGAGAGAAAAATGAATAACAAGACACAAGATGCAATTTACAATGCAAAAGAGCTTGGTATGGGCAAGGTGGTTGTTTTAGGATTCCAGCATATGTTTGCTATGTTTGGGGCAACGGTTTTAGTACCTATTCTTACCGGCTTAAATGTATCTACCACACTGTTATTTGCAGGTGTTGGTACATTATTGTTCCATTTGTTGAGTAAAGGAAAGGTTCCTGCTTTCTTGGGTTCTTCCTTCGCTTTTTTGGGTGGTTATTTTGCGATTGCTCCCAAGTTAGAGGATGGTAGCAGTAATGTAGAAATGATTCCGTATGCGTGCTTTGGTGTTGCCTGCGCAGGTTTGATTTATTTAGTGATGGCAGCATTGTTTAAGCTGTTTTCCGCACGTAAGGTTATGAAGTTCTTCCCGCCGATTGTAACGGGGCCCATTATTATTGCTATCGGTTTGACGCTTTCTCAGTCTGCCATTGATAACTGTGCAAATAATTGGTTAGTTGCAATTGTGGCGATTGTAGTGGTTATTCTTTGTAATATTTTTGGTAAGGGTATGATTAAAATTATACCAATTTTAATTGGTGTAGTAGTTTCTTATATTGTGGGTATTATTGCAGGAGAAGTGGATTTTACCATTGTAAAGGATGCTGCATGGGTAGGAATTCCGATTGTAAAGGACATGACAGTATTGGGAATGTTTGGAGATAATTTTGATGTTTCCAAAATGATTACTGCAGTAATCACCATTATGCCCATTGCTTTGGCAACGATTGTAGAACATATCGGTGATATTTCAGCCATTTCTTCTACTACCGGCAGAAACTATATTAAGGATCCGGGACTTCACAGAACATTACTTGGTGATGGTCTTGCAACCATCGTAGCATCTTTGTTTGGTGCTCCGGCGAACACTACCTATGGCGAAAATACTGGTGTATTGAATTTGTCTAAGGTTTACGATCCTTTTGTAGTAAGATTGGCAGCAGTATTTGCCATCGTATTCTCTTTCTGTCCGAAATTTGCAGCAATCATTCAGGCAATGCCGGCAGCAACCGTTGGTGGTATTTCCTTAATCCTTTATGGTATGATTTCAGCAGTTGGTGTACGTAATGTGGTAGAGAATAAGGTGGACTTCACCGCAACACGTAATGTAATTATTGCAGCCTTAATTTTAGTACTTTCCATTGGTATTAACTATAGTGCAGCAGGTGCCATTGCATTCCAGATTGGTCAGATTACTATCAGCCTTTCAGGACTTGCAGTTGGTGCACTTACGGGTATTATTATGAATGCTGTTTTACCTGGTAAGGACTATGTGTTTGATGAGGAAACTCCGGCAGATACCGGTGTAAATTTTGAAGTGGGCGAAAGATAATTTTGTATAGTTTGACATTATAGATATCAAAAAATAAGCCTTCCGTAAGAGAGCGTTTTTAATAGGACGTTCGCGAACGGAAGGCTTTTATTTTGACCTTAATTTAGTTGAATAGTATTCCCAATATAATTACTTGGTTCCGAAAATACGGTCACCTGCATCACCCAGACCGGGCACAATGTACGCCTTGTCATTTAAACATTTATCCAGATTACCTACAAAGATCTTGATATCAGGATGAGCAGCCTGAAGTTTTTCCAAACCTACAGGTGCAGCAATAACACAAAGGAAGGTAATGTCCTTACCACCGTATTTTTTAATAAAGTCGATAGCTGCAATGGCAGAACCGCCGGTTGCCAGCATAGGGTCAACTACAAAAATTTTACGTTTGTCAATGGAAGAAGGAAGCTTGCAGTAATATTCCTGTGGTTCAAAGGTTTCTTCATCACGGTATAAACCGATATGTCCAACCTTCGCAGTAGGCATCAGCTTCAATAATCCGTTTACCATACCTAAGCCTGCACGCAGGATAGGAACGATGGCCTGCTTCTTGCCTGCAATGACAGGACAGCTGGCTGTTTCAATAGGTGTTTCTACATCTACATATTCCAATTCCAAATCTCTTAATGCTTCATAACCAATGAGCATGGCAATTTCTTCTACGATTGCTCTAAACTCGTTGGTTCCGGTATTCTTGTTACGAAGCATGGTAATTTTATGCTTAATCAATGGGTGGTCACAAATCATAATATTTTCATTTCCGTTGTACATAAATTTCGCTTCCTTTCTTTTGTTGTGAATAATATTATTGTAGCGAATAATCCATGTTTTTTCAAGTTATGTCCATAAGAAATATGAACTTTCTTAAAGTTCTCTATTTTCGTTTTTTGTTTTTTATAACAGTGCGGATTTGTTCATATAGCTCCATGGCCTTTTCTTTTTGGACTTTAGTGATTTCGGTATCCATGTAAGCAGCAGCCTCCACCAAATCAATGAATTCGCGGATATCATAAACATAGAATTCACGGAAACATTCGCCGTATTCAGTTGGTGTTAGTGGAAATGCGTGTTCAATAGTCTTATTTGTCAGTTTTTTGCGAATACGCTGGTATATTAATAAGATTGCCTTGTTTGGTGTAGCCTTCTTTACCAAGGAGAAAAAGTGGGTTTCACTAACAAAGGGTCCCAAAACCAAACGAATAAGCAAAAGCATTACAATACTTGCCGAAACACCTGCGAAGATCAGTAAGCTTCGATAGCCGACAACCATTAAGTATCCTGCAAAGCCGTTATTACTTTGTCTGGGGGCGGTAATATTATAAATGGCTGGTTTCGTAGCTTCGTATACTACAAATCCTACATTAGGGATGTAAACTTCCGGATAAGCGTGGCCGCAGTCGGTTCGCACTACATATTGTCCGCCATATTCCTCCTCTGGAACGAAGCCTTCCGCATAGCGGGTAATTAATCCTATGCTACGTGCCATTAAAACGTAAGCAGAAGCGTAGTCGGAACAGGTACCGGTTTTACCCTCAAATAAGAAGTATTCCACACTGTCATCAGGTGCATCATAAGATAAATCATATACAAAATCGTTTTCTTCAAAATAGTTTTGCAGGGCAGCAGCTTTTTCCCAATCATAGATGCAATCTTTTGTAATATCTAAAGCTAATTTGCGGACACTTTCGGGAACATCGTCAGTGTTATCTGCATATATTTGTTTATATGCCATTGCTTCCAAGGCATTGTCCAGAAAATAGGTTGCGGTAAAGTAATATTCTGTATTCTCATGTTTTTCCAGGATGGTCATAAGCTCCCTTAACATGGTTACAGATTCCTCCATACTCAGGTTGGAGCCACCGCAGGCAATCCAGGAAGCGGAGGATACGTAAGTTTCAGCATATGTGACTTCATAGGTCAAATCTTTGAACAAAAACCCTTCGGTCCGTTGATAGATGCCGGTTTTGGATACTTTTGTAAAGTCCATGTCACCATGGTTATCGTCTTCTTTTACAACCAAATCATAAGTTCCGGGTGGTGTTAAATATGCCACACTTGGGAAATTAGTAGTAGTAATAGATATGGTATCCTGACGCTGGTTAAAATCTTGGGGTATTTCCTGCAATCCATATTTTTCCAAAAAGCCGGGGGACATTTCTTCTGCGGCATGCATGGCAAGAGCTAAAGCGGACAGATTCAAATGTTTTTGTTTCATCCACCACACGTAGGGAAATAACTCCGGTTCTGAAGAGTATGCGTCGGCATACCAGTAATTTTTTTCAAAGTCATAATAGTCAAAGGTTTGTCGGTTTAGATAAAGAAGCGGTCCTAAATCCACAGAGCTGATTTCATATAGTTTCCGGTCGTTAAGGTCTTCGAAATTATCTGCATTTCCGGAATGTTCACTCATGGTAGAATATTCTTGAGGAAGAGCAGTGCTGACATTTCCGCCCAAGAACAGATTTTCAAATACATAGTAGTAGCGGGTATCTTCTTCCTTCGGTACTGCCAATCCAATCAGTAAAAAGAGCATCGTATAAAGCCCTACGGAAGCAAATCCGGATAAATTTCCTACAATACGTTTTCCCTTGTCACGATTGGTACGGTTATGCATTAAAAAGGCACCAATATTCAAGGCAGTGGTAAATACAGCGTAGGTCATATTCATTTCATGCATCAGTTTTACATGAACAATGAAGGGAATCAGGCTGACCAACATCAAAAAGGAGGTTCGGTAAAGCGCCTGACTGAAGTAATAAATTACCAATGCAAAAAAGCCGGTAAATACCAGTAGTATGGACAGTAAATACGCAAAGGTAGTTTCAATGGAGTCACCGCCAGACATAAACCAATACATGTAAGTTGTGCCCCAATCTACCAGAAAAACAATTCGAATGTACATATATAGGATGCCCACAATCAGTATGGAAAGAAAGGCACCACCAATAAAGCGATGTTTTCGGACAAATTCACAAAGGGTAAACCAGCCGACACAAACAACCAATTGGGCCACGGTCCACCAAGAGAGTAAAGGAATATCAAAGGCGTAAAAAACATTGGCACTTAGCAGGAAGGCTAATAAGAAAGGAACCGCCAGTCGTGTTAGTGTGTTTTTAACCTTGGTGGAAAAGGACTCGGATGTTTTTTTGTGCGAAGACATTAAAATAATATCGTCATCGGAACTGAGCCGCTTCTTGCCTTCTTCAATAACAGAATAGATTGTGGTATATAAATTTTCCGGACAAGTACTAAGTGCTGCATAGGCGTCAGCATAAGTGTTGGGGGTTGAAAATAGGGAAACTGCACTACCGTTTTGAGCCAAGTCTTCCAAAGGAAAGCGGGGGAGGTTTTCATCATCGGAAAAGCTATAATGCGCCAATTCCAGACGTACACTTTCTAAATCCACTTCATCTTGAATTTCATGTTTGGTAAATTCCTTGCCGGTATATACATAGAAGTTAATCGTATAATTATGGCGAAGCAATACCAATAAAATGCCCAATGCATTTTCTACAGCATCCTCGGCCACTTTGTAAAGGACGTTTTCAGGGGTACAGTCGTTGTAGGCAGCAAACCCCAACAACTCTCTGGTATTTAATCTGTTCTTTAGATAAATACTGTCCAATACCACATTGATAGTCTGGGAAGCCATTTCATCATCTAAACGTACCAATAATTTGTTTTTTTTGGCAGACTGCTTCCAATTAATTCTTTTCAAGGGATCACCGGGAATATATTCGCGGCTGTTATATCCTGGAAAACCACCAAAGGAGGCAGTCAGGGATTCTGTAGTATCATCACTGTCGTCTGTGTGCAGAGATGCCTGCATGGTTTTCAATAAATTATCATCCCGTGCAGAGATTTCTGCAATATCCGGAATAACTGCCACACTTTTTTGAAGTGCGCTTATGTTTAATTTGCGTATGGGGAAAGAAAAAAGACCCAGGTAATCGGTAACACGTATTTGTTCCATTCCTATCGTGGATTTGCCGCAAATTTTTGCGGTGAAAGAAACCGGAAAGCTTTGGGTGGCTCTGGAAATAGCAGAAGCCAGAATATGTGATTCGTTGCTAACAACACCAGCACCTTTCAGTAATGCAAACTCCAAAGGAGGGGTGGGAAAAATAGAATGATTAGTAACATGAAAAGTCATGTGACAACTATCGCCTTTGGATAGGATCGTTTCCTTCATATCACAGGTAATGCTAAGTAAGCGACTACTTAACCATGCCAAAAAGACTGACAGCAGTGGTGCCAGTATTAGGGAAAGCAAAATAAACCAGCCTACATTTGCATCCAGAAATAATGCAAATATGATGGAAAACATCATTGCGCCTATATAGTTAACAATGCCCTTGGCAATACGAAAGAAACGTTTCATAGTAACTCCTGTAACATTATTCGGTAGGTACTGGAATATCCTCTAACAATTTAAGAATGGCACCTTCGGTAGTGTTTAATACGGATTTTCCCTTGGGAGTCAAAATAATGCGGTGGGAAAGTACGTAAGGAGCCAATACTTTGATATCATCCGGCAAAACGTGACGTCTGCCTTTTACAAAGGCGTAAGCCTTAGCCATACGATATAGGGCAATACTGCCTCGGGGGCTGACACCCAGCTGAATAAAATCTGCATTACGGGTAGCATTTACAATGCTTACTATATATGCTCTTACGGCTTCGGAACAATAAATCTCTGAGAGACCTTCGGAGAGCGCAACAATTTCTTCACAGGTAATTACCTGATCTAACTGCTTAGGAGAAAGTTTCTTTTCATTACGAAGAATAATATCCATTTCTTCTTTGATGCTGGGATAACCTAAACTGATTTTCATGATAAAACGGTCCATTTGAGCTTCCGGCAAATGATAGGTACCGTAGGTTTCTACCGGATTCTGGGTGGCTAGAACCATGAAGGGCTTAGGCAGGGCATGGGTGGTACCATCAATACTAACCTGTTGTTCTTCCATAATTTCCAAAAGTGCAGATTGGGACTTGGGGGAAGAACGGTTAATTTCATCTGCAAGTAAAAAGTTGCAAAATGCGGCACCTTTGCGGAATTCATTTTCATGAGTAACGGTATTAATCATAGTAAAGCCGGTAATGTCTGTAGGCATAATATCGGGAGTCATCTGCAGACGGCCAAACACCCCTTTACAGGAGCTGGCAAGGGCAGAAACCAACTGTGTTTTACCAACACCCGGAACGTCTTCGATTAAAACATGTCCGCCGGTCAGCATGGCTGCAACCACCAGTTCAATGCAGTGCTTTTTGCCTACAATAACTCTTTCTACATTTTCGATTAAAGCAATGATTTTTTCATTATTTATGAAGGTCTTGTCACTCATACATTTGTCTCCCTTTATAGTTTGTCCCATTTATTTAAGAATAGCATGTTACAGATTGTTTGTAAATCAATAAAGAATGCACTTTTTGTACATAATAAACATAATCGTTAGAATGAGGAAAAGAGAGGTAAATTATGCAGGTACAAATATCTTTGGGAATAAAATACATTGGTGTGGATGATACGTCACTGGATTTGTTTGAAAGTCAGTATCCGGTGCCGGAAGGCATTTCTTACAATTCCTATGTAATATTGGATGATGTGGTGGCAGTTATGGATACGGTAGACAAAAGAGGGCAATGGGCATGGGAGAAAAATTTGATGAAGGCACTAAAGGGGCGTAAGGTGGACTTTTTAGTGTTACATCATTTGGAGCCGGATCATGCGGGGGGCATCGCACGTATGGTGGAATTGTTTCCGGAAGTAGTTTTGGTAGGCAATGAGAAGACCTTTGCTATGTTGCATCAGTATTTTGAATTGCCACCGCAGGTAGCCACACTTCAGGTAAAGGAAGGGGATAAGCTTTCCTTGGGAAACCATGTACTTACCTTTTATATGGCGCCTATGGTACATTGGCCGGAAGTGATGGTTTCCTATGAGAGTACGGATAAGGTACTTTTCTCGGCAGATGCCTTTGGGAAGTTTGGAGCCCTTCAGCTGACGGAGGATGTGGGCTGGGCTTGCGAAGCCAGAAGATATTACTTCAACATTGTAGGAAAATATGGTGTAGCAGTACAAAATTTATTAAAAAAGATAGAAAGTTTGGAGATACATTACGTATGTCCTTTGCATGGTCCGGTACTTCGGGAAGGTCTGAAAAATTACATGAATCTATATAAAATATGGAGTAGCTACCAGCCGGAAAGTAAAGGAGTAGTGATTGCATATGCTTCTATTCATGGAAATACGGAAGATGTGGCGGAAGCCTTGGCGGAGCTTTTGCAGGAAAGAAAAATCCGATGTCGTATCCATGATTTAACCAGGACAGATATGTCCAAGGTGGTGTCAGATGCGTTCCGCTATGATAAGTTGGTACTAGCAGCGGCCAGTTACGACGGAAGTGCTTTTCCGGCCATGGAAGACTTTTTGCATCATTTAAAAAGCAAGGCGTTTCAGAACCGGAAGGTGGCACTCATTGAAAACGGTTCCTGGCAGCCTACTGCTGCAAAGACTATGAAAGACATCCTTCAGACCATGAAGAATATAGAGATTTTGGAGCCGGAGGTAACCATATACTCCACGTTAAAAACAAAAGATGTAAGGGCGTTAGAAGGACTGGCAGAGCAATTAAGATAGGTGACTTTAAAATATTTGGGATGTGAATTTGGCACATCCCACTATTTTTTTGAATCATTTCATGGTATTATGTACGCGAACACAAGCTATAAAATTGAGAGACAGGAGAGGCAGTCTTTAGGACTGCCAATAAAACACATGAATAATAAACACTTTGCATCGATTTGGGGAAATGCAGTATCTATCGGGGAGAACAGACCGGAAAGTTATGGAAAAAATATTACCCTGCAATATCATATATACTCTCCCTTTGCTGGAGAACAGGTTCGCATAACCTTTGACAATTATTGCGGAACGGAGCCAATTACTATTACAAAAAGTAGCTTTTGGGCAGATGATGTTTTTGTGACATTGACTTATGACGGAAAAGAAAGTGTTACTGTGGCAGCAGGAGAAAGCGTAGTGTCTGACGCGATAGCGGTAGCTGTGGAAGCCGGTTCCACTTCTTTTGTTAGCTTTTATTTAGGAGATTTCACCCAGATGCGTTCGGCAGTATATACCTGCGGACCCTTGACAAAAGGTGTGTATGCAGTGGGAGATTACACTTACGAAAAGGAAATTCCCATTACGGTGTCACGCGGTACCAATATTTTTTATTTCCTAAGCAATGTTTCGGTTTTGACGAGCAAGGAGAATCGGACCATTGTCTGTTACGGTGACTCCATAACAGCACAGGATTGGCCGGATTATTTGAATTTGAGATTAAAAGAGGAGGGGTATACTCATACGGCAGCTATCCGACGGGCTACCAGCGGATCCAGAATTTTAAGAGAGTATGATTGTTTGACCTACGCATCTTATGGATTAAAGGGTAGTAAAAGATTTTTCCATGAAGTGCCTACGGACGGTGCTGATACAGTACTGATTCAGCAAGGAATCAATGATATCATTCATCCGGTAGGTGTGGAGGTGAACCCCTTCCGACCTATGAGTGATTTGCCGACGGCGGATCAATTGATTGAGGGATTGAAACGATATATTGAACTAGCCAGAAGCTATGATTATAAAGTGTATGTGGGCACACTTTTGCCTATAAAGGGATGGCGGACGTATGCATCATTTAGGGATGAGCTGAAGGATGCGTACAATGACTTTATCCGGACCACGGATTTAATTGATGGTGTGGTGGATTTTGATAAGGCACTCCGAAATCCCCAGGATGTAGAGGCATTTCTGGAGAAGTATGACAGTGGCGACCATCTGCATCCTAGTGCGTTGGGATATCAGAGAATGGCACAGGAGGTGCCGGTGGAGATGTTTCTGTAGAGGAGAAAACAATGATACGTGAAGTTAATCAAGATGATTTACATGGCCTGCTGAGGCTCTACACACAATTGCATGACAATCCCTGGCGGAAAAGCATAATTGTTATAAGATCATGCTTTTGACCGGTTCTAAGAAAGAGAGTACACTGAAGTTCTACGAAAATGCAGGATATAATTGCAAGGATAAGACAGCGTTTATTCAGTGGATTTAAGAGATACTATTATGACTCACAAGAAAAAAAGTATTAAAAATTGCAAATAGATATAAAAGAATATTGCAAATATTGAATTGGTATGGTATATTTTTAATATAAACATCTATTAAATAACGATTGCAGATAAGTATATGAAAGAGAAGGATTTAGCTGAGAAACAATTAATGGCTTATGAGGATGTGTATGCTGATATTTTAAACGTTTTATTGTTTCATGGGGAAAGACTTATTTTGCAAGAGAATCTGGAAACAGCGGCGACACAATCAACGTATGTTTCTCAAAAGGAGTTACGAGGACAGGAGAGAGATTTAGCCAAGTATTGGAGAAAGCAGAATATTCGCATAGCATTTATTGGTATGGAAAATCAAACAGCTGTGAAAAAGAATATGCCACTACGAATTATCGGTTATGATGGTGCAATGTATCGGACACAGCTTCTGAAAGAAGGGCAAAAGATTTGGTATCCGGTCATAACAATTGTTTTGTATTTCGGTTATAAAAGAAGGTGGAAAGCACCGAAACGTTTGGTGGAATGTCTGCAGGTACCGCGGGAATTGTTGCCCTATGTGAATGACTATCGTATAAATTTGTTTGAAGTGGCATTTTTAGAGGAAGAGCAAGTAGCTATGTTTCAGAGCGATTTTCGTATTATAGCAGATTATTTTGTGCAAATGCGGAAACGACGAAATTACGTTCCGAGTAACATTCCGATGAAGCATTCGTATGAAACTTTGAAACTGTTGTCCGTATTGGCAAAGGATGTCCGATTTGTAAGAGTGTATGAAAAGGGTAAGGAAGGAGGTTTGACTATGTGTGAAGTATTAGATCGTATAGAAGCCAGAGGATTTAAGCGTGGAGAAAAGCGTGGAGAAAAGCGTGGCCGTTACAATGTATTAAAGGAATTGGTAGAAGAAGGTATTTTGACAGTGGAAGAAGCTGCGAAACGAATAAATATGTCGCAGGATAAATTTTCTAAGATGATGGATTAGAAACCATATCTTTTATTTCAAGTGTGTATTATTTCAATAATCTACAGTAATCAATTATTCAAAAATTATCCATAAGAAAGGAAAAGCAGTCGTTATTAGTGGCTTTGTTTAGACAGGTATATTTGTCAACAGGTATGCCTGTTTTTGTGTACTTGCAAAACGAGCTGTGATAAAATGATGAAAGAAACGTAAAGGCAGGATTCTTCATGATCTTAAGTGTTAGTCGCAGAAGCGATATTCCCAGTTATTATAGTGAATGGTTTTTTAACAGAATAAAGGAAGGATTTCTTTGTGTCAGGAATCCTATGAATCCATCACAGGTGAGTCGAATTGAATTGTCTCCGGAGGTAGTGGATTGTATTGTATTTTGGACCAAGAATCCGCAACCTATGTTGGATAGATTACAGGAACTTTCCGGGTATCATTATTATTTTCAATTTACGTTGACGGGCTATGGCAAGGATGTAGAGACAAATATTCCTCACAAGAAGAAGGTTATGATACCGGTATTTCAAGAGCTTTCTGATAAAATTGGCAGTAAAAGGGTAGTCTGGCGTTATGACCCGATTCTTTTTACGAAGGATTATACGCCGGAGTATCACCTAAAGGCGTTTACACAAATAGCAAGAGCATTAAAAGGATATACTGAAAAATGTGTAATCAGCTTTGTGGATAGCTATGCAAAGACAAAGAAAAATATGGATAAGTTGGGAGTATATGAACTTAGCCGGGAAGAGTTGGTTACATTTGCCGGGGAGTTGGCTCGAATTGCCGGAGAGAATGGTATGACGATTACTTCTTGCGCGGAAGCTATGGATTTGGAAGAGTGCGGGATCGGACATAATGCCTGTATTGATAAAGAATTGGTAGAAGAGATAATCGGTGTCGAATTGAAAATAGGTAAGGACAAGAACCAGAGGAAAGAGTGTGGCTGTATCGAGAGCATCGATGTAGGAAGTTATAATACCTGCCGTAATGGTTGTAAGTATTGTTATGCCAATTATAGTATGGAAAGAGTCATTGGAAATTGTAAAAAGTATGAACCGGGTTCGCCTGTTCTATGTGACTTTATAAAAGCAGAAGATGTTGTTACAGATAGGAAGGTAAAATCATTAATAAAAAAAGATGCTTTTGAGCAAATGACTTTGAAAAACTGTTAGCATCAGTATAAAGTTCAGTAAATATCATGCTTATAGCCTGGAAAACCTTTTCTGAAACACAATATGTTGTAGAAAAAAGTTAAATATAGTCTATGCAAACACAATATTTAGTGCTACAATAAATTCGTATCGCGAAAGCGGTGGGAAATAGGAAAGGGTATGGTTTTTTATGAAGGTTATTAAGAGAAATGGTTCGGAAGTTGATTTTGATCTGGAGAAAATTGTAAATGCGATTTCTAAGGCAAATAAGGCAGCAGTGCGTGAGGAGTTAACCCAAGCGCAAATTGAAGAGATTGCAGAATATATTAATTTTAAGTGTACGAAGATGAATCGTGCTATCTCGGTAGAAGAAATGCAGGATATGGTGGAGAACCAAATTATGGCCCAAGGTGCATTTAATGTGGCAAGATGCTATGTAAAGTATCGATACACCAGATTCCTGATTAGAAAGAGCAATACTACAGACGACCGTATTCTTTCTTTGATAGAGTGCAATAACGAAGAGGTTATGCAGGAGAATTCCAACAAAGACCCAATTATTAACAGTGTGCAGCGTGATTATATGGCAGGTGAGGTAAGTCGTGATTTAACCAGACGTTTGCTTTTGCCGGATGAAATTGTAAAGGCAGACAAGGAAGGCTTGATTCATTTCCACGATGCAGACTATTTTGCACAGCATATGCATAACTGTGATTTGGTAAATTTAGAGGATATGCTTCAAAACGGTACTGTAATCAGTGAAACATACATAGATAAACCTCATAGTTTTTCTACGGCATGTAATATTGCAACACAGATTATTGCGCAGGTAGCCAGCAATCAATATGGTGGTCAGAGCATCAGTTTGGCACATTTGGCGCCTTTTATTCAGATATCCAGAGAAAAAATCCGCAAGGAAGTCGGAGAAGAAGCGGAAATTTTAGGAAGCAACCCTTCGGAAGAAGTGATTTCTAAAATCGTGGAAAAACGCTTGAAGAAGGAAATTGAAAAGGGTGTACAGACCATTCAATATCAGGTCATTACTTTGATGACCACCAATGGACAAGCGCCGTTCTTAACTGTATTTATGTACTTAAATGAAGCTAAGAATGAACAGGAAAAGGCGGATTTGGCTTTAATTATTGAAGAAATGCTCCGTCAGCGTATCCAGGGTGTAAAGAATGAGGATGGTATTTGGATTACGCCTGCATTCCCGAAATTGATTTATGTGCTGGAAGAAGACAATATCAGAGAAGGAAGTCAGTATTATTATTTGACAGAGCTTTCGGCAAGATGTACAGCGAAGAGAATGGTTCCGGATTACATTTCTGAAAAGAAGATGTTCGAATTAAAGGAAGGTAACTGCTTCCCGGTAATGGGTTGTCGTAGTGCACTTTCTGCTTGGAGAGATGAAAATGGTCAGTATAAGTTTTATGGACGTTTTAATCAGGGTGTTGTAACTATCAATCTGGTGGACGTGGCACTTTCTTCCCAGAAAGATTATAGTAAGTTCTGGAGAATCTTTGACGAAAGATTGGATTTGTGCTACAGAGCATTAATGATTCGTCACAACAGATTAAAGGGAACCCTTTCTGATGCAGCTCCTATTCTTTGGCAGCATGGAGCATTGGCCAGACTTAAAAAGGGCGAAAGTATCGATAAGTTATTATATGGCGGTTATTCTACGATTTCTTTGGGCTATGCGGGATTGTATGAATGTGTGAAGTATATGACCGGCAAGTCCCATACAGATCCGGATGCGAAAGATTTTGCTCTTGCAGTTATGCAGCATATGAATGATGTATGTAACCGTTGGAAAACTGAGACGAATATAGGGTTTGCTATTTATGGTTCACCGATTGAAAGTACTACCTATAAGTTTGCAAAGTGTTTACAGCAAAGATTTGGTATGGTGGAAGGTATCACAGATAAGGGGTATATTACCAACAGCTATCATGTGCATGTAACTGAGCCTATAGATGCATTTGCAAAGCTTAAATTTGAGGCACAGTTCCAGTCGTTGTCTACCGGTGGCGCAATCAGCTATGTGGAAGTACCAAATATGCAGGATAATATTCCGGCAGTTATCAGTGTGATTCAGTTTATTTATGACAATATTATGTACGCGGAGCTGAATACCAAGAGTGATTATTGTCAGGTATGCGGCTATGATGGAGAAATCCAGATAGTAGAAGATGACGGTAAGTTAATTTGGGAATGTCCTAACTGTAAAAACCGTGATCAGAATACCTTGAATGTAGCCAGAAGAACCTGTGGATATATCGGAACCCAGTTCTGGAACCAGGGAAGAACCCAGGAAATAAAAGAAAGAGTGTTACATTTATAAAATATATGAAGTACCCGTAACAATACCGGCGGGCGGTTATATTCCTATAAAGGACCTTCGGAGCGTCGTCTTCACTTGGCGAGGTTTTTTCGAGCCTAGTGAGGCTACGAC
>JAZRAX010000014.1:0-27834 GCA_045634745.1 Acetatifactor sp. | reverse complement strand
GATCCGGGAAGTACTTATGAGGCGGCAGAAGCAGACAGGGTAAAGCTGACATCAGACGGAACGAATTATCATTCCCTGAAGCTGGCGCTGCCGGAGGTAATTAACCTTGCAGACGTGAATTCCATAACCTTTGCATTAAGTGAACTAAGCGAAGGTGCAAAGGTGGCATTCCAGCTGATTGACAACGTGGGTTATGGAAGCGAAATAACAGCATATACCAAATACAACCACGAAGCAGCGGGAACCTATAAATATGACATCAACGGAAGAGAAGATGTAAAATATATTACAGTAATGATGCAGTCGACAGAAGGCTCTTTTGTGTTTGATGGTATTATGATTGACATGAAGGAGACAACAACCACTCCTGAAGAAACTACCGAAGTAACCAAGTACTACACCTTTAATGATGTAAATGACGTAGCTTCATGTGTGGGTTATGGATACACAGCAAGTGTTGATGAGGAGGGTACTTTGTCACTCGATTTTAACGAGGGATCTAATTACTCAATCATCGGATTCTCTTTACCGGAAGGCATTGATGCCACCACAATAAAAAGTATAGAATTTAATATTGCCGGAGATACAAAATCTCAGTTGGCTGTGAAATTCTTTGATGAGGCAATAGCAACTGAGGGAAATTCCAGATACAATAATCAGGTTCAGGTAAATTGGAACGTTACTGATAATAAGGTTCTTGCTATGGCAGATGCATTGGGAAAAGAATTAAAGAACTTTGCGTTTATGAATAGTACGGATGCTGGTGTTGCAGTAACAGGTTTGACAATTGATTGGTTCAAGATTACTACTACGACAGAACAGTCTGGTGGTTCTGATACGGAACCGGGTGCAAAACCTCCTGTAGATACAACAGAAAACATTACCCCTGCTGCAGAGAGTGACGAAGACTTCTCTTGGAAGGGTGATGTATTAACTAAGGCGGATGATTCGACAACTGCATCAGAGCTTGTTGCAGAGACTGCAAGATGGAATCTTACCTTTAGTAGCAAGTGGCAGGAGATAAAATTTGACCTTCCGGAAGCAATTGATTTGTCTATGTGCAATGGTATGACAGTGGCTATTTCAGACCAGACAGTGCCTATAGCATTTAAGCTTTATGATGCAGATGGTAATCAGGTTTGGGCAAGCTTTACTAACAGCGACAATAATTTCTATAAGGTAAATTCCTTTGGAAGTACTAAGACTGCAGCTGCATTTGCAATTATGCTTCATGAAGATGATGTAACCGGAAACAATGAAACCGTTGCATTTGATGGTCTTGTATTTGACATGATTGCAGAAGATGAAAAGGTAGAAAGCTATGAAATTGAAGTTGGAGTAAATGACTTAACATTACTTTCCACAACTACAGGTGCTACCTCTAATCTGGTAGGCAATGCACATAATTTGACCTTTGCAACTTATAACAGTGATGAAGTTAAGTTTACACTTCCTGAAATCATTAACATGGAGAAGTGTATCAGCATGACTGTACAGGTTGCAGATCAGGTTGGTCCTGTAAACTATATTTTCTATTCCGGAAATACTCAGTTTGGCAGAAAGGATTATAATCCTGCCAATGAGGATGGCGAGCATTATGTTGAATTTAAGACCAGAATGACCGGTAAGTTGGATACTCTTGGTATTCAGCTGGGTGGTACAGAAAATACCGAAAATGCGCAGATAAAGATTCTTGGTGTCACCTTCATTATGGAAGGAACCGAGCCTTTGGATGCACCGGCAGATGGTATTTATACATACGCTCACTTTATTGACCAGGAAGAAAGCGATGGAACCACTGTAGCGGTAAGTGAGACAGATTATTCTGCAGACATTACTTTTGCGAATGCAGGTGACAGCGTGACCTTGCCTGTACCGGATGCAATTGATGTAAATCATTTGGTATCTATTGATATGATTGCAGAAGGTGCTGAAAATGTGAAGATGGTATTGCTGGACAAGAATGGTAAGGCATTAATGTCTACTTCAGCAAGCAGTATTGAAACAAAATGTAATCCTGAAATTGCTTTTGTACAGTTGGTAGCTACCACTGCTACAAGCTTTGAATTAACAGGAATTAAGTTTAATGTAGATCCTGAAGCATTTGAATCGATTATCTTGAATGGTAATTTTGCAAGAGAAGATGTAAGCATGTGGAAGGGTGCTTTGTGGGGTTCAGTGGATGGTGTAGAAACTACCATTACCGCAGAGACAAGTGATACAGAATTAGTAAATGGTATTTATACTTATGGTAAGTTGACCAGACGTGACAGCCCGTATGTATGTTTTGCACAGGATGTTACTGACAGAGTAGAAGAAGGTAAGTGCTACTTGATAAGTTTCTATGCGAAACTTTCAGAAGATTATGAAGGTATTGACTCGTCCTTAAGAAATGTCGAAATCGGGTGTTATTATGTAGATGCAAATGGCGATGCTCAGTATGGCTTGAGACATATTACAAGTAACAAGCGAGTTGTAGAAACGGATGGTTGGACATACATTGCATGTTATGTAGTAATTCCTGGTAACATTCAGAACTTTATCGTACGTATTCTGGAGCAGGGTACTAATTACGGCCAGGGTGACTGTGTTAAGGGCGGTTACATGATTACCGGCGTGAAGATGGAAGAAACTGACTTCCCTCCGGAGTACTATGGCGGCGGTGGCGGCGGTGGTGCAGCTAACACCACTATCACCAAGGAAACCAATTGGGTTGAATCCTATGATATGAATGACTTGTTAGTGGAATGGGCATCTGCAACCGCTGAAAAGAATGGTTCTGAATTGAATGCAAAATTCAAGAACAACTATGATGAAGTACGTATGGATCTTCCCAGAGAATTAGATGCAGCAGATATGGCATATGTGAAGACCAGAGTAAGCAGTAACGTGCCTATGGCAGTGAAGCTTTACTATAAGGGTTCACAGGTGGATGTTGGATATTACAACACCATTAAGGATGAGTATATTTTAGTACCTACATATACCGGAAAGGTAGATGCTATTGGTATTATGAGTTTAGCAACTCCTAATCCGGCAGGTGCATGGGCAACCTTTAAGGGTATTGAGTTTGGTTTGACAGAAGAACCGGATCCTATTCCTCCTCGTACCTCTATTGTATTAAATGGTGACTTCTCAAATGAGGATTTGGCTGATTGGAAGGCTTCCTTCTGGGGAGATGGCGTTACCATGACACGTAAGGTAAGCGCAAACCCGATCGCAGATGGTGTATATAACTACGCATCATACTCAAAGAGAACTTCACCGTACCAGTGCTTTGCACAGGATATTACGGAAGCAGTAGAAGAAGGTGAAACCTATACATTCTCCTTCTGGGCAAGACTTTCAAAGGATTATGAAGGGGCACCGGAATCACAGAGAATTATTCAGTTTGCTCCTTATACTGTAGATTCAGACGGAAATGCAGATTATAATCCAAGATTGGATGGTAACTATTTGCAGATTTGTGAACCTGGTGTATGGACTTACTTTGAAGGTACTTACAAGGTAACAAATCCTAATGATGTGGCAAAGGTAGTAATTCGTATTCTTGAGCAGGGTACGAACTATGGTCAGGGCGAATGTGTTCTGGGTGGATTTGACGTAGCAGATGTAAAGATGGATGTTTATGTTCCGGAACCACCTTCTATTGATGAAGATGCTCCGAATTTGAAGGATGCACTTGCAGAAGATTTTGGTGATGATTTCTACACCGGTACTGCAGTAACCTTGGATGAAATGGAAGATATCGGTGTTGAGATGTTAATGAATAAGCATTTTAACGCAGTTACCTTAGGTAATGAGTTGAAGCCTGACTGTTTGTTTAACTACAGCAACGGTAAGCATACAGAATTAAAGACCATTACCTTTAATGGTCAGGAATTGGTAGTTCCTACCTTGTACTTTAACCGTGCAGATGAGATGTTAGATACACTTCTTGAGTGGAATGCTACACATCCTGAAAGCCCGATTATGGTAAAGGGCCATGTACTTGTATGGCACTCACAGACTCCGGAATGGTTCTTCCGTGAGGATTATGTAGTGGGAACCAATGCAGATGGTACTCCTAACTATGTAAGTGCAGAAGAAATGGATTTGCGTCTTGAGTGGTTTATTAGTGAAGTATTTAATCATTATCTTGGCGAAGACAGTCCTTACAAGGATATGTTCTACGCATGGGATGTGGTAAATGAAGCAGTAAGTAATGGTAACTCAGGTTATCGTACGGATAAAGCATCTGCAGTAGAGGATCCTAATGCAGATACACATAGTTCTAATTCAAGCTGGTGGGCAGTATACCAGAGCAACCAGTACATTATTAACGCATTCAAGTATGCGAATAAGTATGCTCCGGCAGATGTTGAATTGTACTACAACGATTACAACGAATGCGACAGCGGTAAGATGAAGGGTATTGTACAGCTCTTAACAGATGTTAAGAATGCAGAAGGTACCAGAATCGACGGTATGGGTATGCAGGGTCACTACAATATGTTCAATCCTGTACCAAAGGATATTGAAAAGGCGATTAGAGCATATGCTGCAGTAGTAGGCAAGGTAAATTACTCTGAGCTTGATATGAAGGTAAGTGGCGATGTTTCCAGCGAAGAGAAGCTTCAGAAGGAATATTTGGCACAGGCAGAGCGTTATCACGACATTTATCAGGTGCTTCTGAAGTTAGATGCAGAAGAAGGCATTGAAATCAGTGGTATTACTTGGTGGGGAACTGTAGACCATCACTCATGGTTACAGGAATCTTCTGAGCTTGGTGGTGGTGCTAACGGTGGAATGACTCAGTGTCCGTTATTATTCGATACGAAGTACAAAGTAAAACCTTCATACTGGGCATTTGTAGATTACACTATGGTAGATCCTAATTGGGTACCGGAAGGTGAAGATACTCCTGTAGTAGACGAACCGAAGGAAGAGGTTAAGGACGAACAGGTAGTGGATGATACAGCTACTACAGAGTCTACTGTAGAGCCTACAGCAGAACCTGCTGAGAAGACAGAAGATACTTCTTCTCAGGCAAAGGAGGAGAAGAGCATGGCACCGTTTGCAGTTGCAGGTGGTGTGGGTGCAGCAATCATTGCAGCCAGCGCAGCAATTCTTTTCCGTAAAAAGAAATAAGTGAATAAATAATAAATGAAATTCGGGCAGGAGCAATTGCTTCTGCCCGTTTTGTATAAAAACATATTGCATTTTGTGAAAGAAAAGTGGATAATAAGAATGTATTAAGAATACACTTACGAGAGAAATATGGAGAGCGCAATATGAAAAAGGTTTTAGCATATATTTTGTGCGGTGTGTTGGCTTTGTCCGGATTGACCGGATGTGGCAATACGGCACAGGGAACAGCAGGTGGCGATGTACAGAACATAGGTGGTTCGGAGGCGACACCGGTGCCGGGTACAGAGGAACAGCCGACTGTTACAAACGCACCTGAGGTTACAGAAGAACCGGAAGTTATAACCATAAAGGATATTACTTCTCAGGAGTTGGTGGCAGATATGAAAATGGGATGGAATTTGGGAAATACTTTGGATGCTACCGGTGGTATTGCTTTGGAAAGTGAACGTTCTTGGGGCAATCCTACTACCACACAGGAAATGATTGATGAAGTATTAGCACAGGGATTTAATGTAATTCGTATTCCGGTTACCTGGGACAATCATTTTGGTGCAGGTCCGGATTATACCATTCATGAGATTTGGCTGGATCGTGTGCAGGAAGTTGTGGATTATGCTTATGATAAAGGTGCTTATGTTATTTTAAACATGCATCATGAGGAGTGGCATTTTCCTTCTGAAGATAACAAAGAAGTTGCATCGGAAATGATTGTGGCGCTTTGGACACAAATAGCAGAACGTTTTAAGGATTATGATGAGCATTTAATTTTTGAAGGTTTAAATGAGCCTCGTAAAAAAGGAACTGCTTATGAATGGAATGGTGGCGATTTGGAAGGACGGACTGTAGTAAATCACTTTATGCAGGTGTTTGTAGATACTGTACGTGCCACTGGAGGAAATAATACTTACCGCCATTTGATGATTTGCGGATATGCGGCATCCAGTTCCACAGATGCCTTGAAGAGCATTGAGCTCCCTCAGGATGATAAGCTAATTGTTTCGGTGCATGCCTATACACCATACAATTTTGCACTGAATACAAAGGGAACGGATAAATTTACGAGTACCTCCGATATTGATAAGCTGATGAAGGATATTCAGGAAATCTTTTTAGATAAGGGTGTTCCGGTAATCATTGGTGAATATGGTGCTATGAACAAGGACAACGAAGAAGAGAGAGTGAAATGGGCAACCTATTATTTGACTGAAGCGAAGAAAATTGGTGTGCCTTGTGTATGGTGGGATAATAACGCATATACCGGCGACGGAGAGAATTTTGGATTGTTTGACCGTAGAAATTTAAGTTGGCCATATCCGGAGTTGTTAAAAGCTATGCAGGAAGCAACCGGTGCAACTCCTACAGCTCAGTAGTGCATCAAGTGCAGAAAATATAAAATAGAAAGCCGACCGTAGGCGTCAGTGAAAGTACTGATGTTTGCTGGTCGGTTTTTTACTTTGCAAAAAACTATTGACATATGGTGAGTATATGTTATACTTTGATTGTCAAAAGGTTTTAAAATCAAACTAATTTAAAATCAAACTTTTTGACGGAGGCACATATGATTGGAAAGATAATTGGAACGGGCTCATACTTACCAACAACCGTATGGGATAATTATAAAATTGAGGAATTGGTAGAAACCAGTGACGAATGGATACGAGAGAGAACGGGTATTGCACAACGTTATATTTCGAAGGAAGTAAAGGCGTCAGGAATGGCTATCGAAGCAGCACGAAGCGCAGTGGCAGATGCAGTGGCAAGAGGATATATTAGTGGTGCGGAAGAAGTAGATGCTATCTTTTTATGTACGGTAACTGCAGATATTGTAGTTCCTTGTATGGCATGTGAGGTACAAAAAGCATTGGGAGCCGTAAATGCATTTTGCTACGATTTAAATGCTGCCTGTTCGGGATTTGTGTTTGCTTATAATATGGCGGTGTCTTATATGAACATGGGGATGCTTAAGAAAGCGTTGATTATTGGTACCGAGCAATTGTCAAGTATTGTAGATTGGACGGACAGAGGCAGTAGTATTTTGTTTGGAGATGGAGCCGGTGCGGTTTTGGTAGAGGCAGTGGAAGGAAAAAGTGGCATGTGCATGCATTCTGACGGTGCTGGTGGAGATGCGCTGGAGTGTAGCGTAGGTGGTAAGCTCTCTATGGATGGACAGAAAGTGTTCCGCTTTGCGGTAAAGAGAGTACCGGAAGTAATTACAGAGCTTATGACACAGATGGATATTAAGGATGAAGATGTGGATTATTATATTTTACATCAGGCCAATTTAAGAATCGTGGAATCGGTAGTCAAACGTTTGAATATTGATATGAATAAGGTGCCGGTAAATATAGACCGCATGGGAAATACATCTTCGGCTAGTATCCCCATTCTTTTAGATGAGCTTTGCAGAGAAAATGTATTAAAGCCCGGAGCACGTATGGTATTAGCTGGCTTTGGCGCAGGGCTTTCCTGGGGAGCAGGATATATGACCATTTAAGTATGGTGGTACGAAAATTATCGAAAAGCAAAAGTAACATAAATAGTAAAGTAGCAGGTAATACCCGGTAGAAGCCGGATTACATAAACACCCTGACAGGGGACAAAAAGGAATGTTTAGGAGGAAAAAATAATGTTAGAGAAGATTCAGGAATTAGTAGCGAATGGTTTGGGAGTAGATGCAGCAAGTGTGTTGCCGGAAACAAAGTTCAAAGAGGATTTGGGTGCAGATTCCTTAGACTTATTTGAATTGGTTATGGCTTTTGAAGAAGAGTTTGGTGTAGAAATTCCTACAGAAGATTTAGAGAAAATGGTTACTGTAAAGGATGTAATGGATTATATTGAAGCACATAAATAATTTTTAGAGGTGAGGATAGTGAAAACCAGAGTAACAGAGCTTTTGAATATTGAATATCCGGTCATTCAGGGCGGTATGTCATGGGTGGCAGAGTATCATCTGGCGAGTGCAGTGTCAGAGGCTGGTGGACTTGGTCTGATTGCAGCAGGCGGTGCGCCGGTAGAATGGATTCGCGAGCAAATTCGTGAATGTAAGAAACTGACCGATAAGCCTTTTGGCGTAAATATTATGTTAATGCATCCTCGGGCGGATGAAATTGCGAAGCTAATGGTGGAGGAAGGCGTACAGGTAGTTACTACCGGTGCAGGTAATCCCAGCAAATACATGTCTATGTGGAAAGAAGCCGGTATTAAGGTGATTCCGGTTGTGGCATCCGTGGCTATGGCGAAGCTGATGGAACGTTTTGGAGCAGATGCCATTGTGGCAGAAGGAACCGAGGCGGGTGGACATATAGGCGAGCTTACCACTATGGTTTTGGTACCCCAGGTAGTGGACGCAGTAAATATTCCGGTCATTGCTGCAGGAGGTGTGGCAGACGGAAGAGGTATGGCAGCTACTTTTATGTTGGGCGCAGAGGGGGTACAGATGGGTACTCATTTCGTGGCAACCAAGGAAGCAGTTGTACATCAGAATTACAAGGATAGCATCCTGAAAGCCAAGGATATTGATACCAAGGTAACCGGCAGAAGTACCGGTCATCCGGTTCGATGCTTGAGAAACAATATGACCAAGGAATATTTAAAGAAAGAAGCAGAAGGTGCTACTTTGGAAGAACTGGAATTGCTTTCTTTAGGCGGACTACGTAAGGCAGTAGTAGAAGGTGATGTGCAGAACGGTAGCCTGATGGCTGGTCAGATTGCAGGTCTTGTAAAGGAAGAATACACCTGTAAGGAATTAATAGAAAAAGTAGTAACAGAGGCAGAAAAGCTTCTGGGAGGCAAATAACATGGGAAAGACAGCGTTCATTTATCCGGGACAGGGTGCCCAGAAAAACTTAATGGGCAAGGACTTTTACGATACCTTTGAAGTGTCCAAAGAAGTATTTGATATGGCAGATAACATTTTGGATATTTCCGTAACGGAGCTTTGTTTTACGGAGAATGAAAATTTGAACCAGACAGCATATACCCAGGCAGCGTTGGTAACCACCTGTCTGGCAATGACTGCACAGATAAATGCCATGGGTTTTTTGCCGGATGTAACCGCAGGATTAAGTTTGGGAGAATATGCGGCAATTGCGGCAGCAGAAGGATTTTCTTATGAAGAGGCTATTCGTACGGTAAGAGCCAGAGGCATTTATATGGAAGAAGCAGTACCGGGTGGACAGGGCTCCATGGCAGCAGTGCTGGGCATGGAGGCAGAAGCCATAGAAGCGGTTTTAAAGGACATTCCGGGAGCACATGTGGCAAACTATAACTGTCCCGGCCAAATCGTTATTACGGGCCTAAAAGAGGCTGTAGAGGTGGCTTGTGAGCGTTTGAAGGAAGCCGGTGCGAAAAGATGTATGCCTTTAAAGGTAAGCGGTCCTTTCCATTCCCCATATTTGGAGGGAGCAGGGGAGAAGTTGGCAGAATTTATGGCTGACATGCAGTTAAAGCCTTTAAAGGTACCTTATGTAACAAATGTAACGGCTGAATTTGTGGAGGACAGTGCACAAACAAAGGCACTTTTGCAAAAGCAGGTATCCTCTTCTGTAAAGTGGCAGCAGAGTGTAGAAAAAATGATAGAAGAGGGCGTGACCACCTTTGTGGAAATCGGCCCCGGAAAAACATTGGCCGGATTTATTAAGAAGATTAACCCGGAAGTAAAAGTAATTAATATCGGTTGCGTAGCAGACTTAGAACAGCTTCAGGAGCTGAAATAGAAGGCGCGGCAAAAGAGGAGAAGAAAATGACAGAGAAGAAGGTTGCATTAGTGACAGGCGCATCAAAAGGAATCGGTCGTGCCATTGCCATAGCATTAGCAAAGCAAGGGGCGTATGTCATCGTTAATTATAATGGTTCTCAGGCCAAGGCGGAAGAAACCTGCCGTCTGATTGAAGAAAATGGCGGGGAGTGCGAATGTATACAATTTAACGTGGCAAAGGTCGAAGAAACAACTGTCGCTCTACAGGAGTGTATTACCAAGCACGGCAGATTGGATATTTTAGTAAATAATGCAGGTATTACCAGAGATGGTTTGATTATGAGAATGTCCGAGGAAGATTTTGATGCAGTGTTGGATACCAATTTAAAGGGTGCATTCCACACCATTAAAGTGGCATCCAGACAAATGATGAAGCAAAGAAGCGGACGTATTGTAAATATTTCTTCTGTGTCAGGCATTTTGGGTAACGCAGGTCAGGCAAATTATTCTTCTTCTAAGGCAGGTCTCATAGGACTTACCAAAACAATGGCAAGAGAGCTGGCGTCCAGAGGCATTACGGTAAATGCCGTGGCGCCGGGCTTTATTGAAACAGATATGACGGATGCTTTGTCAGAAGCAGTAAAGGAAGGTGCTTCCAAGCAGATTCCTCTGGGATATTTGGGAAAACCGGAGGATGTGGCAGAAGCAGTTTGCTATTTGGCATCTGAAAAGGCGGGATATATTACCGGACAGGTGCTTTGTGTAGATGGCGGTATGGCCATTTAGAAGCAACGGATAAGGAGAAAATGATATGAAGAGACGTGTTGTAATAACCGGCATGGGAGCCATTACTCCTATCGGTAATACTGTAGATGAATTTTGGAGTGCAATTAAAGAGGAAAAAGTGGGTATTGGCGAGATAACAAAGTTCGATACCGAAAATTATAAAGTAAAGTTGGCGGCAGAAGTAAAAGGTTTCGTGGCGAAGGAGCGTATGGATTTCAAGGCTGCAAAGCGTATGGATACCTTTTCACAGTATGCAGTGGTGGCAGCCAGAGAAGCTTTTGAGCAGGCCGGCTTAAATATGGAAAACGAGGACCCTTACAGAGTAGGTGTGATTATCGGTTCTGGTATCGGTGGTTTGCTGGTAATGGAAAATGAGCATAGCAAGCTTTTGGAGAAAGGTCCTTCCAGAATAAATCCTTTGATGGTGCCTATGATGATTACCAACATGGCAGCAGGTAATGTGGCAATCGATTTAGGATTAAAGGGAAAATGTACCAATGTGGTAACGGCGTGTGCTACCGGTTCTCATTCTATTGGTGATGCATTCCGTGCTATTCAGTATGGTGATGCAGATGTTATGTTAGCAGGTGGTGCGGAAAGCTCAATTACACCTATTGGCGTGGCAGGCTTTAGTAGTCTGACTGCATTGACGACTTCTACGGACCCTGCAAGAGCGTCGATTCCTTTTGATAAGAATCGTAGCGGTTTTGTTATTGGTGAAGGTGCAGGTGTGGTAGTTTTAGAGGAATTGGAGCATGCCAAAGCAAGAGGCGCTAAGATTTTGGCGGAAATCAAAGGCTATGGCGCAACCTGTGATGCATATCACATTACTTCTCCGGCAGAGGATGGAAGTGGTGCGGCAACCGCTATGACCTTGGCTATGAAGGATGCACAGGTGGCACGGGAAGAAGTAACATATATTAATGCTCACGGAACCAGTACTCATCATAACGACTTGTTTGAAACCAGAGCCATTAAGCTGGCATTTGGTGAGGCGGCAGAGAAGTTGTATATTAATTCAACCAAGTCTATGATCGGGCATTTACTGGGAGCAGCAGGCGGTGTAGAATTTATTGTATGTGTTAAGTCTATTATGGACGGCTACATTCATCCTACCGTAAATTCCAAAGAAGCGGATGAAGAGTGTACGCTGAACTATGTATTCGGCAAAGCGGTAGAAACGGATGTAAATTACGCGATTAGTAATTCCCTTGGATTTGGTGGACATAATGCTTCTTTGCTGGTAGCAAAGTATTGCGAGTAGGAAAGGTATAAAACATGGAATATGAAAAATTGCTGGAGCTGCTGAAAACAGTTTCAGAGTCAAATATAACCGGTTTGCATTATGAGACCGGAGATACAAAAATAGTGATTTCTACAGTGGAAAGTGGTTTGGCCGGTATATGTGTACCGTCCGTAGGGAATGCGCAGGTGGCTTTCGGTACAGGAAAGGTGCAGGAAGTACAGACTGACAGCCAGCCTATTGCGGATGCAGTTTGCCAGTCCGGTAATATTGTTAAGTCGCCATTGGTAGGAACTTTTTATACAGCACCTTCCGAAGAGGCGGAGCCTTTTGTCAATGTAGGTGATAAGGTCAAGAAGGGACAAACCTTGGCAATTGTAGAGGCCATGAAGTTAATGAATGATATTGAATCAGATTATGATGGTACAGTAATAGAGGTATTTGTTAAAAATGGTGATTGCGTGGAATACGGACAGCCGTTGTTCGCAATCGGATAGGAGGAAATTATGTTAGGTATTAAGGAAATCGAAGCAATTATTCCCCACAGACATCCTTTTTTGTTAATTGAT
Organism: Acetatifactor sp.; assembly: GCA_045634745.1. Classification (GTDB taxonomy): domain Bacteria; phylum Bacillota; class Clostridia; order Lachnospirales; family Lachnospiraceae; genus Acetatifactor. The sequence continues at coordinate 15,410 of JAZRAX010000014.1, read as the reverse complement.
TATGTGGAAGATTACAAACCGGGCGAGTATGCCATTGCTTACAAATGTGTATCTTTCCGCGAAGATTTCTTTGCGGGACATTTCCCACAGGAACCGGTAATGCCGGGGGTACTGATTATTGAAGCCTTGGCCCAAACCGGTGCAGTTTCTATTTTGAGTGATGAGAAAAACAAGGGAAAAATTGCTTATTTTGGCGGTATTAATAAATGTAAATTCAAAGGTAAAGTGGTTCCGGGCGATAAGCTGAAGCTGGAAACCAGAATCATTAAGAGCAAGGGACCTATCGGTATTGGCGAGGCAGTTGCCAGCGTGGACGGGAAGGTAGTGGCAAGTGCAGAGCTTACCTTTGTAGTAGGATAAGATTATGAAAATTCGTAAAATATTGATTGCCAACAGAGGTGAGATTGCGGTTCGTATTATCAGGGCCTGTAGAGAATTGGGCATTCAGACTGTGGCTGTGTATTCGGAGGCGGACAAAGAAGCTTTACATACACAGCTTGCGGACGAGGCTATCTGTATCGGACCGGCAGCCTCCAAGGACAGTTATTTGAATATGGAAAGCATTATCAGTGCCACCATTATCTCCGGAGCGGATGCGATACATCCCGGCTTTGGGTTTTTGTCGGAGAATTTCAGATTTGCGCAGCTTTGTGAGCAGTGTCATATTTGTTTTATCGGACCTTCTTCTCAGGTGATTCAACGCATGGGAAACAAGACGGAAGCCAGAAATACCATGCTGGCAGCAGGGGTTTGTGTGATTCCGGGCTGGAATGAAGCGATTGAGTCTGTAGAGGAGTGCAGGGAGATTGCAAAGGAAGTAGGTTATCCGGTTATTGTCAAAGCGGCTTTGGGCGGTGGCGGTAAGGGTATGCGTACTGCTTTTTCCGAAGAGGAACTGGAAGGTGCTTTTCTTTCCGCCAAGAAAGAGGCAAAAGCTGCTTTCGGAGATGATAGTGTATATTTGGAACACTTTATTGAGCATCCCAAGCACGTGGAGTTTCAGATTTTGGCAGACACCCACGGAAATGTAATTCATTTGGGTGAGCGTGATTGCTCTATTCAGCGTAATCATCAGAAGTTTATTGAGGAAGCACCTTGTGCAACGCTTTCTGCCCAGCTTCGTGCAGCTATGGGAGCAGAGGCTGTAAAAGCAGCCAAGGCAGCTGATTATGTAAATGCAGGAACCATCGAGTTTTTGTTAGAGGGGGAACGTTTCTATTTCATGGAAATGAATACCCGTATTCAGGTGGAGCATCCGGTAACGGAATGGGTTACAGGGATTGATTTAATAAAAGAGCAAATTCGTATTGCAGCAGGTGAGGAGCTTAAAATTACACAGGAGGATGTTTCTTTAAGTGGTCATTCCATTGAATGCAGAATCAACGCAGAGAATCCGGAAAAGAATTTCAGACCTTCCCCGGGTAAGATTACAGAGCTTTATTTGCCGGGTGGTAAGGGGATCCGGGTAGACACCGCCATTTATAGCGGTTATGAGGTACCACCCTACTATGACTCTATGCTGGCAAAACTGATTGTTCATGCAGAAAACAGAACAGAGGCGCTTCGCAAGATGAGAAGTGCCTTGGGTGAAATTATTATTGAGGGAATCGATACAAACGTAGATTACTTGTATGATATGATAAACAACTTTTTGGAGTAAAATGATATGAATCTTGGCGGTATGTTTAAAAAGAGTGGTTACCTGCAGATAAAGGACACTGACGTGACTAAGCCGGAGGTGCCGGAGGGATTATTAAAAAAGTGCAATAAATGTAAGGCGGCCATTTATACGGAAGAGGTATATAAGAATCATTATGTATGCCCTAAATGCCAGGGATATTTCAGACTGCCGGTTTGGAAGCGTATAGAAGCGTTGGTGGAACCGGATTCCTTTGAACAGTGGGATGTGGATTTAGAGATTCCCAATCCTTTGGGCTTCAAAGGCTATGTGGATAAGGTAAACAGCCTGAAGGAAAAGACCGGCTTAGATGAGGCAGTCATTACAGGTAAGGCGTGTATCGGCGAAAATAAAGTGGTATTAGCCGTGTGTGACGGCCGCTTTATGATGGCGAGTATGGGACATGTGGTAGGTGAAAAAATAACCCGCGCTTTTGAGAAAGCTACAGAGGAAGGTTTGCCGGTGATTATTTTTGCCTGTTCCGGTGGTGCCAGAATGCAAGAAGGAATGGTTTCCCTGATGCAAATGGCCAAGACCAGTGCAGCCATTAAGCGTCACAGCGATGCAGGAAATTTATATATATCCGTATTGACGGATCCTACAACCGGAGGAGTCACAGCAAGCTATGCCATGCTGGGAGACATTATTTTGGCAGAACCGGGAGCCTTGATAGGTTTTGCAGGTCCCAGAGTCATCGAACAGACCATTGGACAGAAGTTGCCCGAGGGTTTTCAAAAGGCAGAGTTTTTGTTAGAGCATGGATTTGTAGATAAAATCGTTAGTCGTGAAAAGATGAAAGAAACCTTGCAGTCCATTTTGGATATGCATAGAGACAAGGGAACGGTACCACAGGAAAGACTCCGCAGCGAACGATATCAGTTCGTGGCAAAGGAAGGCGTGGAAGCCTGGGATAAGGTACAGTTTTCCAGAAAAAAGAATCGTCCTGTGGGTATGGATTATATCCGTACCTTGTTCAAGGATTTTATAGAATTGCATGGAGACCGGTATTTTGGGGATGATGCGGCTATTGTGGGAGGTATTGCACATTTTGGTACCATGCCGGTAACGGTAATTGCCCAGTGCAAGGGCAAGGACACCAAAGAAAACATACGGCGCAATTTTGGTATGCCATCACCGGAAGGGTATCGTAAAGCACTTCGCTTGATGAAGCAGGCAGAAAAGTTTCACCGACCGGTAATATGTTTTGTAGATACACCCGGCGCCTTCTGCGGTATAGAAGCAGAGGAACGTGGCCAGGGAGAAGCAATTGCACGTAATTTGTTGGAAATGTCAGCACTGAGAACACCAATCTTCTCCGTAGTAATTGGAGAAGGTGGCAGTGGCGGCGCATTGGCCATGGCGGTGGCGGATGAGGTGTGGATGCTGGAAAATGCAGTATATTCTATTTTGTCACCGGAGGGCTTTGCCTCTATTCTTTGGAAGGATAGTAGCAGGGCGCAGGAGGCTTCTGAAGTCATGAAAATCACCGCACAGGACTTGTATGAACTGAAGTTGGTGGAAGGTGTGATTAGTGAGCCTACGGACTTTAGTGTGACGAAAATGCGCGCGGTAGTATATCAGTTGAGAGCAGTACTTAGAGACTTTTTAGGACGTAGTGCAAGTCTGGAGACAGAGGAGATGCTTAAGCGACGTTACGAGCGCTTCCGCAAATTCTAAGAACGGAGCTGGAATTATGAATTATAAGCCTATAGAAATAGGGAATTTATTAGTGAAAAAGCCTGTTGTACAAGGCGGAATGGGTGTAGGAATCAGCTTGGGAGGTCTGGCCGGTGCAGTGGCAAAGGCTGGTGGTTTGGGTGTGATTTCTGCAGCACAAATCGGTTTTCAAAGAGAAGATTTTGAAAAGGACCCATTCAGTGCCAATTTAAAGGCTATTGAGAGTGAATATCAAAAAGCCAGGGAGATTGCACCTAAGGGAGTTATTGGTTTTAATATTATGGTGGCTTTGCAGCATTACAAGGAATATGTAATACAGGCGGCAAAGGTGGGGGCAGACATTATTATTTCCGGTGCAGGACTGGCTACAGAGTTGCCGGAATATGTAAAGGATTTTGGCACCAAAATTGCACCGATTGTATCCGGTGAGCGTGCGGCAGAGGTACTCTTAAAGCTTTGGGACAGAAAGTACCAGACTACGGCGGATATGGTAGTAATAGAAGGACCCTTGGCCGGTGGACATTTGGGCTTTCAAAAGGAAGAAGCAGAGAAGATTACGGAAAAAGAATACGAAAGCATCATATTGAAGATAATTGATGTGGTAAAAAAATATGCGGCGAAATATGGTAAAAAGATTCCGGTGGTAGTAGCTGGTGGAATCGACAGTGCCGTAAAAGTAAAGAGAATGTTTGAACTTGGAGCGGACGGCGTACAGGTAGCCAGTCTCTTTGTAACTACAAAGGAATGTGATGCAGATGTACGCTTTAAAGAAAAATATGTGACTTCCAAGCAGGAAGACATACAGCTGGTGACCAGTCCGGTGGGCATGCCCGGAAGAGCTGTGCGAAATGCGTTTACAGAGCGCGTGGCAGCAGGAGAGAAGCAACCCATTAAGAAATGCTATGGTTGTTTAAAGAAGTGCAATCCGGCGGAAATTCCTTATTGTATTACGCAGGCACTGATTACTTCTGCAAGAGGTGATGTAGAAAATGGGTTGGTGTTCTGCGGAGCTAACACATATAAGATTCAGAAGATTACTACGGCAGAGCAGGTTATAGAAGCATTGTTGGTGTAAGAAAGATTTACGAATAAGAGGTGGCAGTATTGAAAACATACGATATTGTAAATGATGTATTAGTGAATTTGTTTAATGAAATATTGGCGTTGGAAGAGCGTGGAATTATTACAGGTGAATTTCAGGATATTACTGTAAACGATATGCATATTATTGACAAAATCGGTCCGGAAGAAGGGAAAAATATGTCTGCCATTGCCAAGGAGCTGGGCATTACAGTAGGTTCCCTGACTACATCCATGAATGCTTTGGTAAAGAAGGAATATGTAATCCGCGAACGTAGTGAGCAGGACCGCCGGATAGTAACCATACGCCTGACAGAGAAAGGACAACGTGCTTACAGATTACATCGTGCTTTTCATATGAAGATGACCAGAAGAGCCTTGGCAACTTTGGACGAGCAGGAGATACCGGTTCTGACCAAAGCCTTGGTGGGACTGGAGAAGTTCTTCCGGGGATATGAAGTAGAGGATTAGGATAGAAAAGAGGGCATACGGTATCCATAATGTTTCTATGGATACCGTATGCCCTTAGTTGTAATCTGTGTGAAAAGGTGCCACAGGAAGTCCGTTTGCACCGAATAATTTTACTTCATCATAATCAATCCAGAAGTAGCGGGCGTGAACCGGGTTGGCTACCCACTCGCTGGTTAAAATGATTTGGTTACCGTGGATCATTGCCGTGGCGGGATAAAAATCACCTCTGCTGTCGGACAGTTCAAAGCCGGTAAGTTCCTTTGCTTTCTGGTCCGCAGCAAGAGAACTATCGTTGTCGCATTTCTCCAGAGTACTATCGTTGTCACACTTTACCAAAAAGCCATCTTCTGCATAATCAAAAGATACGGTAACTGTGTTCCCGGTAATTTCATGTGTTTTATAAATGGGGCCGTAAGCTTCCTTTGCGGGAAGCAGACCATAAACATGATGTAACGCCTGTAAGGCAAAACGTCGGCCGACTTCCATTTTATGTACCGGGTGAATATTGTTATACTCACCGCAGTCTAAAATTACAGCGATACCATCTACGATTTTCTCCTGATGTAGTTTCATTTGTGCCTGACGGATAGGACACCATTTGTCAATAACCGAGTCACTTAGGTAATGATGTATGGGGAGCTGGGCACAAAGGAACGGTAGGGAGTCATCCCTAAAGTCCCGTCGCCATGTAGCAATCATACTTTTGAATAAGTGATAATAGCTGTGAGGACGGTGGTCATCGCTTTCACCCTGATAATAAATAAATCCGGCAAGGGAGTAAGGGGCTACGCGTTTTAGCATGGTCTCGTACAGACCGCAAGGTCTGAATTCATGCTTAGGACCCATGGGACCGGGCCAACGGCAAAGTCCCACAACGGCTTGGGCTTCATCCCAATCAGCATTCGGATGTTCTGCATAATAAGCATCCATACGTGGTTGCCAATCTGCATGCCATGCCAGATAGTCTGCCCATTCTTTTTCATATTCTTCGGGGTCTTGTTTGGAAACCAGTTCTTCATATTCTTCCCAGTAAATTTTGGTATCTTCGTGAGAAAGGATACTTTCTCTGTCCTGCCATGCGCAAGCAGAAGTACCGCCCCAGTTACAACCGATGACGCCTACGGTAATATTTAATTTGTCCGCCAATTGTGCGGCAAAATAATAGCCTACAGCGGACCATATTTTCAAGTCCTCATCCGTGGGAAGCATCCAATGATTTTCCTGCTCCACTCTATAAAAATAGTTGTCTTTATAAGCCAATTGCGGTACCTGATAGAAGCGTACCTTTGAGGTAAGAGCCTCTTGCATGGCGGTAGTGCCGTCTGCATCCTGTTCCAGCTTGAATTCCATATTGGATTGTCCGCCGGCCAACCAGACCTCACCGATCATAATGTCTTCAAAGTGTTGGTAAACCTTGTCCCTGCTGAGAACCTCTAAGGTGTAAGGACCACCTGCCTCCATAGGAGGAAGCTCTACCGACCAGCTGTGATTGCAGGCAATGGTATGAACACTTTCTCCATTTAGTGTTACTGTTATGGGTGTATCGTCGGCAGCTGTGCCCCAAATGCGAATGGGTTTGCAGCGCTGTAATACACAATGGTCTGAAAAAACGGATGCACAATGAATTGCTTTCATAAAGACTCCTTTTTGTTCTTGTCATAGGTTTATTTATGATTATCATACTATTTTTTTGAATGGCTGATAAGGGAAAAATTGATGATAAATAGCGGTAGAATTCAGTGTAGATGCAAGATTTTATTGAGGATATGAGATATTCATGATAAAATAAACTTCACGGTAAATACTAAAAAAAGGGATTCCGGATGAAAGAAAATTATGTATAGACCGCAGGAGCGATTGTAATTAGTTTGTAATGAAACTGGCCTAGAAATATGATAGTTTAGAGAAGATATTTATAACAGTCCGGGAAAGAGGAAAACATGTTACCAAAAGAATTTGAGGAACGTATGCAGAAGATGTTGGGAGAGGAGTACCCAGCGTTTGTTGCCAGTTATGATAGAGAAAAGTTTCAGGCACTTCGTGTCAATGCATTGAAAGTGGATAAGGAGCAGTTTGTGAAGGTGGCACCTTTTGCCTTAAAGTCGGTACCCTGGGAAGAAAATGGCTTTTATTATGAGGCTTTGGATACCCCGGGTAAGCACCCTTACCATGAAGCGGGAGTGTACTATATTCAAGAACCCAGTGCTATGGCACCGGTACCATTTCTGCAGGTAGAGCCGGGAGAACGCGTGCTGGATTTGTGTGCGGCACCGGGAGGAAAGAGTACTCAGATTGGTGTGGCATTAAGGGGAGAGGGATTACTTGTCAGTAATGAAATTCATCCTGCCCGCGCCAAGATTTTGTCCGAAAATATAGAGCGTCTGGGAATACGGAATGCAATCGTAACCAACGAGTCTCCGGAAAAGTTGGCAAGTGTTTTTGCAGGGTATTTTGATAAAATATTGGTGGATGCTCCTTGTTCCGCAGAAGGTATGTTTCGAAAGAATGAGGAGGCAAAAGAAGAATGGAGTCCGGAAAATGTACAGATTTGTGCAGACAGACAGGATGGTATTTTAGATTGTGCGGCTACCATGCTTCGGCCAGGTGGAAGAATCGTGTATTCTACCTGTACTTTTGCCCCGGCGGAGAACGAAGGAAGTATTTACCGTTTTTTAAGCAGACATAAGGATTTCCAAGTGGTACAGATAGAAGCACCTGAGGGATTTTCTGCAGGAAATCCGGCATGGGGAAGCTGTGAGAAAGACCAAATGGCAGCGTCGGTGGAAGAAGGAACTCACGGTACCCATGAGAAGGTGTCGCAATTGTCCCTTACCCTCCGTATCTGGCCTCATAAGGTAAAGGGCGAAGGCCATTATCTGGCAGTGCTTGAAAAGGCCGGTGAATTAGATAAAACAGAGCAGATTTATCCCTTGTATGGACTGGAAAAGGGCATAAAGGAAAAGGACTGTAAGGAGTTGCAGGAGTTTTTGCAGGACACCTTGAAAATCATGCTGTCAGGTACACTTTTGAAATTTGGTGACCAGATTTATTTAGGACCTAAGGATATGCCTGCTATTAAGAATTTGAAGGTGCTCCGACCGGGTCTTCACTTAGGTACGCTTAAGAAAAATCGTTTTGAGCCGTCGCATGCATTGGCACTGGCCTTAAAACCGGAGGATGTAAAGCGAAGCTATGAGTTGTCAACAAAAGATGGCAGTGCAAACGCCTTTATCGGTGGTCAGACCTTCCCTATAGCAGAGGAAAAAGGCTGGCATTTGATTACGGTGGATGGTTACAGTTTGGGCTGGGGAAAGGCTGCAGGAGGAACCATGAAAAATCATTACCCTAAGGGGTTGAGAAAGTTGAATTCTTAAGAAAGATGTAATTTCTGTAAAAATATAATTTTTCTCTTCTCATATCTTGAGAAAAATGGTATGATTACTTAATGAGGTGGAGTTTATCTGCCGAATATGAAAGGGTTTATAGTATGGATAAGATTATTTTAACAGGTGACAGACCTACCGGAAGATTACATATTGGACATTATGTAGGTTCCCTGAAAAGAAGAGTGGAATTGCAGAATTCCGGTGAATATAAGAAGACATTTATTATGATTGCAGATGCCCAGGCGTTAACGGACAATATTGAAAATCCGGAGAAGATTCGCCAGAACATTATTGAAGTGGCATTGGACTATTTGGCATGTGGATTGGATCCGGCTAAATCTACACTGTTTATTCAGTCACAGATTCCGGAGCTTTGTGAGTTGACTTTCTATTACATGGATTTAGTTACGGTATCACGTTTACAGCGTAATCCTACCGTAAAGAGTGAGATCCAAATGCGTAATTTTGAAGCCAGCATCCCGGTTGGATTCTTTACCTATCCAATCAGTCAGGCGGCAGACATTACTGCATTTAAGGCTACTACGGTGCCGGTGGGTGATGACCAGCTTCCCATGATTGAGCAGACCAGAGAAATCGTACATAAGTTTAATACTGTATATAAACCGGTATTGGTAGAGCCTACAGCGCTTCTGCCACAGAACGATGCTTGTATGCGTTTGCCGGGCGTGGATGGTAAGGCTAAAATGAGTAAGTCTTTGGGTAACTGTATTTATTTGGCAGATTCTGCAGATGACGTTACCAATACCATTATGAAGAAGATGTACACAGACCCTCTGCACCTGCAGGTTTCCGACCCGGGACATTTGGAAGGCAATATGGTATTTACCTATTTGGATGCCTTTTGCAAGCCGGAGCATTTTGAAAGATATCTTCCGGATTATGCAAATCTGGATGAGTTGAAGGGACATTACACCAGAGGTGGTTTGGGTGATGTAAAGGTAAAGAGATTCCTGAACAATGTAATGCAGGAAGAATTAGAGCCCATCCGTAAAAGAAGAAAAGAATGGGAGAAGGATATTCCTGCAATTTACGATATATTGAAGAAGGGTAGCGAAACAGCTCGTGAAGTGGCAGCACAGACACTGTCAGAAGTAAAGAGCGCAATGCGTATCAACTACTTCGAGGATGAGGAGCTGATTAGAGCACAGGCAGCAAAATATGAAGCAGAATAATGACACGTTTGAAGAAATTTTAAAGAACCCGTTATATATTGCCATGGGAAGTGTAGTGGGACTTTTGGTGGTAGTATTGTTCTGCGTGATTGTGTGGAATGTGGCGCATATAGAAAGTGAGCAGACGGTGAATCCGGATTTGTTGGTCCAAACAGATGATACGGAGGAACCGGAGCAGGATGTAGTAGTGCCTACAGTAACAGCTACACCGGCACCCACAGAGGCGCCGGATCCGGAGGCAGAAGCATTAGAGAAGCTTATTGCAGAGAAGTCCAATGACCAAGGCGTAGTATTTACGGAAATTAACGATATTGTAACTGCAACAGGCGTTACCAATTTGCGTAGTGAGCCTAGTACGAACCAAAAGGAAAAGACGGTAGTGGATCAATTGGAAAATGGTGTAAATGCTAAACGTATCGGCTATAATGAGGAAGTTGGTTGGTCTAAGCTGGTTTATAAGGATCAGATTGTATATGCATCTACCGCATATTTAGTAGTAGTGGAAGAAACAGAAGAATAAAGATACAGATACCTGTCAATGTTATGTTGACAGGTATTTTTGTGTAAAATTTATTGATTAGGACATACTATGCAAAACAATATTTATGAAAATGAAAGGAGCTTAGTATGAGTCAGAGACTTGGAAGAGCCAGCATTAAATTAGAAGAAGGTGTATATATTGTAAATAGTGCCAGTATTGTGGGAACCAAGGAAGGGCAGGGCCCTTTAGGAGGCTTGTTTGACCGGGTGGGGACCGATGATTTGTTTGGAGTGAATACTTGGGAGGAAGCGGAGAGTACTTTACAAAAGGAAGCAATATATATGGCTCTAAAAAAAGCAGGAAAAAAGCCGGAGGATATGCAGTTTATGTTTGCAGGAGATTTGTTAGGACAGTCCATTGCCAGCTCCTTCGGTATTAAAACCTTTGAAATCCCCTTGTTTGGTTTGTATGGTGCCTGTTCTACCTGCGGAGAAAGCCTTATGTTAGGGACGCTTACCATAGCAGGAGGACATGCCGAGCAGGTAGTGTGTGTTACCTCCAGTCATTTTGCCAGTGCAGAAAAGGAGTTTCGTTTTCCGTTGGAATATGGTAATCAACGTCCCTTATCAGCGTCCTGGACAGTTACCGGTAGTGGTGCGTTTGTTTTATCCGCACAAAAGGAACCGGGAAGCAGGGCTCGTATTACAGGTACCACAACCGGTATTATTACGGATTATGGTTTGAAAGATTCCATGAATATGGGAGCTTGTATGGCACCGGCAGCAGCATCCACCATTGAGCGTCATTTTCAGGATTTTGGCACAAGCCCCAAGGATTATGACCAGATTATTACCGGTGATTTGGGAAGCGTGGGGCAAACGGTTTTATTAGATTTGTTACGGGAACGTGGGTATGATATTTCCGAAGTGCATATGGATTGCGGCATGAAAATATATGATGCTAAAACGCAAGATACCCATGCCGGCGGAAGTGGATGCGGTTGCTGTGCAGTGACCTTGTCCGCATATATATTACGTCAGCTGGAGGACAAAAGTTGGAAAAAGGTGTTGTTTGTACCGACAGGAGCCTTGCTTAGCAAAACCAGTTTCAACGAAGGAAAAACCGTGCCGGGTATAGCCCACGCATTGGTTCTGGAAACTCCTTAATTTATTCTAAACTGCTTGCAATAGGTACCGTATTTTAGTAAAATATTTCCTGTGAAAAATGTTTGTTTATGACGGAAGGTGATGAAATGCGTAAGTTGGAATTTAAAATGGAACGACAGGGACTTTTGGAGGTTGGACAGGAGATTACAGTAACGGAAGGTGTGCTTCCCAGTAACTATTATTATACCATAGATCCGTCTCTTGCTATGTCAGCGAACATTCCTTTTCGTTATCGTTTGAAGTCAAAAGCGGGCAAAGTAACTAATATTGTGGAAAATCCCAGAGGCTTTTATGTAACGGCAGAGTTTGATGAGCCTGAGGTGGATTACACAAAATAAAAGAAATGAGGAAATATATTATGTTAAAAAAAGTAGCTACAGATAAAGCACCGGCAGCAATAGGACCTTATTCCCAAGGAATTGTGGTAGAGAAGATGTTGTATTCTTCCGGACAGATTGCGCTTGATCCTGCAACCGGAGCAGTAGTAGGGGATACTATTGTAGAGCAGACAGAACAGGTAATGAAGAATTTAGGTGCTATTTTAGAGGCAGTAGGAGCAGATTATAGCAAGGTGGTAAAAACCACTTGTTTTTTGGCAGATATGGGCGATTTTGCAGCATTTAATGAAGTGTATGCAAAGTATTTTACCGAGAAGCCGGCCAGAAGCTGCGTGGCAGTAAAAACACTTCCCAAGAATGTTTTGTGTGAAGTAGAAGTGATTGCTTATTTAGGTTAATACCATGAAAGTAAATACAAAAAGAAATAGCTTTTTACTCTTTTTGACAGCGTGCATATGGGGACTTGCATTTGTATCTCAAAGTAAGGGCATGGAGTATATGGACCCTTTCACTTTTAATGGGGTGCGTTCTTTGATTGGTGCAGGTTCTCTGCTGGTTTTTATTTTGTTACGCGCTAAGTTTAGCAAAATATCCATGAAAACCATTGATTGGAAACAGACTTTGATAGCCGGCATTTGTTGCGGTGTGGCATTGACGGTGGCAAGCACTTTGCAGCAGTTTGGGATTGCATATACTACGGTAGGTAAGGCGGGATTTATTACTACGTTGTATATTATTTTTGTACCTATGGCAGGTGCGTTGTTCGGTAAAAGGGTATCTAAAGTGGTATGGCTGGCGGCGACCATGGCGGCAGTGGGAATGTACCTATTATGCATGTCGGAAAGCTTAACCATTAACTTTGGTGATATTCTGGTATTTTTATGTGCCTTGTTTTTTACGGCGCACATTATGATAATTGATTATTTTTCACCAAAGACAGACGGTGTAGTTGTCTCTTGTATTCAGTTTTTAGTATGCGGTATTGTGTGTACAGTGTGTGCTTTTATCTGGGGGAATCCTGCATGGAGCCAACTGACCAGTGGTGCCGGGACATTGTTATATGCAGGTGTAATGTCTTGTGGTGTAGCTTATACCTTACAAATTGTGGGACAAAAGGGTGTGAATCCTACGGTGGCGGCATTGCTTTTGAGCCTGGAGTCTGTAGTGGCCACAGTGGCAGGTGTCATAGCGTATCGTTTGGGATTTTTGGAAGCAGACCAATCTATGACAGCGGCACAAGTAATCGGATGTGTGATTGTATTCGCGGCAGTTATTTTGGTACAATTGCCACAGGAATGGTTTGAGAAAAAGAAAAGAGTTTAAGTACATATTTTTTCCATACTTTGAGAACAATAAGAGTGAAATCTTATGGTAAAAGGAGTATGGATATGGAATATATAATTGCATTTTTGGTAGGGGGAGCGATTTGTGCGCTGGTACAGATTTTGTTGGAGAAAACAAAGCTGATGCCTGGACGCATTATGGTATTGTTGGTAGTAACTGGTACGGTATTAAGTTTTTTGGGGTGGTATGAGCCCTTTATAGAATTTGCCGGAGCCGGTGCCAGTGTGCCGCTTTTGGGCTTCGGTCATGTTTTAATGAAAGGCGTGAAGGAAGCTGTAGATGAACAGGGAGTATTAGGACTATTTGCTGGCGGCTTCAAGGCAGGGGCTGTAGGATGTGCCGCTGCATTGATTTTTGGTTATATAGCCAGCCTGTTATTTAAACCTAAGATGAAGAAGTAATGTAGAAATCAGGGATAGTGGATGATTGTTTGGTTGATTTATTTAGTCTCCTTAGCATATATGGAGCTGGTGTATCATTTTAGTAGTTTTGGCTTTAAAGGTGGAAGTGTTCTGCTGCCGTTGGCATTGATTGCAGTTTTAACATCCGTGCAAGCTGTAATTGTTTCTTTTTTTAAGGGGAAAGCACAAAAAATTGTATATTGGATTTTTATGATTGGTAACTGTGTAGTTTTTTGGGTGCAGACCATTTATTTTATTGTATTCAAGCAACCATTGCAGTTTCGTGCGATGATATTCGGTGGCGGGGATGCGCTGACGAGCTATTGGAAAGAAATTTTGGTGGCCATAGGCAAAGTTTCTCCGTGCCTTATCTTATTAACCATTCCTTGTATCATCAGTCTGGTAATGATAAAAAAGAAGAAGTGGAATGTTACCGAAGGAACTTCTTTGCAGAAAATTCGTGTGTGCTTTTCTATGGGAGTGTCCGCTGTTGTGTTATTCATGGTTATCAGCATCGGTAAATATGTAGATGCTGATTATTATGTAGAATACAAGGAATTTTACGCACCTTTGTCTATTGCAGAACGAATGGGTGTGATAACCATGATACAAAGGGACCTTTTCTATGAAATAGAGAGCCTTTGGGCAGAGAATGAGGAATTAGATGAGTGGGGAACTTCAGAGGAATTCGTATTGACTACACCAACACCGCAGCCTTTAGCAACTCCACAACCCACCCAGGTGGCGAAGGAAGAGGACGACACGCAGAATGGAGAAGTGTCGGAGCCGGCAGAACCTACGGTAACACCTACACCACCACCGGAGATTTATGCCTATGAGTTAGATTTGGGCTTGCTTACGGAAGCATGTGCAGGAGGAAAGCAGAAGGAATGGCTGGCACAGTATATTGTGAATCAGACACCGACGCAGAGTAATGAATATACCGGAATTTTTGAAGGATATAATTTAATCTTCTTAACTGCGGAAGGATTTTCTACATATGCGATACATCCGGAGTTAACACCTACGTTATATAAGCTGGCAAACAGCGGTTTTGTATTTAATAATTATTATGTACCGCTTTGGCAGACCAGTACCAGTGACGGTGAATACATTAACTGTACCGGTCTTATACCGGATGGTCAGTTTAGTATGCGTAAGAGTGGAGAAAATAATATGGCGTATTCTTTGCCTAAGTTTTTTGCCACAGAGGGTGTACAGAGTATGGCATATCATAACAATACTTTGTCCTACTATGATCGACATATAACCCATCCGAATTTAGGTTATATTTTTAAAGCGGCGAAGCTGGGGGAATGTTCTTCTGCGGAATGGGGAAGTAATATTTTCCCTATGGAAAATCCGAACAGATGGCCGTCGTCGGATTTGGAGATGATGCAGGGAACCATACCGGAATATATGAATCTGGAACGCTTTCATGTATATTACATGACGATTTCGGGACATATGTATTATAGTTTTTCAGGCAATAGTATGTCCTCTAAAAACAAAGAGGCAGTAAAAGGACTGGATATGTCAGAAAATGCCAGAGCTTACATTGCCTGTCACATTGAGCTTGATAAGGCGTTGGAGTATTTGCTGCAGGAGTTGGAAGCGGCCGGAAAGCTGGAGAATACGGTAATCTGTTTAAGTGCTGATCACTACCCTTATGCTATGAGTGAAGAGGAATATGAGGAGTTGGCAGGTAAAGATTTGTCAGCGAATCTGGATAAATTCCGCAATACCTTGATTTTGTGGAATGCAGGTATGGAGGAACCGGTGGTAGTAGATAAGGTGTGTGGTTCCATGGATTTGGTACCTACACTTCTGAACTTGTTTGGATATTCCTTTGATTCCAGAATGTATGCAGGTAAGGATATTTTCTCAGATAGCGAGGGCCTGGTTATTTTTAATAACAGAAGTTTCGTAAGTGACACGGTGTATTATGATGCCGGTGAACGGATTATTACCTGGAAAAAGGAATTGTCGTCAGAGGAACAAGAAGCCTATATGACACGTATGAAGCAGGAGGTAAAGGATAGATACAATTTCAGTGCATATATTTTGCGAGAGAATTTTTATGATATTATAGAGCAATGTAGAATAAAATGATAAAAGTCCATCCGATGTGGTCATCTATATTCCTATAAAGGACTGTTGAAAAACGTCAGCACTTAGTGAGTAGGCGAGTATGC
>JAZRAX010000013.1:0-33271 GCA_045634745.1 Acetatifactor sp. | reverse complement strand
ATAGAAGTCACTCAGAGTCTTTTTTTGCGTGCCTCCAAAGTTGTCAAAAACTCATTCCAACTACAATATCTACAAATTTTCAAGGTTCATCTGAGCCTTTTTCTTTTGACTCAGTTTTTCATAGTTCACTTGACACTATCTAAATTTATATTATATTGATTATTATATTATGTTTTCCATATTGTTTCAATTCAAACCACTTGAATTGAACGTCTCCTATTCTGTATTATAAGTTCTCACCCTACATACGGTCTATGGAGAAAAATCTTCTCCGTAGAACCACTTTCCACCTCAAAACACCTAAAAAACACAGATATTCACTAGCAAAAGTATCTATACAAAAAAAGTTTACTCTGAGATACCGTTTTTTGCAATTTGAGGGAATCTGGAGAAACAATTTTTCTGCATAGATACTTTTAACATGTAAAACACGCCAAAACAGGCTAATTCAATAGAAAAAGTGGTTCTGAAACAACATTTTTTCTCTATAGATACTTTAAAGCTGTCGCTGGATACGAAACTCTATATAAATTTTGAAGTCATCACAGAGAGCTAAAATGAAACAAATGAACAATTCTATCATAAATGCAAAACCCCACTCAAATGCAATTCGCACTTCCAAGTGGGGTTTTACTCTATTGTTGTTCATTCATACGTTCCAGCTTCTTCGCCTGGTCTGCCACAATACAAGCATCAATAATATCCTGAATATCACCATTCATAACCTTATCCAACTTATACAGTGTCAAGTTGATTCTGTGATCGGTTACACGGCCCTGAGGGAAGTTGTAAGTACGAATCTTCTCGGAACGGTCACCGGTACCAATCTGGCTACGACGCATTTCCGCTTCTGCGTCATGTCTTTGCTGCTGTTCAATATCGTACAGCTTTGCCTTTAATAAAGCGAAGGCCTTTGCCTTGTTCTGCAGCTGTGACTTTTCAGTCTGACTGTAAACCACAATACCTGTAGGGTAATGGGTTAAACGTACTGCAGAGTCAGTAGTGTTGACACACTGTCCACCGTTACCGGACGCACGCATTACGTCGATACGGATATCCTTTTCATCGATGACAATATCAATATCCTCATCTACTTCCGGCATAACTGCTACGGAAATAGTAGAAGTGTGAATACGTCCGCCACTTTCGGTTTCCGGCACACGCTGTACACGATGTACACCACTTTCGTACTTCATCTTAGAATACGCACCCTGACCGGTAATCATGAACTGCACTTCCTTCATACCACCGATACCGATATCGTCCACGTTCATGGTTTCTACCTTCCAACGATGTCCCTCTGCATAATGCACATACATACGATATACTTCTGCCGCAAAAAGAGCTGCTTCGTCACCACCGGCACCTGCACGGATTTCCACAATAACATTCTTTTCATCGTTAGGGTCCTTGGGAAGTAATAAAATCTTTAATTCCTGCTCTAATTCTTCTACACGCTTCTTGCTGTCATTTAATTCTTCCTTCAGCATTTCACGCATTTCCTCATCCGACTCTTCTTCCAACATCATCAAAGAATCTTCAATGGCCTGCTTACACTTTTTGTATTCCTTGTAAGCCTCTACAATAGGAGTCAAATCACTCTGTTCCTTCATCAATTTACGGAAACGTTCCTGATTGTTTGTAACAGTAGGTTCATTTAACTCACCCATAATCTCTTCAAAACGGATTAACAAATCCTCTAACTTATCAAACATAGATTCCTCTTTCCTTATCCTTTTCTTAACTATTCAGTGCCGCAAACCACTCTGTCAAGTCCTGCGTAATCCTTTACTACACGAACCTGTTCAAAACCGGCCTTTTCCAACAACGTACTAACATCCTCGCCTTGGTCATGCCCTATTTCAAAATACAATTTGCCACCCTTGTTCAAATACTTCGGTGCTTCTTCTATGATTCGTCTATAAAAGAACAAACCATCTTCCAAACCATCCAATGCCTGCATGGGTTCGTAATCTTTGACCTCCGGCATCAGGGTATCTATCACTTCTGTTTTGATATAGGGTGGATTGGATACTATAATATCAAAAGTACCTTCCACATTCTCAAATAGATTACTTTCTACAAATACCGGTCTTTTCTCCTCCGGCAAGAGCTTTTCTGCATTTGTCTTCGCAACTTCCAGAGCCGATGCAGAAATATCCACTCCAACACCTTCGCACCAGTTACTATAGTGAAGCAGGCTGATCAGAATGCATCCGGATCCGGTACACATATCCAAAATACGGCTACCGTCGTGCTCATCTTTCATAACCTCTT
Organism: Acetatifactor sp.; assembly: GCA_045634745.1. Lineage (GTDB taxonomy): Bacteria > Bacillota > Clostridia > Lachnospirales > Lachnospiraceae > Acetatifactor. Next base: position 30,994 of record JAZRAX010000013.1, on the reverse strand, counting down.
CTACCAGTATTTCCGTATCCTGCCTGGGAATCAGTACATGCTCATTGACTGCAAATTCCAGCCCCATAAAATCCTGCACACCGGTAACGTGCTGTAAGGGAACCCTTGACTGTCTGCGAGTAATACACTTTAAATACTGTTCTTCTTGCTCTTTCGTTACTTCCCTGTCGCCGTGCACCAACAAATCGTTACGGGTCGTACCGCATACATACTCCAATAGTAATCTGGCGTCCAATGCAGCCTCTGCCACATTTGCTTCCTCCAGACGACTTTTGCCCAATTCATACACTTGTTTATAATTCATGAAGGTTCTTCTCCGTCTGAATCTACTTCCAAGAAAGCCTTTTCTTCTGAACTCTCTTCAAAATCTTCTTCATCCAAATCTTCAAAGTCATCCGATGTAGGCTCTGCTTCCTCTTCGTAAGGTTCTTCATTATCTCCCATGTCCCATGCCACGTCTGCCTTTTCAATCGGTTCTTCATCCTCACTGTAGCCAAAGTTCTCAGCCAGATATTCCTTCCAGTCAAATACAGCTTCTACAGCGGCAATCGCTACTTCAATCATCTCTTTATCCGGTTCCTTGGTGGTCATACGCTGAATCAACATACCGGGAGCTGACAAAATATTCACCAGAATATTATCACTTCTGCCTGCCAAACGAATCAGCTCGTAAGAAATACCCGCCACCACCGGCATTAATGCAATACGAAGCAATACTTTCAAAAGCATATTGTCCACTCTGATAAAGAAGAACAAAATAATACTTACAAACAATACAAAAAACATAAAGCTGGTACCGCAACGCTTATGAAGTCTGGAACTTCTCATAACATTACGTACATTTAATTCTTTACCGTTTTCCAAACAATTAATACATTTGTGCTCTGCGCCATGATATCTGTACAATCTGCGAATATCCTTCATAAAACTGATTGCCCACACATAAAGCACAAAAATAGTAATACGTAACAATCCTTCAATAATTGCCAGCATGGATGCATTTTCCACATAATTTGCAATAAAAGAAGAAATAAAATAGGGCAATACAATAAAAATACCCACTGCTAACAGAATAGAGAATATCATAACCACTGTGGTCAAAAACTCCTCTGCCTTTCCTTTTGTCCACTTATTCAAGGCCCTGTCAAAAGCTGTTTCTTCCTCATCCTCTTCATAAAAGCTGGCTGAATAATTTATACTCTTCATTCCCAGCATTAAAGAATCTACAAAGTTAAATACCCCTCGGATAAAAGGCCAATTTTTAAACTTCTTTTCCTCCAAAACACCTTGAAAACTCTCTATTTCCACTTCAACATTACCGTCCGGCTTACGCACTGCTACAGCATATCGATCCTTATTTTTCATCATTACGCCTTCCAGAACCGCCTGACCGCCAATTCCGGAATAGCACATCTTTTTCTTTCTTGCCATAATATCACCTTTAATACTTACAAACACAACCCAACAAAACTCCTAAAGAGTATAAAAGGTTGCGATGGAAAACCGCAACCTTTTCAAACATCTTATTAGTTTGTAATACCGTATTTCTTGTTGAACTTCTCAATACGTCCGTCAAGTCTAGCTACCTTCTGCTGACCGGTGTAGAATGAATGGCACTTAGAGCAAACTTCTACGTGAATTTCAGGCTTGGTAGAACCGGTTACGAAAGTATTTCCACAGTTACAGGTTACAGTTGCCTGATAGTAATTAGGATGGATTCCTTCTCTCATGATTTTCACCTCTCTATATTAGTTAACGCGTTTATTTTTGTTCTCATCCACACTGCCTATGCAACCACAAACAGCGTTGCTATTGTAACATGAAACATTCGCCAATGCAATAGTTTTTTATAGATTTTCTTACAATTTTAGATAAATTTATTCTTTTTTACCATTGCTACAAACTCTTGATTGGTCTTAGTACGTGCAAACATGTCCAAAATCTTATCGGTAGCTTCATCCGATTTCAAACCATTCAAAGCTTTACGCATAGTATTCACGGCTTCTAACTCTTCCGGATTTAAAAGCAGATGTTCATTTCTGGTGCTGGATTTCTTAATATCAATGGCCGGGAAAATACGTTTCTCGGAAAGCTTACGGTCCAGTACCATTTCCATGTTACCGGTACCCTTAAATTCTTCGTATACTACATCGTCCATTTTACTTCCGGTTTCCACCAAAGCTGTAGCAAGAATAGTCAAGCTACCGCCTTCACGCATATTTCTTGCTGCACCAAAGAAACGTTTAGGCATATGAAGTGCTGCAGGGTCTAAACCACCGGAAAGGGTACGTCCGCTTGGAGGTACTACCTGGTTATAAGCTCTGGTCAAACGGGTAATACTGTCTAAAAGGATAACTACATCCTTTTTGTGCTCTACCAAACGTTTTGCACGCTCAATAACCATTTCTGAAACTCTCTTGTGATGCTCCGGAAGCTCATCAAAGGTAGAATAAATAACTTCTACATTTTCGCCTTCAATGGCTTCTTTAATGTCCGTTACTTCTTCCGGACGTTCATCAATCAAAAGAATTAACATATGCATGTGCGGATTGGTGCGCAGAATAGATTTCGCAGTTTCCTTAAGTAAGGTAGTCTTACCGGCCTTAGGTGGTGATACAATCATACCACGCTGTCCCTTACCTACAGGACAAATCAAATCCATAACTCTCATAGCCACACTGGCTCCCGGTGTCTCCATACGGATACGCTTGTCCGGGAAAATAGGCGTCATATCTTCAAATGCAGTTCTCTTAGCAGATTCCTCCGGTGTATAACCGTTAATGGTCTTTACAAATAATAATGCACTGAACTTCTCCTGCTGGGTTTTAATACGTTTATTACCCACCAGAATATCACCGGTCTTTAATCCAAAACGACGAATCTGGCTAGGAGCTACGTATACGTCATTTTCACCCGGCAAATAATTGGCACTACGTATAAAACCATAACCATCCGGCATAACTTCCAAAATACCGTTTGCTTCTACACCACTATCCAGCTCCTGGGGATACATGGTAGAATCGTATGCCACATCATTACGAACCGGTCTGACCGGCTGTTCACGTTTTACTTCCTCTGTTTTTACTTCAGCCGCCCTATCTTCCGCGCTTTCTTTTATTACAGGCTTTGCCTCTGCACTTTCCTTGGTAGTTGCAGCCGCTTTGTCCTTTTCATCTTCTGCCAGCATTGCTTCCACAATTTCAGATTTTTTCATGGTAGCAATACCCTTAATTCCACGTACTTTAGCTAATTCTTTTAACTGCACTAAAGCTAAGGATTCATACTTTTCTCTCATAATTCCTCCTTAAATATATAAATAAATATTATGTTTCATTTTCCTGGGTAATATAAATAATCAGATAGGCTTTTGATGCGTCTAAAACATGCTTTTAAACATACTTACACATTGTCGATACTAATTATATAACACTTATTCCAAAATGGAAAGCTTTTTTTTAATTTTTTATAATCTTCTTGAAAAAGCTTCTTATACACATTAAAATAGTATCGTCTTGAAATATTTATAAGTACTTTTTTGAAAAGAGGGATTTTTATGACTACAAACGAAAAAGCTTTATTATTACACGAAGAATTAATTGGCAAGCTGGAAACCGTATCAAAAGTACCGGTCAAATCCAGAGAAGATTTATCCTTAGCTTATACCCCGGGTGTTGCAGAGCCCTGTAAGGTTATTGCCCAGGCTAAAGAAGCCGCTTACAAATATACCATGAAAGCCAATACCGTAGCTGTTGTATCCGATGGTAGTGCAGTCCTTGGTCTGGGCAATATCGGACCACACGCAGCGATGCCTGTTATGGAAGGCAAGGCAGTATTATTCAAGGAGTTTGGTGGCGTAAATGCAGTTCCCATTTGTCTGGATACACAAGATACCGAAGAAATTATCAAAGCCGTAACTTATCTGGCTCCAGGTTTCGGCGGCATTAATTTAGAAGACATTTCCGCACCCAGATGTTTTGAAATCGAAGAACGTTTAAAAGCTACTTTAGACATTCCGGTATTCCATGACGACCAGCACGGTACCGCCATTGTAGTATTGGCAGGAATTATCAATGCTTTAAAGGTGGTAGGAAAACAAAAGGAAAACTGTAAGGTAGTGGTAAATGGTGCCGGTAGTGCTGGTGTAGCCATTACCAAGCTTTTACTTACCTATGGCTTTACCAACGTGGTAATGTGTGACAAGGTTGGTATCCTTTCCAAATCTACAGAAGGATTAAACTGGATGCAGCAGAAAATGGTGGAAGTAACCAACCCGGCAGGAGAAACCGGTTTGCTTGCAGATGCCATGAAAGGTGCCGATATTTTTGTAGGTGTTTCTGCTCCTAATATTGTAACCCCTGAAATGGTAGCTTCCATGAATAAAGACTCCATCCTTTTTGCCATGGCAAACCCTGTTCCGGAAATCATGCCGGATGTAGCCAAGGCTGCCGGTGCACGCGTGGTAGGAACCGGTCGAAGCGATTTCCCTAATCAGGTAAACAATGTGGTTGCTTTCCCCGGTATCTTTAAGGGTGCTTTGGAAGGACGTGCACCACAGATTACAGAAGCTATGAAACTCGCCGCTGCCAATGCGATTGCAGGCTTAGTACCGGCAGAGGAACTAAATGACGAAAATATTTTACCGGAAGCTTTTAACCCACAGGTTGCCCAAGTGGTTGCCGAAGCGGTAAAAGCCAATATCTCACGCTAATATGAACCGTACAAACTGGCATGGTAAGCCTTATTATTCTTTGGACGCTTACTGCAAAAATACTTTTGAACATAAATGTTATAAAATAGCCATTGATGCAGGAATGAGCTGTCCCAATCGCGACGGTACGCTGGATTCCCGCGGATGTATTTTTTGTAGTGCCGGCGGAAGCGGTGACTTTGCTACAAAAGGCAGCTCCATTACGGAACAGATTTTATTGGGGCAAAGTCTTTTCGGTAACAAAAAGATAGGCAATCATTTTATAGCATATTTTCAAGCCTATACCAATACGTATGCACCACTCTCCCGCTTAAGAGAAATTTACAACCAGGCTCTGTCCCATCCTCAAGTATGTGGCATCTCTATTGCCACTCGACCGGACTGTTTGGGCGAAGCCGTGTTAACACTGCTTGAGGAATTAAAAGCACTCTATCCTGACAAATTTATCTGGATAGAACTTGGGTTACAAACCATACACGAAGCCACTGCCACCTATATCCGCAGAGGGTATCCGTTATCTTGCTTTGAAGACACGGTAATACGCTTACAAAAGCATAAGCTTCCATGGATTGTGCATGTGATTTTAGGCTTGCCTGGGGAAACACCAAAGCATATGTACGATACCATTCAATACTTAAATCAGTGCAATCCTTTCGGCATTAAGTTACAACTTTTACATGTGCTGAGCGGAACGGATTTGGCAAAAGATTATGAAAAGAGATTGTTTGATACCTTATCCAAGGAAGAATATTTAGATATACTGATTCATTGTCTGGAACTACTTGCTCCGGAAATCGTTATACATCGTGTTACCGGAGATGGACCAAAACAATTACTGATTGCTCCTACCTGGAGCACAAATAAGCGGGATGTGCTAAACTCACTGCATCAGGAAATGAAACAACGCAACACTTATCAAGGGAGATTATTTCATGCTTCAAGACCCATTGACACTATATAAATTAATTATTCTCTATATGCTAAACCGGGTGACCTTTCCCATTACTCTGGCACAGGTCAGTGAATTTATATTAGAAAAAGAATACACTAATTACCTGACCTTACAACAGGTCATTGGTGAATTAACCGACGCCAATATGATCACCACCCGTACTACAAATAACCGTACACTTCTCATTATTACGGACGAAGGCCGCGATACTCTCTCTTACTTTGAAAACCGTATCAGCGACCCTATCAAAGAAGAAATTATGGTCTATTTTAAGGAAAAAGAATTTGAGCTTCGCGATGAGCTCTCCGTACAAAGTAATTATTACAAATCTACCTCCGGAGACTACGAAGCGCAGCTGATTGCCAAGGAACGCGGTGCCAACCTTATTGAACTGAAGCTTTCTGTTCCAACCAAAGAAGCCGCTTCTGCCATCTGCGACAATTGGCAGTCCAAGAATCAAGATATTTACCAATATATAATAAAGCAGCTGTTCTAAGGAACAACTGCTTTTTGATTACTCTTTATGTTCTTTTGCTTCTGCCTTAATTCTTTTAAAGTGGTCCCGAATCTTCTGTTCATACCCATTTCCGGTAGGTTTATAAAACTCCCGGCCATTTAATTCATAAGGTAAATATTGTTGTTCCACATAATGATTTGGGTAATCGTGGGCATATTTATAACCAATTCCGTGTCCCAATTTGGCCGCCCCCTTGTAATGTGCATCCTGCAGATGTGTGGGAATAGGAAGATTACCGCTTTTCTCCACCTCTGCCAAAGCTCCAAATACCGCTTCACATGCCGCGTTACTTTTGGGTGCACATGCCACATAGGTTGCTGCCTGGGATAAAATAATCTGCGCCTCCGGCATACCGATCCGTTCTACCGCCATGGAAGCATTTGTTGCTACGACAATTGCCATAGGGTCGGCATTACCCACATCCTCTGATGCACAAATCATAATACGTCTGGCAATAAAAGTTACGCTTTCTCCGGCATACAACATTCTGGCTAAATAGTACACTGCCGCATCCGGATCCGACCCCCGCATACTCTTAATAAACGCAGATATGGTATCATAATGATTATCTCCATTCTTATCATATCTGACAGCCCGCTTCTGGATACACTCTTGAGCCACATCCAACGTAATATGAATCCGTCCGTCTTCACCACGGTTGGTAGTCATAATACCTAGTTCAATAGCATTTAAAGCATGTCTGGCATCTCCTCCGGCAATATCCGCCAAAAAGTCCAATGCATCCTCATCAATTACTGCATTATAGCTTCCCATTCCTCTGTCGGTATCATAAACCGCTTTACGCAAAAGCTCCTTTACCGCCTCCTTTGGAATGGGCTTCAATTCAAAAATAATGGATCTGGAAATCAACGCGCTATTAACTTCAAAATAAGGATTCTCCGTAGTGGCACCGATTAAAACAATGGTCCCGTCTTCCACAAAAGGTAGCAAATAGTCCTGTTGGCTCTTATTGAAGCGATGAATCTCATCAATAAAAAGTATGGTACGCTTCCCATACATGCCCTGCATATCCTTCGCTTTGGAAATAACTTCTTCCATATCTTTCTTGCCGGCAACTGTAGCATTAATCTGAGTAAACTCTGCACTGGTGGTATTGGCAATTACCTTTGCCAGCGTAGTCTTACCGGTACCCGGCGGCCCATAAAAAATTACGGAACTGATTTTATCTGCCTGAATAGCTCTATAAAGTAATTTATCCTTCCCAATAATATGCTCTTGTCCCACTACCTCATCTAAGGTTTTCGGTCGCATTCTGGCCGCCAGTGGGGACTCCTTTTCCATAGTATTGGTTCTCATATACTCAAATAAATCCATAACAAATCCTTGTCTGTTTATTTTCCAAGTGTCAGTTTACGATACCATACCAGAGACTGAATATAGGCATCATACAGCTCATCCATAGTAATATCCTGCAAAATCATCTGACGGGACACTTCTTGCCAATTCGCTTTTTCATAATTCAACATAAATTGATATAATGGTCCATACACGCCTGTCTTGTCAAGTAACGCATCACGAATATTTTTGGATACCTTCACTAACTTCAATGCTTCTTCCATGTCCTTGTCCAAAATAGCATCTAGTGCAGAGAACAAGCCCATAAGGAACATCTCTGATGCCTGCGCAGCCATACCAAAAGGCTTTGCCAGATTCTCTGAAAATTTTGCACGTAACATAGAAAGCCTGGTAATTTCGTTTGGCTTATCGGAACACAACTCACTGATTACTGCTGTGGTTATCCATTTCTTCAGCTCCTTCTGTCCTAACATGGCAGCCGCATGACGAATGGTGGTAATACCGGAATTCACGGCCATATTATTTACCATCTGTAACAAGGAAATCGTAAGGGCCGGGTCACGTCCGATAATATCTGCCGCCTCAGTCAAATCAAAATCCTCTGTATTTACTGCATTTAAAAGTTCAATATAATTTACCTTTAAAGGCGCTACTTCTGTGTCCCCTTTCGTAACAGGCAATTGATAAAAAGTACCTTCATACAATGGACACGCCGAAACAGCCTTCAAACGTTCGAAAGATTCCATGTCATCCACTTCCACTGCACAAATCTGAATGTGTGGAAATAGATTCTCAAAATAGATTTTTGCCTTGGTCAAATCTACCTTCTTATGATTTAAAAAGACAAAGTCCATAAGCTTCAAAATCTCTGTGTATTCCTGGAACTCCTGTACCAAAAGTCTACGCATACCAAAACGATAACCCTGTGCTTTTAATTCTTTAATTCTATCTAAATACATAGGTTCCGGCTTCACTGCATGATCCAATAATAATACCAGTCTCTCCGAAGGTGCATCACACTGAAGGGACATATCTGCAAACAAAGACATATTGGTCACGGTAACAAACACATTATTTACACCGGACAAGGTCTCCATACCCATGGTTTGAATTACTTCCAAACCTTCTATTCTGGCAGCACCGTCCAACTGACCGGTTCCCAATAGAGTAGGATTTAAAAAGTAATTGGTCTTCTGTGTAAATAACGAATAGGCACGAATGGCCATATTTTCATCAAATAAAGGTACTAATGTTACTAACATAATCTTTTCTCCCCTATCAATGTTTACCAGTTCATAGTTTCTTTTATCGCTTTTGCCACCACTTCCGAAGCCATGGTGTGCATTTGCGGAAGCGGATGATAATCAATTACATAGCCCACATTGCCATCCTGCTCCGGTATATGTACAGTATGAATATGTGCATCACCGGTCAGCTTCGTATAAGTCTCTGCGGCCTCACATACTCTTGGATACAAACGGTCTCCCATCAACCCTAACACACAAAACAGTTCTGCTTTTGGATTATTCTTACGGATTACCTTCAAAAACTCCACATACTGTCTCACATATTCTTCTTGCTTCTCTGTCGTATCCTGACAGTAGCTGTCATCATTGGTTCCCAGATTAATCACAATCACATCCGGCTGATACTCCAAGAAATCCCACGGAATATTTGCCGGATACCCGGCTTCTCCAAAAGGATCACGGCTGAAGCATTGCGATTCGTAATAAGGCGGTATCAGTTCTACTGCTCCTCTTACTTCAGGGTCCGCTGTATATCCGGAAATAATACCATATCCACTGGCAGAAAACATACTATAATCTACATTCAACAGCTTGGCCGTTTTATATGCATAGGCTTTTGTTACATCCTCTGTAGCAGTGGAAAAGGTATGTGTCATATCTTCATCATCCGTACCATAGCCACAGGTAATAGAATCGCCGATAAACTCAATCTTGTGTGCTTTCGCAGGCATCGGTGCCACTTTAGCTTCATCATCACACAAAAGCGGTTCGATACCAATAGCCGACATAGGGGACTCAGATACCTTCATAATCTGCACCTGTAAGCTTTGAGGAGTTTCACTATCCACCACGGTGTAAGTCTTCTTCTCACAATTCATCATATCGTCAATAGTTCTGACACCATTCACATATATAGCAAGACGTGCATAACTGGTATCATTATTCTCTGCTTTTGCATTGTCACTGCCCCATATAGTAACTTCCAGCTTTTTACCTTCAAAGTCAAAAGCAATTCCACTTCCGGAAAGAGCCGTCCAAAGCACCTCCCCCACCAATAAACTACGTCCGATTTTTTTTACATTTTTTGCATCTATAGCTATTTTTCTCATATTTCCTCACTGTAATTGTCATATTTTTCCTAGCATGTAAAGTATACCACAATACTTAACAAAAGAACAGTAGTTCTTTCGTCACTCAAAGTCAACTTCTTCTACGTCCAAACCGAATTCTTCAAAAACCTCTTCCATATCTTCCAGTTCCGTGCTGATATCCTCTCCCATAATAAAACATCCACTGGCTCCAACAGCTCCGTCTTCACCAGGAATAAAAGTCACTGCAATCGGAGTCGCATCTTCATATATGTAGAAATAAATCACATTCTCCTCCACATCCTCATTTACAAAAGTTTTGCCCATAGTACATATACTGGTTGCCGCCAAATACATGGACCCGGCTCTACTATTCAACTGAGTAATTATGGCTCCAAACATACGATTATTTAAATTCTTTTCCAAATCCCTCGATAATCCCTCAACTTCATCCACCCCCAGCAGTTCTGCAAATACCTCTGTGTCCCCTGTTAAGGCAAGTACCTTGTCCGGTTCTTCGAAATCTCCTTCACCGATTTCTATTATAATCTCCGCCATTTCTTCTGAAGCAGTATATATTTCCATATATGTTTCATTGCGGGTAGCCTCTACCATGAGTTCAATTATCTCCAAACCATGCTCGTACAAGGTTTTTTGTGATTTTTCCTCTCTCTCATCTTTTTCCATAGCTTTACCGCCACAAGCTACGAAAGACAACATCATTATAAACACTAGCAGTAAACGAAACCTCTTTTTATTCCACATAATATTTTTTCTCCTTCTTCTCTATAGTAATGGTCCTGTCTCTTTCACCGGCTCTGGTACATGCCAGTTCATACACCTTCTCATTCTCCGCCACAGTGGTTACATGGTAGAACTTCCCGGTTTCATTCAAGTAGTATCCACCTTCTTCTCCAATCCAAAGTGTTCTGCTTCCGCCCAACCAGCCTACACTCATAACAAAAGCAAACAACGCCACATAAAATGCACCATGTACAAACACCAGCTCCTGTACGTAGAATACGGAACCTATATAAAATACGAAAAACAAAAGACACTGTCTGATATATTTTTTATCAAATACTTTCTTTTTAATCTTGCTGAATTTAACTCTGCAAATCATCTGTATTATCACACTGGTATTTCCCAAGGACAACAGAATGATTGACAATACCCCAAAGAAAATATCAATAAAATAATCAATATTTAAAGGAATCTGCTGCCAGAAACCGCAAAGATAAAGGAACAGAATGTTCCATATGCATGCCATCAAAAATATAAAGATTCTTTTCATTGCCATATCATACCTTTCTGTAAACCAATCAGCCAAGCTCGCAGTCACTTGTCTTTCTTACGCACTTATTTGCATTATATCATATTGTTCTGCATAAAACAAATGCGGCCGCTCCATCTACTCAAATAATATCTCCTCCACCGTCACAAAAACATACCCTTCTGCCAGCAATTCATCCACAATTTTCAATGCTGCCGTCACCGTAGAATCATAATAATCATGCATTAATATAATATCATTTTCTCCTACCTTTTCTGTCACATTTCTGACCACACATGCTACATCATCACTACACCAATCTAAAGGATCCACAGTCCATAACACCGGTATCATATTCAGCTCTTTCTCAAAACTTTTATCCCAAGAACCATAAGGTGGGCGCACATAAATGGTATCTTCTCCCGTAGTTTCTTTAATGACTTGATTGGTCAATCGTAATTCTTCCTTGAATTTATCACGATTATCACTACGCAGCTGCATATGTGTGTAAGTATGGTTACCAATCAAATGCCCTTCCTCCTGCATACGCCGAATCACATCAGGATGCAGCATAGCATGCTCTCCTGTCACAAAAAATGTAACCACCACACCACGTTCTTTTAAACCGTTCAAAAGTTGCTCCGTATAATAGGGATGGGGGCCATCATCAAAAGTCAGGGCTACCTTTTTCCCTTCGCACTCAGAGTCCATCTTCTCTCTTTTTTCGTCATACTCTTTTGCGTCATTCACCTTTGCTCCAAAGCCTCTCGCATCATAAATGACTTCCCCACTCCCCGTAGAGACCGCATTAGTCAACATGTATTTTCCACACAGACATAATAATAAAAACAGCTCTACCATGATTCCTATCATCAGTAAAGCTGTTCTGTTCTTCTTCATATACACCGCATCCTTGTCACACCTTCCTAACAATATATGCGTTACTCCTATTTGAAATCCATATTTTGTATAAAGCGTTCTCCAAAATCCTTCCACTGCGCAAGATTCATCACAGTAGTACGTTGCAAAATCTTCTCTGTTACCTCTTCACAGTTTTCCAGATAATGGTAGTCGCAGCCTCCTGCTAATGCGGAATTGCCCACCGACAGCACTCTGCCACGAAACTGCGCCGGTAACAGCCCGATTTGTATGGCAGCTTCTTCTTTAAGAAAATATCCTAAACCACCTGCCAGATACACTTTCTTTATCTGTTTCAAATCCCCTATCCCATACTCTTTTGCCATACACTCTATACCTGCCACAATAGCCGCCTTTGCTGTCTGCAACCGACGAATGACATCCTGGGTAATATGGACACCACCAATATCTATGCCCTTGTCAAAATAAGGTTCTACCAATAAACCGGTTTCGTCCACCAGACCATCTTCCAGCAACCTCGCTACCAATGCTATCACATCAGCACCCCAAACCACCTTACCGTCTTTATTGCACAATCCGTCAAATACCGGTCCCGCCGCAGTACTACAGGCAAGCATTTTGTTACGATTTCCCAGCACCATTTCACCATTCGTTCCTAAATCAATGAGTAAGCTGATTTCTTCTTTTTCATACATCTCACAAACTAATACACCGGCCAAAATATCTGCCCCTACAAAAGCAGACAATCCGGGTAGCGTTACAGCTTCTACGCCGCCTACTTGCAACAACTCCCCTTGCAAATAGTCTGCCTGAAAAGGCGCACAGCCAAGAGGTGTCGTGTCATATCCCAGTAGCAGGTATAACATAGTGGTATTCCCCACAACATACATCTTATTAATACACTCTGCTTTCGTAGCAAACTTCTCCAATCCTACTTCCAAGGCATTTTTTACCAAAGCCTGCATCTGTCTGCTATTCATAGGATTCTCCGCTGCCTGAATTCGGGAAATTACATCTGCACCAAATATTCTCTGGGGATTGGGACAAACATACTCTGCCATTTTCTCACCCATGGCGGAATACAGCTCCATGGCTATGGTGGTGGTACCGATATCAACTACTACAAAGTCACCTTCCTGCATAGTTTCATCTGCCACCAGGCCACTATCCTTGTCAACTGCTACCACGCCATCACCCTGCGCAAAATTATTCCTTTGCTTTATGTCCGACTTCAAAAAGGACTCCGTCACCACGCACAAAGAATCCTCTGCAGGCAATCCGCAGCGTCCGCAACCAACACATATATCACATTCCCTTTTTGCATTCTCTGCCATGGTTTTTCCTCCTCGTTTCCTTACAAACACATTGCCACAAATACAATACACCGACAAGGATTCCCCTGTCGGTGCTGTTATTTTTACACAAACTGATTCCTATCCGCATTATAGTGATAATCAATGCCTGCCAGCTTCTCCACCACTTCTGCCTTATCCACGTCTAAATCCTCACACAAAGCATCCAGACTTCCATAGAAGTCTCTCAATTTTAAATTGATAAAGCTCAAAAGCATTACCGGATCATTAGGTATCATACAAATTCTCCTTACTTTTCCACTGCTGTAGAAGCGATCAACTCCATGTTACCCAGCATAGAAACCTTGCCATAGCCGTTTGGAATCAACATATGGTCGCCCTTCTGTACAGAACGTCCGTCAATAATACCATAACCTTCCAATACACTCAAGATTAAAAAAGGATACTCCTGTTCTATTTCCGCTTCTTCCACAACATTTAACTTCCATACCTTATAATAATCGCTAACGGCCAGCTGTGTCAACTGGTTATCTACTACCGCCGAAGCCTTGGTAATAGCAGTCTTGTAAGTTTCATCCGGTACATTAATTACATCAATACTCTGCGCCACATGAAGCTGACGGGGCTTACCGTCCACCATACGATTGTAATCATACACTCTATAAGTAATATCACTATTCTGCTGAGTCTCTAAAATCAGGAAACCACCTTTGATAGCATGTACGGTACCCGGGTCAATCTGAATCATATCGCCCTTCTGCACCGGAATCTGACGAATCAGCTCTTCATAACGATTCTCTTTAATCATCTTCACCAGTTCTTCCTTGGTCTGTGCATGATGACCGATGACCAAAGTTGCATCCTTGTCGCAATCCATAATATACCAGCACTCAGTTTTACCGAAAGGTACTCCTTCCTTGGTCTGTGCATATTCATCGTTGGGGTGTACCTGAATACTCAAATCACCCTTTGCATCAATAATCTTTACCAGTAACGGGAACTCTTCATAATTCAGGTTACCAAACAGCTCCTTCTCCTCCTTGTAAAGCTGTGATAAGGTTTTGCCCTTATGACGTCCTTGTGTAATCTGACAATCCCCATGAGGATGTGCACTGATGGCCCAGCACTCACCGATTGCCTCTGCATCTGCCTTGTAAGGGAACTCCGTTACCAAACGGTTACCGCCCCATACACACTCCTTCAAAACTGGCTCTAAGAACAAAATTTCCTTGGTAGGATTATTCACTGCCAGACTTCTACCATTACTCTTCATAACCTCACGATACCAATATCCGGAATCCTTTACAATTCTCTTCTGGGTAGTGTAATCCACATATACAATACCAAAACGGTCATTAAATCCACAATTCCACTCGAAATTATCTGAAAAGCTCCACAGGAAGTATCCGCGAATATCAATCCCTTCGTCCACCGCTCTCTGCACCCAAGCCAAATATCTCTCCAGGAAGTCAATACGGTTGGGATCATGTACCTTGCCGTCCATAGATACGGTATCATGACATGCCATACCATTCTCGGTCAAATACATGGGAATATGATAACGCTCATACAGGAATCTACAGCTCCAATACACACATTCCGGAGTAACCGGCCACTGAGTAGAGGTTTTCGGGAAGCCATAGTAATAATCCACATACTGTGCATTGCCTTCACCATCATCCTTTACATAAAAGCCATTATATACATTCTGTCCCATGAAATCCAAAGGCTGACTGATTAACTTCATATCTTCCTCGGTAATCTCCGGCAGATACTCCTTAAATCTTTCTACACCCTGCTCCGGATACTTACCTAAAAATACCGGATCGCTAAACCAAGCCACATTCCAAGTCCAGTTGTCCATGGGATTGATACAGCTGAAGTATGCCTTTCTAGCAGCTTCGATATCTTCAGGACTCTCTGTTGCCGGAAGCTGTACACCGCAAGTAGGTGCATAACCTACCAAAATGGGCTTCTTTGCATATTTTCTCAAAGCAATAACCGCCTTACCATGCGCCTTCAAAGCATTGTGAGCAATCTGGAAGGTATCCTTGTAAGGGAGTTTAAATCCCGGTCCGTGCTCTCCCTTTAAATGGCCCAAACCTACGAAGCATTGGGGCTCATTCATGGTAATGAAGTATGTACACAAATCAGAGAAATTCTCTGCAATTACCTTCGCATAATTTTCAAACCAATCCACACAGTCCGGGTTTAACCATCCGCCCATATCCTGAAGTGCCTGGGGATACTCCCAATGAAACAGTGTAAAATACGGCTCTATACCATTTCTCTTCATTTCTTTAATCATTTCACGATAGTAAGCAATACCTTCCTCACTTACCTCGCCAATACCATTTGGCAGTATTCTTGCCCACTGTACGGAGAAGCGATAATGCTTGATACCAAGTGCCTTCATTAAAGCAAAATCTTCCGGATAACGGTTCACTCTGTCACAACCCACACCTACTTGGTGTCCTCCATACACTCCGCCGTTTGCACAAAAATCATCCCAAACGTTCTTTCCGCTGCCATCTTCACGCATACAGGTACCCTCAACCTGATACGCACTGTCTGCAACACCCCATACGAAATCTTTTCCAAACATAGTTTTATCCTTTCCTTTAAATAATTTATTAAATGTAAAGGACCGCTTGATTTCTCAAACGGCCTAGTGTATAATCTACTTAGAAAGGTTATCGGACGCAAGTTCCGATTGCCCTCAGTGAAATTTTACTACTTAAAAGAAATAGCATCTTCACTTTGGTCGGTGGGGGATGCTATTTCTTTTTATTATGATTGTCTATGTAAGACAGAGCCGCAAAGATTACAAGCAAAAGTGTTAATACATCACCTAAACTTATCATCAGGCATCACCCTCCTTCTATACTAGAGGGCATCTAATATCGGAAACGCATCCTGCTTTCTTTTTAACTATACCGTTTGACTATAGCATATATATTTTTTATTCAACCAGTCTTGTTATTTTTAATATATTTTCTTTATTCTGTTTTTAATCCACGCCGCTCGAGTAGATATATACTTCTCACAAATTGTATTCGGAAAACTCTTTCTTCCCAAGTTCAAAGTGCTTTTCCACTTGAGCTACCGTATCCTCCACAGTACTTTCTCGCGTTCTTTCCAGCCAAAAAAAATCACTGCTCCTTATGTCCTTGTAACTCTTCTCATTCAAGCTTTGTAAAGTTGCGCCACATGTAATCTTTGCCTTTTCCACATCAGACGCACTATGGATAAAATAACTAAATCCCTGATGGTCCGGACGATTACAATACTCATCCACTAAATTTTTAGGTTCTTTGATTAAAAACGCCACTCTGGATGGAGCTGTAATCATTTGTGCCTGTTCCATAGTCAAATGACAGTCACACACTACCTTTCGATTTTGCGAAAGACAAATCAAATCCATTAATACAAAATCCAATTGCTCCCTTGTGTTACTAATCAGCCATTGCTTGTATTCTTCGACTGTGCGTCCGAAAAACTCATCTGCGTCTTTAAATTTCTTGTTCATGGATGGTTGATAAGCAGGGTTAGAAAGCTTCTGGTGCTTTTCAAACTCCTCATCAATATCATAAACTAATAAATTATGACGCTTAGCCAGCTCTCTGGAAATGGTTGTTTTCCCACCACAAGGGGTTCCGGTTACAAAATATACATTCTTTAAATATTCTTTTATTACATTGTCTTGAAATATCATCACATAATCTCCTTGATTAAATAGTTTTTAGTGATTTGCAAGTACATAAAACTATTTAACGCAGTTTCATGTACTTAGATATTTCTCAATCGTAAACATCCTGACATATGGGTTACCTCCAAATTCATTTTTCCTTCCCTGCCAATTAAATTTTATCCTCCTGCGGTCTCTACAAAATTATTACTCTTTCCGAATCCCTTTTGGCAATTTTTCACCACATTATTGCCTTAAAATTAGGCAGATGCGGTCTATGCAAAAAAAGTTTATTCCCAGATACCATTTTTTCAAAAAAGTGCGGTCTGGGAAGTTAATTTTTCTGTCAGGACCGCAGAATCTTTATTGGGACACGAAAATCGAATAAAAATGAGCTCAAAAGGATTCTGAAAAGTAAATTTTTTTACTGGGACCGCAAAGCGCTAAATCTTCCACTAAATCTACTACTTCCTCCCTATGAACAAAGGAATGATACCAAATAGAACGGTAGTTTATCGTCCTCATGGACATTTACAAGCTCTAAACGCACGGTATGCTTTGCCTTTTCCTCGTTTTCAAAGATGGTTTCAAGCGCAATCAAATCGCCCCATGTCTCATCAAATTCACCATTGAGTACAGTCACTTCTTTGCCATCTACAAGTACTTTCATAGAAGGAGCCGGATGCTGTATGGTACGACGATATTGAATGCCTAAGCAAGTTGCTTCCACCTCAACTTCCATGTACGCACCCTCCTGAGAAAACATCCAACCATTCTTAAAGATATGGGTAATATGTTCCTGCACAGAGGTATCTTCCACAAAATTCTTTGCGGTTTTTACTACCAGATTCTTGTTGCGATAACGCACAGAACCCTCGTAACGGTTCTGGGTCATAGGTTCTGCTTTCAGTGCCACTTCCTCTTCTTCCACATCAATCTCTGCATATACCTGATCCAAGAAATATTTTACAGTCTCTGCCAAGAGCGCATGTCCCTTATCATTTGGGTGTAAATGGTCCGGAGTAATATCAGTTTCCACAATTTCCCCATCCATTACTCTCTGCACAACAGCCTTCTTAAAGCTCACTACCGGCAAATCATAGTACTTTGCTACCGGTGTATGGATTTCTTCTGCGCACACACCATCATGGTAAAAAGCATTCTGCAAGGTGATCACTGCCGGTGCCAATTCATGACCATACACCTTACGCACTAAACCTTCGTAGGTTTCCTGAAAATGTGCATTTGCATCATCATTTACGGTAAACTCAATAAATACTACGTCCGGCTTGTAGCAAAGTAAATCCTCCTCTACTCTGGCTACACCAAACTGTGAGGTAGTTGCACCGATACCTGCGTTTACAAATACAATCTCTGCCTGTGGGAATTTTTCCTTCCACCATTCATGACTTAAGTATGCGTAGCACTTGGTCCATTCGGTCGCCAGACTACCCATAGTAATGGAACCGCCCAAATAGCCTAATACCAGCTTTTCTCCTGCCTGCGCACGCTTCATGCAAGCCTTTAAACGTGCCAGATTTCCTTTGTTTACAATACTTGACTCAATATATTTGTTTGCCATTTTGTCCTCCTGCCTGCCGCAGTCACAACCGCGATACTGCTTTATTCTTTTAGAAAATTTTAGGTTCTATTACTTTCAAAAAGTATCCCTCTTTTTCAGTCATTTACTCCGGAAAAAATCCGTACTTCGCATTGATTTCTTCTACAAACGCACTCAATTCTTCTGCCATCTTCTCTGCCTCAGGGCGTCTGATATGACCATGAGTACCTACACTGTTGTTGCTGTATTTGAAGTAATGTACATGTTCATCCTTAAGCTCATTTACCACCTGCTCAATGGCTCTGTCCCATCCAAAATCATGGTTCAATATAGTGGTCTTACAAACAATATATGCCTCCGGATAAATGCCACGAATTTTCTGTACGAACTCTGCGTATTTCTCTCTCCAAAGTACTGCCTTCTCACAATTGTAATCTTCCGCCATATAATTTTCCGGATGTGCATCATTCTGCCCAAAAGCAAGAATTACCAAATGTGGAGTGTACTTAGAAAAATCCCAAACCTTCCCCTCTGTAAACCAAGGCTGATACTGAATCTTATCATACATATACTCCATGCCTCTTGCATCCGGCTGATTAAAATAACCGGTACCGTCAAGGAGTGCAATACCTCCCTGTGCAATATCGTGAAGCTCTGCATTTAACTTACGGGCCGTAATCCATGCATAAGAATAATAGCTGTTAGAATATTCTCCATTATGTTCCGGATCAGCCAATCCGCAATAATCTATCGCTTCGGACACTTCTCCCGCTGATACGGAATCACCAAACACCTCAATTCTTCTGACCGGCTTTGCTGGTGGAGTTAATAATTCAAAACTTTCATCCACCACGAATCCATGGAATACTGCCATATGACAACAATCCATGCGTTTATAAAAGCACAGCTCATGCTCGCCTTCCTCTAGATTCTCTGCAACAGTAATTACACTGACGCCTTCATCCTTTAACAAGCCTCTGCCTTCCTTGCCATCCAGAATCCAGCCCATTTCACTGTTCCAATATCCCTTTATATTGGTCATTACTGCCTTAATACTCTTGCCGGTAAAACGAATCTTAACATAACTACAAGGGTACACCATCAATGGTCCACCCTCGTAATCAAAATCCATTCTACCGCTATACTGTAACTTTTCATTGTAGGGTGAAACAGCTATCTCACCCACACCTACATATGTATTCAGAATTTCCGTATTCATTTTGCTCTCCCCAATATAGCTTTTTGCAAATTTTATTTATTCAACAATTCCAGATTCTTCTTAATCAAATCACATCTCTGCGCTACACACTCTACGCTACGAAGAGGATCCTCCGGAGTATTAAACACATAATCAACCAACTTATCAATCGTAGTGGTAGCCACATGCATTCTGGTATCGCTGGAAGCATAATAAATATAAACTTCTCCATTATCCTTTGCAATGGCACCATTGGTAAATACTACGTTAGAAACATCACCTACACGCTCTGAACCTCTGGGTCCGATAAGCAATCCGGAAGGCTCAGCAATTACCTTAGTAGGGTCTTCCAAAGAGGTAGCAAATGCATAAATAACATAGCGCAAACCTGCTGCCGTATTTCTTACTCCATGTGCAATATGAATCCAGCCCTTATCCGTTTTAATAGGCACTGCACCGGCACCGTTCTTTACTTCCGTAATGGTATGATACTTTCTCTTGCTGGTAATGATTTCCTCATCAATTACTGCATTGGTAATGTCATCACACAAACCAAAGCCGATACCACCGCCGGAACCGGTATCGATAAAATCATCCATGGGTCTGGTGTAGAATGCATACTTGCCATCTACAAACTCAGGATGCAATACTACATTTCTCTGCTGAGGAGAATTTAAAGTCTTTAAGTTTGGCAGTCTCTCCCATGTCTTTAAGTCCTTGGTTCTTACAATACCTGCCGCCGCTACTGCTGCGGAAAGGTCGTTTACTGTAGTGTCTTTGCTCTCAGAACAGAACACACCATAAATATAACCATCCTCATGCTTGGTCAGACGCATATCATATACATTGGTTTCTTCCGGACAGGTATCCTCAAGTAAAATAGGATAATCCCAGAAGCGGAAACCATCAATTCCGTTATCACTCTCTGCTACTGCAAAGAAGCTCTTTCTGTCATTTCCCTCCACACGTACTACCAAATAATACTTACCATTTAACTCGATAGCACCGGAGTTCATAGCTGCATTGATTCCAAGTCTCTCCATAAAGTACGGATTGGTTTCCTGGTTTACATCATATCTCCAGAAAATCGGTGCATGTTCTCTGGTAATAACCGGATATTTGTATCTTTCAAATAAGCCATTATAAAATTCAGTATCTACTTCATTCTTGCGTGTAATCAAAGCCTCCTGCTTTGCAAGCTCTTCATAATATTTTGGATGAATCATTTTTTCCCTCTTTCCTTGCGTTTAACGCACTCTTTATTGATACCACTCTGTTCTGTGGTTAACTCATTTCACATGTTACACGGTTTTCATGAAACTAATTTCACAAATTAATTTGCTCTCTTAATAATTTCCATACACATACGACCGTTGTGGTAAGGACACTTCCAAGGTTCCAATACCGGTTTCTTCATATCCGGCTTACCAAACTGATCCACTTCCGAGAACCACTCACTGCCCGGTCTCTTATCTACCACGTATTCCTGAATAAACTTCCAGATGGTTTCAGCTGCCTCCAAATAATGTTTCTTGGTGTTATCCTTCTGCCAACCGTTGTAGAAACCTACCACAGCCTCAGCCTGTACCCACCATACACGTCTTTCATCATCCACACCACGTTCGCACTCATTCTTAAAAGAATTGTTACTGTAAGCCAGCTTATATACACACTGCTCTAAATCTGCGGTAATCGGTGCCATCTTTGCAATATATGCCTCATCGCCCAAAACTTCCGCACCTCTGTCTGTGAGCCAAGCAGTTTCGATATCATGACCATAAGAATGTAAATCAATCAATGTCTTATACTCATTATCAAAGAATACTTCCTGACGATGACGCTCCGGATTATAAATTTTTTCTGCAATCAAATCCATCATCCAACGAAGCTTGGTAGCTGCAATTTCATCCTTCGTCACACGATACAGCTCTGTATATGCCTCAAATACATGAAGCAGGGTATTCATGGTTCTGTCTGCCATAACACCGTTTTCAGAAAGCTTATCATTTTCTGCCGGATTAAAGTTAATATCCAATGCTTCCTTATAACCCACTTCATCGAAACACTTCTCTTCCACCACATCACGAAGCTTTCTTGCCAGCTCAATAGCTTCTTCGTTACCGGATGCATCATAGTAAGAGGAAAGTGCATAAATAGCAAATGCTTGATTATAAGTATGCTTGGTGGTATCCTCCGGCTTACCATCATAGGTAACAGACCAATACACACCTCCTCTTTCCTCATCAAAGCAATACTTTTTCATGAAGTCAAACGCATGGTCTGCATATTCCTTCAGGCTATCATCCTTTAAAGTCATCCATGCATTTGAGAAAAACCACAAAATTCTACTGTTTAAGATACAACCCTTTACCGCCTTCTTGTCCAGCTTCAAGTCTGTGGTATCCATAAAACCATAATATCCACCGAACTCCTCGTCTTTCAGACTTTTCCAAAAAGGAAGAATTACCTCTTCCAAATGCTGTTTCATTTCTACTGCAATACTCATTTCGTTCTATTCCTTTCTATTTCTTCGGAGAATGCCTTGCATTCTCCCCCATATAACTTAGTATGTCTTTGTGCACTTTAGAATTACTTTATGTGCTTTACACTATCACGCACCACCAAGTCGCCTTCTACCACCTGCATTCCATAGGGTAAGGTACTTCCTTCGATTCTTTGCACCAAAAGTTCCATACCCACTTTCGCCATCTGCTCCATGTCTACAGAATACGTCGTAATACCAATATCACAAAGTCCCGGATACAGGTAATCATCATAACCCACTACTGAAATATCCTCCGGCACTCTAAAACCTTTTTCATTCAGAGTCTTTATCAAGCCACTGGCGGTCAAATCACTATTACATACAAAAGCGGTAGGCATATCCTCCGGCAATTCCAGCTTCTCAAAAATACGGATATGTGACTCTCTATCTTGAATCAACCACTCCTTCTTCGGGTCCTCGCCACGTTCCATCATTGCCTTTACATATCCCAAATAACGGTCTGTAATGCTTTCTGTTGCCAAAAGAGTACCTACAAAACCAATCTTATGATGTCCCATTTCCAACAAATAACTGGTAATGTTGTAGGCTCCATAAAAACTGTTACTAATGATACTGTCTGACTTTACCTTCTGGTCATAGAAGTCCATATAAACCACCGGCACATCTGCTTTCTTTTGTAACATCATCAAATATTCCGTGGTAAGTCTTCCCAAAATCATCAATCCATCAATTTTGTTTTCCTGTACCACCTTAGGTATCATTAAATCCTTTTCACTACCCGCTTCCAATACTTCTAAAATCACAAAACAATTTTCTCTGCTGGCACTAATATTAATTCGCTGATAAAACTCCCAGTAAAAAGAGGAATACTTTTCTATGTATGTTTCCAATACTAAAAGTCCAATATTGTAACTTCTCTTTGTCTCACTTTTTGCGGCAGTACTTGCTTTATAACCCATTTCCTCCGCCAGAGCTTTGATTTTACCTCGCATTTCTTCGCTAACGCCCTTTTGATTGGAAAGTGCTTTCGATACGGTTACTGTACTAACCCCTAATTGTTTGGCAATGTCTGCCATCCTCACACTCTTCGCCATATTCACCGACCTTCTATGCTTCCAGGTAGATTAGCTTGGCTCTGAAATCGCCCCACATACGTTCCATTACCATTCCACCCTGCATTAATAATGCACCACTGAATGCCTTATCAGTTGCCTTTACTATGTCTGCCTTATCCTCTACATTCATGTCTAATTCATTTACTTTGTATACCGTATTGTCCTCCAAACCTTGTAGCTTTAATATTCTTGAATGCATATTGGGTTCGTTCAATACCTGTACATAAAATACCAGACTTCGCTTCTTATCCTTGCTTACCACCTGGAAACAATCATACAAATGATTCTCTCTGTAGGAAGCAATTCTGTAATAATCGCCTTCACGTACAATATCATTAAACATATGATACATAGCAGTCTGCTTTTGTACCATTGCTTTATCTTCTTCACTCAGCTTGGTAATATCCAACTCATAACCGAAGGTTCCTGCCAAAGCCACATAACCTCTGGTCTCAAACGGTGTATTTCTTCCCACCGTATGATTCGGACATACACTCACATGGGCACCCATAGAAGATAACGGATAAATCAAAGACGTACCTTCCTGAATCTGCAGTCTCTCAATAGCATCCGTATCATCCGAGCACCAAATCTGCGGACTGTAGTACAACATACCGGGATCGAAACGCGCACCACCACCGGAGCAGTTCTCTAACAACAAATCTGGGAACTCTGCAAGAAGTCTTTCCTGCATATCATACATACCCAACACAAATCTATGATACAACTCACCCTGGTTTTCGGCACCTAAACAAGCACTGCCCAGGTCACTCAAAGGTCTGTTCATATCCCACTTCACATATTTAATATTAGCACTGTGAAGTACATCAAACATCATATCCAAAATGCAGTCGCGTACTTCCTTGCGGCTAATATCCAATACAAACTGATTTCTGGCAAGTCCCGGTGTTCTGCCCGGTATAGCAATGGCCCAATCCGGGTGCTCCTCATATAACTTTGACTCCGGTGAAATCATTTCCGGCTCAAACCAAATGCCAAATTCCATGCCTAACGCATTTACACCCTCCACCAGTTTCTTGAGTCCGCCTTTCAGCTTCTCTTCATTTACCTGCCAATCGCCTAACGCACGGTTATCATCATAACGGTTACCAAACCAACCGTCATCCATAACCAACATCTCAATGCCCAGTTTAGAAGCTTCCTTGGCAATATCTAAAAGCTTCTCTTCATTGAAATCAAAATAAGTTGCTTCCCAGTTATTAATCAAAATCGGACGCTTCTTGTTCTTATAAGGACTTCTGATTAAATGATTTCTGTATAAATCATGATATGCACGACTCATACCTCCCAAACCTGCCCCCGAATATACCAAAATCATTTCCGGAGCCTGGAAGGATTCCCCTGACTTCAATACCCAACTGAAATCCTCCGGTTCAATACCACCAATTACACGCACACTATTAAACTGATTTACCTCAGCCATCATGCGGAAGTTACCGGAGTATACCAAATGGAATCCGTATACCTCACCATAGGTCTGTGTGGCAGTTTTCTCCAAAAGGGCAATAAACTGATGTTCCTGATGACCACCTTCCCCACGTAAACTGGCAACGCAATGCTTGCCATGACCAAGCGTTTTTCTTTCCATATGTCGTTCTCTTGCCCAAGAACCGTGCATGGTAATCATATCAAAATCACGATTATCCATATCCAAGCAGCTGCTCATCACCTTATTCAGTACAATAGCATCACTGCCCGCATTAATTACCTCTATACTTCTGGCGATAGCATCCACATTTTCAAATACACTATAACGAAGTACTGCTTTTAATCCAATGGCCTTATCCTCACAAGTAATTGCCAATGTAGTCACTTCATCTTCTGCACCAAAAGTAGCCGGAAGACCTTCCAGCTTATCTTTACCTTTATAAATTTCATGAGACACATAGGTAAGTAATACTGCACTGTGTCCACTCTTTGTCTTTACACGAATACTGCTTTCTCTGTAATCTCCCACACCATGTGCTGAATACTCTGTAGGAAAACAATCTAAAAAGGACAATCTGTCTCTTGCATTGGTATCCGGTGTAAAGGGGGCCTCGTAAATACGCATGAGTGCACTCGCTCCCTGTACATCTTCGATTTTACTGCCATAATATGCATGCCCCAAAAAACCTTCTTCTGCAATAAGTCCGATGATGTAAGTTGTATTCGGTGTATCCAGCTTAAAAAGCTTTTCCTTCTCACAAAAAATAATTCCCATTGTAATACCCCTCCGTTTAGCTAAATATTAATTTAATATTAGCAAATTTTAGCCAGTATTACAACAGGAATTTTAGGTTTTTAACCCTTTACAAGGGCTTCTAACTCATTTTTGTTTAAATTGATTAAAATTGTGTCCCCACTTTTGACTAAATCTGCCAAAATCAGTTTAGCTGCTAGGGTTTCCACATACTTCTGAATATATCTTTTTAGAGGTCTGGCACCATAAACCGGGTCATATGCCTGCTCAATTATGAAGTTTTCTGCTTCTTCTGTTAACTCAATCGTTAACTCTCTGTCCGCTAATCTATCATTTAACTCTTTCACAATCAGCTTAACAATTCCACCTATGTTAGCCTTGGTTAACGGCTTAAATAAAATGATCTCATCCAGACGATTTAAAAATTCCGGTCTGAAATGTCCACGCAGGTCATTCATTACCAAATTTTCCGCTTGAGATGAAATAGTTCCGTCCTCCTCAATACCTTCTAACAAATAATGAGCACCGATATTAGAAGTCATAATGAGTATGGTATTTTTGAAATCCACCGTACGCCCCTGAGAGTCCGTAATGCGTCCATCATCCAATACCTGCAAAAGAACATTAAATACATCCGGATGTGCCTTTTCAATTTCATCAAAAAGCACTACACTATAAGGCTTTCTACGCACAGCCTCCGTCAGCTGTCCGCCTTCCTCGTAACCTACATATCCGGGAGGCGCACCAATCAATCTGGATACAGAGTACTTCTCCATATATTCACTCATATCAATACGCACCATATTGTTTTCATCATCAAACAAAGATGCCGCCAAGGCCTTTGCAAGCTCTGTTTTACCTACACCTGTAGGTCCTAAGAACAAGAAAGAACCAATAGGTTTAGACGGATCCTTAATGCCGGCTTTAGAACGAATAATCGCCTCCGTCACCTTAGTAACGCCTTCCTCCTGACCGATTACTCTCTTATGAAGCTCCTGGTCCAAATGTAGTGTTTTATTACGCTCACTCTCCGTCAGCTTTGCCACCGGAATACCGGTCCAACGGGAAATAATTCTGGCAATTTCTTCATCGGATACCTTCTCACGCACCAAAGACAGTTCCTCAGAGTTTACACGGTTTTCCTCAGTTTCCAGTTGTTTTTTTAGATTTGGCAAAGTACCATAGCTAAGTTCCGCCGCCTTTTCCAAATTACCTTCACGTTGTGCAATCTGAATCTGATTATTTACCTCATCAATCTGTTCGCGAAGCTTAGATAAGTTCTCTACAGACTGCTTTTCATTGTCCCATTGAGCTTTTCGGTTGGTAAATTCCTCCTTTAACTCTGCCAATTCCTTCTGTAAGCTCTCCAAACGCTCCCTACTGATGCGGTCGTCCTCTTTCTTAAGTGCTGCCTCTTCAATCTCTAACTGCATGCATTTACGCTGCAATTCATCCAACTCGGTAGGCATACTGTCCAGTTCTGTTTTAATCAAAGCACAGGCCTCATCTACTAAATCAATCGCCTTATCCGGAAGGAATCTGTCTGAAATATATCTGTGGGAAAGCACAGCCGCACTTACCAGAGCATTGTCCATAATCTTCACACCGTGATATACCTCGTAACGCTCCTTCAAGCCTCGCAAAATGGAAATGGTATCCTCTACGGTAGGCTCATCCACCATAACCGGCTGAAAACGACGCTCTAACGCCGGGTCTTTTTCAATATATTGCCTGTACTCATCCAAGGTAGTGGCACCAATACAGTGAAGCTCACCTCTGGCAAGCATCGGTTTCAACATGTTACCTGCATCCAAGGCACCATCCGTCTTACCGGCACCTACAATCGTGTGCAACTCATCAATAAAAAGAATAATCTGTCCATCGGAATTCTTTACATCTTCCAGTACCGCCTTCAAACGCTCTTCGAATTCACCACGATATTTGGCCCCGGCAACCAAAGCGCCCATATCCAATGCAAAAATCTTCTTATCCTTCAGTCCCTGCGGCACATCCCCACGTACAATACGTTGTGCCAGACCTTCTACTACTGCTGTCTTACCTACACCGGGCTCACCGATAAGTACCGGATTATTCTTGGTCTTTCTGGAAAGGATACGGATGATATTACGGATCTCGCCATCTCTTCCAATGACCGGATCCAGCTTCTGATTTCTGGCTCTCTCTACCAAATCCTGACCATACTTCTCCAAAGTATCATAGGTCGCCTCCGGATTATCACTGGTTACTCGTTGATTCCCTCTAACCGTAGATAATGCCTGCAAAAAGCGTTCTCTGGTAATCCCATACTCTCTCCAAAGCTCCGCAATCGTTTTGCTGGGATTCTTGAGCATAGCCAAAAACAAATGTTCCACGGATACATACTCGTCTCCTAACTGCTTTGCTTCATCCTCTGCACTAATTAATACTTTATTTAAGTATTGTCCAATATAAACCTGACCACCTTGCACTTTGGTGCGCTTACTTAAAGCTTCTTCCACACGATTCACAAAATGCTCCTTATGAATCTCCATTCTCTCAATCAGCTTCAAAATCAGGCTATCCTCTATAGTCAATAAGCTATAAAGAAGGTGCTCCTGCTCAATCTCCTGATTGCCATATTCATAAGCAAGCTTCTGACAGTTTTCCACTGCCTGCACGGATTTCTGCGTAAATCTTGAAATATTCATATGCACTCCTCCTTACATACTATCACTTGCGAACTAACATTTGTTCTATAACCACTATAACACATAAAACATATAAATCAAGAAGATTTTTATAAACTTTTTCTAAAATGTATACAAAATCAGCTCAATCCATACAGCTTCGTATACTTCTCTTCAAAATATTTCAGAATCGGCTTTGCGCTGATTTCCTTGCCACAAACCTGTTCAATGACTTCCTTGGAAGTACGAAGGGAACCGTATTGATGAATATTATCGCGGAGCCACTTCGTAATACCTTTTACCCTGCCTTCCGCCAAAATAGCGTCAATATCACCCATGTCTTCCGTAAGTGCTTCTAAAAACATACCGTCATAAATATTTCCCAATGCATAAGTAGGGAAGTATCCGAAGGAACCGCCTGCCCAATGAATGTCCTGTAAAATGCCTTCCTTGTCGTTCTGTGGTCGAACACCAATCAGTTCCTCCATCTTGTCATTCCACATTTGTGGCAATTCCTCGGCACTTACACCCTGACGGAAAATCGCCTTTTCCAATTCATATCGCAATATAATATGCAAGCTGTACGTTACCTCATCCGCCATCGTACGGATACAACTGGGCACCACATGATTGATTTCCTTATAGAAATCTTTCAAACTAATTTCCTTAAACTTGGGCAAGTATTCCCCCAATTTCTCATAAATAGGTTTCCAGAAATTAATATTTCTTCCCAAAATATTTTCAAAAAAGCGCGATTGACTTTCATGCAATCCTAAGAAACCGATTCTCTCCACATCCGTACCGGCATAACGTTCATCCACACCCTGTTCAAAAATACCATGGCCACCCTCATGGATAATACTGTACATCGCATCTATAGGGTCTTTATCACTGTAATGATTGGTTACACGTACATCCTTAGGACCAAATCCTGTAGTAAAAGGATGTGCGCTTTCTCCCATCACACCGGCTTCCATATCAAAACCGATATAATTCAATAAAAATTCACACCATTCCTTCTGCTTGTTTATGTCATAAGAATCCCTGAATTTACTTGTGTCCGGTTCCGACTTTACGGCAATCTTCTTAAGTAGAGGCACCAAACCTTCTTTCAGCTCTGTAAACAATCTGTCCACAGTTTCACTATCCATGCCTTCTTCATACATATCCAACATGGCATCGTAAACATCCATATCCGGCTTGGTATAACCCACCAATTGTCTGCTATAATCAATCATTTTTTGCAAATGGGGAGCAAAAATGCTGAAATCCCCCTTTTCCTTGGCTTCCTCCCATGCTTTTTCCGAATGGGCATTGGCTCTGACCATTTCCTCATAGAAATCATGGGGAATCCTCTTATCTTCTTCAAAGCTCTTCTTTCTCCTGGTCACTGTAACCCGCATGCCTTCGTCCAACTGTTCAAGTGCCTCTGCTTCAGACAACGCATTCAACATCTGACCATATTCTTCCGCTGTTTGCATCTTAAATGCTTCCGAAGAAAAATATGTCATAACCTCTACTTTATTATCATAGCCTTTCTGTGGTGTCTGTGTCTGCATATCCCACTGTAATTGTGTTACCACATGTTCATAATGTGCCAACACCTCTAAATAATCTCTAAACTTTTGTAATGTATCTGACATTTGAATACCTCCGTTTTCTTCAACATATTATCTTAAAATTCATTCTTTCCCTTTTTACATTACCTCATACCATATTACCATATTTCAGCATATTCCCTCAAGATTTTCTGTCTCTGCCACCACTTTCTCCTGTTATATATCGAAATTAGCATACCGCTTCTTATTGACAAACATTCTCAATTAAGCTATGATGATTAAAGTTACATATCCTTTGAGGGAGTAGTTTGCAGCTTAGCTGTGGTAATGTCAACATAATGACCATGCAGGTCTGGCATTATCTAAACATTTTTGTGAAAACGAGACTCATGGACAATAGCAGCTATATCGCTGTTTATTGTTCATGGGTTTTTATATTTCAAAACCTTTGTTTTCAAGATTGGAGAGTAAATCATGAATCTTATCAGCTTATTTCTTATCGCCATCGGACTTTCTATGGACGCCTTTGCTGTAGCTATTTGCAAGGGTCTGGCCATGCAAAAGATAACTGCCAAAAAGGCTCTCATTGTAGGCCTTTGGTTCGGCGGTTTTCAGGGATTAATGCCTGCCATTGGCTATCTTCTTGGCAACCAGTTTGAAACCTACATCACCAGCATTGACCACTGGATTGCCTTTGTACTCTTATCTATTATCGGAGGTAACATGATAAAGGAAGCTTTATCCAAAGAGGAAGAACCCGCAAGTGATTCCCTTGCGTTCAAAGAAATGCTGATACTTGCCTTGGCTACCAGTATAGACGCTTTGGCAATAGGAGTTACCTTTGCCTTCTTGAAGGTTCAAATCATCCCCGCAGTTCTGTTTATTGGTATTATTACCTTTGTTCTTTCCACCATTGGGGTAAAAGTAGGTAATATCTTCGGTAGCCGCTACAAATCTAAGGCAGAATTAGCCGGTGGACTCATACTGATTGTTATGGGAATTAAGATTTTATTAGAGCATTTAGGAATTTTAGGCTAAAATAAAGGTCCGGTACGTTGCAACGTGAACTGAACCCCAAATGTTGGACAGTTTAATTAAGCAACTCTAGTGGACTGAATTCGGTATTGAACCGGACTCAGTCCTTTTAGTTTGCACTTAATTCTTCTGTTATTATAATAATCTATATATTCCTCGATTTCTTTCA
>JAZRAX010000012.1:0-25682 GCA_045634745.1 Acetatifactor sp. | reverse complement strand
ATAGCTTTCACGAGTTGCAATCTTTTTAATGTCGGCCATCTTATGCTTCCTCCTTTGCTAATTCTTCTGCTATTTTTTCAAGGTCTGCCATCGCAACAGCATACTCTTCATCATTAGGAGCCGAACCATGGTAACCCCTACCCCCGGAACACGCATTTCCAAAATTGATACTTACTTAAACTGCGCAGAAAACTTTGCTTATCGAAGCACCTGTTTGAAGCGTAAATACGGTGCCATTATTGTAAAGGATGATGCGGTGATTTCCACGGGCTACAACGGTTCGCCCCGTGGCTTTGAAAATTGCTGCGATATTGGGGAATGTCCCCGAATCAAAAGAAACCTTCACCAAGGAGAAGGTTATGGAATGTGCCGCGCCGTACATGCGGAGGCAAATGCTTTATTAAATTGCTCCAGAGAGCAGACCTTGGGCGCGGACCTGTATCTGGCGGGCCTAACCCCAGCCGACAATTCCGTACATCGTGCCAAGCCCTGCCCTCTTTGCGCCCGCCTGATCATTCAGGCTGGTATTCGTAATGTATATCTACGTACCGGCGAAGGTGCCGAAAACTATATCGTGGTTCCTGCCAAGGAATTAGAGTGGTATCAGAAGGCGGAGGAAATATAAGTAACCGCCCACAAAGTGGTTAGCCTCCCGGTTGGTTTTTAAGCCTACCTTTTACCGGCTAAGTATCAAGGTAGTACATTTATTGCGATATAAAACAACAAAAATATCCGCCCGCTTTGAAAGCGAACGGATATTTTTTAATGTTTTATACCATC
Organism: Acetatifactor sp.; assembly: GCA_045634745.1. GTDB lineage: Bacteria > Bacillota > Clostridia > Lachnospirales > Lachnospiraceae > Acetatifactor. The sequence continues at coordinate 24,902 of JAZRAX010000012.1, read as the reverse complement.
TATATTACTTCCACTTCTTCTGTTTCTTCACGTACTTCTTCCACTGCAATATCCTTCTGCTTCGTGCAAAGAGTAATCAAAGTCGCAATCACCAACACTACGGTTGTCAAAATACCACCTTCCAAACCGAAGTCTCCACCATTAATCAGAGTCATTTCTTCGTTGATTACAGATTCAAAAATTGTCACACCGAAATCATTACCGCTTACCAAAACTCCGAAAATATTGCCCTGTGCAAAGTTCCAAATAGAGTGAATGGCGGAAACACCCCAAATGTTACCACGCTGAATAAAGTATACACCTGCAAAGATACCGAACAATACTAAGTTCACCAAAGCTAACGGCGCAATACCTGCATTACCTAAGTGCAATGCACCGAAGGCGATAGAGCTGACAATAATGCCCAACCACACTTTGCCGTCTTTTCTGGCCAAGGATACCAGAAAATAACTTCTGCAAAGGACTTCCTCTGACATTCCCTGAAACAAAAAGCCTACAAAAATCGTAATTAATAAAGCAATGGAACCGATGGAAGTAATATCGTTGTTAAACTGAAGCTCCATGGATCCGGTTACCACACCTATAAGTACAATACCTGCCATCATACCGAAACCGATTAACATACCGATACCGTATTCCTTCCACATGCCCGGCTTTTTGAAACCAAGTGTGGTCATTCTACGCTTTTGAATCAGCTTACAGAATAGCATTGCTACCGCTGTCATTATTATAGTAGCAAATAATTGAGTAATTAACATGGGCGTTGACATGGCCAAATCCATGGACGCTTCCATGATACGGTCATAGTCACCTGATGCCGCTGCTGCCATATAATCCTCTGACAAAAACATCAAAGGCATCATCACTATAGAAACCGGGAACGACATAGCCATCTGCGCTACAAAGAATACCCCTAAAAACATCAGTATTTCTAAAAATACGTTTTTTCCCCCGGTTTTGGCCGCTTCTGCTACCATATCCGGCTTCTGAAATTTAAAATTGAGCTTCATAATTATCCCCTTTCTTCTCTGCAGGACCTCCAATATACAATCCTCCAAAAGCTACTGCCAGACATACCGCTGCACCGATTGCATACACCCCTATGCTTTCCGGCAAAGTATTGGCCACCGGCTCCCAAACAAAAGTGGACGCAGCATTAATCAACATATGTCCCATAATAGCCGGTACAATACTACGGAAGCGATGTGTCAGATAACCTAATGCCAGACCCATGATAAATGCATAGGAGCCTTGTATAATATTACCATGTATAATACCAAACATCAATGCCTGTAAGGTATTGGCAATCCAAAAAGCTGTTCTGCGGTTTTCCAAATCTGCCACCATTTTCTTGCCATAGTAGAATATTACGCCACGGCAAAGCAACTCTTCTCCAAAAGGAGCTAAACAAACGGATGCAAAAATCGCCAGGGCATCCACGCCGAAGCCTGCTGCCTCCATTAAATCAATATAATTCTGCATAATCTTTTCCGGAATAATGGGTTCCATCACCGGCAATGCAAAATTGGTAAAAAAACACATACCACCGGCTACCAAAAATACCACCAAAAGCGTCTTTGGTGCAAACACACCCTTCGCTTCCTTTAATCTGGGTTTTCCACAGCCGAATCGATACCACAGTGCAAAGCAGACAATCATCATTACATGTGCAAGCACTAAACACAATCCGATTCCTTCGGTTGCTGCATCCTGCATGATTGCGTTTACCTCTGCTTCAATGGCTCCCTCGCTCATTCCCTCCAATGAGGAAAACATTTTAAAAAATCCTGCAAATGCATAGATCAATAAGCCTACTATCGAACCCATTATCTGCAAAGCAAAACACGCTACCACCGCCAACAAGGCTAAGGCCAGCCAGCCGCATCTCTTATACATTTTCATTTCCTTACTCCTCCTACTTACTGCCTTTATTTAAATTCATATTTTTGCCAAAGGTCATAGGTCTGCGGTACAATGCCTTACGAGTGACACAGGCTACTACGTTGGCAAGCGCAACTGCCACCCCTCCGATAACAATAATCATACCCATTCCAATATCCGGCAAACTTTTTATAAGCTCCCGAGGTGTGCTCATAAGCAACCACATAACTAACACAAAAAATACAATGGAGCTAATCCACCAGCCTTTATAAGCTGTACCACAATACAAAACTTCTACAATCATAATCAAAATGGCAACCACCATAGCATATCTGAAATCTGTGCCGGTAAGCTTCATTCCCACTGCCATCCGCACTGCAATCACTATGTATGACACGGCACTTCCCACCATGAGAACCACATCTGCCACAGGACCATCAATGTACCTTCTCCGGTCAGACGATGCCACCATATCCACTCGAAGCAGAGTATACAGATTACTTTGTATCAGTGTAAATCCAAGCAGCATATACATTACCCCTACCTGCATACTGTCTGCCCTTGCAATGAGCATCATAGGAATTCCCATGAGAAATACAATGATGCACATGACTATATTTAACTTAAACTGTGGAATGTATTTCAATAACCGCAAATCTCTTTTTATTTCAGCTAACATAATACTATCCTTTCGTATTTAAACCATGGCCTTACGTAAAGAACGGCCTCCCGCCAAAGGAGAATTGGGTAATTTGTACAATGCCTTTCGAATAAGAACTCCCAAAATATTTGCACCCACTACAATTCCTAAACCAATCCGTGTTCCCTGAAGCAGGCTGATTTCCACATCGGAATATATAAGTAGCGCCATTCCAAAGGCGAGTGTCACAGTCAGGCAAAAACCAAACAATATGGTAGATACCACAAACCACTTATATGCCACACTGTAGTATATAATTGTGACTAACATAATCAAACCAATCACTACCAAAATATTTCCGCCACTCATTTCATTTTCAGGAAAAATGTTGCTAAAAATTATTATATAAACTACAGCAAATGCATAGCCAAGCAGACTGCCAAACAAACCTACTACATTGGGAAAGGTTCCGTCCAGAGCCTTCTTTACGGGAGACACCAGTGCCATATTCGCGTATAACAAATTATAAGTTAACTGCACCAACATGCAAGGTCCTATATACACATAGAGTGCCGCGACATATAAGCCTCTGGGACCATTTAACAGCCAAATCACTCCCAATACCATAAACAGTATTGCTACTGCTATGTTCATTTTGAACTGATAAGTATATTTAAGCAGCTTCCAACTTGTTTTCAAATCCTGTATCATAATAGCTTTCCCTCGCCTTCTGCATTACCATACGAATGCTATATACTGTTACTGCTACGGTAACCACATAAAACAGAGCCACTGCCCACCAGAAATTACTGCAAATCATACCGATTGCCATAACCGCACCGCCCACGGTTCCGCTTAGTACCAACACCACGATGAAAATGGTAAAAGAAGAGGTTCTGCGGAATATAATCAAACCGGCTTCCGAGCACAGAATTACTACTGCACATGCCACCCATATACTACTATTCGGGTGCTCACCGCTTAAAAAGAGCGGAACCAGTAGCATCAGATAAATTCCTAACGCACGTCGCAAGGTATCTACAATAATACCTTTCTTCAGTACAGACATGCCTCTCACCGAAGTTTTCAAGTACTCCAGCTTATTACTGTCCTTAGCAGCCACCCCGCCAAAAATAAAGTAGCCCAAAAACAACTCTGCCATTATAAACAAATTCCCTGTCAAATTATATGCCAGTGTAACTCCTGCTCCCTGACTCTTTACAATAAATATTGCCAGACACATACCGCCTATCATCACTACAGGATACAATATATATACTAATGCCTTCAGCCACCACTGTGACAGAAAGGCGTGATAACATTTCATCCAAGTCTTCATATCCGCACCTCTGTTACTTTAACTTCGAATACTGCTTCATAATCGCCACGCTAATCTGAGAAAGGGTGGGTGTCTCCATGGCAATATCCATACCTGCCAGCTTATCCAGATCTTCTGTCTTGCAAAGACCTTCAAAGCCGTAGCTGTTTTGCTGGAAACCAATTAAGTATTCCTTTGCCTTTTCCGCATCGGCAGTCTCACCCTTTACCATCACATACTTTTCCTTCAAGTCTTCCACGAAGCCCTGCTCTACGACCTTTCCCTGCTCCATAATAATGCAGTAATCGGTCACATTCTCCATGTCAGAAATATTATGTGTAGAAAAGAACACACTCTTCTCACCGTTACCATCTTCAATGTACTCACGAATCATGTGACAAAGCTTATCGCGCATGAGTGGATCCAAAGGTGATGCCGGCTCATCCAGCATTAACAGCTTCGTATCTCTGGCAAAGACACTGGCCAATGTAGTCTTCATCCGCATACCGTCGGACATGGCGGAAATCTTTTTATTTTCCTTAGCCACTCCCAAATCCTCACAAAGCTCGTTATAACGGTCTGCGTGGAATCCGTCAAAAAGCAGTTCGCTGACCTCAGAAATCATTTTCACCGTCCAATGAGGCATAAAGTAATTACCGGGGCTGGTATAACCTATGCCCTCGCGAATGGTTTTCTCATCCATCTCTCCTCCGAAGTACTCCAGCTCTCCCTTATAATCCAGACGAATACCTGCTAAAATATTCATCAATGTACTCTTACCGGCACCGTTTTCACCAATCAGCGCGGTAGCAAAGCCCTTCGGAATTTCCAAAGCCGGTATATCCAGCTGAAATCCCTTAAACTTTTTATTGATATTGGTCATCTTAATCATTGCTTCTGTTTGCATAATCTCCTCTTTCCTGCACTACTTCTGCATTGTTCTAAAGTTTTCCGGTAAAAAATATCTTACTTACTAATTAATTCTCACTCAGCAACATCTCCAGTACTTCCTTCATCTCACTTTCGGAAATACCGGCAATCCTTGCGGCAGATATGGCATTGATCAGATGCTCTTCCATCTTTCGCAAGTGCTGCTCGCGAAGCATTTCACTATCTTGGGCATTCACATAATACCCTTTTCCCTGCATGGCAGTGATAAGTCCCTGTTTCTCCAGCTCTTCATACGCCTTCATGGTGGTAATAACGCTGATGCGCAGATCCTTCGCCAATCCTCGGATAGATGGCAGGTATTCTCCCTGCTTAATCTTCCCCGCCAGGATATCCTCCTGAAACTGTGTAGCAATCTGTTGATAAATAGGGATGTCTGAATTTTGCAAAATCTTCATAAAAACCTCTTTTCTTTTGGTGTAAAACTTAACAAGCACCTTAACAGCGTTTCAACTGTTTATGTGTTATATATACACCCTTAACAGTCATGTGTCAACAGTTTTTTCAAATTTTTTTTAATACCTGCAAAAATTTCCACCAAGAAGCTGTTTTTATCCACCGACAAAGGCGGTAGGTCTGCGTATAATCCACTTATAAACATAAATACACCGGATGGAATTAATTCCGGTAAATTCGTATTTTGTGAACGCACTATTTTAGAGAAAAGGAGATTTTACACATGATTACAGGATTTTCTTTGGAACAGGTAACACTGCTGCCGGGACTGTTTAAGGAACGTGCAGATGTGAACAGAGCATATTTAATGGAACTGAAAAGTCAGTGCCTTTTGCAAAATTTTTACTTGGAAGCAGGCATTGTTATGCCGGGACTTCAGGTAGTAGATGACCCAAACACTGCATCTCTTCATTGGGGTTGGGAAGCGCCTACCTGTCAATTACGTGGCCATTTTCTAGGACATTGGATGTCTGCTGCATCGGTTTTGATTGCTACCACCCAGGATTATGAGCTGGAGGCAAAGTTAAAATACATTATTGGCGAATTGGAAAAATGTCAACAGTTAAACGGCGGCAAGTGGCTGGCTCCCTTCCCGGAGAAATACTTTGACAAACTGGAGCGGAATGAATACATTTGGTCTCCCCAATACACTATGCACAAGCTGATTTTAGGTCTGATGCACGCCTATGAGTATGCAAATAACCAAAAAGCTTTGAAGCTTCTGGACAATCTGGCAGATTGGTACGTAAACTGGGTAGCAAAAATGCAGAAAGTTAATCCCCATGCAGTTTATAGTGGTGAAGAAGGCGGTATGCTGGAGGTTTGGGCTACTCTTTATGAACTGACCCATGCGGAAAAGTACTTAGCTTTGGCGAAAAGCTATGCACATCCTTCTATTTTTAAAAAGCTTTTAGACGGCAAGGATCCTCTAAGTAACAGTCATCAGAATGCCAGCATTCCTTTTGCCCACGGTGCCTCCAAAATGTACCAGGTCACCAAAGATGAAAAGTGGTTGGAAATTGTAAAACTGTTTTGGAAATGTGCAGTAACCGACCGCGGGGAATACTGCACCGGCGGTCAAGGTGCGGGAGAATTCTGGGTACCCCGGAACATGCAGGGACGCTTCTTAAGTGACCGCAACCAAGAATTCTGTACAGTTTACAATATGGTACGCCTGGCAGATTACTTATACCGCTTTACCGGCGACAGCTTGTATGCAGACTATATTGAGCGAAATCTTTACAATGGTTTCTTGGCGCAACAAAACAAATACACCGGCATGCCCACTTATTTCCTACCTATGCGTGCGGGCAGCAAGAAAAAATGGGGCAGCAAAACCAAGGATTTCTGGTGCTGCTACGGTACCATGGTACAAGCGCAGACTATTTATCCTACGCTTTGCTACTATCAGGATGAGGAAAAGAACCGCCTGAGAATCAGTCAGTACATTCCTTCCAAGCTGGTATATGGCGAGGGGGCAGATGCTATCGAACTGAACCAGACCGTAAATATGAAGTACTACAACGACCAAGCATTTTTTGACGAAAGCGACGAAGGGCAAATGTCCCGTTGGCAGATAAAATTTACAGTTAAAGCTTCCAAAGAATTTACTTTATCCTTCCGTGTACCCGGCTGGGTAAAGGCAGAGCCCTTGGTAACTGTAAATGGTGCAGAATCCCACGACTACTCCGTGGAAAACGGTTACCTGAATATTAGCCGCCATTGGACAAACGATGAAATACAGATTTACTTCCCGGCAGGACTGAGCTTCGTTACCTTACCTGATATGCCGGAAATGACCGCCGTATTGGAAGGACCTATTGTTCTAGCTGGGCTGAGTACTTCTGACGAGGGTTTGTATTTGGACCCGGAGCACCCGGAAGACACTTTCATGCCTCAGAGCGAGCACACTTACGACACCTTCCCTTGGTTACAAAGTACTTATGTAACCAAAAACCAACCGAAAAACATGACATTTACTCCTCTTTATGATATAACAGAAGAAGAATACACGTTATATTTTACGCGAAAGCACTGAGCCAAGCGGCTGCGGCGCAGACATTTGGCGAAGGCTCGCGACCGAGCAAATACCCGCGAAATATAAAGGGAGGGCTAAGCACATGAGATGTTTGAATTTTCCGATGGCGAAACCACTTGAATATTCTGTCTGCGGACAGCTTATCAGTAAGGATGGTTTTTTGCATCATCGTCGCACCTTTGAACACCATGTGCTTATTTTTGTCACCGAAGGAACTCTGCACATTACCGCCAATGGCGTAGCATATGATGTCAACACAAATCAATATATTTTCCTACCCGCCGGCGAGGAACACTTCGGTACCGCTCCTTCTGTTGGAAAACTGGCTTATTTCTGGGTGCATATTGTACCGGATGAGGTGAGTCCGACAATCATTTTTCCAGCCGCTACTGCAGAAGTAGAATTTGTGACAGAGCCGGCTTCCTGTATGTTCTCAGAATATGCCACTCTGACTACCCCACAGCGCACCAACCGCCTGTTCCGACAGTTATTGGAACTCTCCATGGAAAAGCATAATTATTGTAATGAAATGTTGAATTATACTCTCAGCCTGATTATGTTGGAGTTGGCAAGAGAATTTTCCCAGACCTCCCAAACCGCCAGAAAAGAAATCCCCGAAACTGTATCTGCTTTATGCGAATGGATAAAAAACAATTATTACCATCCCTTTTCCTTGGCAGAACCTGCCAAAGAACTGGGATATCAGACAAGCTACCTATCCAAACTTTTTAAAGCAAGTATGGGCATATCCATTATTACCTACACCAACCAAATCCGTGTAGAAGCGGCCAAAAATCTGCTGGAAGTTTACGGACTTTCCACCAAAGAAGTGGCTTACTCCTGTGGATTTTCTGATGAAAAATATTTTATGAAGGTATTTAAGGCAATGGCAGGATGTACCCCCACGGAGTATAAAAAAATTTTTAAAATTTAATTTTTCCTGCTTGACATCCAAAATAAATGGTGCTATATTCCTAATAAATAAAAATCCCATGAGGGAGTAGCAAGCGTATATCGTAGCAAGTCAACATACTGACCATTTGGTCTGGCTTGTTTTAAATTGCGAGACTCATGTATAGCAGAAGAACTATACATGCAGTCTGAATATTTTGATATGTGTACCCAAGTATAGTTTTGAAGCTGTACTTGGGTTTTTTACATTTCAAAAATAGGAGGAGCAAGTTATGTTTATCACGTTACGAAATGCAACCAAAAAATACGGGGAAGGAGAATCTCTTGTATACGCATTAGACCATGCAAACATTGAGATTGACAAAGGTGAGATTTGCGTCATATTAGGTCCCTCCGGCTCCGGCAAATCTACTCTGCTTAACATGTTGGGAGGATTGGACCATTTAGATGAGGGCGAAATCATTGTGGGCGACCGCAACCTTTCCGGCTACAAAAACAACAAACTTACGGAATATCGTAAGGAAGATGTAGGCTTTGTTTTTCAGTTTTACAACCTGATTCCTGATTTAACTGTCGCAGAAAATATCGAAGTAGTATCTGATATCTCCGAAAACCCTCTAAATATCGATGAAGTATTAGAGGCTATGGGCATGGGAAAATACCGCTACCGCTTTCCGAAAGAACTTTCCGGAGGTCAGCAGCAACGAGTCGCCATTGCCAGAGCCATCATTAAAAATCCCAAACTTTTACTTTGTGATGAATTAACCGGTGCCTTGGATACCAAGTCCTCCAAAACCGTTTTGGAATTCATCGAAAAAATCAATAAGCTCTACAAAACCACCACCGTGATTATTACCCACAACGAAGCAATCGCAGAGATGGCCGACAGAGTCATCTATATCAAAGACGGCAAAGCTCATGAAAACCGTATGAATCTGAATAAAAAGTCTGCTACAGAACTGATGCTCTAGGGAGGGTGAAGTCATGAAGTTAAATAAAAGATATTTCCGAAGCATAAAACAAAATTTATCTTTTTACGTTTCTTCTACGGTATTGACCATAATGACACTATTCCTGTTTTTTATGATGAACATTGCCGGCAAAGCCATTTGGGAGTTCGGAGACACATTTTTTGCCTCACAAAATTTAGAGGATGCAAACTTTACTACATATCTTCCCATTGCAGAGGAAGACGTAGAAGCCTTGGAGAAAAAGTATGCCATAACCTTGGAACCACAGTATTATGGTAATATTGAAACATACGGTGTCACCGCCCGGGTATTCAAAAAGACAAGCGAAATAAATTTGTATGACGTAACCGTGGGAAAGGATGCCCTGGAGAACGACGAGATCATTATTTCCGAAGGCTATGCAGTACAAAACAAAGTAGCTATTGGTGACAAAATCACTATCAGCGATAAAGTGTACACCGTGACCGGATTTTTCCAAAGACCGGATTACTTATACATGCTCCAGAATGAATCCGATTCTTATAAGAATGTTACTACCTTCTTTCTTGCTTATGTAACAGATGAAGCATTTGAAAGTTTAGGTTGCCAAAATTGTACATATCTGGTCCGATATGAGAAAGATAATCAAACCGATTTTCGTAAAGAGATAAATGATAAATATTATATGCGCACTTACCTGTCTGCCGGTGAAAACATGCGAATTGATATGGTAAAGATGCAGGCAGAGATGTTTATTTACATGTCCTATATCATTTTGATTATTATGCCGCTAATCGTAGTAGTTCTCGTAAGCATTGTAATCAACCGTAAGGTAAAATCCGAGCAAAGATTAATTGGTACCTTAACTGCCCTCGGTTACAAAAAAGGTAAGCTGATGCTTCATTATGCAGGTTTCGCCATGATTCCCGGGTTATTTGGCGGAGTATTTGCCGCAATCATTACCGTAATATTTGCGCAACCCTTCGGAGAAGTGTGCCTGGCAGATTATGAACCTATGCGGATTGAGTGCCACTTGGACCCTACAGCAGCAATCTTAGGAATTATTGTTCCTACGGTAATGTATGTCTTGGCTGCCATGAATTCTGTAAATAAATTACTGAAAAAGGACACTGTACTTCTCTTAAACGGTAACTCCGACCATGGCACTAGAAACTACCGAAACGTGCTGGTCAAAAACAAAATATCCTTCCGTTTTAAATATGCATTGCGCTCATTGATTGGGAATCCTTCCAGAACCTTTGTGGTGTTCTTAGGCATTTTCCTGGGAAGCTATATTGCACTTTTAGGATACAGCTTTTTAGACACCATGGAAAACACAAAGCAGACTATGGTGGACGAGCTGGGTAGCTTTGAGTACCAGTATGTATTGAATGAGTTAATTGAAGGAAATGAATATGGTGGCGAACCTGTTATCATGTCTACCGTAGAAAACGAAGCCGGGGAACAATTCAGCCTCATTGGTACCGGAGACGCCAATCCATATTTAAGCTTGAAAGATCTTCAGGGAAAGGAAATCCATCTCGATGAGGGATATTACGTTACCAGTGTAACAGCAATGCTACAGGATATTGAAGAAGGCGAGGAAATTACCCTTTGCAATCCATTAACCCTGGAAGAGCATGAGATTACTATTGCCGGAATTATAGACAACGACATGCAAAACGCTGTGTTTACTAATCGGAAAAACGCAGCTGATATTTTAGGAATTAATGACAATGTCAGCAATGTGATTATGAGTGATGTGGTGTTGGATATTCCGGATGCGAAGATAATTCAAACCATTAAAAAATCCGATGCCCAGGAACAATTTCAAAATATGTCCAACCAGATGAATTTTATGATATACTTCCTGATTGGCATCGGTGCCATCATCTGTGTAGCATCCATATATGTAGCCGTAAATATGCTAGTAACCGAGAACCGTTCCAATATATCCATGCTAAAGGTATTAGGTTATAAGGATAAACAAATTAATCAGATTGTGCTGAGAGTAAACCACGTCTTACTGCCCCTGGGTATTGCGGCCAGTATTCCCTTGGTATTTGCTTCCACCAATTGGTTTATGGTTTTTCTGGCTGATTTTATCGGCGTACTGCCGAAGGCATATATTGCACCGCAGAGCTTCCTTTACACTGTGATACTTGTTTGCTGCAGTTACTTTGCCTCCCTGTTTTTGTTAAGACGCAAGGTATCTAAGGTAGATATGGTGGAAAGCTTGAAGGATAATCGTGAATAGAACAGAAGCGGCTGGATTTTTATGAAAAGTCTTTGACTTGGGCACTATGACTGCTTTTTCAGATTTAGTGCCCAAACAGCAGCTGAAAGAATCCGCCCTGTTCTATTTTCTGGCAACAAAAGTAACTACATCCGTCTTCAACTCACTCAATCCACACTCTCTGGGAATGTCATACTGCTGACTACGGATCGTTTCTTTCAAAATCTTCCAGACTTTGAAGGTTTCTTGAAGTAGTGCCTGCAACTCTTGCGTAGGGAGATTTACTTCGAACTGTGGTTCCAGCTTTTTACCGGTTACTTTTTCAGTCTCGGTTACATTAGAATTAATGACCAGACACACTACACCACCCTTTCGCATGCCATGGCGGATTTCCTTAAGCTTCTTTTCAAAAGAATCCCTGGTATCGATGTGCTCCAGCGCAGAAACCGCCAGCACCAAATCATATTTCTCTTCTTCCAGAGGGTATTCCTCAATAGGTGCCACAATACCCTTTATGGATTCCGCAACTCCCTGTGCCTGTGCATTCTCCTGCAGCTTCTCTATGGCCAGCTCCAAAATATCTACACACTCTATGGTGCAAGGAATATCCTTAAAACGCTCTGCTATGGCCAGACAGTTCCTGCCCACACCACAGCCCAGGTCCAGTACTGTCAGTTCCTCATATCCTTCAAATAACGACAGTATATCCTGCACTGTCTTAATAGGTTTTCGTAGCCAACTTCCTTCCTGATACAAAGCTTCATTAGAATAGGTTTCTATATGTGATTTACGCTCACTTTCACGAATTTGTTGTAGTCTGGTAGTATTATTCATATTGCTCCTCACTTTTCCGGATACTTATATTATAGATTCTTACTGAGTGTTTCTACCCATATGAGCTGTTAGTCCGCTTTATGGGTAGAGAATCCAAAAAATTAACTTCGAAAATATCTATCCGAAATGACAGAAAAATAATACTCTCCCGCAAACTGCAGCTTGGTAGGATTAAAGTGCTTGTCCTCCGAATAAATGTAGTAGCAACAGTCTTTTGTCGAAAGTACGATGGCCATGCCTTTGCCCCGGTAATTATACTCTGTCTGTACGGATTCACGAGTATGGTGTGGAAACACAAGACGATTGTTTTGTCGTCTCACATCGATGGTTTCCTTCGTGCCTACATTATCCACTTGACCGGAAACTTTGAACTCATGCCTTCCGGGCAACTCTAATATAAAGCACTTCTTATCTATAGTAAGCACACCCTCGCCCAACTCTACAAATCCTTTCGCATTGGGTAAAGCTTCCACACGTACCCGGAAAATAAGTTTGAAATCTCCCTGTTTTGCTTCTCTTTCCACGTTTTCACGCTGCCATTCATACCAATGAGGGATATGAATGAATGTGTCATTCTGCGCAACTTCTCCTGCCTGCAACACTCCCTGCCCCGTCGCCTTCGCATCCGTACTCTGCACCTTCTGCGGACCGGCCGACTCTGCTTCCACGCCTTGCATCTTCTGTCCACTCGGCTCTGCCTCTACATTTTGCAACCAACCATCCTCGGTCAGCTCCCACTGCGCACCACACTTTTCACACCAAAGCCTGCTGCCACCGCTTCTCATCGTGAACTCCTCACCACAGGCCCAACACTGATACAGTGCTTTGTGCAAACCTTCTGCACGATTTTTACCAGCAATCACAATGCCCTTCTCCTGCTGCCAGGCATACTCATCATACTGCAGCTTTTCCTCGATAGTCTGCTGAATTTGATCCGCCGAAAGCTTCGCCACTTCCTCGGCTGTATACACTCCCTCTAACACAGCCTCCATAGGCACCTTGCGGGTATGCTCCTCGTCCCAAAAAGGATTGGCTAAATAGCTTCCATGAACGGTGAGAACCACCAGCGGCACCTTCATCATTTTTACTAATTTACCCACGTTAGACGGTATATAAGAAGTAGTCCCTACATTACAATGTCTGGACTCCGGGTAAATTACTACACTTTTTCCGACCTCCAATGCATGCTTCATATTTTTTACTACAGTAATATCCGGCACATACCGACGCTTTCCGATACAACCGATGGCACGATACAACCACTCCCCAAAAGCTGCAAATCCTTCCATGTCCGACACATAATTTGCCCTATGGGGAAACAACGCCAGCGGCGTAATGTAATAATCGGAAAAGCCCTGATGAGTGGAGATTACCAGATAAGGCGGCTTAAATTGCTCCATATTCTTTTTCTGTATTTTCAATCCAAACTGCCTGGTCATAAGCCAGGAGCCTCCCCAAATCAGCGGCATCAAATACCACTTCTGCTTCATGGGTGGCTTACTCATATCAAAGGGTGTCATGTCGCAATTTTTATTTACTAACATACACTTATCACAGTCCTTTCCTGCTCACATCTCCCACATTCCCTAACCTGTAACTGTTTTCTTTGCCTACATCTTCCTTAATTCCCAACTCATTATCTCCCTGTGGGGATTCATCTTCGCCAGCCCGATACGGACTACCTTTCCTCCAAAAACCCCAAACTCATGCTGCAACACTTCAAACGCCTGTTGCAACTGCTGTGACGTCAGCTTTTTGGCTACTGTACTATGGGGCAACCAGGAAAATGGCTTATAACAGGGACGAACCTTTACTCCTTCGATTTCAAGCAGGCAATCATATACCTGTTGCACTAAGCCATGCAAATATTCATTCAACACCGGTTGCAGAAAAATTACTCCCGGCAAAAAGGTTCCTATGGATACCCACTGGAGAGTGCCGGCGTGCATACCTGCTGTTTGCATGCCACAGTCTGTTTCTACATGCTTCTTCTCTGACGCTTCCATAAGATACTCCAAGCGTCCTACCAGCTCAGCTTCCCGCTCACATTCAAAGGCTGACAAAGTAATATGTGGCGGCACATTTGCCTGTAGCATATAAATATTCCCTGTAACCTCCGCTACCTTCTTTATATACTCACGCATACGCGCTTCTGTTTTCGTGTCAAAATAAATGGAAATGTGGTACATGCTTTCACCCGCCTTGTGAACTAAGTTATCTATTTGCAAGCTTTTGTTTACCTCATCATTATATCAGCTATACTTTTACCACACAATCAAATTATAGTTGACTATTTCCTTTGCATAAGTTTGCCATACGCTATGGAAAACATCACTAAAACCACTACTATATTACCTACTAAAATCATCATTGTCTCTGCACTAATACAGAAATTATTCAACTCATTTAAAAGCATATGCAACTGTTGTGAGTAAAAAAGCTTTGCCACCTTTTTGATAGTCTCATTAAACATAGACAGCATGGGCAAGAACGCCAACACCATCATTACCGGCACTGTAATGGATGTTGCCACCATTTGGTTTCTGCTGACTACACCCACGGTAGCACCTAACACTGCAGAGATACTATGTCCCAACAGCATAATAAGCATAAAATATCCCAGCTCCTGCCCTTTATAACCACCGGCCAAACCAATCACCAACGAGCCGAGCAAGCAAATTCCTACCACATAAATCGCATTTCCCAACAGATATGCAGAGGATTTCACATTACACATTTGTAGCACACGTAAGGTATTCTTCTCCTTTTCCTCGGAAATTACGGCGGAGATACTTGTCAATGGTGCCATGCCTACATACATAATTGCAAATAAATTTGCAAAGAAATGCTCCGGCATACCCTGTAGCTCTATAGCATTTTCCATCACCACCGTTAGTACGGGAAACATAATAAATTGAATCAGGACAGTCTTATTTTTCAAAGTATCCTTTAACTGCTTCCACAAAATCGCCCAAATATGATTTATCATGCTTCCAACTTCCTTCCTGTTAATTCAATAAAAATAGTTTCTAAGTTTGGTTCTGTAGAATGTATAGTTTCCACTTCATCCCTTTCGAAATATTCCTGCAAAACCTTGCCACCGGATGCCTCGTGAGAAAGCTCCACATCTTCCCCACTTTTCAAATGTAGCTTGATTTTCTTTTGATGATTATAGCGCCTGCAAATTTCCTCAGGTGCCCCATACTCCACAATTTTCCCTTCATTTAAAAGGGCAATTTTATCACACAGCTTCTCTGCCTCATGCATATTGTGCGTTGTCAGAAAAATGGTTGTGCCACGTTCTTTTTCCTTTAAAATCATTTCATGAATGGATTCCAATGTAGCAGGGTCCAAACCGCTGGTAGGTTCATCCAGGAAAAGAATCTGTGGTTTTTTCATAATCGCCCTGGCAAAAGCCAAACGGTTGGTCATTCCCTTAGATAAATTCATAACTAGTGTCTTTTTGGCCTCCAACAGTCCTACACCCTGCAACACCTCTTCTATTTTTTTATTATTTATTTTGCTTAAGACATTTCCTGTATCTTCATTATCAACACTGTCTGAGTTTTTTCGCTCTCTTTTGCCACCGGAACCCTCCAACATCTGATAAAACCGCAGATTATCATAACAGCTCATTCGCTCATATAAACCCATATTATCCATCATAATACCGATTTTTCTATAATCTTCACCGGTTAATTCATGACTGAGTTTTCCCAAAATATAACTTTCACCAACACCCTTACCTACACCTTCAGAGGTATTACTCTTACCTATATCCTTACCTACTCCTGCCATAGCCCCACTAGCCCTCAGCTGCCCGGTCAGAATATTAATCAACGTAGTTTTTCCGGCACCGGAGGGACCAAGCAGACCAAAAATTTCTCCCTTTTCTACCTGAAAGCTTATATTATCTAACACCACCTTATCTCCAAACTGATGTCTCAGCCCTTTTACACAAATACCGCTATTCATGACTGTCCGCCTCCGCCTTCAATCTATTTAACGCTTCTTCCATTACCTGATTTTCCAGCTTTTCCTTCCATACGCTCAGCAAGGTGCTAACTGCCGCACTGATACCAAAGCAAAGAATAAACATTACCCACGGTTGCCACATATTGATAGGAAACCAGCCAAACAAATATATAAAAACAATCATTAGCAAAATTACCAACCCAAACATAATAACTGTCCGCACTGCTATGGGAACCTTGCGAATCAATCCATCGGAAAATAAAACAAAGCGAAAAGTAGCAATACATACAGCCAAAGCAAAAAATTGAATCATGGTAGCCAATGACAGACCGCTGCTGCCCAAAGCAAATATGGTAGAAAAATCCTTAGCCCCTTCACCAAAGAATAAGCAAAAAATATTAAGTGTTAAAATTGTAAACCCATAGATAAGAAATATTTGTGCCAAATAACTAAATAACGTATCTTTTTTATTCATATCAGATTACCCCCAATCGTTTCTTTATTTCTTCTGCATATTGTCTGGAAACCAGAATCTGTTCACCATTTTCCAAAGTCAGACGCAGCTTCCTCGCCACATCCCCCTTCAAGGATTTAATGAAACGCAAGTGTACCAGACAAGACTTGCTTACCCTAAAAAATCCACTATGCATAAGTCGCTCTTCCATTTCATATAGCTTCAGCTTCGACTCATATACTGCTTCCTCCGTGTATACAAAGGTTTTTCGCTCCAACGCCTCTATGTAAGAAATTTTATTTACATCCAACAGATACGTTTCCCCGTCCTTCACTACCACCATCTGTTGATTCAAAATTCTAAGCGTGGCAATAATATTTTCAATATCACCTGTTAATTGATTACAGCTTATATTAATCTCTGTTTCCTTTACATTCTCATCAATATCAATGGTTATTTTCACGTAATCCACCTCCCTATGTCTAAAAGTTTAACACACAAAATTTACTTGGCAAGCGCTCTCGACACAAGTTGCCACTTTACAAACACAAGTTGCCAAAACCTACTGTCAGACCATCGAAATGAGTCAAAAAAGTCCGGCAGGTATGTAGAGAATATCTGCCGGATTTTATTAACTTATCTTCCCTTCTGCAAGGTCCTGTGCAACAAATGGGAAAAAGTAAAATGGTACGGTTAATAATTTTTGCTCTGCATTATAACCATAGTTATTTTTTGAAACCTTTATGGCAAATTCAAACCTATTATGGTTTGCAAATTTTGCTAAAGAGTTAAGGGTACCCTTACCTTTTTTCACATCAATAGGGTATAATTTGTTATTTGACTCAATAATAAATTCCAACTCAGCAGTCGATCTGCCTCGCCAATAAAACAACTTATGTTCCTTCGCAATTAACTCATTAGCAACATAGTTCTCAAAAAAAATGCCGGAAAGTGTATTTTCCCTTTCACTTGAAATAAAAGATGCAGCATTAATACCACTCTGATAAGAAAACATCCCAATATCTCCAAGAAACAGGCGAAAATTACTTTCATTATCCTGTATTAGTGGCATTGTAATGTGCTCCTTCAACTGAAAAGACTGATTCACAATATGAGCCATGGTAAGCCACTGAATAGATGTTGCAAAATCTCTTGTCTTACTCTTTTCTTCAATTAGCCCTGGAGAAAAATTCTTTGATTCCTTGTTTAGCTCTTTATAAATATTTGAAAATAACGCCCGTGACCGCAAAATAGCCTCTCCGCTCGCCTGATATAATTCCATATCTGCAAGGTAGTTATCATACAACTCTTTCAAGACTTCTCTTGATTTCAAAAGGTTTTCTCCGTCAATATAGGTATTTACTGCTTCCGGCATACCGCCCACCAGCAAATACTTGTATACCTGCTCCATGGCAAGCTCATGAATATCTGTAGATAAGGGCGTCCTACTTTCATATGCATCTTTAATCACCTTGTAGAGTACCTTATTACTATTTAATAAAAACTCATCAAAAGTCATAGGATAAATCGTGATTTGATTTATCTTTCCTACGGGAAACAAAAACTTATGACTTTCTGCAGCACCTCTTTTATGTGTCTCTCTCTGAATCTTAATACGTACCATGGAACCAGTAGCAATTACCGGAATTTGTCTAAAATCCTGACAAAAATATTTCAATGCAGAAATAATATTAGGGCACTCCTGTATCTCATCAAATATTAGAAGAGTATTCTCTGTAATCTGTCGTCCCTTGCGCAGGGAAATATATTCAATAATTTTTCCTGCATTAGCCGTTTTTAAGCAAAACTCCCTAATTTCATCTTCTATCTTACAATCAACATAAATATAATTATCCTTATAGTAGGCTTCAGCAAATATATTCTTTACTAAATACGTTTTACCCACCTGTCTGGCTCCCCATACAATCAAGGGCTTTTTATCAGAATTATTGTTCCAGTCTACTAATTTCTGCAATGCTATTCGCTTCATAAATAAACCTCCAATACTTTAGATTTATTTTAGTATATCCATAACTTGCACCTTTTTGCAAGTTATTTTTGTTATTAATTGCACTTTTTTACATGTTATTCTTTTTATTATTTGTACCTTTTTAGGTGTTATTTACAATATTAATTGCACTCTCTATACTTCACGCATAAAAGAACCACAAAAAAACTGCGAAACCTCTCGGCTTCGCAGTCTCGAACTTTTTATATGTATTTATTATGCTTCCTTCTTAGAACGAACTAAGAAAATACTGATTAACAAGGATACTACATACAAAGCACCGGTTACATAAAGTACGGTCTGATAACCAACAGGGTTTACGCTGTTGCCACTTGCATCGGTTACATATTCACCGAAATTCTTTACAATCCAAGCTGCCATCTGGTTACCGGTTAAACCTGCAAATGCCCATGCAGATAAGGTAATACCATGAATTGCACTGATGCTACCCATTCCGTAATGGTCTGAAAGTAAAGTAGGTACATTAGAGAAACCACCGCCATAGCCTGCATTTACTACAAAGATAAGACCAAGTACTAAAATTGTTAATAATACATTACCATTACCATTCTTAATACCGCTTGTTAAAATAACAAGACCGGTAAATACGATAGAAAGTGCGAAAATAATCTTGTAAATGGTATTTCTATCCTTAAATGTATCTGCCCATGCAGAGAAGCCCAAACGACCACCTGCGTTAAAGATTGCAGAAACAGTTGAGATAATACCTACAGAACCAGCCAAGCCAATACACTTGATAATCATCTTTTCCTGAGAAATCAAAGCCAAACCACAAGTAATATTCAAGTAGAACATTAACCAAATACCAATATAAAGGCTGATAGGCTTAGACTTAATAACTGCCATGGTACTCTGACCCTTTTCCTTGGTCTGAGGCTCAACCCAGCCCTCCGGCTTATGCAATAATAAGTGACCTACAAACATCATTACAAAATAAACACAAGCTAAAATCCAGAACATCTTGTAGATGCCGCCTTCACCCAAGTTTGCAAGCAAAGCCTGCATGATAGGAGACGCAATAGCCTTTGCTGCACCGAAACCAGCAACTGCAAGACCGGTAGCGAGACCCTTTCTATCCTGGAACCAAAGCATCAATGTTTTAACCGGTGATAAATAACCGGTACCAAGACCGATACCCATAATAAAACCATAGCAAATGTAGATACCAATTAATGCAAGTACACTACCTTTACCGTTTGCTGCAAACTGGTTGCCACCATACCAGATAAAGAAACCAGTACCAGCCATACCTGCTGCAAAGCAAATGGTTGCAATCAAGGAAGATTTATGAATATCTTTCTCTACAATATTTCCAAGGAATGCTGCTGACATACCTAAGAAGAAAATTGCAAAGCTGAATGCCCATTCAGTCGCACCTTTTGAGAAACCGATATAATCAGCGATTTCCTGACTGAAAATTGACCAGCAGTAAACAGTACCGATACTGCAATGAAGTAATAGTGCCGGAATCGCAGCACTAAGCCATTTGTTTTTTTTCATCTTTTTTCCCTCACATTTCTTTTTGTACTTCGACCGTTTTACTTTGAGCCATTCCTCATGCAATACACATTCCACCGTCGAAATTTGTTAAAATTTTAGCATTTATGTATAACCTCAATTATTTTACTCCTAAATTTAGGAAATTGCAAGAATGTACTTATTATAGTACAAAAAAAGACCAAAAATTTCTTTTTGATCTTTCTTCAAACGATTCCGTGGAGTCTGTTTAGTATTCCGCAACCTCAACCAACATAATTTCACAAGCAAAACTAATAATCAGATAAATGTAAAGTGCTGTAGGTGCTCATCAAGTATCAAAGGGTTTTAATCTATGGCATATAACGCCGATACATTTCTATTATCATTCCATCCTTAATTACTATACTGGTATTGCCTGGTACAAAATGATATACAATACCTGCTTTGTCGGTCAGGAAATCACCCGGATAATACATCACCTCTCCCTTATCCAAATCAGAGCTGTCATAGAAATTCATATCCGCCATTATCTAGACCATCATTAATAAGAATCCCCTTTTCTGTTCTTTCTAAGGAAGTAATCTTCACTTCCTGATTCCTTATTACAATGGTATCCCCTTCTTTTAGAGCAGCCATATCTACCATATCGTACAAGTCATAGGTATAGACGATTACATCCATCTGCATGGCCCCGGTATCATCCACATAAGCATTTCCCTGTTCCAAAGATATTGCCACAGTACAATTATCCAAATTATTAATATCAATATCATTCAGAAGTGGTTCTATGGTCCTTCCTTCTATTGTATTATCTTCTATTGCATCATCTTCTTTTGTACTATCTTCACCTTCAACTTCTACAGTTTCTTTCACTGTTTACGGAACCACATCCCCCTAACAAACCACAAATAAGCGCACTACATACCAACATCAAAAAACTTTTTTTCATACCATCATACTCCTCTCAATTATTTGACCATTGATTTCTTCGCCTTTTTGTCTTCATACATGATACTATCTGCTCTGCGGAATACATCTGCGTATTCCCCATCTGTCTTCGCATCATATACCACTGCTCCAACTGCCATTTGTAAATAATATACTCTATCCGGGTTATGCTTTCTAAATACTTCCATTTCTTCTTCAAATAACTCAATATCTTTCTTCGTTTTCTCACTATCCTCATTCATAAGTACCACGGCAAACTCATCTCCGCCAATACGGTAAGTATTTTTACGCCATACTTTTTTCAAAACAGAGACCGCATCTTTTATCAAAACATCCCCCATTTCATGCCCGTAATTGTCGTTAATTTTTTTCAAATCATTAATGTCAATAACAACTACTGAGAATGCTACCTTCTCCCCACTGATAATCTGCTTATTTATATTGTCCGTACACTCCCTATACGCAGTACTGTTTCCCACTCCTGTCAGCACGTCCGTATAAGCCAGCTTAATAATCTCTCTTATGAGCGTTATTGTCACCAGGCTAAACACTAAAATAATAAGCACTATTATCACCAAAGAATTCTTGAGCATTTGATACTGCGACTTTATAATTTCCTCTTCCGTAATACATACAGAAAACAGCATCCCATTCTTAAGCGGCTGAGTCGTAAGTCTCTTATCAACATCCTTCCATTGATACTTTTCAACAGACTGGCTATCTGCAGAAAACCTGCTTACCTCATAAAGATAATTATGCTCTTCATTAAAAGAAACTGTAATTTTACTGGATTGCATTTCCGGATGATAAACAAAATTTCCTTCTTTATCCATCAAAAAGGCATATCCGGTATCATATACCTTCACCGACTTGACATTCTCATATAAGAGCTCTGTAGTAATATCCATACCTACCACACCTATAATTTTCCCATTATGGAACAGGGGAATCACGAAAGAAATCATTTCCAAATCTGCATTTTCATTATAATAGGGATTAATCCAAGTTTCTTTTCCATTTGCAATCGGCAGGTAATACCACCCAACATGCTCCACATCATCACTTTCGTATTGGGAGATATCGGTCACTTCACAATCTACAAGCTCCCCCTTCTCACCTTTCATCAACCAGGCTCCCTGTTTAGGACCTTTTATTTCCGGGGCTAACCGATAATATACAGACACAGCTCCATCTGTATATTTTGCTGTCGTTTCCATCAAATTCTTCATAGCACTGATATGTTCGTTATACAACTTTTCATCCTGCCATAAATTCTCTGTGCTATCAATTTGCTCCATAACATAGTGATAAAGGGTATAAACACTTTGCTCAATATTCATCAGCTTTTCATCCATGGTTTGTCTCTTTTCAGTACATACCAGTTGCATGATGCTTCTTGTATCCTCTTCCACCAGATGGTTATATCCTCCCAAAATGGTAATCATAATCGCTATGGCTGAAATAAGGATACTGCTTATGACCACTCTGAATAATTTGTTTTGTATCTCTTTAATAACTTTTCGCCTCTTTTCACAACCGATTTATCTTAATGCATTCTAAACACTACAAAATGCTCCAAATCTTTTATTTCTCTTCCTTTCAAAAGGGCGGATGCACTATACCATCCGCCCTCGTTCATATCAAGAAAAGCAATTTTAATCTCCGCCACCCATATAAAGCGGTGTCGTCTCACTGTCTTTCACAGCTTCAATAGTGATTACAACCCGACCAATCTGCTGGAAGGTATTGGTTTTTCCATCTGCAGTCAAGGCTTCATAATCAGCCTCACTCAAAGTTCCTGAACCTAGTCTGACAAATGCATTCACAGAAGACACTGTACCATTTCCGCTTGCATCTGAAACACGGTTCAAATACATATCTATTGCCGCATCCGACTCATCATTATTCTGCTGCTTCAGGAAAATATCAATTCCCTCCAAACTCTGTTCTACAACCTCCATACCAACACGTACATCTGCATTGGAATGATTCGTTACGACGATAGTATTGTTTCCTTCTACATAAGCAGATTCGTCCAGTAAAATACTAATTTCATCATTGTAGGAATGATTATCCGGATTCCATTTCTGATGCTTATTAAACGTAAACTTCATGGCTCCCCATTCCACATCCATCTTATACACTTTTGTACTGGAAGCATCTACATACTTTCCCTGTACATCCGTTGCAGCCGAATTATTAGTATCAGTTAATTCTTCTTCCTTCCACTCACCAATCACACTGCTGGATGCAGTTATTGCATAGGTAGAAAACTTCTTGGTATAAATCGTAATATAGCCATCGCCCAACTCGTAATATTCTTCCGAACTTCTTGAAGATGACATTCGCTCTGCTACATCTTCATGTACTCTGTATACAGAGTAACCCGATTTGTCCGCCAACTCTCCTGTCAACTCAATCCGTATCTTCACCGGTTCCGGCAACTCTTTCAGCTTACCCTGAGGCACATCATTTATTATTTTGTTAACAGAAATATCAAAATAATTCAAAGTTTCAAAAGAACTATTCTCAAGCATTGTTTCAATGGAATCAATATCTTCCACTATATCACTATGGTTCTCTTCTTCCGTATCGATTTTTTCTACTGTTAAAACCACTTCTTTTTTGTCTTCCACAGACTCCTCAGCTGTTAACCCTTTTTCCGCATCTGTTACCACATGAAGAAAAACTCGATCCAGATTTTCACTTGTAATCGTTTGAGTGATACCTTCCTTCACTTCCAATCTGGCATCATTTACCCCAGACCATATAGCTTTTAATGTAACAGCTTCTGTATCGGGACCAAAGGTAAAGGTTGTATAGCCTGCTCCTGTGGTGATTTTTCCGTTATCAGATACTTCCCCTGTAGTTGTATCAAAAAGTGCCCATCTAAGGAATGTCTTTTCCTCACCGGAGGCATCCACCGGATCTTTTATAGTGATTGATTCATTATACTTTTTAGTGAATAAAGTCTCTCCTTCCAAAGTTCCGCCATTTGTATCAATTGTGAGCATACTGGAATGGATGGACCACTGCGCATACAGATTCACTTTTGACACGCCATCTGCTATTGCATTGTGATATACCTTTACACCACTTGCATCATAGTACTGCGTACCGTTTACCATACCGGTATAGTATCCCAGGAAATCATATCCGACTCTTGTAGGTACCCCAACATTAGCTTGAATCGTCATATCGGACTTTAAGAGTGCTTCTCCCTGACCGTCACTTCCGCCATTATCATCAAAATAAACCTTGCAATCTATTTCACTGACAATCGGTTCCAATACAATACTTCCGGAAAGCCAAGCACCTACTTCGATACTGTCTCCCGGCTGATATACACGAGTATCTGTATCGGTCAACTGCGCACCTGCTGTAGGAGAAGTACCATAATTACGGATACGCCAACCAGTAAAACGAGAGCCGTCCGCAAGTGCAGCATTATATGTCGGCACTGTAAGCGTTTGTGTCGCTTCCCCAAAGGTATATGTAGTCTGTTGCACAGTCTCAGCGCTTACCCCTTTGAACGTAACTGAAAAAGTCTTATTTGTCCATCCACTGGTTAAGGCTGACTTCGCTGAAGAACCGGTGCCCGTGGAGCCACCGCTTCCACCGGTTCCACCTACCTTCTTCCAGGAATCTTCATATGAGCCTTCATCTCTGGTACCGAAACCGGATGAACCTGAATAACATCCGCTTCCGCCACTACCTCCTGCACCTCTACATGATGCATTCTTTACCGGACCGTCATGATTGTTATTCTCCGTATAATCAGCAGCTCCTGAGCCACCACTTCCA
>JAZRAX010000011.1:0-63602 GCA_045634745.1 Acetatifactor sp. | reverse complement strand
TACAATAAGGATTTCAATGATGGAAAAGGTGTTAATAGGTTATCACATGCAAAGTAGAATTGTAACTATCATATTGTGTTTGTACTAAATATCATGTATCAAGTTTTATGAAATATCTAAAGTGTGAAAGGTTTTTGATGGTATTTGAAAAGCATGTCAATTTGGTATATAAATATGGAAATAGGCATCTGGGGTGCAGAGAATATTATATGGACAAATTAGAAAAGAATGTAAAGAAAAACTAAGAATATATTTAGAATCAGTTAATGGAAAAATTGTAATACACACTAATAAGATTAAAAGTGTATAGTATATTGGAGTCTTCACGAGTGAACAGTAAAATAAAGCGAATAAGGTAAGTTCTTTAATAATTTGCAAATAAATAGTGTTGCGACTGGCGGACATTTATGATGAGTTTTTAGACTCTAGTGATAGAAAGACTATTATAGTGGTAGATTAAACCACTAGCTAAGCCGGTGATTTTGAACGTATAAGATATAAAAATGTTTTAGGAGATGAATTTAATTATTATGAATGTATGTAATAGTAAAAATGTGCGTTGGGAAAAGATTGATGCATTGAAAGGAATTGCTATTTTTTTGGTTGTTTTGGGACATGCAATTATTTATTATCCAATTAATTTACATGAAAATGCAATATGTAATTTTATATTTGTTTGGTTATCCAGTGTCCATATGCCATTATTTTTTCTTATATCTGGGTTTTGTTATATGTATAAAGGTAAGTATAAGGATTATTTGTTCAAAAAGATAAAGAGATTAGCTATACCATATTTGGTTTTTAATGCTATAGATGTAGTGCCACGTTGTTTATTTCCACAATATGTAAATAGATCAAGAGGAATTCTCGATTCAATTAGAAAAATATTTTTTGAAGGAGGAGAATATTGGTTTTTATACGTCTTGTTTTTTATTTTTTTAATTTATCCGGTTATTGACAGAGTAACCCAAAGAAGTGTATATCGAAAATTTGGAGTGGCAATAG
This sequence comes from Acetatifactor sp., assembly GCA_045634745.1. GTDB lineage: Bacteria > Bacillota > Clostridia > Lachnospirales > Lachnospiraceae > Acetatifactor. The sequence goes on along the minus strand of JAZRAX010000011.1, from coordinate 62,597 downwards.
TTGTACTAATGTTGAATTATTTTCTGCCAGGTGTGGATGATTTAGTAGATAGATTTATTTATTGTCTATTTTATTTCGTGATTGGAGTTATCATTCGAAATATATTTGGTAGTAAAATCTTTGAAAAGACTTATACAGGATGGTTCATAGTTATACTTGCTATAGTATTTGTGAGTATTTGGTTAGTGCTTATAAAACTAAGGATACCGTATACGGAGGTTATAATAGCAATTATTGGAAGTATAACATTTTATCTTTTTGTACAATATAAGCCAGTAAGTTTTATTTTTTCTAAATTTGGTGAATATAGTCTTCAACTGTATTTATTGAATGGTTTTTTGTTAGTAATAAGTCGAACGATAATTGTTACAGTATTTGAAGTTTCAACTGCATTTATTATTATATCTTTTAATATGCTGATAACATTCTTGTTTTCATATTTGTTTATAAAGTATATTTGCGTTAGATTTAAATTTATAAAATTTATTATGGGAATAATGTAAAAATTTTCAGGATTATAGGTATTGTTACCACAATTTTTATGAAACGATGAAGATTTTGTATAGTACATATTAACGTTATGTGCTGTTATTAGTACAAAATAACTGAATAGATATCATTGACGGATGCATGTATGTGTAAAATATTTATGCATGACAATCTGTTTAGCAAGGTAAATATTGACTTGAACAATACCTATGTGCCGGACGGAACTATTGCGGATGCTGAGGAGGCATGCAGGAAGTATGAGGAGATTATTGCGTCTACAGGTGGTGTGGATTTGCAGCTTCTGGGTTTGGGGCATAATGGTCATATTGGATTCAACGAACCGGATGAAGTATTTCCGAAGTTAACTCATTGCGTGGATTTGACAGAATCCACCATTGCAGCCAATTCCCGTTTCTTTGCCGCCAAGGAGGACGTGCCGACTTAAGTATACACCATGGGTATCCAAACCATTATGAATGCCAAGAAGAATCTGGTCGTAGTAAGCGGCAGCGACAAAGCGCAGATTGTGAAAAAAGCTTTTATGGGCCCGGTAACACCTCGTGTGCCGGCATCTATTTTGCAGTTACATCAGGATGTAACGGTGGTTGGGGATGAGGATGCATTTGCGCAGATAAGGGAGATTTTGTAATGCTAATGTGCACCCTGTGTGCATGAAATAAATACGGAAGATAAGATAGGAGCTGCCTTGGTGCAGCTCCTATAGTCATTATTGAAGTTATATATTGATATTATGTTCCTTTAGCAGTGCAAGGAGATTATCGATTTGGGCGTCTTTCTCGGCTATGGAAGCATCTTTCGCTGCCAGAGCCTCCGTCAGCTCCTCCAGCTTGACCTGGGTGGCGCGTTCGAAGAAGAGCCTGGTTTCCCTTGCGCGGCACTGTTCCTGAATCAAATCATCACTGTTGCATTCATAGAGCGACTGTGCGGCCTCGTTCATAAATGTATCATCCTTTGCTAACATACGCAGTTCCTCCCATGTGGTGGCTTTGAAGAGGCGTGCCCAGTGGTCGATGCCGTAGGACTTATCCTCGTCGGTTGCAATATCTATACAAGTCAAGTCTACCACACGAAGTATGAATTTGTCACTATACAAATGGTAACTTTTTGTATTTAAAAGCTGATAAGTGGCATAGAATTCCGGATATTTTGGGAATACATGGAAGTCCAAAAATCCGATGTGGATGGCAGGCAGGATGGTTTTGTATTCCTCGCCGGCTTCCAGCTGGTTGTAGGTTCTACACAAATTGTTAGATATTTGTTAAAAGTAAGGATGTTGACGATAATGCGCTATGTTAATATAATAGGAATATGATTTGAAGGATTGTTTGAATTTTGATGAAAGAGGAGGCACCCATGTACGAAGAACAGGATTTAGATGAAATTATCCGCATGCTGGATTCCAAGGTGGATGCATTTGTCAGCCGGATTACGGTTAAGGTGGAAGAAGCAGAGGCAGCACGGAAGCTGAAGGAGGAATATCATCATGGCAGATGCGACATCGGTAGCCCTTGGGCGGATGGAAGCATTGGGAATTGTGATTGAGGAAGAAATATTTTTAAAATTTAATATTTATACTTGTTTTATACTTTGAGATGTGCTAATATATATTCAAAGCATATTTTCTTGTAATTCTAAGTTTCTTAACTTTCTGTATTTCGGAAATCTATGCTTTTATTTCAAGGAGAAGAGTAATAGCAGGGATTTGCGGGAATACCTTGCGGAATATGGGAGGTTAAGTGTGCTGAATAGCGACGTAAGAACAGAGGAACCGGTGCTACAGTGGCACCCGGCATTCTTTGCGGGCATCCAAATCGAACTGCGCGAAGAGGAAGGTAAGGTGACCTTTGAAAGTGAACACCAATTGGGGACGAAGCCGATGCAAATTGATGTGCTGATTATTAAAAAGGATTCCAATGAGCCGATAGTGAAGAATATCGGTCGTATTTTTCGCAAATATAATATTGTGGAGTATAAGAGTCCCAAGGACTACCTAAGCGTTGACGATTTCTACAAGGTGTACGGTTATACCTGCTTCTACAAGGCTGATGTAGAGCAAGTGGACAGTATTCGGGTGGATGAAATTACGTTGACCTTTGTGTGTAAGGGGTATCCGCGAAAGTTGGTGCAGCATCTGACACAGGTGCGAGGGTTTGAAGTTGAGTTGTTTGAAGAGGGTATTTACTATATAAAAGGTGATGTTTTTCCTATGCAAATATTGGTTTTATCGAGGCTGTCGAAGGAAGAGAATTTCTGGCTGAAGAACTTGACAGATGACCTGTCGGACCGAGGGGTGATAGAGGAGCTTGCAAAGGAGTATCATGAGTATCGAAATAATACCTTATATCGTTCGGTGATGAACGTGATTATTAAGGCGAACGAGGAGTTGTTTAAGGAGGAATGCGACGTGTGTGAGGCGATTATAGATTTGTTTAGGGATGAGTATGATAAGGGAGTAGAAGATGCGAAGCAACTGGGCGTACAGCAAGGGGCATTGCAACAGTTAATAAGCTTGGTGAGAGATGGCTTATTGACTTTGGAGGTTGCAATTCAACGTTCAGGACTTTCGGAGGAGGAGTTTAAAAAACTAGATAGTAATATTAACCTATAAACCACATGGAGGCGGTCAGATGCTTAATTTATTAAAAGACCAAAAGCTTCTTTTAGACGGGGCTTTTGGTACTTATTATGCACAGCTATATAACACGAAGGAGTTGCCGGAACTGGCCAATACAATGTATCCGGAGCGTGTGCGTGAGATACATAGAGAATATATAGAAGCAGGGGCACAGGTGATTCGTACCAATACCTTTGCAAGTAATACGGTTTCCTTAGGATTGGACTGGGAAGGTGTGCAGGAGAATATCCGTCAAGGCTACCGGCTGGCGAAAGAAGCGACGGAAGGTACCCATACATTAGTCGCGGCGGATATTGGGCAGATTTCCTGTGAGAATCAGGCGGACAGAGAGCAGGTTGCAGAGGAATATGTGAAGATTTGTCGTACCTTTTTGGAAGAAGGTGCGGAGATTTTTGTATTTGAAACCTTATCCGATTTGGAGGAGATTCGTCAGGCCTTGGAGTTTGTCGGTACGAAGGCCTTTGTGATAGTGCAGTTTTCCGTGAATCAGTTTGGGTACAGTCATTCCGGGTTAAGTGCCCGTAAGCTCATAGAACGTGCGGAGCAGATAGAATGGATAGATGCGGTAGGATTTAACTGTGGCGTGGGACCCGGACATATGCAACAGATTATTCGAAGTCTTAAGTTATCCGGGAAGAAGTTTTTGACGGCGCTGCCCAATGCAGGATATCCGCAGGTGGTCAGTAACCGTATGATCTTTGATAACAGGAATATGGATTATTTTGTGGCAAAGGTCAGAGATATAGCGGCGGACGGTGCGGATTTCATAGGTGGCTGCTGTGGTACGACGCCGGAGTATATCCGTAGGATGAAAGAAAAGGTAGTATTTACACAGCAAAAGAAGCATACGGTGGTAGTGACACCCGGGCCGGACCCTGTAACAAAAGAGGACCATTCTTTCTATGCAGGAAAAGTAGGGAAGAAGCTGATTGCAGTGGAGTTGGCACCTCCCTTGGGAAGTGATGATGAGAAGCTTATGGATGCAGCACATCTGCTGTTAAAAAGCGGCGTGGATGTATTAACCTTTCCGGATTCCCCTTCGGGAAGAACCCGTGCAGACTCGATTCTCATGGCAGAGAAGGTGGCTAGGGAAACCGGCATGTGTGTAATGCCTCATATTTGTTGTCGTGACAAGAATGCGATTGCTATGCGGTCCCAGTTGTTGGGCGCCCATATTAATCATATCCATAATTTTTTGGTGATTACGGGAGACCCCATCCCTTCCATGGTGCGAAGTAGTGTAAAGAGTGTATTTAATTTTGACTCTGTAGGGTTGATGCGTATTATGAACGATATGAATGAAGACCAGTTTGAGTCGTCACCGGTTTGTTACGGTGGTGCCATTAATCAGGGCCGTAGGAATCTGGAAGTGGAGATTGGTCGTGTGAAGAAGAAAATAGAGGCAGGAGCCACATTCTTTTTGACTCAGCCCATTTCTACCAAGGAAGGCGTGGCGCGTGTCAGACGTATTAAACAGGAAACGGGAGCCCGGATTTTGTGCGGTATTATGCCCTTTGTCAGTTTAAAAAATGCTTCTTTTATGAAGAATGAAATGACCGGTATTGATGTGACGGATGAGGTGTTGGCGCGTTATCGTGAGGATATGACCAGGGAAGAGGGCGAACAGGCCGGCATTCTTTTGGCGAAAGAGATGATGGCACTAACGGAAGATTTTGCGGATGGATATTATTTTTCTTTCCCTTTTAACAGGGTAAGTATGCTGGAGAAGATATTGCAGTAAGGATAGGATTTTGGTATATTAGAAGTGTTGGGAAGAAATATCCGGATCAGGGAGGATTGTCATGAGTGATAAAAAGATGTTAACAATGGACAGCAGAATAAAGGAGCTTTATGCTACCCCGGTTGGACACGATACTATATATAAGGTGTTGTTGCAGTTAAATGTACCGGAAAAAGTGGTAACGAACCCACTCATTGGCAATTTAAAGTTGGGCGCAATTGCCCGACTTACGAAGAAAAATCTGGGAGAAGGCTTCTTTGATGCACTTTTGACTTTGATTAACAATGAGCCTGACGAGCCGGCTTCCGGAAATGGCCCCATTACCAAGAAGTGGTGGAAGGAAGCGGTATTTTACCAGATTTACCCCAGAAGCTTTTATGATGCAAACGGTGATGGAATTGGTGATTTGCGTGGTATTATTGAGAAATTGGATTATTTGCAGGAGTTAGGGATCAATGCCCTTTGGCTTTCGCCGATTTATGATTCCCCCATGGATGATAATGGTTATGATATCCGTGATTATCACAAGATTCTGAAGGATTTCGGTACCATGGAGAATTTCGATGAGTTACTTGCCAAGGTGCATGAAAAGGGAATGCATCTGATTATGGACTTGGTGGTAAATCATACGTCAGATGAGCATGAATGGTTTAAGAAGGCTTTAGAAGATAAGGATTCCAAGTATCGCAACTATTATTTCTTTAGAGATGGTGATGGCACAGGAAAGGCACCTAATAATTGGACCTCATTCTTTGCCGGTTCGGCATGGAATCATTATGAGGAGCAGGATGTTTGGGCATTACACCTGTTTTCAAAGAAGCAAATGGATCTGAATTGGGACAATAGAGCAGTCCGTAAGGATATTATTGAGATGATTAATTGGTGGTTGGACAAGGGTGTGGATGGCTTCCGTATGGATGTAATCAACTATATTTCCAAGACACCGGGATTGCCTCAGGGAAATACTGTGATTGGCAATATGATGGGTTATCCGGGCATCGAGCAGTATTATTATGGTCCGAATTTGCACAAGTATTTGAAAGAAATACATGAAAAGGCTTTTGCACCCCATGATGCATTTTCCGTAGGAGAGACACCGGGACTGGGCATGAAAATGTGTCAGTTAGTTACCGGCGAAGAGCGCCGTGAGTTGGATATGGTATTCTCTTTTGACCATTTGGAGACACCGGGACATGTGCGTTTTGATGATTATGAATATAATTTAAATTATTTGAGAGATTATTTGATTGATTGGATGTTGCACTATGGTAACCAGTGCTGGATGTCACTGTTTTATAATAATCATGACAATCCCCGTATGGTTAGCAAGGTTACCAAGGATACGCAGTATCATGAGGCTATAGAGAAGCTTTTGGCAGTAATGCAGTTTACCTTAAAGGGGACTCCCTTTATATTCCAGGGCGATGAAATGGGGCTGACCAATTACGATTTTGCATCGATTGAGGAAATTAATGATGTAGAAGCCAAGGGATATTTTAAGGAGTTAAGCAGGCAATTTGGTGAGCAGAAAGCTTTTGAGATTATTCTGTCCGGTACCAGAGAGCATACCCGTGTGCTTTTGCCTTGGAATGAGGCGGTAAAGAGCATGAAGCCTTCTATGCAAAAGGAGATCAATGCAGGGATTACAGAAGCATATAAGCAACTGATTGCGCTGCGAAAAGGCGAGGAAGCATTGATTTACGGTGATTTTGAAGTGCTGAATCAGAAGAAGGAGCGATTTGTATATAAGAGAAGTTTAAAGGGTAAGGAGTTTGTGATAGACTGTAATTTGTCCAAACAAAAGGTACCTGCCTATAATGTGGGAGAGCAGTCCGGCTATAAGTTGGTATTCCCGGTAGGACAGGATTTGAGTGAACCGCAGTTATTGAATGCTTTTGAAGCCCGGGTATGGTGCAAAGGCTAGGAAATAGAAGCATTGGAGCATTTCATAAAAGGAAAAGTGGAGAGGAAGAGTAATATGATAGGTTTAATTGTGGCATATTCTAAGAATAGAGTGATTGGTAATAAAGGACAGATTCCTTGGAGAATCAAAGGAGAGCAGAAGCGTTTCCGTGAATTAACAACGGGGAATGTGGTAATCATGGGAAGACGGTCCTACGAGGAAATTGGTCGTCCATTGCCCAACCGTTATACCATTGTGGTATCCAATACCAGAAAGTTTGAGGCTGAGAACTGTACTACCGTAGGTTCTTTGGAAGAAGCAATCCGTATTGCGGATAAAGAGAAGAATATTTATATTTCCGGCGGTGCAGGTTTATACAAGGAAGCCATTGATTTGGTAGATGTAATGTATATTACGGAGATTGATGCAGTCATTGAGGGAGATACTTATTTTCCGGAATTTGACACAGAGGAATTCGAAAGAGAAGTAGAATGTCATGTGGATGGGGAGATTCCTTATGATTATGTGACCTACACCCGTAAAGCGAAGGAAGCCCCCTCTTTATTGGAAAAATAGTACCCATATGCAACTTTCTGCATTGCGTTTTAAAAATGGGTGTGTTACAATTTAAGTGTAGTTTTGGTTGGGGTTACTACGAAAGGAAAACGGTTTCGTGGTTTTTGAAAAGGTTTTCAGAGGGATTTCGATGAAAGAACGAGTCACAATGCGTAAGAGAATAATTGTTTTACTTGTGGCGTTGGCAATTGCTTTTTTGGCAATTGTCCGTTTTCGATTGTTAATTATTGACGAAATTCAGACGCAAATATCTGCCAATCTAAAGGATGTAGCAAATCAGAATATCATTACTATGGAAAATGCTTTGAATGATAAGAAGGATTTGCTGGAGGATTTGGCGAATCAGATAGAAGCAAAGAACTTAGATATTTCCACCGATGAGGAACTTCATGAGATCGTTGAGTTTCTAACGCCTTTTATGGAGGTTTATAACTTTAAGCGTATGGGCGTTATGACGCCGGATGGAGCCGCTCATTGTACGGATGGATGTGTACATGAATATAAAAACAATGAGGCATATTTGTACGGTATGCAGGGCTTGCCGAATATTACCAGTCGCATCGAAGACTCCATGGGAGAGTCGGAGCCTATTAATGTATTTAGTGTACCGCTTTATGCCAAGGATGGCACTACGGTAACAGGTGTTTTGTTTGCGACCTGCCGTACGGAGACCTTGAAAGAATTATTAAATGTAGATTCTTTTGGTGGTAAAGGATATAGTTATGTAATTGAACTGGATGGCAGGGTGGTAACAGACTCTAAGCAGTCGCCTATGTACGGTACCACCAATGTATTTGAGTCCATGCTGGAGTTTTCCAAGGATAATGAAGGTGTTGTTGCAGAAATCCAAGAAACCATGAAAAGTGGTGAAACCGGCAATGCTGCATTTACAACTACTAGTGAGCGCTATTTGTATTATGCACCTTTGAATGTGGAATCCATTCATCAGACATGGTATTTGTTTACCATAGTACCGGCAGAGGTGTTGGATGAAAAGAGTACTATGGTGCTTCATTTAAACAATATGCTGGTTATTACCATTAGTATTGTAGTAACTTGTGCGGTTTTGTATTTTATTTGGAATTATCGTAAAAATTCGGAAGAACTGCGTACTTTAGCTTATGTTGATGCTTTGACAGAAGGTGATAATTATCTTTGCTTTGTGGAGAAGTTAAAGGAACAGAAGGGAGAACATGGTTATATTGTTTCTGCCGATTTGAATGAATTTAAGTTGGTTAACAATACCTGTGGTATTCCCAAGGGAAATGAGACCTTACAATGTGTGTGGAATATTATTTCGTCACAGTTGAAAAATGGAGAATTGGCAGCACATATTAATGCAGATCATTATATTATCTTCTTAAAGGGTGAATCCAGAGAAGAAATTGTACAGCGTATTGCTGCTATTAGCGAGGATGTAGTGGGACTGGCACAGAAAATCAAAATTGTCAGTATTTTCCCGTATTTCGGTATTTACGAAACGGACAATATGGAAGACCCGGAGGAAAGCTACAGCAAGGCGAACCAGGCCAAGCATTTGGTAAAGGGTAACCGTAATAAGAACTGGGCATTCTATGAAGAAGTAGATTATGATAAGATGGTAGAGGACAAGAACCTGGAAGACAGCTTTAAGGACGCCATCAAAAATCATGAGTTTGAAATGTGGTACCAGCCCAAATACAGTGTGGAAGGTGAGCAGATTGTAGGAGCGGAAGCTTTGGTACGTTGGAGACGCAGTGATGGTAGTTTAGTGCCGCCCTATCGGTTTATACCATTATTTGAAAAGAATGGTATGATTACGGCTTTGGATGAGTATGTATTCAAAACCGTGTGTCTACAGCTAAAGAAGTGGGAGCAGGAAGGAAGAAAATTGTTCCCGGTATCCGTGAATATTTCCAGAGTCAGTCTGTATTTTGATAATATTGTAGAGCGATATAAAGAAATCTTGGATGAGTGTGGAACGGACGCGAAATTAGTTCCTTTGGAGATTACAGAGAGCGCCACCATTGACAACGCACAAATCCGTGAATTGGTAGATAAGTTCCACGCCGCAGGATTTTTAGTATATTTGGATGATTTTGGCAATGGTTATTCTTCTTTGGCGATTTTGAATCTGATGCACTTTGATACTCTGAAGGTGGACAAGAGCTTGGTAGACTTTGTGGGAGATGAAAATGGTGAGAAATTGCTGTGGCATACCATTAAGCTGGCCAAGAGTCTGGGACTTCATACTACGGCAGAGGGTGTGGAGAAGAAGGAACAGGTAGAATTCCTGCAGGAGTTGCAGTGTGATGAAATTCAGGGATATTATTACTCCAAGCCTTTAGCGTTGGATGAATTCGAAAAATTAATTTAGCGATAAAGTAAGTGACCTGTGTTTATAAGCATTTCCAAGTAATTGGGAGCACTTATAAGCACAGGTCACTTTTTATAGAGATTAATGTAAAAACATACGGATTAGCTTATCATATATAGGTTTATAGGGTTGGTAGCGCATGGGTAAATCCAACCAGTAGTATTTTTTCAGGATACTTTTTTCATGGCTGAAGGTATCAAAGCTTTTCTTGCCATGATAAGAGCCCATACCACTGTTGCCTACACCGCCGAAGCCCATTTCCGAAGTGGCCAGATGAACAATCGTATCATTAATGCAGCCACCACCAAAGGATACATATTTTAAAAAGCGGTTTTCAATGGCTTTATCCTTGGTAAACAAATAAAGTGCCAGGGGTTTCTCACGTTCGGTTACAAATTTTTCGGCTTCCTCTATATTCTTGTAAGTAAGAATCGGAAGAAGGGGACCGAAGATTTCTTCCTGCATAATTGCGTCTGCTGCGGTTACCTCTGTAAGTACCGTTGGCGCAATTTTCAGTGTCTCAGCATTACTCGTACCACCTAAGACTACTTTAGAAGGCTCTATAAGCCCCAACAAGCGGTTAAAATGCTTTTGATTGATTATTTTACCATAAGAAGCATTTGTGAGCGGATTTGCGCCATACATGGCTTTTATTTGCTCTATAAGCAGTTTCACAAACTTATCTTTTACCTTTTCATCTACCAAACAATAGTCCGGAGCGACACAGGTCTGCCCGCAGTTTAAATATTTGCCAAAAGCCACACGTGTGGCCGCTAATTTCAGATTACAGCTGTCAGTAATGATGCAAGGACTTTTGCCTCCCAACTCCAAAGTAACAGGGGTTAAATGCTTGGAGGCCTTTTCCATTACATATTTTCCAACGGATACACCGCCGGTAAAGAAAATATAATCAAAGCGTTGTTCCAAGAGCGCTTGGTTTTCCAGACGTCCGCCCATTACAATAGCTACATATTGAGGTTCAAATACCTCTTCAATAATCAATTTTATTACTGCAGAAGTAGCAGGGGAGTAGGCAGAAGGCTTCACCACACAACAATTGCCTGCTGCCAAAGCACCTACCAAAGGTTCCATACAAAGCATAAACGGATAATTCCAAGGAGACATAATTAATACACAACCATAGGGTTCGCGGACTGTAAAGCTTTTGGCGTGGAAATTAGCCAGTCCGGTAGGATAAGTTTTGTTACGGCTCCATTTGCGGATGTGCTTTATTTGATATGATAATTCACTTAAGGTCATACCGACTTCGCACATGTAGGCTTCGGTTGCGGATTTGCCCAAATCGGTTTGCAATGCCTTTAAAATATCGGCTTCGTGATTTTGAATCGAAGCATATAATTTACGAAGCATCTTTAGGCGGAAGCTGATATCAAAAGTTTCGCCGGTATGAAAATATTCTTTTTGAGAATTAACCAATTTTTCTATTTGCATAATTTGTTTCGCTTTCTATGGGTTTTACCAAAGATAAATGCATGCCGCCTACGATGAAGTAGAGCATTTCCAATTCTTTTTTGTTCATAAGACGGGGCACCGGATATAAAGGATTGGATTCCTTTGCGGCATTCCCGGCCATGGTGGGAATATCCTCCTCTTTGATACAATCTAAGTATTTCGGAATATTCATATATTGATTCATTTCTTTAATCCAGGAAATAAACTTCAAGGCGGCGAGAGTAGTATTGTCGCCTGCATCAGCGATGCCACTTTTTATGGCAAGGGTTCCCAAACGTTTATAGCAGGCATCACCATAGCGGTTTAATACATGGGGTAAAATCACTGCATTGGCAAGACCGTGAGGCACGCCGTATTGGCCTCCTAAGGAATGTGCAATGCCATGAACATAACCTACATAAGATTGGGTAAAGGCAATGCCGGCGCAGTAGGAAGCACGAAGCATTTTTTCACGGGCTTCCCTGTCCAGACCATTATCATAAGCACGCTTTAAATATTGACGGATAAGTGTTACAGCTTCCTCTGCCATTTGTCTGGTGTGGCGGGTGGTGCTGTTGCCAATATAAGCCTCCACTGCGTGAGTTAACGCATCCATACCGGTAGTAGCGGTTAAGTGTGCCGGCAAACCAAGTGTCACTTTATAATCCAATACCGCATAGCGTGGTATCAGTGAAAAATCATTGATAGGATACTTATGATGGGTGTTGGAATCTGTAATTACTGCAGCCAGTGTAGTTTCGCTACCGGTTCCGGCTGTAGTAGGGATTGCCAGTAAAAGTGGGAGTCTTTTGCAGATTTTCAAAAGTCCTTTCATTTTGTGCACCGGTTGATTAGGCTTGGCAATACGTGCTGCCGTAACCTTTGCACAATCAATGGAAGAACCACCGCCAAAGGCAATAATCGCCTGGCAGTTATTATTTTGATAATAAATGCGGGCATTTTCTACGTTCGCGATGGTAGGATTAGGTATCGTTTCGTCAAAAATGGTATAACGGATTCCTGCCTCGGTCAGCGCTTTCAAAAGGTTATCCAGTAACCCCATAGAAGAGATGCCTTTGTCAGTAACAATTAAAATGCTGCTAATGGTTTTGGATTTTAAAAGTGAAGCGGCTTCCTGCATATTTGATAAAATGGACGGTTCCCTATAAGGGAGGAAGGGAAGTGCTACACGAAAACAGAACTGAAAGGTTCTGCAATATATTTTTTGTAATTTATTCATAACAATGCCTTTCTTATTTGGCTACATAGAGAATAGCAAATGCACCGGGACCGATATGAGCACCAATAGTAGAACCTAACTGTACTCGGTCATCATAGGAATAGCCCTCATCCACAAGGCGCTTTTCCAGTTTTTCAGTATTCTCTGTACCGTAAGAATAAAGGGTATAAAGAGGGAAATTGGTATCTCTTTTGTTATCTGCTAAGAATTTTAATATAAAGTTCAGTGCCTTATTTTTACCAAGACACTTACCAATCACAGACACCTTGCCTTCTTCGGTAACTGTGATAATAGGTTTTAAATTTGCTAATTCACCAATGGTTGCACTGGCACGGCTTAAACGGCCACCCTTGCAAAGGTATTCCAAGGTATCCAAACCTGCGGCAACCTTGACCTTCCCTTTCATGGCTTCCAATTTGGCAACAATATCAGATGTGCTTTCGCCTTCCTCAATTAATTTGGCTGCATAATCACCCATGAATTTAATCATAACGGTAGCAGCAAGGGAATCGATAATATAGATACCGTCGTAATCCACCATGTCCTTGGCTAAGTGGGCACTTTGGCAGGTACCGCTTAACGCAGAGGAAAGTAGAATACAAATGATTTCATCCCCCTTAGCCTTTACATCCTCAAAAATATCGGCAAAGTCCTGAGGAGAGGGTTGTGAGGTCTTTGGGAAATCACCGGTATTAATTAACAGTTCATAAAAATCGTCCGGTTTAAGTTCAATACCGTCCTTATAATATTTACCACCTAAGGAAACCATAAGCGGTACAAAGTGAAAACCATTTTTGTTTATTTCTTCCATAGTATAGTCGGAAGATGAGTCTACAAGTATTCTAATCATAAGAAAATCCTTTCGAAATCAATTTATTTACCTAAATTCAAGTGGTTGGCAATATCAGAAATCTGATTCAGCGTATCAATGGTTTGCTGGGTTTTTGTTTCTCCGAGCTCCTCAATAACAGCATCCAAAATATCTAAAATTCTACGATGTTGGTTCTCGTAAGTATGGCATTGTTCCAGATTCATGGTAATAATAATCTGACGCTTATCCATGGTGGAACGTTCTCTGGTGATCATGTTTTTCTTTTCTAATTGATTCAGAGTGCGGTTCATCTGGGATTTCAGCATGTTGGTCATGTTACACAAATCGGTTGCGGTAATAATACTACCGTCATCCGCCTTGGTATGATTATACAGAATGTTACATATCAGCGATTCATTAAAGGTCATTTCTGAAACCAAACGTGCATTATTAATAGAAGTGGACAAACGTAACCAAGCATTCAGTAATAATTCGTGCATTTCCCTCATAAGGAACTCCTTTCTTTTAAAGTTCACAAAGTAAACTGTTCGCATTGTATACTATCACAATGCATAGGAAAAGTCAACTGCAGGCTTGAATTTCCGGAAAGAATATGTGAAAATATGTGGGATGATGAAAAGAATGAGAGCGTAGTAGTATGAAGCAATGGAAGATTATTAAGACTTTAATGATGAAGCGGTATATGATAAAGCTGGTAATACGTGTCAGTGTATTTATAGCTGTTTTATTAGGCTATTTGTTGGATAAGGAAAGGCTGTTTCAGTTTATGAACCAACCGATTAAGATGGGGATAACTCCGTTGCATTTTTTGTGGCTTATGTTTATGGTAATGATGATTCTGCACATTTTCCCTACGGAGAAGCTTACTATGGCTCTGCGCAAATCCAGAAAAGAGACTTATGAGGAAATGGAGGCATATTCCAAGGCGGAACTTTATGATTTTGTACAGGACCAGAATATTAAAGCCTGGATTGTTATGCTGGTGTGGCTAGTATTTAACGCTATCTTCGGCCTTTTGTATGTGCAGAAAGTCATTGATGAAGCAGATTTGCTCATGCTTACAGTGTTCTATTTCTTAAGTGATTATATTTGTATTTTGTTTTTCTGTCCTTTTCAAACCTTTATTATGAAGAACAAATGCTGTGTGAATTGCCGTATTTATGATTGGGGACATTTTATGATGTTTACCCCTATGTTATTTATTAAGAACTTTTTTAGTTGGAGTTTGTTCTTTACCTCCTGTGTGGTACTTATTCATTGGGAGATTATTTATGCCAGACATCCGGAACGTTTTTGGAGCGGCTCTAACAAAAAACTGCAATGTGCAGGCTGCAAGGATAAAACCTGCCAGATGAAGAAACGATTGGCGAGGAAGAAATAAAACGGAATAGGAAAGCGGGTAAGGTTTTTAGATTGCGCTTCCAATGTTAGATGAGTTTCATCTAATATTTGGAGGTGCATTTTTATTTTACCTGCTTTTTTAGGTAACTTACCTTCGGTGTACGGCAACTTAATGGTGGGTCTATTGTAGTTTTAAAAAGGTCTTGTTATGATGCGTTTATCAGCTGGGAAGGTTGGTTTGATAGTATAAAAGAAGTAAGTTGGAAAGTGCTAAAGGAGAAGAAGAAAAATGAATATTATAAAGGTAGAAAATTTAACCAAGCGGTATGGTGATTTTACAGCAGTTGACCATATATCCTTTGAAGTAGAGAAGGGGACGTTATTGGGCTTTTTAGGAGTGAATGGAGCAGGTAAAACTACAGTGATTAATATGCTGGCAACGTTACTTACACCGGAGGAAGGTAGAGTTGAGCTTTGTGGTCATTTGTTGGGCAAAGGAGATGTACAGATTCGAAAAAAAATCGGTATCGTTTACCAACAGAATTGTCTGGATGAGCTTTTGAGCGTGCAGGAAAATTTAATGTGCAGGGGGATTATTCATGGGGCTACGAAGACAGAGGCAAAAGCACAGTGTGAGAAGTTAAGTACGATTTTAAAACTAGAAGATATTTTGAAAAAAAAGTACAAAACTCTTTCCGGTGGGCAGAAGAGAAGATGTGAAATTGCCGCAGCACTCATGCATACTCCGGAACTTCTTTTTTTGGATGAGCCCACTACCGGGTTGGATCCGGCGACACGCTTGGACGTGTGGAGTACCATTGAGGAATTACAGAAGACAGAGAAAATGACGGTCTTTCTGACGACTCATTACATGGAGGAAGCAGCCAAGGCGGACAATATCATTATTATGGATCATGGAAAAATTGTTACATCCGGAACGCCCTTTGTCTTAAAGGAAAAGTACGCCATGGATAAGGTGAAGCTCTATTATAAGAATGGCAAAGCAGAGGTTGTGCAGGTGGCTTCTACATTAGAGGCATTACCGGTGATTCGGAAGCAGGAAGAAAAGCTGGCGGGCTTTGAAGTCATACAGGGCAATATGGATGATGTGTTTTTAAATGCAGTAGGCAGGGATTTGAGTGAGGAAGGAGTAAGATAGAAATGGAACAGTTTGTGGCTATAACAGGACGTAATATGAAGGTGTATTTGAGAGATAAAGGTGCATTGTTCTTTTCTTTGTTATCAACTTTTATTGTAATTGGATTAATGGTCTTCTTTTTAGGAGATATGAATATAGAGGGTATTCTGGGAATATTAGAAGATTTTCCGGGAAGGGATGCGGTAGAAGATAAGAAGAATGCTGAACTATTGGTGCTTTCATGGACCAGCGCAGGTATTTTGTCCATCAATGCAGTAACTGTGACTTTGGCTGTGTTTTCAGGAATGATTAAGGATAGGGTAAGTGGTAAGCTGAATGCTATTTATACAGCACCGGTAAGCCGTATGATTATTGCGGCAGGTTATATTGCAGCAGCCTGGATATGCTCTGTAATTATTTGTGTGATAACACTTGGAGTAACAGAAATATATGCAGTGATGCAGGGAATGGCGGTTTATGATGCAATGACGCATGTACAACTGATAGGTTTGATTATGATAAATTCTTTTGTGTTTGCTACATTGATGTACCCTGTAGCACTAATTGCCAAGACGGAAGGGGCGTGGAGCGGACTGGGAACCGTAGTTGGTACCTTGGTAGGATTTTTAGGAGGGATTTATATCCCTATTGGTTCCTTATCAGATAGTATAGGCGGTTTGATGAAGTGTATGCCTGTTATTTACAGTACTGCTATGTTCCGGAAGGTAATGAATACAGAAATGATAGAAAAAACTTTTGCAGGTACATCGGAAGAATTGATAAGGGAGTATAGAGAGGTCATGGGGATAGATTTGCAGATTTTTGAGAATACCTTGACAGTAACACAGGAGTGGTTAATATTGTTTGGATGTGGTATACTGTTTTTGATTATCGGTGCAGGTATGTTAAAGTATGGAAAGAAAACGGACAGGTAGGAGAATGATATGAAGATAACAATAGAAGCACCAAAACCCGGAGAAGAAGATGAAATTATTGTTCGCTGTGGGACTTTGGATGAAAGAGTAATGAGCCTGATATATTCTTTGAAAGCTGACCAGGACAAAATGACAGGGTATGTAGAGGATAAAATAGTGAAGCTTCTGCCTAAGGAGATTTTTTATTTTGAGTCGGTGGATAATAAGGTGTTTGCATACACGGCAAAAGGCACCTATGAAGTACATAAAAAGTTATATGAGATTGAATCAGAGTATGCACATACGGATTTTTTACGAATATCCAAATCCATTATTGTAAATGTGGCGAAGATTGCTTATTTAAAACCGATTTTTAACGGACGTTTTGAAGCGAAGCTGAAGAACGATGAAAAGATTATTATTTCCAGACAATATGTATTAGAACTGAAAAAGAAGCTGGAAATTTAGGAGGTACACCATGAAATTATTGAGTGAAGTGTTTAAATGGTTTTTATATATAACAACGGGAATATTAATCGTAACAGCCATCATGTTTACTATATTGGGAGAAGAGACCATGCCCATAAATACGTTGTGGAAGATTTTATTAGCAGGACTTTTAACAACATGCGTGACGGTTTGCTTTAAACCTTGGAAGGATTGGGCACCTTGGGGATTTTTGGTACATTATATGGCGCTATGTGTAGTGATGGTAATTTGTGGAAGTATGTTTGGATGGATAGATTTCGGTTGGTCCGGTATTTTATTTATGATGATAGATGTGGCAATTGTTTATGCAATCGCCTTTGGTACTTACTGGTTGCTGGATTTACGACAGGCAAAAGCGATTAATAAGAGGTTGAAGGAAAAATATAAGGATTAAAAAGGGAGCGAAATGCTCCCTTTTGTTATGTGGACAATTGATGGCGTGTTTTTATTTACAAGCTTCCAATGCCTGTGCCAAGTCTGCAATAATATCGTTGACATTCTCAATACCAACGGACAAACGTACCAAATCCGGACCAACACCAGCTGCACGAAGTTCATCGTCATTCATCTGACGGTGAGTAGCAGAAGCAGGGTGAAGTACACAGGTGTGAGCGTCTGCAACGTGGGTTGCAATCATGGCAATACGTAATTTGCCCATGAATTTCTCAGCGGCAGCACGACCGCCCTTTACACCAAAGGAAACTACGCCACAGGTACCGTTTGGCATGTATTTCTGAGCTAAATCGTAATACTTGTTGCTCTTTAAACCGGGATAATTTACCCATTCTACACATTCGTGAGCTTCTAAGAACTCGGCAACTTTCTGTGCATTTTCACTATGACGAGGCATACGTACATGCAGAGATTCCAGACCTAAATTCAGTAAGTAGGCATTCATAGGTGCCTGAATAGAACCGAAGTCTCTCATCAGCTGAGCAGTAGCCTTAGTAATGAACGCGCCTTCCAAGCCAAACTTCTCTGCATAGGTAACACCATGGTAAGAATCATCGGGAGTGGTAAGCCCCGGGAACTTGTCAGCGTGAGCCATCCAATCGAACTTGCCGGAATCTACGATACATCCACCTACGGTAGCATCGTGTCCATCCATGTATTTGGTAGTAGAGTGAGTAACGATATCAGCACCCCACTCAAAAGGACGACAGTTAATGGGGGTAGCAAAGGTGTTATCTACGATAAGGGGAACACCATGCTTGTGAGCCATATTAGCAAATCTTTCAATATCAAATACAATTAATGCCGGGTTGGCAATGGTTTCACCGAAAACAGCCTTGGTGTTTGGTTTAAATGCGGCTTCTAATTCTTCGTCAGAGCAGTCCGGGTCTACAAAAGTAAATTCGATACCCATTCTCTTCATGGTTACGGAGAACAAATTAAAGGTTCCGCCGTAGATGGTAGAGGATGCAACCACATGGTCGCCACAGCTACAAATATTGAAAATAGAGTAGAAGTTGGCTGCCTGTCCGGAAGAGGTAAGCATTGCTGCAGAACCACCTTCTAAGGCGCAAATCTTCGCTGCGACATAATCGTTGGTAGGGTTCTGAAGACGGGTGTAGAAGTAGCCGCTGGCTTCTAAGTCAAACAACTTACCCATATCTTCACTGGAATCATATTTAAAGGTAGTACTCTGTACAATAGGAATCATGCGGGACTCCCCATTTCCGGGGGTATAGCCGGCATGGATACATTTTGTTTCTCTTTCCATGGTTATTTCTCCTTTGGGTTTTCTAAAAACATAATCTTATTCTAACACATTTTGCCAAGAGTTCAACTGAAAATTATAAAAGTATTTATTTATTAATTGACAAGATGATGAAAATTAAATATAATGCAACTAAATATTAGTTGCAAAAGAGGTGATGTGAATTATAATGAGCAAATTTGATAAGGCTAAGAAGCGAATACTTGAAAAACCTAAAGATTATACTTATACAGAAGCAAAATACTTATTGGGAAAGATGGGCTTTGAAGAATTAAATAAAGGGAAAACATCGGGTTCAAGGGTTCGTTTTTATAGAGAGTATGATAAAAAGGTTATTTTGTTACACAAACCACATCCGGAAGATGAAATGGATAGAGGTGCAGTAAGCGATTTAGTTGATTATTTAAAGGAAATAGGTGAGCTATGATGAAGAATATTTTAGAATATAAGGGTTATCACACTATAATTGAATTTGATGTGGAAACATGTACATTAAGAGGGAAAATTGAAGGAATCAATGATTTTGTGGATTTTCAATGCAATGATATTACGAAGGTAGAAGAGGAGTTTCATAAGGCTGTTGATGAATATCTGATATTTTGTGAGGAGGTAGGTAAGGAGCCCGACAAGGAATACAAGGGTACCTTTAATGTAAGAATACAGCCGTCTTTGCATAGGAGATTGGCAATGTACGCCAGTAAGACAGGAGAATCGTTGAATAGTACAGTGGAAAAAGCAATACAAAAGTATGTTGAAACAGAAGAAACGAATTGCGATGAAAAGTCCGTAATACTGCAAAAGCAATGTATAGTAAAGCAGGGAAACGTATAAAAAATCTGGCCGTTATGGCCAGATTTTTTGATTATTTATTTCTCTTTATTCAAATTCTTATTTGCCGTAGATAGCATGAGCTTAATACGATTCAGCTGATTAACTTCACTGGCACCCGGATCGTAATCGATAGCCACGATGTTAGATTCCGGATAAGCCTTACGCAGTGCTTTGATAACACCTTTTCCTACTACATGGTTCGGTAGGCAGGCGAAAGGCTGCGTACAGACAATATTTGGAACATTGTCATGAATCAACTCAATCATTTCGCCGGTTAAGAACCAACCTTCACCGGTCTGGTTGCCCAGAGATACGATGGGTTCGGCGTATTTGGCAATTTCATAAATAGAAGAAGGCGCTGTAAAGTGTTTACTCTTGTTATAGGCCTTTTTGGCAGGACCTTGCAAAATGTGTTCGATTGCCCAAATGCCGAGTTTGCTATTTCGAGCAGTTTTTTTGGAAGTTCCTAATTGTTCTGCTTTATAAATTTGGTTGTAGAAGCAATATTGGATAAAGCCTACCAATTCAGGAACTACAGCTTCTGCACCTTCGGATTCCAAAAGATCTACCAGGTAATTATTACCGGCAGGAGAGAACTTCACAAGGATTTCTCCAACCACACCAACGCGGGGCTTCTTTATGTCTAAAAGTTCAATGTTGTCAAAATCACGAATGATTTGTTTGCACAAAGAAGGGAACTTAGCAAGGTTCACTTTTTTGGCAGAAATATATTTGGTAGCTACTTTCAGCCACTTTTCATGCATAGCATTAACACTGCCGGGTACTGCTTCGTAAGGACGCATACGGTATACACAACGCATGAAGATATCGCCTAACTGTCCGGCTAAACAAATACGCAGTCCTAAATCTGCATCCAGTTTAAATCCGGGATTGGTTTCAATACCACCCAAATTCAAGGAAATAACAGGTATTTGGGACATGCCGGCTTTTTCTAATGCACGGCGGATAAAGCCTATGTAATTGGTAGCACGACAACCGCCGCCGGTCTGAGTAATAATCAAAGCTGTTTTGTTTAAATCATATTTGCCGGAAAGCAGTGCTTCCATAAGCTGTCCCACTACCAAAAGGGAAGGATAGCAGGCATCGTTGTTTACATATTTCAAACCTACATCCACGGAGTGCTTATTATCATTGGTCAAAACTTCAAATCGATAACCGCACGCCCTCATGGCAGGCTGTAACAAATCAAAGTGGATAGGTGACATCTGCGGGCAAAGAATGGTGTATTCCTCGCGCATTTCTTCCGTAAACTGAACCTTTGTAATAGCGCTGGAGTGAATCTCACGTTTCGCAGCATTCTTTTCTTTTACCTTTAAGGCAGAAAGAAGAGAGCGGATACGGATTCTGGCAGCACCTAAATTATTTACCTCGTCAATCTTTAAACAGGTATAAATCTTGCCGGAACCTGTTAAGATATCACTTACCTGATCGGTAGTAACTGCATCCAGACCACAACCAAAGGAGTTAAGTTGAATCAAATCCAAATTATCCACCAGTTTCACATAACTTGCTGCAGCATAAAGTCTGGAGTGGTACATCCACTGGTCGGAAACGATTAATGGTCTTTCGGGAGCAGCCAGGTGAGAGATGGAATCCTCGGTCAGTACCGCAATATCATAAGAAGTAATCATTTCCGGAATACCATGGTTGATTTCCGGGTCAATATGGTAAGGACGACCAGCCAATACAATACCACGCTTGCCGGTTTCTTTTAAATATTTCAGGACTTCTTCGCCCTTATCACGCATATCCTGACGGGCTTTTTCCTGCTCTAACCATGCCTTGTGAACGGCAGCTTTGATTTCTTCTGCAGGAATCTCAGTAAATTCTTTTATAAGTGCAAAGGAAATGGTTTCTTCGTCTCTAAAAGACATAAACGGATTGCGCAGGCGTACCTGGCCGCTGGTAATTTCCTCTACATTATTCTTTATATTTTCTGAGTAAGAAGTAACAATAGGGCAGTTGTAATGATTATTTGCCTCGTCAAATTCGTTGCGCTCGTAGAAAAGTGCCGGATAGAAAATGGTCTTTACATCATTACGGATGAGCCACGTTACATGTCCATGGGCAAGCTTGGCCGGATAACATTCGGATTCGCTGGGGATGGACTCAATACCCAATTCGTAAATCTTACGATTGGAGTTGGGAGAGAGGATTACCCTAAAGCCCAATTCGGTTAGGAAAGTGTGCCAGAATGGGTAATTTTCGTACATATTTAAAACTCTGGGAACACCAATAATACCTCTGGGTGCCTGGTCGGCAGGGAGAGGCTCGTAATCAAAAATACGTTTTAATTTATATTCAAATAAATTAGGTACGTTGTTCGCATTTTTTTGGCCGCCGATGCCACGTTCGCAACGGTTACCGGATATGTATTGTCTGCCGCCGGAGAAGCGGTTAATAGTCAAACGACAGTTGTTGGTACAGCCGCGACATTTTGCCATACTGGTATCAAACTGCAAATCACAAATCTGCTGATAAGAAAGCATGGTGGTTTCGTAGCCTTCGGTGTAACGTTCTCTGGCAATGAGTGCAGCACCGAAAGCACCCATAATACCTGCAATATCAGGTCGGATGGCTTCGCAACCGGCAATCTTCTCAAAGCTTCGAAGTACGGCGTCATTGTAGAAGGTACCGCCCTGTACAACAATTTCTTTGCCTAATTCAGAGGCGTCGGATACCTTAATAACCTTAAATAAAGCATTCTTTATAACAGAATATGCCAAACCAGCAGAAATATCAGCAACGGATGCGCCTTCCTTTTGTGCCTGTTTTACCTTAGAGTTCATAAATACCGTACAGCGGGTACCTAAATCAATAGGATGTGCGGCAAAAAGCGCTTCTGCAGCAAAATCCTGCACTTGGAAGTTTAAGGACTTGGCAAAGGTTTCAATAAAGGAACCACAGCCGGAAGAGCAGGCTTCATTTAACTGTACACTGTCTACGGTCTGGTTCTTGATTTTGATACATTTCATATCCTGGCCGCCAATATCCAGAATACAATCCACTTTCGGATTAAAGAAAGCAGCAGCGTAGTAATGCGCTACAGTTTCTACTTCGCCGTCATCCAAAAGGAAAGCGGCCTTCATTAAAGCCTCACCATAACCGGTAGAGCAGGAGCGGACAATTTTCACGCCTTCCGGAAGGAGAGAATGTATTTTCTTAATTGCGGAAATGGCAGTCAGCAAAGGACTTCCATCATTATTACTGTAGAAGGAATATAACAGGGAACCGTCATCACCCACCAAGGCTACCTTAGTAGTGGTGGAGCCGGCATCGATACCTAAATAGGCATTCCCTTTATATTCTGACAATACCCCTTTAGTAACCTTATGTGCACAGTGACGCGCTACAAATTGGTCATACTCTTCCTTAGAAGCAAAGAGGGGCTCCATACGCTCTACTTCGAATTCCATTTTAATATCGGAAGAAAGCTTAGCAACCATTTCTTCCATGGTAATTTGTACTTCTTCCTTTGCATTCAATGCAGAACCAATGGCTGCAAAAAGATGTGAATTATCGGTATCGATAATATGTTCTTCATCCAACTTCAAGGTACGGATAAACGCAGCCTTTAACTCAGATAAGAAGTGCAAAGGACCGCCAAGAAATGCAACGTGTCCGCGAATAGGTTTACCGCAGGCCAAACCACTGATGGTCTGATTTACTACGGCCTGGAAAATAGAAGCGGACAAGTCTTCTTTGGTAGCACCGTCATTAATTAAGGGCTGAATATCGGTTTTGGCAAAAACACCACAACGTGCCGCGATAGTGTATAAAGACTGATAATTTTTGGCATATTCATTAAGACCGGATGCATCTGTCTGAATTAAAGAAGCCATCTGGTCAATGAAGGATCCTGTACCACCGGCACAAATACCGTTCATACGCTGCTCCACATTACCGCCTTCAAAATAAATGATTTTTGCATCCTCACCACCAAGCTCGATAGCTACATCTGTCTGGGGAGCCAGTTCCTGTAAGGAAGTAGCAACAGCGATAACTTCCTGGGTAAAAGGCACCTGCAAATGATTTGCCAAGGCTAAACCGCCGGAACCGGTAATCATAGGGCATAAACGAATGTTTCCTAATTTGGCATATGCTTTTTGTAGTAAGCCGGAAAGGGTTTCACGAATATTTGCGAAATGCCTTTCATAATCAGAAAACTGTATTTCGTGCGCTTTATTAAGTATTGCAATTTTGACTGTAGTGGAACCAATATCAATACCCAAAGTATGAAGTTCTTGTGATTCTGCTACATTTTTTAATTCTGTACTCATGTAAAATATCCTTTCATAAATACAACAGGATAATTATTCCTATGTATATGTATGCATGTACATTTCTGTGCATACATGGTAAATTATACGCCTATTAATTTAAAAATGCAACGCAATGAAAAAATAAGTATGTAAAATTTTTGTAAAGAAACGCTCAACTTTTATAAAATCTGCAATTGCTTTATTTACTTATGAGAAGCAAAATGCTAAAATAAAATTTATTAGTTTATGTTTTGGAGGCAGTATGAATAAGTTAGAGAAAAAATTTGGAAAGTATGCAGTCAGTAATTTGTCCATGATATTAATTATGTGTTATGCGGTAGGTTACGTTTTACAGCTGATTAGTCCGGACTTTTTATATATGTTGACCTTGGATCCGTATCAGATTCTGCACGGTCAGATTTGGCGTTTGGTGACATGGATTGTGGTACCGCCGGAGTCCTTGGATTTGTTTACCATTATTATGTTGTATTTTTACTATTCGGTAGGTAAAACATTGGAGAACACCTGGGGAGATTTTCGCTATAATGTGTATTTATTTTCCGGTATGATTTTTACCATAATTGCCAGCTTTGTGGTCATGGGACTTTGCTATTTCCTGGCAGGAGATGTATTTGCCAATCCGCAGAATGCGGAAGCGATTTTTATGGCAGGCAGCACCATTTTCAGTACCTATTACATCAATATGTCTATTTTGCTGGCATTTGCGGCTACATTCCCCAATGCGCAGATTCTTTTGATGTTTGTAATACCGGTAAGAATGAAATGGATGGGTATCATTTATTTTGCACTTTTAGTAGGACAGTTTATTACGGGAACAGGTTCCGTATTGGGCGACATTTTCTACAGATGTGCTATTGCAGCGTCATTGCTTAATTTTGTGATTTTCTGGATTACCAGCCGCAACAATATGCATTTGGCACCCAAGCAAGTGAAGCGTAGACATGAATTTAAGCAGGAAGTGAAGGCAAATGCCAGAATGACCGGACATAAATGCGCTATCTGCGGTCGTACGGATAAAGACCACCCGGATTTGGAATTTAGATTTTGTTCTAAGTGCAACGGAAACTATGAGTATTGTCAGGAACATTTATTTACACACGAGCATGTGAAGTAGGAAAGAGGTTTTATGAATAAAGAACTTTTATTTGCACAAACTTTAGAAAAAGTAAAAACAAAGGCCAAGGAGCAGGGGAACTGTATTAGTGAAGAGCAGGTAAAGGAGGCGTTTGCCGCGCTGGAGTTGAATAATGAGCAGCTGCAAATGGTTTTTGAATATTTGGTAAAGCATAAGATTGGTATTAACGAGCCGGTAAATGTAGATGATTATTTGTCTGAGGAAGAACGTAATTATTTGCAGGATTATTTGGATGAGCTTGCTGCACTTCCAGCGTATACGGATGGGGAGAAGGAAGCAATCACTTTGTCTGCGATGGCAGGTGATGCGGATGCCCAAGGAAGACTGGCGGAAATATATTTGCCAGATGTGGTAGAAATAGCCAAATTATATACCGGTCAGGGTGTGCTTTTGGAGGATTTGATAGGTGAAGGTAATGTAGCTGTAGCAATAGGTGTTACCATGCTGGGATGTTTGGAGAAGCCGGCAGAGGCACAGGGCATGCTGGGTAAGATGATTATGGATGCAATGGAAGAATATATTTCCGAAAATGCCACCAATGAAAAGGCAGACCAAAAGGTTGTGGAGAAAGTAAATAAAGTAATGGAGGCTGCGAAGGAACTGGCAGAGGAGATGCGCAGGAAGGTGACTGTAGAAGAATTGGCAGCTGAGACCAAGTTATCGGAAAGTGCCATTCGTGAAGCTATTAAATTCAGTGGAAATAATATAGAATACATAGAGGAAGAAGCTTAAAATGGGGATGCAGAGTTACGAAGATTTTAAATATGTCATGACAGATACCGGTTGTTTATATTTGGGTGCAAAATACAGTTACGGTGAATTAATGGACAATGAAGATGTGTCTTTTAAGTTTCGGGCAATTTTAGAACGATATATATTGACGGAAATGGATGCGGAAACCACACTGGAAAGTCATTTTTATTTTATGGATAAGAAGGAGTTTTCGTGCAAAACGTACCAGCAGTTGAAAGCAAAAGTTAAGGTAAGCCGTTTGGTAACGACAAAGCCGTTACTAGGTTTTATTGGAAAGCCGAAACGAATATATCAAACAGAAGTAATTCCCCTTGCGAAGTTTGTAGAGATGTCCAAGGAAGAAAAGGAACGTGCCGGAATTATGATACAAGAAATTATCATAAATAAGCTGGCAATGATGGCTTTTGTGATTTAGGTTTATATTATGAGAGTATGAAGAAAAGAGGTTTGAATAGATGAAGACAGTAGAAAGTTTGACAGCTTATGAAGTGGTAGAAAAAAAGCATTTAGAGGATTTGAATTCAGAAGGATATTTATTAAAGCATAAAAAGACAGGTGCCAGGGTAGCATTGGTTTCTAATGAGGATGAAAACAAGGTGTTTTGTATTGGCTTTCGTACTCCGCCACAAGATTCTACAGGTGTGCCTCATATTATTGAACATTCCGTTCTTTGTGGTTCCAAGGAATTTCCTATTAAGGACCCTTTTGTAGAACTGGTAAAGGGTTCTTTAAACACCTTTTTAAATGCTATGACTTATCCGGACAAGACGGTATATCCGGTAGCAAGCTGTAATGACAAGGACTTCCAGAATCTCATGCATGTGTATCTGGATGCAGTTTTTTATCCCAATATTTATAAAACAGGTAAGATTTTCATGCAGGAGGGCTGGCATTATGATTTGCAGAGTCCAGAGGATGAATTGACCATTAATGGTGTGGTTTACAACGAAATGAAGGGAGCATTCTCTTCGCCGGATGATGTACTTAATCGCAGTATGATGGAGGCATTGTACCCGGACACCACTTATGGTGTGGAATCCGGAGGCGACCCGGAGGTAATTCCACAGCTTACTTATGAGAACTTCATTGCTTTTCATCAGAAGTTCTATCATCCGTCCAATTCTTATATTTATCTGTATGGTAATATGGATATGGCAGAGAAGTTGGAATTTATAGACGAAAAATATTTGTCGAATTTTGACTATTTGGAAGTAGATAGTAACATTGCATGGCAACCGGATTTTGGCGCAAGCAGCCATGTAATGATAAAAGAATATCCGATCAGTGAAAGCGAAAACGAACAGGAAAGTGCGTATTTAAGCTTGAACTATTCTGTGGGAAGTGCTTTAGATAAGGAAGTAAGCAATGCCTTTGATATTATTGATTATGCACTTTGTTCCGCACCGGGAGCACCCTTGAAGCAGGCATTGGTGGAAAAGGAAGTAGGTAAAGAAGTTTACAGTGTTTATGATGGCGGCATTCTGCAACCTATGTTTAGTATGGTAGCAAAGGATACTTCTTTGGAGAAGCAGGCTTTGTTTATTGAGACTATAGAACAGGTGTTAGCAGATATTGTAAAGAACGGCTTTGATAAGAAGGCTTTAAAGGCAGCCATTAACTATTATGAATTTAAATACAGAGAGGCAGATTATGGTGCATATCCCAAAGGACTTATGTATGGTTTAAAGGCCTTTGACAGTTGGTTGTATGATGAAAAAGAACCGTTTATGCATTTGGAAGCCAATGCCGTATTTGAAAGTCTGAAACAAAAGGTGGAAGAGGGCTATTTTGAACAATTGGTACAGAGGTATTTGATTGATAATACCCACAAGGCGATTGTGATTTTGAAGCCGAAGAAAGGTTTGACGGAAGAACGTGACGCACAGTTAAAGGAAGCTTTGCAGGCGAAAAAGGATAGCTTAAGTGCTGAAGAAATTGGGCAAATCGTGGAGCAGACCAAAGCTTTGGAGGAATACCAGGAAGCAGAGGATTCCAAAGAAGATTTGGCTAAAATACCTCTTTTGGAACGAGAGGATATTGGCAAGCAGGCGCGTAAAATTATAAACAAAGAATGTAAAATAGGTGACGTACCGGTACTTCATCATGAAATGTTTACCAATGGTATCGGATACCTGCGCATGATTTTTGATGTGAAAGATATTCCGGAAGAGCTGTTGGGTTATTTAGGGGTATTTAAGGGGTGTTTGGGACTTTTAAATACAGCAAATTATCAGTATGGTGATTTATTTAATGAAATGAATTTAGTTACCGGAGGAATGTCTGCGGTAAATAACAATTATGTAAATATTCAGGATGTAAATCAGTACCGTTTGACCTTGGAAATTAAGACAAAGGTGCTGTATGAGAATATTGATAAAGCAGTGGCGCTGATGCAGGAAATATTGATGACTTCTGATTTTACGGATGAAAAGCGTTTGCGTGAAATTATTGCGGAGGGACGTTCCCGTACACAGGGACAAATGATGTCCTCCGGTCATGTGGTGGCTTTGAGCAGAGCCGGTTCTTATGGCAGTGTTTCCGGTGAAATCGGCGAGATGATTTCCGGTATTCCTTTTTACCGTTTGATTTGCGAGTTAGATGACCATTTTGATACACATAAGGAAGAGTTAAAAGAGAAATTGCAGCAACTGGCGAAGCGGATACTTCGTAAGGAAAATTTATTTGTGGACTTTGTAGGTAATGCAGAAGGCTATGAGAAGTTGGAAAGCTGTGTAGAAGGTTTTGCAGAATCTCTTTACAGTTGTTCGGTGGAACGAAAGGGGTTTGAGCCTTTGGTAAACCGTAAAAACGAAGGCTTTATGACTTCAGGTCAGGTACAGTATGTGTGCCGTGCAGGAAATTTCCGCAAGAAAGGTTTGGACTATACCGGTTCCTTACGTGCTTTAAAGGTTATGATGGGCTATGAATACTTGTGGAATAATATTCGTGTTAAGGGCGGTGCCTACGGCTGTATGTGTGGCTTTGGCAAGAGCGGTGAAAGCTATTTCGTATCCTACAGAGACCCGAACTTAGGCAAGACCAATGAGGTGTTTGAAAAGGCAGCGGAAAGCATTGCAGCGTTTGACGCCGATGAAAGAACCATGACCCAATATATTATCGGTGCAATCAGTGACTTGGATACACCAATGAATCCTGCGGCGCACGGATTATTTTCATTAAGTGCATACATGACCGGTGTAACCCAGGAAATGTTGCAAAAAGAAAGAGATGAGCTGATTGCAACCACAGCAGAGGATTTGAGGGGACTTTCTGCATATATTGAGGCATTTATGTCAGAGGAGAATCTGTGCGTGGTAGGCAATACAGAAAAGATTAAGGAAGAAGCAGATTTGTTCATGAAAGTGGAGAATTTGTTTTAACTATTCAGAACCATGCGAATGAGCGCTCTGAATAGTTAATTATAAAATCATACAGAAAGATGAGGAAAATTATGAATAACAATCCGGCATACAAAGCAGGTTTTGTAACATTAATCGGAAGACCGAATGTGGGTAAATCAACACTAATGAATAAGTTAATTGGGCAGAAGATTGCCATTACCAGCAATAAGCCCCAGACCACCCGTAACCGTATTCAGACAGTATATACTTCTGAAGAGGGACAAATTGTCTTTTTGGATACACCGGGGATTCATAAAGCGAAGAATAAATTAGGGGACTATATGGTTGGCGTGGCTGAGAGAACCTTATCAGAAGTAGATGTGATTCTCTGGCTGGTGGAGCCCAGTAACTTTATAGGTGCAGGGGAACAGCATATTATTGAGCAGTTGAAGAAAGTAAAGACCCCTGTAATATTGGTTATCAATAAAATTGATACAGTGAAAAAAGAGGAGGTTTTGCCTTTCATCGATACTTATCGCAAGCAGCTGGATTTTCAGGAAATTGTGCCGGTATCGGCATTGAAGGGGGATAATACTGAGACTTTGATTAGTTGTATCATGAAGTATTTACCCTACGGTCCGGCATTCTATGACGAGGATACCATTACTGACCAACCCATGCGACAGATTGTGGCAGAGCTGATTCGTGAAAAGGCACTGCGCTGTTTGGATGAGGAAATCCCCCATGGTGTGGCTGTTAGTATTGAAAGTATGAAATATCGTAAGAATATCTGCGATATTGATGCAACCATTGTTTGCGAGCGTGATTCCCATAAGGGTATTATTATCGGGAAGGGTGGCAGTATGCTAAAGAAAATCGGTTCTACTGCCAGACCGGATATTGAGGATTTGCTGGAGATGCAGGTGAATTTACAGCTTTGGGTCAAGGTAAAGAAGGATTGGAGAGATAGTGACTTTTTATTGAAGAACTTTGGCTATAATCCCAAGGATGTATAGCGGTTGCAAAAATCTGGTAGCATAGAAAAGTGTCTTTCGACGAACCCTATATTTATAAAAGCAAAAGACCATGGCGCTTGGCAAGCCAACCTTTTGTGAAAGGTAAAGGGGGACAAACGTATGAAAGATACCGTAGAACAGAAGGAAAGTGATACGTGGGATCAGTTTTTGAATACAGGCAGGGTAGAGGATTATTTACGATACGCTGTTTGCAGAGATGTGGCAAGTACACAAAACAAACTGACCGGGCAGGTAGGAGATAGTCCCCATGCAGGATTTTATACAAGTGACGGGAATTATATTGAAACAGACGCCTATCGGTGAATACGACAGGCGTATCTGTTTGTTAACGAAAGAAAAGGGAAAAGTATCTGCTTTCGTCAGAGGCTCCCGCAAGCCGGGCAGCCGCTTAAGCAGTGCGACCAATCCCTTTTCTTTTGGTGTTTTTAAGCTTTATGAAGGTAAGAATGCATATAACGTGTCGGAAGCAGATATTCAAAATTATTTTGAAGACCTGCGCACGGATTACATAGGAGCTTATTATGGCATGTATTTTGCGGAAATTGCCGATTATTACACTAGAGAAAACAGCGACGAGAGGGAGATGATGAAGCTGTTGTATCAATCCTTGCGGGCCTTAAGTGTACCGGCACTTCCCAGAGAATTGGTAAGGTATATTTACGAAATCAAAAGCATCGTGGTAAATGGTGAGTTTCCGGGGGTTCCGATGGATAAACAGTTGGAAGAATCTACGGTTTATGCGGTGAATTACATTGTGGAAAGTTCCATTGAGAAGCTGTTTACCTTTACGGTGTCGGACAGTGTACTGGAAGAACTGAGGGCATTGGCTGAAATGTATTGTGAGAAGGCAATTGATAGGGAAATGAAGAGTCTGGAGATACTGTTGGGGTTGATTTAATAAGTTTGTAGAGTAGAATATTGCAGAATCTGAAAACTCAAGGTTGAAAAACATTTAAGTTTTCGTTATAATAGATTGGACTTTATTATGATGAGTTAGAAAATGAGAGGAACAGTATGAGACATTTTAGAAAATTACTTGTAGTGACAGCTGTGTGCCTAATCTTTGGCGGTACGTTCCTTGGCGGTTGCAGTGAGCAGGAGCAGGTATATGTACCGGTAACATCCAATACCCTTGAGGTGACGGAGGAGGGCAGACTGATTGCCTACATAGTAGAGGATTTTGACAAGGATTATTATGACATTAACGAGCTGAAGGATATGGTGAATGCCGAAATTAGTGCCTATAATGAAGCAAATGCGTCTTTGTCTACGGAAGCCGGGCGTGCCCCTGTGATTGTAGATAAGGTAATGATGGCAGAGGACGGCAGTCGGAAAGCAGTGGTAGCATTGAATTTCCAAGGCATTGCAGCATATATGGATTATATGGGTGAGGAAGTCTTCTTTGGAACGGTTTCCGAAGCAATTAACGCCGGATATGAGATGGAAGGTGTACTGAAGGCGGTGAAAAACGGTGAGGCTTTGATTGGCGACAAGCTGAAAAAGAACGGCGAGAAGAAGATATTAATCGTAGGGGATGAAGTAACTGTCAGAACCTACAATGCAGTGCAGTATTTAAGCAATAATGCTTCACTTACCACTAACGGTTATGTGGATGCTACAGCCCAGGACAGCTTAAAATACATGATAGTAAAATAAAGTGTGTGAAGAAATGCATTAATTAAGTAAAAATGAATTTTGTGAAATCTGTGAGTACGGATTTCAGGGAAATAGATGAAGGAGACTAAACAATGGAAAAGACAATGGAAAAAATTGTAGCATTATCAAAAGCAAGAGGATTTGTATATCCGGGTTCTGAAATTTACGGCGGATTGGCAAATACTTGGGATTACGGTAATCTCGGTGTAGAATTAAAGAATAATGTAAAGAGAGCTTGGTGGCAGAAGTTTGTACAGGAGAATCCTTACAACGTAGGTGTGGACTGTGCGATTTTAATGAATCCCCAGACTTGGGTTGCCAGCGGACATTTGGGCGGTTTCTCAGATCCTTTGATGGATTGTAAGGAATGTCATGAGCGTTTTCGTGCAGACAAACTGATTGAAGATTATTGTGAAGAAAAGGGTATTACTCTGGAAGAAAGCGTTGATGCATGGAGCCAGGAGCAGATGAAGAATTTTGTGGAAGAGAACAACATTTCTTGTCCTACTTGTGGCAAACATAACTTTACGGATATTCGTCAGTTTAACTTAATGTTCAAGACTTTCCAGGGTGTTACAGAGGATGCAAAGAACACTGTATACTTAAGACCGGAAACTGCACAGGGTATTTTTGTAAACTTTAAAAATGTGCAGAGAACTTCCCGTAAGAAGATTCCTTTCGGTATTGCGCAGATTGGTAAATCTTTCCGTAACGAAATTACACCGGGTAACTTTACCTTCCGTACCAGAGAATTTGAGCAGATGGAATTGGAATTCTTCTGTGAGCCGGGTACAGACTTGGAGTGGTTCCAGTATTGGAGAGGCTTCTGTAGAGATTGGTTGCTGTCTTTAGGTATGAAGGAAGAAGAACTTCGTTTGCGTGATCATAGTCCGGAGGAACTTAGCTTCTATAGTAAGGCGACTACAGACTTTGAGTTCTTATTCCCCTTCGGTTGGGGCGAGCTTTGGGGTATTGCTGACAGAACCGATTATGACTTAACACAGCATCAGAACGTATCCGGTGAAGATATGTCTTACTTTGATGATGAAAAGAAGGAAAAATATGTTCCTTATGTAGTAGAGCCTTCACTTGGTGCTGACCGTGTGGTATTGGCATTCCTTTGTGCAGCATATGATGAAGAGGAATTGGAAGGCGGCGATGTACGTACCGTGCTTCATTTCCATCCTGCACTTGCACCGGTTAAGATTGGTGTATTGCCTTTATCCAAGAAATTAAATGAGGGCGCTGAAAAGATTTATGCAGAGCTTTCTAAGAAATATAATTGTGAATTTGACGACAGAGGAAATATTGGTAAGAGATATCGTCGTCAGGACGAAATCGGTACTCCTTTCTGTGTAACCTATGATTTTGAATCAGAGACTGATGGTTGTGTAACCGTTCGTTTCCGTGATTCTATGGAGCAGGAAAGAGTAGCGATTGCAGATTTGGATGCATACTTCGCAGACAAGTTTACATTTTAAGTAAGGAGACGGATTGAAATGAGACAATTCACTTCAGATGAGTTAAGAAAAACATGGAAACAGTTTTATATTGAGCGCGGACATGTGGATGTAGGTGCCGTTTCATTGGTATCTGATGGTTCCACAGGTGTACTTTTTAACGTAGCTGGTATGCAGCCGTTAATGCCTTATTTGCTTGGTCAGAAGCATCCTATGGGTACCAGACTTTGCAATGTGCAGGGCTGTGTACGTACCAATGATATTGATTCTGTAGGCGATAAGAGTCATGTTACCTTTTTTGAAATGATGGGTAGCTGGAGCTTGGGTGATTATTTTAAGAAAGAGCGTTGTCAGTGGAGCTATGAGCT
This sequence comes from Acetatifactor sp., assembly GCA_045634745.1. Taxonomy (GTDB): domain Bacteria; phylum Bacillota; class Clostridia; order Lachnospirales; family Lachnospiraceae; genus Acetatifactor. Next base: position 28,865 of record JAZRAX010000011.1, on the reverse strand, counting down.
TTTAACAGAAGTGTTCGGCTTTGATGCAGACCATTTGGCAGCTACGGTATTTGCAGGTGATGAAAATGCACCTCGTGATGAGGAAGGTGCACAGTTCCGTATTGAGTCCGGCTTTAAGAAAGAAAATATTTATTATTTACCTGCAGAAGATAACTGGTGGGGCTTGGAATACGGTCCTTGCGGACCTGACAGTGAGATGTTCTACATTGCTGACAGACCGGATTGTGGACCGGATTGCGGACCGGGTTGTCATTGCGGTAAGTATACAGAGCTTGGTAATGATGTATTTATGCAGTACGAGAAGCATCATGACGGACATTTAACACCGCTTGCTAAGAAAAATGTAGATACCGGTTGGGGACTTGAGCGTATTTTGGCATTCTTAAACGGTAGCAGAGATGTATACCAGATTGATTTGTTTGCGCCGATTATTGCGTACATTGAGAAGCAGTCCGGTGTGAAGTATGAGCAGGATGAGAAATTAACCCGCTCTATGCGTATTTTAGCAGATCACATTCGAACCAGCGTTATGTTGATTGGTGATGAAGCGAAGCTTCTTCCTTCTAATGCAGGTGCAGGCTATGTGCTTCGTCGTCTGATTCGTCGTGCGGTAAGACATGGACGTACTTTGAAGTTAAATACAGAGGATTTGTTAAAGATTGCAAGCCTTTATATTGATGATATTTACAACGAAAGCTATCCGCTTTTGGTAAAGAACAGAGAATATATTCTTTCAGAGCTTAAGAAAGAAATCGCTCGTTTTGAAAGCACTTTGGAAAACGGTATGAAGGAATTTACCAAGATTTTAGAGACCAAGAAGGCACAGAAGCAGGACGAAATCGATGGTAAGTCAGCATTTTACCTGTATGATACCTTTGGATTCCCTATTGAGTTAACTGTAGAGTTGGCAGAGGAAGAAGGTCTTAAGGTAGACGAAGCAGGTTTCGCAGTGGCTATGGAAGAACAGAAGCAGAAAGCTAGAGATAACCAGAACTTCTCTGCAAAGTTAACGGCAGGTGCAGACTTGTTTGAAACCCTGGATGCTTCCGTTGTCAGTGAATTTGTAGGCTATGATAGCTTGACAAGTGAAAGTACTGTTTTGGCATTGGCATCTGAGACAGAAGCAGTAAATGCATTAACTGAAGGCGAGGCAGGTACTGTTATCGTAGGAAAAACTCCTTTCTATGCTACCATGGGTGGACAGAAGGGTGATATGGGTGTAATCCGTACCGAAAAGGGTGCATTTGAAGTTATCGAAACCGTAAAGCTTCCCGGTGACAGAATCGGTCATGTAGGTAAGGTGACTTCCGGTACATTAACAGTTGGTGAAATTGCTTCCTTAGAAGTAGATACCTTGAATCGTAGCAATACTTGTAAGAACCACTCTGCAACACACTTGTTACAGAAAGCATTAAAGGTAGTGCTTGGTGACCATGTAGAACAGCAGGGCTCTTATCAGGATAATGGCAGAACACGTTTTGACTTTAGCCATTCTCAGGCAATGACTGCGGAGGAAATTGCTAAAGTAGAACAGATTGTAAATGAAAAGATTGCCGAAGGTCTTGCAGTTGTGACCGAAGAAATGAGCATTGAGGATGCGAAAAATAAGGGCGCAATGGCATTGTTTGGTGAGAAGTACGGTGCATCCGTTCGTGTTGTTTCCATGGGCGATTTCTCTATGGAACTTTGTGGTGGTACCCACGTAAAGAATACCGCAGATATTTCGTTCTTTAAGATTCTTTCTGAGAGTGGTGTTTCTGCAGGTGTCCGTAGAATTGAAGCTTTGACCGGTGCTAACGTAATGGCATATTACAAGGCCATGGAAGAGAATTTTGCAAAGGCAGTAAATGCAGCAAAGGCAACACCGGCTACCTTGTTAGATAAGATTCAGCATATGCAGGCAGAAATCAAGGCACTTTCTTCAGAGAACGAATCTTTGAAGAGCAAAGCTGCAAAGGATGCCCTTGGTGACGTTATGAGCCAGGTAGTAGAAGTGAAGGGTATGAAGCTTCTTGCAACCAACGTAGACGGTGTGGATATGAATGGTTTGCGTGACTTGGGTGATCAGTTAAAAGAAAAGCTGGGTGAAGGTGTGGTAGTGATTCTTTCTAACCAGGATGGCAAGGTAAATATGATTGCCATGGCTACTGACGGTGCTGTAAAGGCCGGTGCACATGCAGGTAACCTGATTAAGGGTATTGCGGCATTGGTTGGCGGTGGTGGCGGTGGACGTCCCAATATGGCACAGGCAGGCGGTAAGAATCCTGCTGGAATCCCTGCTGCAATTGCAGAGGCTGCTAAGGTGCTGGAAGGTCAGTTATAAAAAAATAAAATTTGGTATTGACGGCACGGAAAAATGTGTTATAATATCATATGTGCATGTGGGCGTAGGTCTATGTGTAACTAGAATAACCCATAATCAGTCAAGATACTAGGAAGGGACTGAAGGGAGGTCGGGTGTAATTATGTCAAACGTAATCGTAAAAGAAAACGAGACTTTAGATAGCGCTTTACGTCGCTTTAAGAGAAGTTGTGCAAAGGCTGGTATCCAGCAGGAGATTCGTAAGAGAGAGCATTACGAGAAGCCAAGCGTAAAACGTAAAAAGAAATCTGAAGCAGCTAGAAAACGTAAATATAACTAATACTAGTAACTAAAGTCCTTGGTCTGTAGACCAGGGACTTTTTGTGTGTGTAAAATGATAATGCAGCCATCAAACACGCTCAGACTTGTGCAGTAGGTATATTTTTCTTCAAATTTCATATCATGTATAAAGAAAATTAAGGAAATTTATGGGATGAAGAGTAAGACAAGAAGAGTAGGGGGAGTTTTTCTGGCGGTATGGATGTTTGTGGTACAGTGTTTGCCCGGGCAGGCCGCTGTATTGGAAATCACTTCCCCATCGGCAGTTCTTATGGAGGCTTCTACGGGAGAATTTATTTTTGAACAGAATGCAGATGAAAGAAGAAGTCCGGCAAGTATTACGAAAATCATGACATTATTGCTAACTTTTGAACATGTGGATGCGGGCAAAATTAGTTTGGAGGATGATGTGATTACCAGTGAATATGCCAGCTCCATGGGCGGTTCTCAAGTGTTTTTGGCTCAAGGGGAAGTTCAAAGCCTAAAAACCATGATAAAGTGTATTACAGTGGCTTCCGGCAATGATGCATCGGTGGCAGTGGCTGAGCATATTGCAGGTTCGGAAGCTGCCTTTGTGGATATGATGAATGAACGTGCGAAAGAACTTGGTATGGAAAATACACATTTTGAGGATTGTTGTGGTTTGAGCGATTCGGATAATCATTATACCTCTGCCAGAGATGTGGCCATTATGAGTAGGGAACTTATTGTGAATCATCCGCAAGTTTATGAATATACACAAATTTGGATGGAGGATATTACTCATGTAACCAAGCAAGGGAGTAGTCTGTTTACCCTTTCCAGTACCAATAAACTTTTGAAACAGTATGCGTATACTACCGGATTAAAGACGGGGTCGACCAGTAAAGCAAAGTTCTGCCTTTCTGCCACAGCCCATAAGGACGACATGGATATGATTGCGGTGGTCATGGGAGCAGAGGAAGGCAAGGTGCGTTTTTCGGAAGCGCAGACACTTTTGACTTACGGCTTCAGTATATGTGACGTATATACGGACTTAAATCAGGAACCCATACCGCAGATGAACTTAGAAGGTGGTTTACAGGATACTGTAGGATTGCAATATGCCGGAGAATTTCGCTATCTGGATACTAAAGGGAACAATTTGGATAATGTGATAAAGACCATAAACATACCGGAAGTAGTAGAAGCACCGGTACAACAAGGTGCTGTGGCAGGAAAAGCAGTTTATACATTGGATGGGGCAACCATAGGTTCCATAGATATTATATATGCGGAAACCGTCGAAAAAGCAGGCTATGGTGATTATTTGTACAGAATATTTAAATATTTTCTTTTGTAGTTTGGAAGATTTGTGATATACTTAAAAAGATATACATAGTGGGAATGAATGATTGGGTGGCTTATGTTGGATGTGTTATTGATTTTTGTGGCAATCATCGGTATTATATTGATTTGGATAATGCTTTATGACAGCAATCGTTTTGTACTTGTAAAGCATGTAATTAAGGACAACAAAATAAAAGGTCGTTTACGTGCGGTAGTACTTGCAGATTTGCACAATAAGCAGTATGGCAAAGAGAATACAGTCCTTCTGGAAGCCATAGAAGAGCAAAAACCGGACGTAATTTTCATTGCCGGAGATATTTTGACTGCCCATCCGAAAAAAAGTTTGAAGTATGCCATAGCTTTTATGGAGAAGCTGGCAGAGAAGTACCCTATTTATTACGGAAACGGTAACCATGAACATCGTATTAAGCTGTATCCTGACACATATGGTACCATGGCGCAGGAATATGGGGAAGCCATGGACAGAATCGGAGTGGAACCGTTGGTAAATTGTAACAGAGAAATTCCGGAGAAAAATATGTCCGTATATGGTGCGGAAATCGATAGAAGTTATTATAAAAGATTTACCGTACCACATATGGAAGAAGATTATATGAAGTCTATTTTAGGTAAGCCGGATACGGGAAAATATAATGTTCTTTTGGCGCACAATCCGGATTTTTTTCCAAAATATGCAGCATGGGGAGCTGATTTGGTATTGTCCGGTCATGTGCATGGTGGTATTGTGAGAATTCCCGGTTGGAAGGGCGTGGCATCTCCGAATATTCGCTTTTTCCCAAAATATGACGGCGGTCGTTTTGAGGAAGGAAACAGTGTAATGATTCTAAGCAGAGGATTGGGAATGCATACGATACCCATTCGTTTGTTTAATCCGGGAGAGTTAATTGTAATTGATTTTGAGGGAGAATAAAACATGGCGATACCGGTAAAGTTAGAAGCCTTTGAAGGTCCATTGGACCTGCTGCTTCACTTGATTGATAAAAATAAAGTGGATATTTATGATATCCCTATTGTAGAAATTACGGAACAGTATCTGGATTATATTAAGCAGATGGAAGCCCAGGACATGAATGTAATGAGTGAGTTCTTAGTTATGGCGGCTACACTCATTGATATTAAATGCCGTATGCTCCTGCCTAAAGAAGTAAATGAGGACGGAGAGGAGGAAGATCCCCGTGCGGAATTGGTGCAGAAGCTGTTAGAGCATAAAATGTACAAATTTATGGCGTATGAGCTGCGTGACAGACAGGTGGACGCTGAAAAAACTTATTATCGTAAGAAGGATTTGCCCAAGGAAGTGGCAGATTATAAGCAACCTGTGAATTATGAGGAGCTGGTAGGGGACATGTCTCTGCAAAAGCTTCATGATGTATTCAAAATGGTTATAAAGAAGCAGGAGGACAAGATTGACCCCATTCGTAGTACCTATGGTAATATTGAAAAAGATGAGGTGGATATGGATGAGCGCTTCTTATATGTAGAGGCGTATGCCAGAGAACATAAATGCTTTAGTTTCCGTAAGCTTTTGGAGAAACAGAAAAGTAAAATGAATATAATTGTTACTTTTTTAGTTATTTTGGAGCTGATGAAGAGTGGTAAGATTACCATAGTACAGGAAAATATATTTGATGATATTATGATTGAGGCAGTAGAGGGTAAGTAAAATGGAAAGAAAAAAAGCAAAAGCGGTAATTGAGTCAGTGTTGTTTGCCATGGGAGAGTCTGTAGAAATTAGCAGATTGGCTACCGTAATTGAGGAAGATATAAAAGTAACTAAGCAAATATTAGCAGAAATGGCAGAGGATTATGAAAATGACGCCAGAGGGATTCAGCTTACGCAATTTGATGATGCAGTACAGCTTTGTACCAAGTCAGATATGTATGAATATTTAGTAAAGATTGCTAAAGCGCCCAGAAAGATGACTTTAACAGATACCGTAATTGAGACATTATCAATTATAGCGTATAAGCAACCGGTAACCAGAGTAGAGATTGAACGTGTTAGAGGTGTCAGCTGTGATCATGCGATCAATAAGCTTTTAGAGTATGACTTGATTACAGAGTTGGGACGTTTGGATGCACCGGGCAGACCACTTTTGTTTGGTACGACTGAGCAGTTTTTACGTTGTTTTGGAGTGAAGAGTCTGGAGGAATTGCCGGAAATGAGTACAGTTCAGCTGGAGGAATTCAAACAGCAGGCAGAAGCAGAGGTACAATTGCAGTTGGATATTTAAGATAAAGAGCAGCCTTTCGAGGCTGTTCTTTTTTAATGTTTACCGGTTTCTCATGACCTGCAGCTGCCCCGGTGGTATATATCCTCTATCTGACCGCCCTGAAAACGTCAGCACTTGGTGAGGTTTTATCGAACCTAGTGCTGTTACGTTTTCATTAAGCGCGAGCGGGCCGAAGATAGAGCGATATATCCACCGGGGCGGCTACAGGTCATGTGTGCTCGGTAAAGTGAAGGTTTGGCATGAAAAGAAAGGACACGCATATACATATATAGGTGATAAAATGTGGCGGAGGATGTAATATGCGGAAGAAAATGTTAGGGATATTTACGGTTGTGATAATGCTGTTACAAAGTTCATGGATTTGTTTTGCAAATGAGGGAGGGGCATGGGGACTGCCGGAAGGTGGTGTTGCTACGAATGCACAACAGATGTTAGAAGGGGAAATTCAACAGGTGCAGGAAGCGGCGGCACCGGCAGAACTGGAGCTTTATGCCCAGGCGGCAGTACTTATGGATGCGTCCAGTGGTAGAGTCTTGTATGAAAAGAATGGCGAAGAAGTTTTGGCTATGGCAAGCACTACCAAAATAATGACTTGTATTATCGCTTTGGAAAACGCAGATTTGGAAGAATGTGTAGATGTTTCGGCGTATGCGGCATCCATGCCTAAAGTAAAACTGTATATAAAGAAGGGGGAGATCTATCGGCTGGGCGATTTGTTATATTCCCTCATGCTGGAATCGCACAATGACACTGCCGTAGCCATTGCGGAGCATATAGGGAAACGTTTTTTGCCTAAGGAATTGCAAGAAAAAAGTGTAGCAGATTACACCACGGAGGAGTCCAAACAGGCAGTCGCAGCATTTGCAGATTTGATGAACGAGAAAGCGGAAAGCTTGAGATGTGAGAATACATGGTTTATAACACCCAATGGTTTGGATGCTACGGAAACTTTTCGTGGAGCAGATGGTTCGGAGTATGTGAAAAACCATACAACAACAGCAGAGGACTTGGCTACTATAATGTCTTATTGTGTGTTACATTCTCCCAAGTCTGCAGAGTTTTTGAAAATAACACAGACAACGTCCTACACTGTCAGTTCTTTGGAAGGAAGAAACAGCTTTTGTACGAATCATAATGCTTTCTTAAATATGATGGAAGGAGCTATCAGTGGAAAGACCGGTTTTACCAATAAAGCCGGTTATTGTTATGTGGGAGCAGTGGAAAGAGAAGGGAAAACTTATGTGGTTTCCTTATTGGCCTGTGGATGGCCAAATAATAAAACGTATAAGTGGAGTGATACGAAGAAACTGATGAATTACGGTATAGAGGAGTTTGAGTTTGTGACTTTTGAAGAGGCAGAGGAGAGGGTGAAGATACCGGACAGAATATTTTTGGAGGATGGTCAGACCGATGTTATTGGCCAACGGGCATATGTGCCATTGCAAGTTGTACAGACAGAGGTAGAAGGCAATGTCTTTGGAGTGCCGGAAAGGTTACTTTTAAGTGAGGACGAGGAGATTCAAGTGCAATATAATGTACTCCCAATGTTGCAGGCACCGGTGCGGAAGGGGGATATTGTGGGAAGTATTGTTTATAAAGTGGGGGAAGAAGTGTATCGGCAGGAGGATATTGTTATTATGGCGGATGTAAAGAAAATAGATTTAAAATGGTGCGTTGACAAAATTATACATGACTTTTTAGAGATTTGATTTGTAAAAAATGTATATGTCTTAAGAAAATCTTAATATTTTTTGATTCAATATTGACGAAAATTATGTTAGATTGTTAAGATATAGTAGTAAAATAGTCCAAAAGTGGACCAAATTACATAAGGAGGGCAATTATGGTAAGAGTAAACAAGATAGTGAAGCTGATTCTTGTTGCAGTATTAGTCTTTTCCATGACGGTTATGTGTTGTGCATGTAATAAGGGCAACACTGACGAAGGAAAAGATGTAGTAGCGTCACAGGTGGCAGATCCATCGAAAGAAACACCTGAAGCAACAGAGGCGCCTGAAGCGACAGAAGCACCGGCAGAGCCGGAAGCAACAGAGGCACCTGAAGCGACAGAAGCACCGGCAGATGTAGAACTTTCCGGTGATTATTTGAAGGAGATGGCTCAGGAAGAAGTCTGGGAAATCGTACTTTCAGATTACAATGCTGATTATGTAATCGGTAATATGGTAAAGATTACTGTGGTAATGGAGAGTGCCGGCGCATTTAATGGTTCCCTTGGTACTTGCGTGGGAACTTCTTATGCTTGGGAACAGACAGAGTTTGCGTCTGAAGCCGGTGAGTACACACTTGAGTGGACAATTATGCCTAGCGTTGATATGGCACAGTTAGGTATGTGGTATGCAGAAAGTGGTAGTGTAGGCATTAAGTCTATTGATGTGGCTATTGAAGAAGTAGAAGTAGCACTGGAAGGTGACTATGATAAGGTTCTTCAGATGGGTGACAATTGGGAAATCAAGCTTTCTGATTACAACAAAGACTATCAAATTGGTGATTATGTAAATATTGAAATTACTATGGAAAGTGATGGTGATTTCAGTGGTTCAGTTGGTGCATGTATCGGTAAGGATTATGCATGGCAGCAGAAGGATTTTTCCTATAGTGAAGCAGGTACATATACTTTCTCTTGGAAAGTAAAGCCTAGTACCGATATGGCTTTGGTTGGTGTATATTGGACAGGTGGTACGGCAGTTGGTATTGTTGATGTAGATGTTACTATAGAACAGCAGCCTATTGGTATTACCGGTGATTATATTAAATTGTTTACAGAGCAGGGATATTATGAGTTCTCACCATATGTGGAATCTGATTATGCATTTAGAATCGGCGATACCATTAAAGTGACTGTAGAACTGGAAAGTGATGGCGCATTTAATGGATGCATGGCTACCTGTGTAGGTGCTGATTATGCATGGCAACAGACTGAAATGAGTTCTGAGTCCGGTATTTCTACATGGACAATGACGGTAGCACCCTCTGCAGATTTGATGCAGGTGGCTTTCTGGTGGATTGACGGTAGTGCAGTAGGTATTAGAGATATTAAGGTTGATATTGTTAATTGGGGCTGGCAGCACGAAGAAATTAAGGGTGATGTATACACTGCAAATAATAATGGCGAAACCTTTACTTTCAATCCGGCTGATTACTGTGATTATGAAGATGGCGATGTGATTACCATTGAAGTAGATTTACATTCTAATATGGGTAAAGAGTACAATGGTAGTATGTCTCTTTACAATGCGGATGGTTCTCAGCAGAAGCGCATGACGAAATACAGCTGTAATGGCGGACATGCAACGGTTAGTATTGTTTATAATGCTGATAAAACAGATACTGTAAAGATGGAATTCTGGTGGATGGCTAATAAGGTGGCAGTTGACAGTATTAGAGTTACCAAGGGCGGTACTGTAGCTGTTGACGAACCGGGCGAATGGACGATTTTGAATTCTACACAGACATTCTACTTACCTGATTATGGTACCTATAATGCAGGTGATAAGATTAGAGTAGATGCAACCTTTACTAGTGATGGTACTTTTAATGGTGCATTGGCTATGTCTGACAGTGCATGGAATTGGGTACAGCAAAGTTTTGATTCCGGTGAGGGAACAAGCTGTACAGCAAGTTTGGAGATTCCAAGTGCTATTTTAGGTGATTTAAACGTTAGTGTATATTGGATCGCAGGTAATAAGGTTACTTTACAGGATATTAAGGTAACTGTATTAGAGGCTGCAGGCACGGGTAGTGAAGATGCTGGTACCGAAGATGAAGAAGATAATACTCCCTCTGAGCCTGAAGTAGATACAGATGCGGCATATTCCGGTTCTGTAACATTTAATGATCCTGTTGGAAGCGGTTGGACAGCTGTGACTTATGGAACAGAAGGTAGCGGTGCTATGTATTCGTTCGATGAGATTATTGGAGATGTTGATCCGGCAGAAATTACAGCTATCAGATTTAGTTCGAATGTAGTTTTTGTTTTGGGATATAATAATACATCAGGTGATGCAACAGTTGTAGAAGATCCATATTGGTCACAATGTAGTGGAAGTAAAATTTATACAGTAGAAAATATTGTAGTTGATGATTTTGAAAAGAATGATGGAGAAATAACTAATCCATATTTATTCCTTGCGCTTCAGAAAGCAGATGGTGTGGACTATACTATTAGCTGGAATGTTTATACTGGTGAAGTTCCGGAAGAGGAAGTGCCGGAAGATGATGGTATCATTAAGATTAATAAGGATGAGGATACATACAAGGTAGAAAATCCGGATGGAAGCATTACGTATAGTGTAAAGGTTACACCTGCAAATTATTGTGCAGATTATGTGTCTGGTGATGATATTAAAATCGAAGTGGATTTATATTCAGAAGGTGGCTTTAACGGTACTATTGGAATGAATGGTTCTGCTGGTTGGGGGTCAGCAGGTACTTTGACAGGTAGTGCGTCACAGGATGTTATTTGGGAATATGTAGTTGAAGGCTCACAATGGGATGCACAGCTTCAAATCTGGCATATGGATGCGGATTGTGTGGAAATACGCGAGATTAGGGTGACTAAGTTGACCGATGATGATACCTCTGGAGACGATGATACAACTGGTGGCAATGACGGTAGTGATGATGGAACAGATAGTGAATCGACCGTTTTGGCGACCTTGACATCTGAAAATAAAGCTTATGTTGTAGATTTATTGGAAGCATGTCCAGATGTGCAGGTTGGAGATACAGTAACGATTACGACAGTATTAAGTTCTACAGATGTCTATGGTGGAATTATTGGTGTGAATTTTATGGGGTCAGATTGGTCTGCGACAGAACAACTGAGTGGAAACGTTGGTGACACCACATGGACATGGACGGTGGAAGTTGCAACTGTTGATGAGTGGAGAAATGCACAAGTACAATTATGGTGGTTGAATGCTGAAGAAGTACAAGTAAAATCATTCAGTGTAGTTATCGATGATGATGACACAACCGGCGGCGATGACACGACCGGCGGTGATGATACGACTGGCGGCGATGACGCAACCGGTGGCGATGATACGACTGGTGGTGATGACACAACTGGCGGCGATGACACAACCGGTGGCAATGACGGTAATGATGATGGAACAGACAGTGAAGCGACCGTTTTGGCGACCTTGACATCTGAAAACAAAGCTTATGTTGTAGATTTATTGGAAGCATGTCCAGATGTGCAGGTTGGAGATACAGTAACGATTACGACAGTATTAAGTTCTACAGATGTCTATGGTGGAATTATTGGTGTTAACTTTATGGGTTCAGATTGGTCTGCGACAGAACAACTGAGTGGAAACGTTGGTGACACCACATGGACATGGACGGTGGAAGTTGCAACTGTTGATGAGTGGAGAAATGCACAAGTACAATTATGGTGGTTGAATGCTGAAGAAGTACAGGTAAAATCATTCAGTGTAGTTATCGATAATGATGACACAACCGGCGGCGATGATACGACCGGTGGCGATGGCACAACCGGTGGCGATGATGGTAGTGATGATGGGACAGACAGTGAATCGACCGTTTTGGCGACCTTGACATCTGAAAATAAAGCTTATGTTGTAGATTTATTGGAAGCATGTCCAGATGTGCAGGTTGGAGATACGGTAACAATTACAGCAGTATTGAGTTCTACAGATTATTATGGTGGAATTATTGGCGTTAACTTTATAGGTTCAGATTGGTCTGCAACAGAACAGCAGAGTGGTAATATAGGTGACAGCACATGGACATGGACGATAGATGTTGTAACTGTTGATGAGTGGAGAAATGCACAGGTACAATTATGGTGGTTGAATGCTGAAGAAGTACAGGTGAAATCATTCAGTGTCGTAGTTGTAGAATAAAAAGTAACAAAATAAGTTTATATCATTTCATTAAGTTAAAAAATGAGTGGGGCGTATGCCCCGCTCATTTTTTGGTCTTGCCTGGTATGACTATGAATTAATTGTGTAAGGCATAGGTGCATTTTTATCAGCAATTGTAGCATCCAACTTGGCAATGAGGCCATTCTTGTCTTTAATAAATTATTCAATAGTTTCCAAAGCTGCATTGTGGTCCATAATCGCTAATACTTCATTATACATATTCATCAAATCCTCCGGGCGATAACGAAAGTTTATGATTTCCTGATAGAGCTCCTGAAAAATGGGTATTGTTCTGCAATCATTTGAGTGTGCTGGGGTTCGTCAGAACTTAAGAAATACATCCATGAATCCAGTTCTACTAATATATCCATGATTACCAGGGAGGAGCTATCAGAAAGACGAATGCCTTCTCTAGGGATAACATTGATTGCTTTAACAGACTGTATTAAAAAGACAAATAAATTAATTTTAAAAGAGCTACCTTTACAATTAGTTACCGGTGCGGCATCTGTAGAGGTAGCTCTTGAATTAATCTTTGTTTTCTTTTTCTGCCAGAAGCCTGGCAATTAAGGCATCTTTCTCAGCTATTTCAGCTTTTAGTTGGTCATTTTCATCAGCTAGTTGCTTATTTTCTTCTTTCATTTCATCAATCATTAAATTGATAGTATTACGGTCCATAATAGCAAGTGCCTCAGAATACATATTAATCAGCTCCTTTGGTTGATATTGAAAGTTAATAATTTCTTGATAGAGTTCTTGAAAGAATGGGTACTTTTCGATGATTTGTTGAATATAGTGTGCTTCATCAGAACTTAGGAAGTACAGCCATGCTTCTAACTCTCCAATATTATTATGAGGTATACTGTGAAAAATATCAAGTGGAATATAGATAAAGTTTAATAAATTGTCTAGTTTAAGACCGGTATGAAAGGTGAAATATGAACGGTGAATAAAGTCATTTGGGTACTTGGTAAATGCAGTCGGGCTCTTATCCATAAATACAATAACATATACAGGTCGCATGTCTTTGTAAGAAAAAGCTTCCTTCTTTTCATCTCGAAGCTTGGAATATTGTCTAACCAGCATGTCGGCACCATAACAGAAGGAACGTTGCATGGGAAAGTGATATCCATATTTTTGGATTTCTACATTAATTAGACTACCGTTTTCTGATTCTACCAAAATGTCCATAATTACTAGAGAGGTGTTTTCAGCGAGACGGATGCCTTCGCGAGGCAGGAGTCTGACTACTTTGACAGGTTGTTTAAGTATAGAACTGAGTAGTTGGTTTAAGCGTTCCGGATGACGCTGTGGGTCAAAGATTCGTTGGAAGAATGGATCATATGTAATTTTGAGTCCACGGTTACCCATGCAGAATTGGACAAGTGTTTCTTGCTGTTCAAAATTCAGTTTATTGAAGTGCAAACTGGCATCCGGATCACTCTGAATCTGTGCCAATACTTCTTCGCGAAGTCTTGGTGATTGTAGTTCATTTGGCAGATGTTTTAAGGGCGTAAAAATTTCGTCAGCATGGTTGCGTTTTGTCATAAAAATCCTCCTTTTGTAATAATGAATGATTAGGTATATCCGGCGACTTGGCCAAGATATGAAATTTGATAGTTCCGAATTGGCTCGGATATATAGAATAGTAAGACACCTGAAATGGTGCGAATAAAGTATGATAATGTTAGCATAGATAAATGCGGTTGTCAAATACTTTCTAAAAGTAAACAACTACATCCACCATTTTTCTCATCCACTCTTGACATCCTTTCACAAAAATCATAAGATAGATAAGATAAAAAAGAATTAAATTTGAACAAAAAGAGTAAGATAGAAGAACGACAAGGGAGAGAAGATATGGCGCTTAGTAAGAAGCCGGTTACCGGTATGAAGGATATTTTGCCGGAGGAGATGCAAATTCGTGATTATGTAATAGGTGTGATTAAGGAGACTTACGGCAAGTTTGGTTTTACCTCTATAGAGACTCCTTGTGTGGAGAATATCGCAAACCTGACTAATAAGCAGGGTGGCGATAATGAAAAGTTGATTTTTAAGATATTAAAGCGTGGCGAGAAGTTGAACGTAGAAGCGTCTACTACAGAGGAGGAAGTAGTAGACGGTGGATTACGTTACGACCTGACAGTTCCGCTGGTTCGTTATTATTCCAATAATGCGGCTCAGCTTCCCGCTCCCTTTAAAGCATTGCAGATGGGAAATGTATGGCGTGCGGACAGACCGCAGAGAGGCCGTTATCGCCAGTTTATGCAGTGCGATATAGATATTTTGGGCGAGCCTTCTAATTTGGCGGAAATTGAGTTGATTTTAGCTACCACCACTACTTTGGGCAAGCTTGGATTTAAGAATTTCCAGATTCGTATTAATGACCGTCAGATTTTGAAGGCAATGGCTGCATATAGCGGCTTCCCAGAGGAAAGCTATGATAGCGTATTTATTACCCTGGACAAGATGGACAAGATTGGTCTAGAGGGTGTAAAGGAAGAATTGCTTTCTAACGGTTTTGCACAGGAGTCTGTGGAAAAGTATTTGAAGCTTTTTGCGCAGTTGGATAGCAAGGCGACTTCTGCGGATAAGGTGGCTTATTTGGCAGATGAACTTCAAGGCGTACTGGCAGAGGAGGTACACACAGGACTTCGTGAGATAATGGATAGCGTCAGTGCTACTAAAGCATCCGAGTTTGAAATCGTATTCGATGCTACCTTGGTACGTGGTATGTCATACTATACCGGTACGATTTTTGAAATTGCGATTCCGGAATTTGGCGGAAGCTGTGGTGGTGGCGGACGTTATGACAAGATGGTAGGCAAGTTTACCGGCAATGATGTGCCTGCTTGCGGTTTCTCTATCGGTTTTGAGCGTATTGTACTATTACTTATGGAAAGTGGCTTTAAGGTGCCTACACAGCCGAAGAAAGTGGCTTATTTAATTGAAAAGGGCGTGGGTGGAGATATGCTTTGCAACATTATTTACCAGGCACAGGAGGCTCGTAAGGACGGTTTACAGGTGCTGGTTGCCCGTATGAACAAGAATAAGAAGTTCCAGAAGGAGCAGTTGAATAAGGAAGGTTATGAGGAGTTTGTAGAGTTCTACAAAGATCCGTTGAAGAACTAGCTGATATGACGGCGGAGAACGACATTATAGAAAGAAGGAAAGATTATGGCAGAGTCAATGAAGGGTTTAAAGAGAACCCATAGATGTGCAGAACTGAACATTACCAATGTGGGGGAAGAAGTTACCGTAATGGGTTGGGTTCAGAAACAGCGTAACAAGGGTGGTATTATTTTCGTAGATATGCGTGACCGTTCCGGTTTGTTGCAGGTGATTTTTGAAGAAACAGATTGCGGCGCTGAAAATTTTGAGAAAGCTTATCACTTACGTAGTGAGTTTGTAATTGCAGTAGTAGGTAAGGTTTGTAAAAGAGAAGGTGCTGTTAACGAAAATCTGGTAACCGGTGAGATTGAAATCCGTGCTACACAGGTACGTGTGCTTTCTGAGGCAGAAACACCACCTTTCCCTATTGAGGCAGATTCCAAGACTAAGGAAGAATTACGTTTGAAATATCGTTATCTGGATTTAAGAAGACCGGATATTCAGAATAATTTAATTTTAAGAAGCAAGATTGCTACTACTACCAGAGCATTTTTGGCAGAGGAAGGATTCCTTGAAATTGAAACACCTATGCTTTGTAAGTCTACACCGGAAGGTGCCAGAGACTATTTGGTGCCCAGTCGTGTGCATCTGGGACATTTTTATGCATTACCTCAGTCTCCACAGATTTTCAAGCAGTTGTTAATGTGCTCCGGTTATGACAGATACTTTCAGTTGGCAAAGTGCTTCCGTGATGAGGACCTTCGTGCAGACAGACAGCCGGAATTTACTCAGGTTGACTTGGAAATGTCTTTTGTGGATGTAGATGATGTTATTGATGCTACCGAAAGAATGGTGCAGAGAGTTTGTAAAGAAGCGATTGGCTTAGATGTACAGCTTCCTATTAAGCGTATGACCTGGCAGGATGCTATGGACCGTTTCGGTTCTGATAAGCCGGATACCCGTTTCGATATGGAGCTTACCGACGTTTCAGAAGTAGTAAAGGACTGTGGCTTCGGTGTATTTACCGGCGCTATCGAAAATGGTGGTTCCGTAAGAGGTATTACTGTAAAGGGACAGGCTGAAATGCCCCGTAAGAAGATTGATGCATTGACTGCTTTCGTTAAGGATTATGGTGCCAAGGGTCTGGCTTACCTTTCTATCCAGCAGGATGGTAGTTACAAGTCTTCCTTCGCTAAATTTATGACAGAGGAAGAATTAAAGGCATTATCTGAGGCTATGGGCGCAGAAAAGGGCGATTTAATGTTCTTTGCAGCGGACAAGAATAGTGTGGTTTGGGCATCCTTAGGTGCACTCCGTATTGAAGTAGCTAAGCAGTTAGATATGATCGATAATGATAGATTTGATTTCCTGTGGGTAACAGAGTTCCCGCTTCTTGAGTGGAATGAAGATGAGAATCGTTTTGTAGCAATGCATCATCCATTTACTATGCCTATGGACGAAGATTTGCAGTATTTAGACTCAGATCCGGGCAGAGTACGTGCAAAGGCTTATGACATCGTACTTAACGGTGTGGAGCTGGGCGGCGGTAGTGTACGTATTTTCCAGAGCGATGTGCAGGAGAAGATGTTTGAGGTACTTGGATTTACCAAGGAGGATGCATATGAGAGATTTGGCTTCCTGTTAAATGCATTTAAGTATGGTGTACCCCCTCATGCAGGTCTGGCAATCGGTTTGGACCGTTTTGTAATGCTTCTTGTAAAGGCTGACAATATCCGCGAAGTCATTGCTTTCCCGAAAGTAAAGGATGCATCTTGCCTCATGACAGAGGCTCCCGGCTTGGTAGATGATAAGCAGTTGGATGAGTTACAGATTGCTCTGGCACTTGTGGAATCAGAAACAGTAGAGGAATAATGTATAATATAAGCGAGAAAAGAGTTGCAGAGTCAACTCTTTTTTGGCATTGTCGTGTTTTGGGTATAGAGAAGATAAAAGTTAAAAATATGCCCAAGATAATGACTGAATCGTGGGCATAAAACGCGAGCTGTACCGGTTTATACCCAAAAGAGCCATTTAGGGTACAATTTTGGAATAAAAGCAACTTGAAATTTGGGCATAGAAAAGCAAATGAAGTAGAATATACCCAAGGAAGCATTTGGGCATGTGGTTTAGTGATGGTATTATATATTTTAGATATGGTTAAGTTTGAGCAAAGTAAATATTGCAAAGAACTATCCAAGCGTGGGAAGCACCATGCGGCAGGGCAGTTCTTGCTTCGTTGGGCGCTTGGGGAAGAGGCATATGGAAAGGCGGATTTTGCTCAGAACGAGCATGGCAAACCTTACATAGTTGGAACCCCTATTCATTACAACATCTCCCATTCGGGACAATATGTGGTTTTGGTCACTGCAAACAGTGAAGTAGGTGTGGATATTCAGGAGAAGAAAAGTTTGTGTAAGGAAGCCGTGGCGAAACGCTTCTTTTCTGAAAAAGAGTGGAAGGCTATTTCCAAATACGGGAGTGAAGAAGAGAAAAAGGACTTGTTTTACCACATCTGGTGCCGTAAAGAAGCCTATGGAAAATTCTTAGGGGTGGGACTAAATCAGCAGGTATTAGATACGAATGTGCTTTCCGAAGTGCCTGACAAATCCTGTGTTTGTGAGGAAGGAAGAGAGGAAGCTTTGCAGGAAATTATTAATTTCGCGGATTGTAAGTTCCATGATTTAGAGACAATAGATGGCTATCAAATCAGTATTTGCAGTAGGAAGGGAGAACACATTGAAAAGATTATTCGTGTTTTTGAAGGATTATAAAAAAGAAACAGTGTTGGCACCGTTATTTAAATTATTGGAGGCTTGCTTTGAGTTATTTGTGCCCTTAGTAATTGCAAGCATTATAGATAAAGGGATTCCCAGTGGAGATATGAATTACATATTGAAGATGGGTGTTTGCCTGTTGGCATTGGGTGTTGTGGGATTGGTTAGTGCCATAACAGCGCAGTTTTTTGCAGCCAGGGCGGCAGTAGGCTTTGCTACCAAGCTGCGTCAGGCGCTATTTGAGCATATTCAGGGACTTGATTTTACCAATATTGACAAGGCAGGAACCTCTACACTGATTACCCGTATGACAGCGGATGTGAATCAGTGTCAGAACGGTGTGAATATGGTACTCCGACTGTTTTTGCGTTCACCGATTATTGTATTTGGTGCTATGATTATGGCCTTTACCATTGATGTAAAGTCAGCGCTTATTTTTGTGGTAGCCATTCCGGTATTAGCAATAGTGGTATTCGGTATTATGGTAATTACCATGCCTCTGTATCGTAAGGTGCAAAGCGGACTTGACAGCGTATTGGGCATTACCCGTGAAAATCTGACCGGTGTACGTGTAATCCGTGCTTTCCATCAGGAAGCAAGAGAAGAAGAACGTTTCCGCAATCAGAATGCTTTACTTGCAGATGCACAAATGCATGTGGGTAAAATCAGTGCCTGTATGAATCCGATTACTTATGTGGTGGTAAATGCTGCAATTATTGCGCTTATTTATACCGGTGCGGTACAGGTAAATATTGGTAATCTGACGCAGGGTGATGTAGTAGCGATTATTAATTATATGTCACAAATATTAGTAGAGTTAGTTAAGTTGGCAAATCTAATTGTATTGGTAACCAAAGCAGTGGCAAGTGCAGACCGTGTGGCAGCTATTTTTGAAATTACTAATGCAGAGGATGCTGTGAAAGTGGAGGTTTCCGATACAGTACAGGATATGAACGAAAACAACAATTCGAAGTCGCCGAAGCAAGAAAAAAACGAAACCAACAACGGAAATGTGCCATTCCTTGTATTTGACCATGTTTCTCTTACCTACGAAGGTGCCGGGGATGAGAACTTACATGATATGCATTTTACGGTAGAAAAAGGGGAAACGGTGGGAATTATCGGTGGTACAGGTTCGGGTAAGTCCTCGTTAGTGAATTTAATTCCCGGATTTTATAAAGCTACAGAAGGTGTCATCCGCCTGGAAGGTAGAGATATCCGTGAAATGGAAGAGGATGAACTGCGTGAGCGTATGGGCATTGTACCGCAGAAGGCAGTTTTGTTTAAGGGAACTATTCGTAGTAACCTGCAATGGGGCAAACAGGATGCCACAGAAGAAGAAATGTGGCATGCAATTGATTTGGCTCAGGCAAGAGAAGTGGTGGAAGGTAAAGAAGGTAAGCTGGATGCAGAAATCGCCCAAAACGGCAAGAATTTATCCGGTGGTCAAAGGCAGCGACTTACCATTGCCAGAGCTCTGGTACGTAAGCCGGATATTCTTATTCTGGATGACAGTGCGTCTGCGCTGGATTATGCTACAGATGCAAAGCTTCGTGCAGCATTAAAAACCATAAAAGATACCACAACATTTATTGTGTCTCAGCGTGCGTCTAGTATTATGCATGCGGATAAAATTATTGTATTGGATGATGGTGAAATTGCGGGTTTGGGTACCCATGAAGAATTGTTGGCAGGATGTGAGGTTTATCAGGAAATTTATTATTCCCAATATCCGGAGGAGAAAACGGGAAATAAGGTGCATCAAACGCCGGTAGCATCTGAGGAAGGAGGTGCCGCAAATGTCTAATGTGAAGAAAGTAAGTCAGAAGGCAACCTTGGGCAAAATCCTTCGCTATATTCGTAAGTATTGGTTTTTTGTGGTTGCATCCTTGGTTCTGGCGGCACTGACAGTGGCCTTTACCCTTTATATTCCTATTTTGACCGGAGATGCAGTGGATTTGATTATTGATAAGGGTTTGGTGGATATGCCGGCAATCTTTAGAATTATGAAAGAGATTGCAGTGGTTATGATTTTAACTGCCATTGCCCAGTGGGTTATGAATACTTGTAACAATTATATTACATTTCACGTGATTAAGGATATTCGTCAGGATGCATTTGCGAAGCTGGAAATTTTGCCTTTGAAATACATTGACAGACAGTCTTATGGTGATGTTGTAAGCCGTATTATTGCGGATGTAGATACCTTTGCAGATGGATTGCTTATGGGCTTTACACAGCTTTTTACAGGTGTAATTACCATAGGTGGTACTTTGCTGTTTATGCTGATGACCAATGTACCTATTACCCTGGTAGTGGTATGTATTACACCGGTATCCTTCCTCGTGGCGAAGTTTATTGCTAAGAGTACTTACAATATGTTTAAATTGCAAACCGAAACCCGTGGTGAGCAGACCGGTTTGATTGAAGAAATGATTGGTAACCAAAAAGTGGTAAAAACCTTCTCCCAGGAAGAAGAGGCGATAGAACGTTTTTCAGAAATTAATGAAAGACTGGGAGTTTGTTCTTTAAAGGCAACCTTCTTTTCTTCCTTAACGAATCCGGCAACACGTTTTGTAAACAGTCTGGTGTATGCAGG
The DNA here is from genome assembly GCA_045634745.1 of Acetatifactor sp. Taxonomy (GTDB): domain Bacteria; phylum Bacillota; class Clostridia; order Lachnospirales; family Lachnospiraceae; genus Acetatifactor. The sequence goes on along the minus strand of JAZRAX010000011.1, from coordinate 8,269 downwards.
TGTGGGCATTTTCGGTGCGTACGTGGCTATTCAGGGCGGTATTACGGTAGGTAGGCTGTCATGCCTGCTTAGTTATGCAAATCAGTATACAAAGCCATTTAACGAGATTTCCGGTGTAATTACGGAGCTGCAGAATGCAATTGTTTGTGCATCACGTATTTTTGAGTTGATTGAAGAGGAACCTCAGGTGCCGGACGCAGAGAATGCGAAGGTGCTGGCAGACGCTCAGGGAAATATTACTTTGGAGGATGTATACTTCAGCTATGTGCCGGAGAAAAAACTTATCCAGGATTTCAGCTTATCCGTAAAGCCCGGACAAAGAGTGGCTATCGTGGGACCTACCGGATGTGGAAAAACTACGGTAATCAATTTATTAATGCGCTTTTATGATGTTAACAGCGGAAGTATTAAGGTGGATGGAACTGACATTAGGGATATGACCAGAGGATCCTTACGTACCAATTTTGGAATGGTGCTTCAGGAAACCTGGCTTAGAAGTGGTACTATTTTAGATAATATCCGTATGGGTAAACCGGAGGCAACGAAGGAAGAGGTGATTGAGGCTGCAAAAGCGGCTCATGCCCATGGATTTATCCGAAGATTGCCGCAAGGGTATGAAACTGTAATCAATGAAGATGGTGGCAGTTTATCTCAAGGACAAAAACAGCTTTTGTGCATTGCAAGAGTTATGCTGTGTTTGCCACCTATGTTAATTTTAGACGAGGCTACGTCTTCTATTGATACCAGAACGGAAATTCGTATTCAGCAAGCCTTCAACCGAATGATGGAGGGACGTACCAGCTTTATTGTGGCCCATCGTTTGTCTACCATTCGAGAAGCAGATATTATTTTGGTTATGAAGGATGGAAATATTATTGAGCAGGGAAATCACGAAGAACTTTTGAAACAAGGTGGTTTCTATGCACAGCTGTATCAGGCAGGTTCGGCAAAGTAATATATATGAAAACCGGCCCATCAGGGCAGAAATATATCCCTATACGGCCCCACTCTCGTTTGGATGAAAAACGTAGCAGTACTAAATTCGTAGCCGAGCATACTCGTCTACTCATTAAGTGCTGACGTTTTCATACAGTCCTTTATAGGGATATATTTCTGCCCTGATGGGCTGGTCTACGCTTTTTTATAATTTACAAGAATTTACATGAAAAGGTTAATTTTCTACATTTACTCTTGAAAAAAACAGGACTAGAATAAATAGGGAAATGCTGATAATAGTGCGGAAGGTATGTACAGGAGGATATAAATGGAAACAAAGAAGTATTCTAAAATGGCCTGGCTTTGGGAAAATATGAAGGGCTATAGAATTATATATATCATTGGTATTTTAGGAACCATTGTTTACAATGTAATGCAATTGACAGTTCCTTATATTACACAAAATATCATAGATTTATTTTTGACCGGTGAAAATGCAACGGAAAATCTTATTAACAAACGTGATTTGTTTTATCAGTTGATTATTGCCATGATTGTTTTGACGTTGGTTCGAACATTGGTGGTATATTTGGTGTGTATGGATGTGGAGCACGTGTCACAGAAGGTTTTGTATCGTGTCAGAACCCATTTGTTTGATAAGATTGAACGTCAGGATATGCAGTTTTACAATACCTATCGTACCGGCGATTTGATGACCAGAGTAACAGGTGACTTGGATGCGGTACGCCATATGATTGCCTGGGTAATCCGAAGTATCGTGGAATCCTTTTCCTTATTATTTGCCACAGCTATTTATTTTATTTATATGGATTGGAGACTGGCATTGGCTATTTTGGCCATTGCACCATTCATTATGATTATTATTGTGTTATTTAGAAATCAAGTAGCACCCAGACATAAGGCACTTCGTGAAAAGCTGTCGCATTTGAATACTGCAGCCCAGGAAAATATTTCCGGTAACCGTGTGGTGAAGGCATTTGCAAGAGAAGAGTATGAGAAGAGTAAGTTTGATGAATGTAGTGTGGAATTTTCCCAGACAAACAAAAAGACAGCTATGACATGGCTGACTTACTTCCCTTATATTGAAACCTTTGCCAATTTAATGCCGGTTGTACTTTTGGTAGTAGGTGGTTTGTTTATCATCAAAGGGCAGCTTACTATGGGTGAATACGTAGCTTTCTCCGGCTTGATATGGGCAGTACAGAACCCTATGCGTATGCTTGGAAACATTATGAATGAATTTCAGCGTTTCTCTGCCGCATCCGAAAAAGTTATGGAGATATATTATTCAGAACCTAAAATCGTGGATAAAGAGGATGCTGTAGATTTGCCGGAGCGTTTTAAGGGTAAGGTAGAATTTAAAAATGTAAGCTTCCAATATGAAGATGGTAATCTTCCGGTGCTTCATAACATATCCTTTGTAGCGAATCCGGGAGAAACTGTAGCGATTATGGGAGAAACCGGTTGCGGAAAAACTTCCATGATTCAGTTGATCCCCAGATTTTATGAGCCTACGGAGGGTGAAGTCCTGGTAGATGATGTTAATGTGAAGGATATGAAGCTGACACAATTGAGACATAATATTGGTTTGGCCACCCAGGATGTGCTTTTGTATTCAGATACAATTGATGGCAATATTGCATACGGAGACAGTAGTCTGACCAAGGAAGAAGTAGAGAAGTTTGCAAAGTATTCTGCGGCAGCCAAGTTTATCACCAAAATGCCGGAGGGTTACGATACCATCGTCGGTGAACGAGGAGTAGGCTTGTCCGGAGGACAGAAGCAGAGAATTTCATTAGCAAGAGCGTTGGCGGTGAAACCGGCCATTCTTATATTGGACGATACTACTTCTGCAGTGGATATGGAAACAGAGAAGCAGATTCAGCATAGTTTGAAGGAATTGGATTTCCCCTGTACCAAGATTATTATTGCGCAAAGAATATCCACCACCAAATTTGCAGATAAGATATTGATTGTGCAGGATGGAAGAATTACCGAATCCGGTACTCATGAAGAGCTTGTGGCACAAAAAGGATATTATTATAGTCTGGTGCAGTTACAGACAGGAGAGGAGGTATAAGTATGGCTAGAAGAAACACTTATCGAGAAGATGAAGTTTTAGAAACTCCCTTTGACTACCATCACCTCCTAAGAGCCTCTGTTTATATTAAAAAATATTTGGGAAAAATGATTTTGGCATTGTGTTTGAGTGCGATTGGTGGTATTACAGGTTTGTTTGGACCGATGATTACGCAAAAAGCATTGGATGTGGCTATTCCGGATAAAAACGTCCGAATGCTGTTTACCTTGGTGGCATTATTGTGCTTTACCTTTATTTTGAGTATTATTTTTACTACCATCCGTTCCAGAATCATGATTAATGTGAGCCAGAATATTATTTACGATATTAGAAAGGATATTTTTGCACATTTACAAAAGCTTCCTTTCCAATATTATGATGACAGACCCCATGGTAAAATATTAATCCGAGTGGTAAATTACGTAAACTCAGTTTCAGATATGCTTTCCAATGGTTTGATAAATGTAGTTTTGGAAATTATGAATCTGATTTTTATTGTGATTTTTATGCTTTGTGTGAATGTAAAGCTTTCGTTGGTGGTTTTAGCAGGTGTGCCCATATTGGCGGTTTTTATGTTCTGGATTAAGAATAAGCAGAGAAGAGCTTGGCAACAGGTTTCTAACAAAAATTCCAATTTAAATGCTTATTTACAGGAAAATATTGTTGGTGCCAGAATAACACAGATGTTTGCCAGAGAAGAAGAAAATGCAGAAACTTTTTCGGAATTATGTGATCGATGCAGAAGTGCATGGTTTAAGGCGGTTATGTACAGTAACTTGGTATGGCCCGGTATTGACAATATATCCGTATGGGTTAGAGCGGCTGTGTTTATTGTAGGTCTGATTTTTATGGGTCAGGGCGAGGTTAGCTTGGGTGTGATTGTTGCAATTACCTCTTATGCGGCACGTTTCTGGCAACCGATTATGAACTTAGGAAATATTTTTAATAACTTTATTAATAATATCGCTTACTTGGAGCGTATTTTCGAAACACTTGATGAACCAGTTACGGTATGTGATGCAGAAGATGCGGTAGACATGCAGGCCATTAAAGGGGATGTTACTTTCGAAAATGTTACCTTTGCTTATGAAGAAGGTAAGGATGTATTAAAGGATGTTTCCTTTACGGTAAAGGCTGGAGAAAGTGTGGCATTGGTAGGTCCTACCGGTGCAGGAAAGAGTACCATCGTAAACTTGATTTCTCGATTCTATAATGTGGGAAAGGGACGTGTATTAATCGATGGTCAGGATATTTCCAAGGTAAAGTTGCATTCGTTACGTTCTCAGATGGGTATTATGTTACAGGATAGCTTTATCTTTTCGGGAACTATTGAAGATAATATCCGTTATGGTAAACTGGATGCTACTACCGAAGAAATTATAAAGGCAAGTAAGACAGTTTGTGCAGATGAGTTTATTAATCGTTTCCAGGATGGTTATCAGACAGAGGTAAAGGAGAGAGGTTCCTTACTTTCTCAGGGACAGAAGCAGTTGATTTCCTTTGCCAGAACCTTATTATCCGATCCGGCGATTTTGGTATTGGATGAGGCTACCTCCAGTATTGACGTACAAACGGAGCGGGCATTACAGCAAGGTTTAAATGCAATGCTTCAGGGTAGAACTTCCTTTATTATTGCCCACAGACTTTCTACTATTAAGAATTGTGATAAGATTATGTATGTGGATCAGGGTGGTATTGTAGAGTGTGGCAGTCATGAAGAATTGATGGCGCAGAAGGGATATTACTATCGTCTCTATACTGCTCAGATGGATGACATAGCATAAACAGTTCACACGTCAGCCACGGCCTGAAAAATGCATGCTTGCATGTGATTTTTCAGGTATGAGCTGACGAAGGGAGCGCCATCTTATGAGCAAAGTTAGCTACGAAGTAGCGGGAAAGCACCGCAGGTGCGACTTTGCGAATGGCGCGAGTGAACTGTTTATATTCAACAAGTACAATAAATAAAAAAATGGTTTACAACTTAGAAAAAGTATGTTATCATGTCAAAGTATGAGTTTAGCCGACACTCGGTCTTGGGACACTCCGACCCGGTCTTAGTGTCAGGTGAGATTAAATTATTAGGAGGAAACAAAAATGATTTCTAAAGAGAAGAAGCAGGCAATTATTAAAGAGTATGGCAGATGCGAAGGCGACACAGGTTCACCTGAAGTACAGATTGCAGTTTTAACTGCTAGAATCGCAGAGCTTACCGATCACTTAAAGAGCAATCCTAAGGATCATCACTCACGTCGTGGTATGTACATGATGGTTGGTCAGAGACGTGGTCTGTTGGATTACTTAAAGAGAACTGACCTTAACAAGTATCGTGAATTAATCGAGAAGTTAGGTATCAGAAAATAATTGACTCTTGAAGGCGGCGGAGTGTCCGAGTTTTCGACCTCCCCCGTCTTTTTGTGTAATTTTAACCAAACGGATAGGGTGTTTTGCCCGAGACCGCTGAAATGCATAGGTGCCTGAGTACCTGTTTGTTTCAGTAGTTTCGGTAGCCCCTATCTGTAAATAACAAACGTCGGAATACCGACAAGAAGGAGGAGCTATGTTTAACACATTTACAATGGAACTGGCTGGCCGTACTTTACGTGTAGACATTAACAGAGTCGGCAAGCAGGCAAATGGTTGTGCATTTATGCAGTATGGTGAGACTACCGTACTTTCAACCGCAACAGCATCAGAGAAGCCCAGAGATGGTATTGATTTCTTCCCGCTCAGCGTAGAGTACGAAGAGAAATTGTATGCTGTAGGAAAGATTCCCGGAGGCTTTAACAAGAGAGAAGGAAAGGCAAGTGAGAATGCAATTCTTACCAGCCGTGTAATTGACAGACCTATGCGTCCGTTATTCCCGAAGGATTATCGTAACGATGTAACTCTTAACAACATGGTTATGAGTGTGGATCCGGCATGCCGTCCGGAAATCGTTGCTATGTTAGGTGCATCTATTGCAACCTGTATTTCAGATATTCCTTTCGATGGTCCTTGTGCTATGACTCAGGTTGGTTTGATTGATGGTGAATTCATTATTAACCCTAGTCAGGAGCAGTGGAAGAATGGTGATTTAAACTTAACCGTTGCATCTACCAAGGAAAAGGTTATTATGATTGAAGCAGGTGCAAATGAAGTACCTGAAGCAAAAATGATTGAAGCAATCTATCTTGCTCATGATGTAAACCAGACCATTATTGAGTTTATTGATAAGATTGTTGCAGAGGTTGGTAAGCCGAAGCATGAATACACCAGCTGTGCAATTCCGGCTGAAATGTTCGAAGAAATGAAGAAGATTGTTACTCCGGAAGAGATGGAAGTGGCAGTATTTACCGATGATAAGCAGACTCGTGAGGCAAACATTCGTGAAGTAACTGCAAAGATGGAAGAAGCTTTTGCAGACAACGAAGAATGGCTTGCAATTCTCGGTGAAGCAGTATATCAGTATCAGAAGAAGACTGTACGTAAGATGATTTTAAAGGATCACAAGCGTCCGGATGGCCGTAAGCTTGACCAGATTCGTCATCTTGCAGCAGAGGTTGATATTATCCCTCGTGTACACGGCTCTGCTATGTTTACCCGTGGACAGACTCAGATTTGTAACGTATGTACTTTAGCTCCTTTATCAGAGCAGCAGAGAATCGACGGTTTGGATGAAAACGAAGTTGCAAAGAGATACATGCATCACTACAACTTCCCCAGCTACTCTGTAGGTGAAACCAAGGTTTCCAGAGGTCCGGGACGTCGTGAAATCGGTCATGGTGCATTGGCTGAGAGAGCATTGATTCCTGTACTTCCCAGCGAAGAGGAATTCCCTTATGCAATCCGTACCGTATCCGAGACTTTCGAATCCAACGGTTCTACCTCTATGGCATCTACTTGTTCATCATGTATGTCACTTATGGCTGCAGGTGTTCCGATTAAGAAGATGGTTGCAGGTATTTCTTGTGGTCTTGTAACCGGTGATGCAGATGAAGATTTCGTATTGTTGACCGATATTCAGGGTCTGGAAGACTTCTTCGGTGATATGGACTTTAAGGTAACCGGTACTACCGACGGTATTACCGCTATCCAGATGGATATTAAGATTCATGGTTTGACCAGAGAAATCGTAGAAGGCGCTATTGCTAGATGCCGCGAAGCCAGACTTTTCATTATGGATACTTGTATGAAGCCTGCTATTTCAGCACCTCGTGCAGAGGTTGGACAGTATGCTCCTAAGATTATTTCTATCCAGATTGATCCTGAGAAGATTGGTGATGTTGTAGGTCAGAGAGGTAAGACAATCAATACAATCATCGAGCGTACAGGTGTTAAAATTGACATCACAGATGATGGTGCAGTTAGCGTTTGTGGTACAGACAAAGCAATGATGGATAAAGCAATCGATATGATTCGCATTATCACAACAGAATTTGAAGAAGGCCAGATTTTCAAAGGTAAAGTTATCAGCATTAAAGAGTTTGGTGCGTTTGTAGAATTTGCACCTGGAAAAGAAGGAATGGTACACATTTCTAAAATTTCTAAAGAAAGAATTAACCGTGTGGAAGATGTTCTTACATTAGGTGATAAGGTTACTTGTGTTTGCTTAGGTAAGGATAAGATGGGAAGAATCAGCTTTAGTATAAAAGATGTTCCGGCTGATGCTGTTCCAATGTAAAAATTAACTATTTTTGGCCGGGATGTATATGCACCCCGGCTTTTTTCTATCATATGATATGAAATATAATTATAGAACAATTAAAATGTAGAAATTATATTTTGTTTATAAGGATGGAAATATGGACAAAAATAAATATGGGTTGGATTACGCCAGGCAAAAAGGTTATTTGGGAAATAATGTAGGAATTGCAGTTTTTGATACAGGGATATTTCCGCATGAGGATTTTGACAATCGAATTATCGGTGGGATTGATTTGGTTAACGGAAAAGATATTTTATATGATGATAATGGACACGGAACGCATGTTAGTGGAATTATTGCCGGAAGCGGTGCTGCTTCCAATGGAGAGTATAAAGGCGTGGCGCCGGGGGCTTTGTTGTATTCTGTAAAAATTCTTGATCATAATGGTGTTGGTAGCATTGAAAGAGCCCAAAAAGGTGTTGAACATATTTTGGCTGTAAAAGATAAATATAAAATCCGTATTATCAATTTTTCGATGGGAATGGGAAAAAAGATTCCATATAGCGATAAGTGTATATTGCTAAATGCATTGGAAAAAGCATGGG
>JAZRAX010000010.1:0-18532 GCA_045634745.1 Acetatifactor sp. | reverse complement strand
CAATAAAACATGCGTGTTTTAAATATTAAAAAAGGATAAAGTACAATTATACTTTATCCTGCTGCTTCAATATCTTTTTAATTTTACTTTTTACACGCTGTAACGCATTGTCTGTAGACTTATCATCCCTTCCCAAAACTTTGGCTATTTGAGAATAACTCATACCTGTCATATATAAGTCCAACACCTGTTTTTCAAAGGCACTTAATTCTTTCTCAATCTGCGTTTCCAAAAACTCTGCACGCTCTTTATCCAAAAACATGGTCTCCGGATTATTATTGGGATCTCCCGAAACCACTTCCTGTAACGTAGTATCACTCTCCTGCTCTTTACTTTCTGCACTTAGGGATACATAAGAATTCAGTGGCCAATGTTTCTTTCTTTGTGCTGCCTGTACTGCCGTGTACATTTGTCTGCTGATACACAAATCCGCAAAGGTATAAAAGCTGGCATCTCTTCCACAATCATAGTCTCTGACCGCTTTAAACAAACCAATCATGCCCTCTTGGATTAAATCTTCCGTATCCGCCCCCAAAATATACATGGATTTGGCTTTATTACGCACCAAGTTCTTATACTTGTCCATAATATAATCCATGATGCTGTTTTCACCTTCGCGCAAACGGTCAATCAGTTCTTCATCTCTCGTATGTTCGTAGTTTGTATACATACTTTACCTTACTCCCCTGCTATCCGTTCCCCAATTTTCAACCTGCCACTTGTGCCCAGACTTATAGCATACGCTGTCTCACAATTTCATAAGCCAGTACACCTGCTGCCACAGATGCATTCAAGGAATCAATGTCTCCCTTCATGGGAATAGACGCTATCATATCGCACTTTTCTTTTACCAAACGTCCTACGCCTTCTCCTTCATTGCCAATCACTAAACCAATGGGGCCCTTTAAATCCAACTGATACATCGTGGTTCCACCCATGTCTGCACATACAAACCACAATCCTTCCTTTTTCAAATCTTCAATGGTCTTTGCCAAATTGGTTACTTTCGCTACCGGAGTATAATTCAATGCTCCCGCAGAAGTACGGGCCACAGTAGCGGTCAACCCTGCCGCGCGATTTTTAGGAATAATTACCCCATGGGCACCTGCCAGATTTGCAGTACGGATAATTGCTCCCAAATTATGGGGGTCCTCTATATTATCCAACAAGAAAATAAATGGTGGCTCCCCTTTGTCTCGAGCCGCCTGTAAAATATCCTCCACCTCAGCATACTCATAAGCTGCCGCATAAGCAATTACACCCTGATGCTTGCCGGTTTCTGACATTTGGTCCAAACGTTCCTTGGTCACAAATTTCATTAAAGTATCATGTTTCTTGGCTTCACGTTTTATGGTCATAATAGGACCATCCTGACACCCATCCAATATAAATATTTTATCAATGGGCTTTCCTGAACGGTAGGCCTCAATTACGGCATTTCTGCCCTCTATGGTCAATTCCTGATATCCCATGGTTTTCCTCTTTTCTTATGAACTACTGCTAACTTTACCATTTCGCATTTGCTTATATACTAAGTCCTGCCCGTGCAATACCTTCCTTTACCAAATACAACACTCTGTCCATCTGGTCCATCAAATACAAATAGCCAATCAGTGCTTCAAAACCAGTGGCTTTACGATAGTCGGTAATGGAGGCATTCTTTGCAGAAGTGTTGGATTTCGCATTACGGCCTCGTTTAAATACTGCCAGCTCGTCCTCTGTCAAAATCTCTTGCAAAGCTGTTATCATAGCCGCCTGCGCACCTGCCTGTACATACTTCACTGCACGTTTATGAAGCTCGTTTGCTGCACGATTGGCGCGTTCTGCAATCACTGTACGAATTACTACTTCGTAAACTGCATCGCCTACATAAGCAAGTGTCAGAGGTGAATACGCTCTCACATCCACCTCTTTACACTCAAATTCTTTTTTTATCTGCCCCAGAAAACTTAAACCAGCTTCCATTCTACTCCTTCACGGGTATCCTTTAATTCAATGCCCTTCTCTAACAATTCTGCTCTGATAGCATCTGCCAATGCAAAATTCTTTTCCTTCTTTGCAGCTTTACGTTCCTCAATCTTTGCAAGCACATAAGCTTCCAACTCTGCATCTACTGCGGGCTCTGCTACTACTTCTTCCTTAAGCAAATCCAGGCTTAACACTTCGTCAAAGCTTGCAATAACGGCACGTTTGGTAGCATCCGTAAGCTCTGCTTTCAATACATCATATAACAAAGTAATACCCATGGAAGTATTAATATCATTACCTACCGCTTCCACAAACTTTTCTTTGTATTCTGCTACCGCAGCTTCATCTACCGCACCATCCTTGCTCAAATTTGCAATACGGCTCTTTAACTTTTTATAAGTACCGGTTGCCTGGTCCAATGCCTCATAAGAGAATACCAACGGTTTTCTGTAATGAGACTGCAAACAGAATAATCTGTATGCCAAAGGTTCATATCCCTTGCTCTCTATCAAAGAAACTGTTAAAAACTCGCCCTTGGACTTACTCATCTTACCGGACTGGTCATTTAAATGATGCACATGGAACCAGTAATTACACCACTTATGTCCCAAGTATGCCTCACTCTGTGCAATTTCGTTAGTATGATGAGGGAACATATTATCAATACCACCACAGTGAATATCCATATATTCACCCAAATGCTTCATACTGATGCAAGAACATTCAATATGCCAGCCGGGATAACCTACGCCCCAAGGACTGTCCCACTTAAGTGCCTGATCTTCAAACTTAGATTTGGTAAACCACAGTACAAAGTCATTCTTATTCTTTTTGTTGGTATCCTCGGTTACATCTTCACGCACACCAACCATCAGCTCCTCCTCATTCTGGTTACCAAATACATAATAAGAATCTAACTTAGAGGTATCAAAATAAATATTTTCTCCTGCCTGATATGCATAACCTTTTTTCAAAAGTACTTCAATCATCTCGATAAAGTTGTCAATACAATTGGTTGCAGGTTCTACAACATCAGGTGTCTTAATATTTAACTTAGCACAATCTGCAAAGAACGCATCTGTATAAAACTTTGCAATATCCATAACCGTCTTATTCTCACGCTTTGCACCCTTAAGCATCTTATCCTCGCCGGTATCCGCATCTGAAGAAAGATGTCCTACATCCGTAATATTCATAACGCGCTTTACATCATAGCCTGCATAACGTAAGGTTTTCTCTAAAACGTCCTCCATAATATAGCTTCTCAAATTACCAATATGTGCAAAATGGTATACGGTAGGTCCGCAGGTATACATATTTACCTTACCTTCCACATTTGGTACAAATTCCTCTACATTTCTGGTTAAAGTATTAAATAGCTTCATCATCCTTCTCCTTCTTTATCTTCTCTATTTCTTCTTCCAAATCAAGCAAACGACTGGTCAAATCTGCATTGGCCCGCATAAGTGCTGCAATATCCTCTTTTACCGGGTCCGGCAAGTCTGTCTGATTCATGGTTTCCTGAGGAAGCGCTGTATTCATACGCTTTACCACTCGTCCCGGCACACCAACTACCGTAGAGCCCGGTGGAACCTCATGAAGCACTACACTTCCGGCTCCGATTTTCGAATTATCTCCTATCGTAAAGGAGCCCAAGACCTTAGCACCTGCACTAATCATTACATTATTACCGATGGTGGGATGACGTTTGCCCTGCTCCTTACCGGTACCGCCTAAGGTTACCCCCTGATACAAAGTAACATTATCACCTATTACTGTAGTTTCGCCAATAATAACACCATTTCCATGGTCAATGAAAAAACCTTTGCCAATCTGTGCTCCGGGATGTATCTCAATCCCAGTCTTTCTGACTGCCCTTTGGGAAATGTATCTTGCCCAGAAATAATGCCCCTTCAAATACAGCTTATGTGCCAGTCTGTAGTGTAGCATTACCTTAAAACTAGGATACAAAAAAACCTCCATCCAGGAATGAATTGCAGGATCTCGCTCCCGTACAATTTTAATTTCTTCTTTTATGTTACTAATAAAACCCACGGGACTCCTCCTTTCAAAAATAAAACGGATAAACTCCTCCCTAAGAGACGAATTTATCCGCGGTTCCACTCTTTTTAAAGACACCAAGTGTCTTTCCCTCAAACGTTTAACGCACGCTTACGGATTTGGATACTAAACAACTGCAAGCAGTTGTCCGAAGAATGCGCTACATTCTTCCCACACAATAGTGTGTTTTCCCCAAACCGGCTCCCGAATGCACTTCTTCCTCTTTCCGCCGGGACTGCTTCCAGTCGATGACACTCCCTCTCTGGGACTTCCCAAGGAATACTCTTTTCGTTCTCTGCCTTTTCCTTATCTACTAATTAGGATATGCAAAACTATCCGTTTTGTCAACTAAAATTTGCACGACAGCTCAAAGTCATGCACAAGTAAACAAAAAGCATCTGCTGAGAGCTTGCTCACATGCAAATGCTTTTTGTTTTACTTGTATAGGGCGACTGCCCGTGACCTCAAAAAGCCCATGCTTTTTGAGGTTGCATGACTTGCTACTACATCCTGCTACATCCCACACATCCTGCACACTTAGACGCCTGCACATCCTCTGCCACCAAATTAAAGGGACTGGTAAGCAAACAAATAGCTTGGGAAGAAATTCCTTCTCCACTACCGGTAAAGCCTAATCCCTCCTCCGTGGTCGCCTTTACATTTACCTGCTCCACAGCAATTCCTAATGCACCGGCAATATTCTCCCGCATAGCATCAATATGGGGGCGCATCTTCGGTGCCTGTGCAATAATGGTAGCATCAATATTTTCAATCAAAAAGCCTTTTTCTTCAATCAGTGCGCCTACCTTTTCCAGCAACAACAAGGAAGAAATTCCCTTGTATGCCGGATCCGTGTCCGGGAAATGCTTTCCAATATCTCCCAACGCCGCAGCTCCAAGCAACGCATCCGAAATCGCATGTAACAATACATCTGCGTCGGAGTGTCCCAAAAGCCCTTTCTCATAGGGAATCTTTACACCGCCAATAATCATGTCTCGTCCCTCTGTCAGGCGATGCACATCATAACCCATTCCAACTCTCATATAAAATCCTTTCTGCTTCGCATCACTCTATACAGCAATGTGTTTCCAAAAATCTGTCAAAAGCTTCCATCGGCATCGGTTTACCAATATAGTATCCCTGTATCACATCACAACCGATATCAGCCAAAAATTCCAACTGTTCCTTACTTTCCACACCCTCACACACCGTGGTAATGTCTAATTTATCCGCCATGCTTACTACATGCTCCAAGATAATACGTTCATTTTTCTGCAACTGTGTGTTCTTCAGGAAAATACGGTCAATCTTCATAATATCAATCGGTACCTGATCCAACATATTCAAAGACGAATAACCGGAACCGAAATCATCCATGGCAATCTTAATATTCTTTTCCTTACACCAATTCAGCAAAAGAAGGGCATCATCGATGTTTTCAATATAAACATTTTCAGTTAACTCTAATTCAATCAAGTCTACCGGTATATCATATTCTTCAAAAAGAGTCTCCAAATAGGCTTGCAAATTATCATTCTTCAAATGAATCTTAGATACATTTACTGAAATGGGCACCACCGACAACTGCTTATCCAATCGCGCTCTTTGATATTTAAATATTTCACGATATACAAAATAATCCAGTGTAACAATATCCCCGCTTTTCTCAAATATAGGAATAAAATCTCCGGGAAATACCATTGTATTATCAGGTTTGATCCAGCGTACCAATGCTTCGCCTCCTACCACACGTACGCCGTCCGACAAGGTCTTGGGCTGAATATATACCTGTATTTGACCGCTATTCATGGCATGTTCCAATTCACTAATATAACGAAGCTGCTTTTTGTACTCATCCATCAAGTCTTCTGTAAACAGCATGCACTTATTAGTGCTGGCATCCTTACTCTTCTTGCATGCATAACCTGCATTGGTAACTGATTCCTCCACAGTAACAGTTTCCTTCGTAGCTACATAAATGCCGGAACGGATACTTATCATATTGTCATGTACATAGTTTTTCAATTCCTTGGTAATATATTCATTATACTTGTCCATCAATATTGCATATCTGTCCGGAGAAACACCTGCTGTATTTTTTCGTGCCACAATAATGTTATCACTATGAAGTCTGGCTGCGCACAGGAAATCTTCATCTCCCGTATTTAATAACATTTCACCCATCTTTCGTAATAACAAATTACCTACATTGTAACCATACGTATCATTTATGTACTTAAAATTCTTAAAATCAGAATAGGTATAAACAATATCACACCACTGCGTCTGCTTAGAAATAATCTCCTTCATCTTGGTCAGGAACATTTCATAACTATACAAACCGGTAAGGGAATCTCTCTCCTTCATCAGCTTAGCCAAATATGCCGACTCATCAAAGGTATGAATACGACTGATATACACAGAAAGAATTCTGGTAAAGGACTCCAAAAGACGAATCTCCCGTTCTTCCCAACGATGTTCCTTACCTACATATACAAAATCCGTAATACCGGAAAGGTATGACTTATTGCCCATAGGCAGACGAAGTCCGGACACAATCTCTGTAGTACCATAATCCGGGAAAATATTTTCACACTCCGGATTCTCTGTATTACTACAGAACATATAACGTCCGCGTTCCATAACCTTTTTTATATAATTCCAACGTTCCTGGGTATATTGAGTTTCATGGTCTTTGTTATTAAAAATACCCTCAGCTACCACTGTATAAACATTTTTTAAAGTACGCGGTTTATCCGGCACCACTAACAAGGTTGCTATTACTGCGAAGCCAAAATAATCCATAATCCGTTGCATAAGCAGGTGAATAGAGCTGTCCGCATCTGTAGTGTCTTCCATCAGCCGGAAGGTCATTTTGGATATTTCATTATAAAATTCCTCATAATCCTTCTTAACACCGGATACACTTACTCCATCATTTAAGTACTCCAAACTGCTTTCTATCATATCGGTTTCGTAGATTCGACACAAATTTTTACCACTTTCCTGTGCCCATTCTAATGCAGTTTCTGCATTTCCTATTAATTCACTATAATCTGCACCATGATTAGGAAAGCATGCTACACCTACACTGATACTTGCACGTTGTTCAGCTTCTTCGCTATAAATTTTCTGAACTTCACGACAAACCTCATTCGCCTTCTGATAGATTAAATCCTGACTTGCCTTACCCTTCATAAAAACTACAAAACGATTACTGCTGATACGTCCAATAATATCGGAGTTACGAAATGTGCCGGTAAGTACCTCCGCAATTGTAGCAATCATCTGGTCACCGAACGAATAACCATACATATCATTCAGCTGCTTAAAATTATCCACTTCAATCAGCATAAATGTGCCATAAACATCTGTATTTTCCGCATATTCATTAATATCTTCACGCGTATATGTCAACGTAAGTAAAGAAGTTATGGAATCTCTTTCTCTGTTCATATAGTCACCCTGCTCTCAACTTCAAAGTCACAAAAAACCCAGAACTAACTTGTGGTTACATTCCAGGTTTTCTGATTACATTAATTCATTAAAAGCTCTTGTACAATCTCTTAGAGCTAAGGAAATTAGAGATAAAGCTGAAGCAATCCTCTTCATCATCATCAAAATCTAAACTACCACTGGTAATTCCCCAATAGGTCCAATCGCCATTGATTTTTACTACTCTAAACTCAACGGTTTCTGTTTTAAACTCATCCTTACCGGCCTTTACAAGGAATCTGCCCTTTACCTCGTAACCTGCAGTTACCTTCAGTTCTTCATATGCTTTCACATACTTCAAGTTTGCTTTCAAAATAGCCTTTACCTGACTCTCTGAAATATCTAATTCATCTGCAGCATCTTCGATATCACCATCGTCATCCAAAGTCTCTTCAAAATAATCTGCTTCATCTTCCAAATAATCATCATAATAATCATCAAGATAATCCTGGATATCTTCCAAATCATCCTCATCCATCTTAGTCGCTTTCTTTGTTTCAAAGCTCAGCTTCCACTTATCATACTCATCATTACAGTCATCATAATGGTCTTCTAAATATTCAACACTATCTTCATAGTAATCCATATACTCTTCAGAAACCTTGTACTTATTATGACTCTGTGCATATAAAGATGCGCCGAAATCAGGCAATAAAGCACTGTAAACTTCAACAGGCTCTGTATTCTGCTTGTTAATCTGTGCCATAAAGTCTTCAACAGGTCCCATATATCCCTTAGAACCGCCGGCAAATAATGCTACTAACAAAAGCAACACAACTACTGCTGCCGCTGCTGCACCAAGAATAACCATTTTCTTCTTATCCATAGCAGGCTTCGGTTCCTTTGCTGCCTCTTCTGCTGCAGGTGCCTCTGCTACCGCAGGTACTTCCTCTACTACAGGCTTTTCCTCCGCTACAATCTCTTCTACCTTTGCTTCCTCTACAACAGGTTCCTGTGCCACAGCTTCTTCTGCTGTACATGTACACTGTTCGCCATCTGCAAGTTCCTTACCACAATTTTCACAAAATCCCATGTTTTTCTCCTCCGCATAAAAAATTCATTTATATTATACACCTAAGAACCATTTTTTACAAGTCCTACGGCATACATTCCTCCCAAAACAGTCTCCCCATCTGCATCACCGGTAGTTAAACCCACTCCATCCCTTTTCTTTTAACACAATTTGTGCTATAATAAAAGAACGACTAAAGAATGTATTATCTACTGTCGATAAATAATAGGGAGGGGTTTACATGAAGAAAATATTAGTTATTTTACCTGCCTATAACGAAGAAGAGAATATCGGAAGTTTATTAGACAAATTAATCGCCTATGAAAAAGCAAGTATGTACGACATTCTTGTTATTAATGACGGTTCAAAAGACAGAACTGCAGAAATAGCAAAAGCAAAAGGCGTTCCGGTCTTGTCCCAGATATTTAATATGGGATACGGTGCTGCCCTTCAGACTGCCTATAAATATGCTTCAAAAAATGGTTATGAATACCTTTTTCAAATTGATGCAGATGGTCAGCATGATGTGAAAAATATTGAGCGTATGATGGAAGAAATGGGGTGTTTTGCCGAAACAGACCAAAAATTTCCTGACATTGTAATCGGGTCGCGCTTCTTAGAGGGTAGTGAGACATTTTATATGTCACGTTTAAAAATGTTAGCTATCAACTTCTTCCGAAGAATTATCCGGAACAATACCGGCGTTGCACTGACAGATCCTACCAGTGGTTTGCAGGGACTCAATAAAAAGGCATTTAACTTTTATGCCCAATACGGCAACTTTGATTTAAAATATCCTGATATGAATATGATTATTCAAATGTTACTTTTAGGTTTTAAAATTACTGAATTTCCGGCCATTATGCATAAACGTACCGCCGGAGTATCTATGCATACCGGCATTATCAAGGTAGGCAAATACATGGTACTCATGTCTTTAAGTACCTGGAACGCATATGCTCGATACAAAAAATCCAAAAAAACTGAAACATCTACTACATAAGTGAAAGAGAGAGGCTATTCGTCTCTCTCTCTTTTTAATGCTTCTTCTAATTTATCTTTTTCTTCTCGCAATAAGGTCACCTGCATTGCAAGTTCCTTAATCTCTGCATCCATGCGACTAATTGCAATGGTATGATGAAATATAATATAGATAATAACCAGCAACATAAAGAATATCAAAGTAGCCGGTGCCCATTCAATTCCAAGTATACCTGCAGCCCACATCAATATTTTCGGGAAACAGGACAAAACCAACAATCCCATTATTCCTAACAGCCAATACAGTGCCTGTTCTTCTGAAATTGCCTTTTGCTTCATTTTCTTAAACAGCAAGATCATCATACCCACACAAATCGCTACTGCAATTATCTGTAAAATTATACTCATTATTATGTATTTTCCTTCCGCTTTTCTTCTCGGTACCTATATAATATTTTAGCATTCCTTATGTATTGATGCAACATTTTTACACAAAATACTGTCCATTTACCAGCCTGACAAATTCAGAATCCGTTCCTGAATGTCATACCGAAACTCCTTATACTCGTCATAATACCAAAGCAACGCCTTACAAAAATCAATCAACGGCTGTTGTTCCGACACCCCACTGTTCTCCAATTCCTCTACTAAACCTAAAATCTCTTCACAAATTTTACGATAGGTCTGTGGCTTTATAGGATTCCAATATTCATTGCAATGCAAACCGGGAATATGTCTTCTCAAAATAGGGTAAAAAACTTCCATGTCCATCTCATCAATGAACAACACATCCTTATCTTCTCCATCTGTATAACTGATCAGCTCCAGCCGCCAAACTCCACCGCCATAACCACAATTATGATAAATACGATACCTTCCTTTACTTTCCGGTTTATAGTCTGCCTTCTCTACAAATACATGCTGAAACGCTTCCACTATCACTGTTCTCCTTTACCACACACTTACCCCATTCATTACTGCCAACATCATTACCATAATAACATATTTATGGTTTGTTTGTAATTAACTTATGGTTTAATTTTAATATTGACATTTTTATTTTTATGAATATAATAAATGTCAAGAAATATTCGATAAGCATATCCACCTTTCATATGCAATTCAATATATTCCCTAATTCCTTTTTCCTGTTTAACTTTTGATCATTGAATAAAGACTTTACACCTTTCGCCCTTTTTTGTATAATATTTACATAAATACTTTACATGAAAGGAGTGTTTGAAAGTGAGTGAAGAAATGAATCAACTAGAATTCAAATATCTATTATTAAGTCAACTTTCTAATTACAAAGAACTCGAACGCCTACTAAAAAATAACAATGTCGAAGAAACTTTTCAGAAAATTGAAGAATTTAAAAATGTTATATCAGAGACTTTAAACATTAAATAATTATCAGCAACCTATAAACTAAGGTGTAAAGTTTTTATTGAATTATCAAGTGTAAACAAAAGTAAGTTAACTTTTCCAAATTAGTGGAAATCAAAAATAGCGGAAGCCTTGTAAATTCAAGGTTTCCGCATCTTTTAAGATAATAGCGAGAGGGGGATTCGAACGAGGTCTCCCGCTCAAAAACATTGATAGAAAGGGCATTTCGTATCTCGTTAATTACAAATGTAACCAAAGTGTAACTAGACATATTACACATTATAAAGGTGTTTGTTTTCATAACAAACACCTTTATTTATTTCTCCATTATTCTTCAACATATGCAATCCCATCAACTTGGAACAATAACCCATTCTCGCCACCTTGATGAGCAAAATTGGTTTGGATTGATTTTCTAACGGGATATTTTCCATTAAATCTTTCTCTAATTACCTTTTCCATTGTTGGGATATTCCAAACATCTCTAAAAAGACAATCCATTTGAATTACATTTTCAAGAGTTAATCCTACAAGTTTTAGACGCCTTTCCATATGGTCAAATGCTCCATTGATTTGTTCCTCAATCGTGCCACCTATGTTTCCTACACAATATCCTAGGTAAACAAAATTTCCAACTTTAATCAAGCCACTATGTGCCCAATCTTCACTTACATCGTATCTTTCTATCATAGCAACAACATCTCCTTTCTTTATTACCTATATTACCATAGCGAACATATGTTTGTCAATAAAATGGTTATGTTATTGCTTTATATAATCTAAAATATATAAAAGGGGGTGGAGTAATTATGAGTAAATATGAAATGTACAAACAATTAGATAAATGGTATCGAATACAAACCATTAAGATTTTACCAAAATATTTTTTTGCTAGAATTAAGCAGCAACTCTCATTATAATGTCACCGGCATTATAATGAGAGTGTCAATCAAATGTGATGAACAAAAAAATTGGGTGTCGAACACTTTATATGTTGTAATTTGCTTTTAGATTTTATATAACTCCAATATCAATAAAAAAAGCGATTGGAAACCAATCGCCACATTGAAGAAAAGAAACTTGGGAACTTCTTTCATCACTTGATACTAGATTATATACAATCGAAAGATACTTTATTATAGATTATTGACGAACTCTTTTCTTCGTGTGTAAAGAAAGGAGTTTTTTATTTATGAAATTAAAAAGTAGAAAGTATCAACTTGTAATTAACAACCCAAAAGACCACAATATGAACCACGATAACATCAAAAGCATTATTCGCAAAATCGCTCAAGTAATTTATTGGTGTATGAGTGATGAGATTGGATTAGAAACACAAACATATCATACACACATTTTTATTCAATTTCAAAACGAAGTGCAAATTTCTACTATCAAAAAATATTTTCCTATGGCACACATTGAAATCGCCAAAGCCACACCTTTTGAAAATCGAAACTATATATTCAAATTGGGGAAATGGGAAAACGACCCTAAAAATCATACCAAGATAGAGGGAACCCAAGAAGAATTTGGAACAATACCACAAGGAAAATCTACGCAAAAGTATTTTGATACACTTCTCTCTATGGTTGTTGAGGGAAAAGACGATTGGGAAATCATCAATGCAAATCCCTCTTATATGCTCCATCTAAATAGGGTTAGGGAATTGAGAAATTTGCAAAGGGAAAAAGAATTCAAAACCAAAAGACGCCTTGATTTAGAAGTCCATTATGTATGGGGCGATAGTCGAAGTGGAAAATCTCGTACCATTCGAGATACCTATGGAGACGAAAATGTGTATTCCATAGATAACTACTTGCACCCTTTCGATGGGTATGAGGGACAAGATGTAATTGTCTTTGAAGAATTTAGAAGTGATTTACCACTCAAGAATATGCTCAAGTATCTTGATGTATATCCTTTGTCACTTCCATCTAGATATCACGACAAAGTGGCTTGTTATACAAAAGTGTATATTGTTTCCAATATTCCTTTCGAAAGCCAATTTCCAACTATTCGCACAAGCGAACCAAAGAGTTGGGATGCCTTTGCAAATCGTATCAAAGATATTGCACATTACAAAAAGGAAAGTGATGGAACTATAACTATTGAAACAATCACAATGGATGAATATAAAAAGAAATTACATCCTTTCAAACACTAGCGATACATATTGAGGTCGTAAAGCTAGTATTACCTTTACGACCTCAATGTGTTTTGTGTTGTGTTCTTGATTGGTTATAAACAAATATCAATTTTTATAATATATAAGATACAAGAAAAAAGACCTATACCCAATAGGCATAAAGAAAAGGAGGAGGAACATAATATTTTTTATTTGCGTAAAAATAAGGGGAATAAACGAAAAACGAGCGAAGTCTCGTTTGGGTTATTCCCCAAGCAACGCACAATGGTTTAGCCATACTTTCCATAAAGATGGTGTAGAAATCTACAATGATGTAGACTAAACCAAATATACAAAAGGAAGTGATTTTTATAGATATACAAACTATTAAACAACATATAAATACAAGTACATCTCGCATCAAGAATTATAAAAAGCAATTAGCCACTTGTACCAATGAAGATTTAAGAGCTCAACTTCTATATAAACTCAAACAAGAAGAAATTAAATTGGAAAGTTTTGAATTACTACTCTTTCATTATCAAAAGATGGGACTATTGTGATGGGTAGAAATATTTCTTTTAAGGAGCAAATGTTTCGCTCCCTCAATAGTAAAAATTGTTTTGGACAATCCAAGTATCTTGCTAAGCAAGAAAGTTATCGCAAAGGGAATGGTGGCAAGGTCGATGGGATTTATAGCAAAAAGACAATGAGCGATTATAAAAAGGTGGCAACACAATTTCACTCTTGGCAAAAGGATAAGGGGTATAATTTTCGTTCCATTGATGATGTTGGTACTTCCCATATCATAGAGTATTTGCAAGAGCGACAATCCAAGGGGTGTTCCTCTTGGACTACTTCCCACGATTTATCCTCTCTTAACAAAATCTTTGGTACGAGCATTTCCAAAAAAGATGCTTGCCTTACACCAAGACACAATGCCAATATCAAAAACAATAGGGGCTTTGGGAAAAATTATAGACACTCAACCTATGCAAAGAACAAAGACCAAACCTTTTTCATTAGTTCTTGTGGAATAAGGAGACAAAGTCTTACAACCTTAACACCAAGCCAAGCGATAAGAAACGATGAAAATGTAGTTATTGGTTTTCGTGTAGTCGAAAAAGGGGGCAAGGCAAGAAATTGTTATGTGAGAAACGAATGTCAAAAAGAAATAACCTCTTTTGTTGACAATCATCTTAAGACTAAAGGGAACAATCCATTTTGGAATAAAGTAGACAAAAATTTAAACACTCATTGGTATAGGGGGGAATATGCTCACGCTCTCTATCATTCCTTATTGAGTGCCAAACAAAATGGAGAGGACTATTTTCGTGGGTACAAAGATACTTTCATAAATCAAAATAAATTGAGCCAAGCCACTTCCAAGAGAAATGCAACTACAAAAGGGTACGATAGCGAAATCTTGGGAATGGTGTCTCAAAACCTTGGACACAATCGCATTGATGTTGTCTATACCAATTATTTGAGTAGATACTCCTAAAACATTTACTTTTTATGATTGCCCCTTAGGGGGCATATCATATTTATATATAGATTTTTTTCAAATACAAAGTGGAGGAAGTTTTTAGACCCCTAGGCGTTTTCTTGTATGATGTCCTAGGGGTTTTTATTCATTCGTGCATATTTTTAAGACCACCCCTAAGTATTTTTCTTTTGTTATGCATATTTTCTTTTGTGCATTTTAAACAAAAATTGCGACATCTAAGGCTCTATAAAAATATGTACATATTACTATAAACCTTGATTTTAAGCACCTTTCACAAGGTTTTAAAAGTTATCTCCAAAATAGTGAAAATGCACAATAAATTTTGTATAACAATACCATGAGATAACTTTGGCCATTGTTATCCCTTACTCATTAACCAAGTGGGACAAAGCATTGCTTACATAATCCCACCTTTCTTGTAAGGAGGTAACGCTCATTGAATATAAATAAAGATTTATTGACACAAGTACTTAGTAATGACATGATTGATTTGAACGAGATACGAGATATGGTGGACACCATGACACGTATGAAATTAGAACAACTATATACTAACGCAAAAGAAGAACGCAAAGTTTGGAAAGGAGAAGGAAAAGACAAACGTTGGAAATTTAAGAAAGACGATGGTACACTCGTTGCCAAGTCAAGTGAAGAAAAAATAAAAGAGGCTTTTAT
Source organism: Acetatifactor sp. (assembly GCA_045634745.1). Taxonomy (GTDB): domain Bacteria; phylum Bacillota; class Clostridia; order Lachnospirales; family Lachnospiraceae; genus Acetatifactor. The sequence goes on along the minus strand of JAZRAX010000010.1, from coordinate 3,316 downwards.
TGAATACCAAAAGGAAAACTCTTTGGAAAGTCAAAAAAACAAAATGACCTTTGGCGATTTATACCAAGAATGGTTGGACTACAAACAAGGACAAGTTGGTTTGAATGAAGGACAATTGTCACAATCTACTCATAGAAGATATCAAAGAGATTATGAACGATATATCAAAGGTACTTCTTTCGACCAAAAACTTATTACTTGCATAACACCTATTGATATCGAAACTTTTTTGAAATCAATGGTAACCACTCACAACTTAACCAAAAGATGTTTAACCAATATTATGGGGTATCTTCGAGGGGCTATGATGTATGCTTGTAAGAAAGAACTTCTTACATCAAATCCTTGTTCCTTTGTTGAGTTATCATCCATCAAAGGTTTTTGCAAAGTTATTGTAAAAAAGGATAGCGAAAGAATACTTAGCAATGAGGATATGACAAAACTTATTGCCACTCTACATAAAAAGCAAAATGAGGATGAGTTATATATCCAAAATTATGCAATTGAACTTGCAACAATGTGTGGAATGAGAGTTGGAGAATTAGCCTCTTTAAAATGGGAGTGCGTACAAGATGATGTTCTTAAAATTGATTATAGTGAACATCGACTTGATTTTGATGACAAGCCTTGCGAATACTATGTTGGAGAACCTAAAAATCGTAAGCATAGAGAATTTCCTATGACTAAAGCAATGAAAAATCTTTTTGAACGAATTAGAGAAGTACATAAAAAATATGGTATCTCAAGCGAATTTGTATTTGCTAATAAAGAGGGTCGAGTTAATAGCCATTCTATCACTTGTGCTATGACTAGACGATGTATAGATGCAAATATCGAAGTTAAAAGTATTCACGCAATTAGAAGAACCATTTCTTCACATCTTAGAACTATTCTTCCAATCGCAAGTGTTGCAAATCTCCTTGGACATTTGGAAGAAACCAACGAAAAACATTATAACTATGATGTTTTGACACAAAAGATTAAATTGGAATGTGTAACTCAAATGTTTGAAACTTATTCCAAAGTTGCGTAACCAAAAAGTGTAACTAAATGTAACTAAAGATTTTAAAACAAAAAAATAGTGGAAACCTTGATTTTATAAGGTTTCCACACATTTTGAAGAGTAGCGAGAGGGGGATTCGAACCCTCGACACTACGGGTATGAACCGTATGCTCTAGCCAACTGAGCTATCTCGCCATACGTATTTAATTGGTCCAAGCTATCTTGGAGTGGGGCCTATAGGGCTCGAACCTATGACCCTCTGCTTGTAAGGCAGATGCTCTCCCAGCTGAGCTAAGACCCCTTGTCTAAGCTGTTTGCACAACCGACTTTGTTAGTATACATTGTCGGTTGCATTTTGTCAACAGCTTTTTTAAATTTTTCCAAGTTTTTTCAATTTTATATACTTTTCACACATTTATTGTGCCTTCTAACCTACATTCTATCCGGTGCCTCGAAGCCCAATACCTCAATACAAGCCTCCAGCACAGCCAATGCAAGTGATAAAAGTGCAATCCATCCGGCCTTCTTAGCACTGTCCTCTTCACTGAGAATCTTGGTCTCATGGTAGAAGTGGTTGAATGCATTTGCCAAATCGTAAATATAAGCACATACCTTGTTGGGTGCACTTTCCTCGTAAGCAGCAGTCATGGTAGCGTTGAATTTTACCAATTCCATAGCCAAAGCCTTCTCAGATGCATTCTGCACGGTCTGTAACTTAGCCGTTGCCACGTCTCCGCCCTGCTCCTTATACTTGTTCAAAATAGACTTAATACGAACCATAGTATAGAGTACATACGGACCGGTGTCTCCTTCAAAGGAGGTAAAACGATCTACATCAAACACATAATCCTTGGCAGGCTGATTGGACAAATCACCATACTTAATCGCTGCCAAACCTACGATTTTTGCAGTCTTTTCTGCTTCTGCTTCATCTACCTCATATCCCTTGGTCGCTGCATTCTCTTTAATCTTACGAAGCATTTCTTCGTTAATTTCACCGATTAAATTCTCCAAACGAGGCACGCCGCCCTGACGGGTCTTATAAGGCTTACCGTCCTTGCCATTCATGGTACCGAAGCCGATGTGGAACAGTTCCGTTTCCGGCTTCACCAACTTGGTTTTCTTGGCACAACGGAATACCTGCTCAAAATACAAGTCCTGACGCTTATCTGTTACATAAATCATCTTATCCGGTGCATAATCTGCCATACGCATCTTTATCGTTGCCAAATCGGTGGTATTGTAAAGAGCTGCACCATCAGATTTCAAAACGATACAAGGCGGAATTTCCTTGGTATCAGTCTCTTCCTTTACATCCACTACCAAAGCTCCGTCACTGATATAAGCATAGCCGCCTTCCTTCATGTCCTTTACCATGTCCGGGATCCAAGGATGTGCATCAGACTCGCCCTTCCACAACTCGAAATCTACATTTAAGTTCTCATAATTACGCTTTAAGTCTGCAATAGACACACGCATAATATGGTTCCAAAGAGCACGATGACCTCTTACACCATTCTGCAGCTTGGCAGTATCCTCCATTGCTTTTGCCTTGTACTCAGGATCCTCCTTGGACTTACTGCTGGCGGTAGGGTAAATCTCTTCCAACTCTGCAATAGTAAAAGGTGCTTCCTCCGGATATTCTCCGGTATAGCTTTCGTCAAAATAAGGAAGCTCCGGATAACGTAACTGCAGTTCGCAGATAACCAGACCCATCGGCATACCCCAGTCACCCATATGGATATCACCAATCACATCCTGACCTACATAGCGTGCAATTCTTTTCACTGCCTCACCGATAATAGCCGGACGCAAATGTCCTACGTGCAGTGCCTTAGCAATATTAGGTCCGCCGTAATCCACAATAATCTTCTTGGGATTCTCAGGCATATCCAGACCAAACTTCTCACCGGTAGCCATACCTTCCAGATAATCCTTCAAAAACTCTTCTTTAATCTTTAAATTTAAAAAGCCCGGTGCTACTGCATTTACTTCCGAAAACACCTTACTGTCAGCCAACTTCTCTGCCACTTCGTTAGCAATCATAATCGGTGCCTTCTTATACTGCTTGGCACCTGCCATAGCACCATTACACTGGTACTCGCATAAATCCGGACGGTTCGAAATGCTTACCTTACCGTATTCTTTATCGTAACCACAAGCCTCAAATGCCTTGGATACTTCTTCTGTTATTAACTCTAAAATTTTCTTCATACAGTTCCTCTTTCTATTCAAAAAATGTATCTGTTAACATCATCATGCCTACATCAGCCACGCTACCGGTCATGATAATCTGCTCATTTTCATCGATTT
>JAZRAX010000009.1:0-1919 GCA_045634745.1 Acetatifactor sp. | reverse complement strand
TCTCCTTTGGGAAGGCAGTAGTGATATCATTACTCAGCAACTAGTACAAGCCATGATTGAAATAGATCGTGGAATGTCTTTGGTCAATATTCTTCAAACTTCACAACAAAATGGACTGATGTTGGTGAGCCGTTCGGATAGTCTTCGTACATTGAATGATTTTAAAGGTAAGAAAATTGGAGTATGGAAAGTGGGATCTGCTGAATTGGCTTATATGATGGATGTGGAAAATGAAATGAACATCAAATGGGTTCCTTTTCTGCAAGGTATGAATCTCTATATCAGTGGGGCAGTAGATGCTACACTTGCCATGAGTTATAGTGAATACCTTCAAATTAAGGTCTCAGGACATGAGGATAAACCCTATATCCGTCTTAGTGATACGAAATATGATTTCCCGGAAGATGGTGTGTATGTTACAGCGGATTTCTATCAGAAGAATACCGAAAAGGTAAATGCTTTTGTAGAAGCATCCAGAAAAGGATGGGAATGGGTACATGAGCACCAGGAAGAAGCATTGGATATTGTTATGAGATGGGCAGAAAAAGAAAGGGTACATACTAATAGATTGCATCAGAAATGGATGTTGGAAGAAATCCTTCGTTTGCAATGTGAAAAGGGAAAGGATAAGCCTAGTTTTAATCTGGATGCTCGGACGGTGGAAAAATTGAGTGAACTGTTGATGGAACATCGACGTATACATGCACCGATAACTTTGGAAAAATTGAAAGGAGGTAGGCCGTGAAACATTGCATACGGATAATAAAGAAATCTTTCTCACTTAGGCTAAGTTTGTATATCTTGTTGGTGACTTCTACAATTTTCTTGTTAACCTTCTGGATATATTTTGGGCAAGCACGTCGTTCTGTAAGTGAAGAAGCTGTAGAACGTGCACAGGTTAAATTGGATAATACTATTTTACAAATCGATAAAGTGCTGGGAGAGGTAGAGATAGCTGTGAAAAATATGTCGTGGTTAGTAGCTGACAAGTTGGACTATCCAGATTATATGTATGCACTTACTCAGCAGGTTCTCCGCAGTAATCCGTATGTGGTAGGTAGTGCCATTGCTTTTGAACCTGCTTATTATCCTGAAAAAGGGGTGTTATATTCGCCTTATTCTTATCGTACGGAAGAAGGTATTCGTAGCAAGCAATTGGGTACAGAAGATTATGAATACCACTACATGGACTGGTATTTGGTACCGAAGTTGTTGGGAAAGCCTTATTGGAGTGAACCATATTTTGATGAAGGTGGAGCAGATATGGTGATGACCACTTATTCGTTGCCTCTCTATGATGATGATGGTAATATGTATGCTGTGTTTACGGCAGATATTTCATTGGAGTGGTTTGCGGACAAAGTAAATAATATCAAGCCTTATGCCAATTCCTATAATTATATGATAGGCCGTGGAGGTGCATTCTTGGTAAGCGATCGCAAGGAGGCTATATTAAATGAGAGTTTCTTTGCTGAACCATTAGCGGAAGGTGATAAGAATATGATGGAAATAGGCCATCAAATGATTAATGGGGAAAGGGGAATGACTAAATTCGGACGTGATGGCAAAAATTATTATTTGTTTTTTGCTCCTGTAAAAGCCACTGGATGGAGTGTGAGTGTTATTTGCCGGCATGATGATGTATTTGCTGGGGTGGACTCATTACGCAACCGGGTTTTGGCTATATTGATATTGGGATTGTTGTTTCTCACAGGTTTTTGTTATCTCACCATCCGTCGATTGACAGATCCTATGGTGCGTTTTGCTGGTTCGGCTAATGAAATTGCAAAAGGTAATTTTAATGTAGGTTTGCCTGTCATCAAAAGTAAAGATGAAATGAAAACTTTGCATGATTCCTTTAGGAAGATGCAGATTTCGTTAGTGGACTATATTGACAAATTGAAGAAAACTACAGCTAG
>JAZRAX010000008.1:0-6800 GCA_045634745.1 Acetatifactor sp. | reverse complement strand
ACGAATATGAGTATGTTTTTGAATGTAATTAAAACAAAATTCATTGGTACAGAGTGTCTTTTAGTTGAAAAATCTTGTGTTTCATGCTATATTCTATAAGTTAGACTGAGTAATAATATGCATGAAATGGCAAAAGGAGATAAATGAAATGAAATTAGGTATCGTTATAAATTGATGATTTCGATACAAATTTCTATATCTCCATAAAGTCCGATAAAGCTTGATATTTCAAGGGCTAGAGGGATTTTTGAAAACGATAAAAGTCGATATATCTTTATGTAATTACTACGGAAATTGGTACATGATTGGTACATGACGTGGCGGGAAAGATGAAACTAGATGTGATAGCAGAGCCTTGACAATCGCTAGGAACAGAATAGAGAAAAGCTTAGAAACCTATGCACAATGTGTGCATAGGTTTTTTATGTTCGTTTTCTATATTCCATAGGCGTGCATCCAACAATTTTTTTGAACACATTTTGGAAATAGGACTGACTGGAATAACAAAGGTAATTGCTGATTTCACTAAGACTTTTATTCGTATATTTTAGAAGACTTTTGGCTTCTTGAATACGTGCATGAGTAATGTATTCACCAATATTAAATCCCAATTCATCTTTGAATCTCTTTATGGTGTAAGCTCGACTCATTCCCAGCCAATCTGCAACATTCTGTACAGTGATAGGTTCATTGATATGTTTGTTGATATATTGAATGCAGGAAAAGATTTCAGGAGAAACACCATCTGGAATCTGTACTTGAGCGACGCGATTAGTAAAATCCATGAGCATATTGTATTGTAAAGTGGTGATTGCTTCCACAGATTGCAGATGTTCACACTCTCGGGAATATGCGTCAATTAGATGATAGGTCTGTTCGATATCCAATCCGCCAGGGATTGCGCCGCTTTTTCCGACCATAGCAACAGTACCCAAGAATAGGTTTTTTGCTTGTCGAAGTGGAGACTCACCTACAGTGCCTTCGGTAAAGTCATTTGATTTTACAAATGAAAGCAAATGCTCTTTTAATCCTGCAGAGTTCCCTTTTCTGATAAATTCTAGCATTTGTTGTTCAAATAAATAGGTTCCGTGTGAAATTTGTTCTTCTCTTTCCTGATAAGAGGCTTCCACCTGCGTAGTAGCGATTTTATCCTGATATTTGTGCTCTGATATGCCGAAGTGTTCTTCAATTTGGATGACTTCCTGATTCAATGTGTAGTGTAGATACGCAATCAAATTCATAAAGTGGTAATAGGTTTGTCTAGGAAGTGTTGGACCTATTAAAAGATAGGATTCTTTCGATGGGAGATGAAGCATACCATAATACCCATTTTCATCCTCGGTATAGATAGCTGGAAATTTAGACGATGCAAGTAATTTTTTATATACGGGTTCTAAAGTAACAAAGGAGTCTGGAAATCCAACCGAATATATTAGGTTATCATTTTTATAGTAAGCAATCGGTAAATAATGTGTGGAATAAAACAAATCACAAAAAATATCAAAATCAGTCATAATTTCACCTCAAAAGACTTATTTACAATATTATAGATTTTATTACAATAATCTGCAAGTCCTAGATGATATAATGTACATTAAGATTAGGGGAAATATTCGTTGATAAAAAGGAGAAGGATAAGATGATTCTAGATTTTAATGATAATTGGATGTTTTCAAAAGAAGGAGCAACACCAATTTATGTAACACTTCCTCATGATGCCATGATATTGGAAGAAAGAGATAAAAGCTGTCGCAATGGTGTAAATTCCGGTTATTTTCCGGGTGGGAAATATGTGTATGAGAAAGAATTTGAGATAGCAGAGGAATATATCGGAAAATCCATTATGATTCATTTTGAAGGAGTGTATCAAAATAGTAGGATAGTCGTTAATGGTGAAGAAGTATGTCAGCATAAATACGGATACACAGCCTTTGATGTGGACATTTCCAATGAAGTACATGTTGGAAAAAATAAAGTGATAGTGTATGTAGATAATTCCCTGGAACCAAACTGTCGTTGGTATTCTGGCTCAGGTATTTATCGACCAGTACAGCTTTTGATTCGAGAACAGGAATATATCAAAACAGTGCATATTGAGACAGTATCCTATAATCCAGCGGAAATTAAAGTGGAGGTGGAGTCGACAGTAAAAACACCAGTGACGGTTGAGATTTATGATGGTGATACCTTAGTCGCAACTGGACACCCAGGCGTTATCAAAGTGCCAAATGCAAAGTTATGGAGTGGAGAAACGCCAAACCTCTATATCTGTAAGGTGAAAACAGAAAAAGATGAAAAAGAAATCATCTTTGGTATTCGCAAGTTAGAATGGAATGCAAAGCAGGGGTTACTTGTCAATGGTCAGCGTGTATTACTTCGAGGAGGCTGTATTCATCATGATCATGGTGTATTGGGCGCATGCGAATTTTATGATGCAGAGGAACGCCGTATTCGACTTTTGAAAGAAAATGGATTTAACGCTGTACGAATTGCACATAATCCAGCATCACAGATTACCTTGGATATTTGCGATAAACTGGGCATGTATGTCATGAACGAAACCTTTGATGGCTGGTATGTACCAAAGACCTATCATGATTATGCCAGATGGTTTGATACAGAGTGGAAAAAGGATATTACTGCTATGGTGGAATCTGCAAGAAACCATCCATCTGTCATCATGTATTCTACGGGTAATGAGGTATCCGAGACCGCAACTCCAAAAGGTGTTGAAGTGTGTAAGATGCTGACAGACTTTGTGCATAGTTTGGATGACACCAGACCAGTAACTGCAGGGGTGAATGTATTATTAAACGTATATGCCAACATGGGAATGGGCGTTTACAAGGATAAGGGAGATTACAAACCAGAACCTTTGCCCCAAAAAGGTGGTTATAAAGAAAAGAAGACAGGTTCGGCTTTTTTCAATGCTATGGCACAGAAGCTTGGACCACTGATGTTTTATATGAGTAGTGGTAAAAAAGGAGATAAGGCAAGTCGTGGTGCGGCAGAAAGTTTAGATATGATTGGGCTAAATTATGCGGCTTCACGATATGATGAGGACGTAGTAAATTATCCGGACCGCATGATGGTAGGAAGTGAGACTATGGTTGCGGATTTACCATATAACTGGGAACGAGTAAAGAAATATCCACAGGTAGTAGGAGATTTCGTTTGGTCAGCTTGGGATTATCTGGGAGAAGCATGTATTGGAGACTGGACTTATCACTCCTATAAGGGATTACCACTATTGGCTGGCCAAGGAATGATAGATATTACAGGAAAGCCACTCGCTTCCATGTATTTCATGCAGATTGTATGGGGACTTAGAAAAGCCCCATTTATTGGTGTGCGTCCTGTAAATCATGCCAAGGAATCACCTTCTGCAGGCGCATGGCAGTTTACCAATGCAATCGACAGTTGGAGCTGGCAGGGTTATGAAGGTACAAAGGCTACCGTAGAGGTTTACGCAGATGCAGTAGCGGTAAGACTGTCTTTGAATGGAAAAGAAATTGCTACAAAGCAAATAAAGAAATACAAAGCAATGTTTAAAGTAGAATACCAACCAGGAACTTTAAAAGCAGAGGCTTTGGATGAAAATGGAAATGTGATATCCACTCATAGTCTCACATGTGCTAGTGAAGAAACCATTTTATCCGTAAAACCTGAAAAACTGGTTTTAACAGCCAATAATCAAGATTTGTGTTACCTGCCGATCGAGTTTACAGACAGAGATGGCAATCTCAAACCATTTATGGAACAGCGAGTTGAGCTTGAAGTGAATGGTGCAGTAACACTTGCAGGATTAGGTAGTGCTTTGTGCAAGACAGATGAGGTGTTTGGTAAGACTTATCATGATTCTTACAGAGGACGTGCTCTAGCGGTGCTGAGAGCTGGAAGCGAGCCGGGAAAGGCAAATATTACAATAAAATCTGCAGGCGTAGAACCGGTAGAAATTGAAATAGAGGTACGTTAAGATGGAAAAATTCCGAGTTTATGGTGCATATACAAGTGAAGAATCAGAGCGTGAACGTGAACACAAAGCCCTTGCCCGTCGTGTAGCGGCGGAAGGTATCGTTCTGCTTAAAAACGATGGAGTTCTTCCGCTTAGTAATAAAAAAATTGCAATCTATGGACCAGGCAGTCGAATGACAGTAAAGGGAGGTTCTGGTAGTGGTGATGTGCAGGAACGACATAGTGTTACGATAGAAGAAGGTTTGCTCAATGCAGGATTTCAGTTCCCGACAACTCTTTGGATGGAGCGTTTTAAGAATAAGTATGATGCGGATGTTGCGGCATGGCGAGTTGATGTAGAGGAGAAGATAAAAGGCTTTTCTCCTATTCAGACGATGAAGATGTTTGATGTGATTCATGAAAATCCTATGCCTTACCCAGCATGTACACCTGTTTTAGAGGATGAATTAACAGATGCGACAGATACGGCTATATACGTACTGTCTCGTCAGGCTGGTGAGGGAAGAGATCGACGAGTAGAAAAAGGCGATTATCTTCTTTCTGATGTGGAAGCAGAGAGTTTGAAAGTGCTATCTGCTCATTACACAAAACTGATTTTGGTACTAAATTGTGGCAGTGTAATAGACCTAAGTATTTTAGATGAGACACGCATTGATGCGGTTCTATTCTATGGTCAGGGCGGTATGGAAGGTGGTAATGCCTTAGCGGATTTGCTTACAGGAAAGGCAACTCCTTGCGGAAAATTAACAGATACTTGGGCAATGAGATATGAGGATTATCCAAGTCAAGATACTTTCAGTTATAGAAATGGAAATTTAGAACAGGAAGATTATCTAGAAGGAATTTATGTAGGATATCGGTATTTTTCATCCTTTAATGTGAAAACAAGATATCCATTTGGCTATGGACTTTCCTATACAACTTTTGATTATGAAATGATATTTGCAAAGGCAAATCAATCAGAAGTAGAATTATCTGTCCGAGTAAAAAATACGGGTTTGTATAATGGAAAAGAAGTAGTACAGCTGTATCTTCGTAAACCGAATAGCAAATTAGGTGGTGAAAGCATCAGCCTAGTAGCCTTTGCCAAAACAAAGCTTCTTGCATCTGGTGAAGAAACAGAACTGCCCCTAAGTTTCGATTTGCGAGAGTTTGCCACTTTCGATGAGAACAAGAGCTGCTTTGTTTTAGAAGAGGGAGAATATGGTTTGTTCTTGGGTACTTCTTCTGAAAGTATAGCTCCTTATGCAGTGATAAATATAGAAGAAGATGTGGTTGTAGAGGAAGTAGAAGCAATTGGCTTAAAGCAACTAAACTTTAAAGATTTAGAAAGCGCATCTACAGAATATACGTATGATTTGATGCTTCCAAGATTACAGATGCGTGCATCTGATATTCAGATGATGCGACATGATATCTGTGAAGAAAAACGTTCTACTAAAGTAGCAAAGATTTTGGAAGAACTCAGTGATAACGACAAAATAAGTCTTGTGACAGGTGGCGGTTATTCCATCAAGTGTTTTAACAATGTAATGGGTGCAGCAGGACGAACTTGTACGAAACTACTGAAAAAAGGCATTCCAAACATTGTGTTATCCGATGGTCCAGCTGGACTTAATGTAAATCAGTCGGTTGTTATTATGAAAGATGGTACACCTCGTTATCCGGATGGTTTACCTGCGGATTGGAAATGGGGCTGGCTTAAATCATTTGAACCCTTTGTAAAGGCGAAACCAAATAAGGGGCGTCCAGTTTATCATTATATGACTGCATGGCCAAGCGAGACCGTCCAGGCACAGAGTTGGGATATAACTCTGTTAGAGGAAGTAGGAAAAGCAGTAGGATGTGAAATGTTAGAGATTGGTGTTTCTGTATGGCTTGCACCAGGGCTTAACATCCATAGAAATCCTTTGTGTGGACGTAATTTTGAATACTATTCTGAAGATCCATTGATATCGGGAAAAATGGCAGCAGCTATCTCTCGTGGTGTGCAAAGTCAAGGTGGAGTCGGAGTAACGATTAAGCATTTCTGTTGTAATAATCAAGAAGATAACCGAAATCGTGTATCAGAGAATGTATCACAACGTGCTCTGCGAGAACTGTATTTGAGAGCTTTTCGTATTGCAGTAACGGAAGGGAAACCTTGGTGTGTTATGAGTAGTTACAACAAGGTCAATGATGAATATGTTTGTAATTCACGAGAATTCTGTACTAGAGTGTTACGTGATGAATGGGGATTTAATGGCGTGTTGATGAGTGACTGGAATGCAACGGATCAGTGCTTTCATAGTGAAGCAATTAATGCAGGAAATGATTTAATTATGCCTGGAAATGGAGCAGTAGAAAAAGCTCTAAAAACTGCTTTAAAAGATGGAAAACTAAATGAGTGGGCGTTAGATATTTCAGCAGGGCGAATATTAGAAATGATTTTTGCAAGCGATACCTGCAAAGATTTTTAAGTTAATAATAGGGCAAAGGAGTAAAGAAAAATGAGTGAAACTGTGTTTCCAAAAGATTTTTTATGGGGTGCAGCCTCTGCATCTGCCCAGATTGAGGGTGGATGGAATGAAGGTGGTAGAACTCCTAGTATTTGGGATGTAGCGGAACCAAAACGCATCAAGAATAGAGATAACTGTCGTGTAGGTTGTAATCATTACCATCATTGGAAAGAAGATGTCCAAATGATGAAAGAAATGGGATTAAAATCCTATCGTTTTTCTATTAGCTGGTCTCGTGTAATTCCAGAAGAGGGAAAAGTGAATCTAGAAGGTTTAAAATTCTATAGTGATCTTGTAGATGAACTGATTGCGGCTGGCATTGAACCA
>JAZRAX010000007.1:0-94044 GCA_045634745.1 Acetatifactor sp. | reverse complement strand
ATAGAAGTCACTCAGAGTCTTTTTTTGCGTGCCTCCAAAGTTGTCAAAAACTCATTCCAACTACAATATCTACAAATTTTCAAGGTTCATCTGAGCCTTTTTCTTTTGACTCAGTTTTTCATAGTTCACTTGACACTATCTTTTATTCTTATGAGTTGTTACTATTCGGAGCATACATTCGCAAAATCGTCTCTTCGATACTCTCCTTTTGCTCATGTGTGCATCTCGCCATATGGATATATAAGCACAGCCTTCCGCAAGCATATTTGCACAGTCTGCACTTATATATCCGCATGGCTCTGAAGAATAACACAAAACCGCCTGAGCGTCACTTAATATAGTGGGCGCCCAGGCGGTCGGCATTTAATTTCATATATTACGCTCCCTGTGGGTACTCCCACATAGATTCTTACATCTATTTTCCGCCAGTCGCGTAACTGTATTCTTATATTACATGTTTTTTGGTATTTTGGCAAGACCAAGAAACACATTATTGAAGAAATTAATCTACATGATAGATGTAGTTCTCCCAATTTGCCAGGTGCACTCTTCCATCTTCTATCCGAACCAGCAATCCGTCGTCTACAAGTTCCTGAACCAGTCTGGCGGTTTCCTCCTCACCAAAAGCAAGTCCCCACTGGTAGAATTCATCATTTACTGTATAAGGTTCATAACAAACCTCATACTGCCATGAAATCAATTGATATAAAATACGCTGCTTTCTTTCATTCTGGAAGGTGGCATGCATCGGCACTTCCAAACCGGTCCTGCTACAGAAATCCATTACCATTTCATATTGTGCTCTGGCTTCAATCTGTCCCCACGCACCGATTACACAGGTATAATTCTTTATCGGTTCAGAAATTACATATAAACGCTCGCTTATTTCCTGTAAATCCACACCATCTGCATAATCTGCTTCCAGCTGCTTCAAATTCACCCTAAACTGTGCATAATCCCTTATCTGTACAATATGAGGTTGGATTAACTGTAATAACTCCTGCAAGGACATAGGTAACGGCAAGGTATAACTTTCTATTCCCTTATCAATCATTTCCTGTAATACCGGAAGGATTGCATTACATCTTTCCACCAATTCCTCTGCCGGATAAGCATCGCTCTTCAAAATATAATTTTCACTACTCCAGGAAGCCGTATCAAAGGAATAACCGGAACGGGCATCCTGAATAATGCTAAGCAACTCCGCAAAATCTGCTGCATATTCCGGACCTACCGCAGAGGTAGAAATCTGCTCATACAACTCTGCTGATTCCATATCCGGATTAATAAGCAAATGCCCCGCACAATACAGCGAAAATACATTTAACACATGATAAGCATCCATTTCACTCCAATAGGATGGTTTTGCAATACCATCATATTTTCGGGCTGTTTGATATACAGAACGGATAATCTCCATGTTAAAGTTCATCTGTGCCAGCTGGTCAGTTTCCATTTCGCAGGTATTCCATGCCCAAGTTCCCAAACGGCAACCCAGGTTACTAATCTGTGTTCTAAAAGGAACATAGGTATTTTCATCAGAGTGATAACCACCTTCATACAAAGTGATATCGTTTCCTAAAGTCTCGATAAACACATTTTTGTCGTAAGCGTCTACCCAGCAACTGATTCCAAAATCGATATCCGGATTTACTGCATGACATTTATCCTTCAACATTTTTGCAAAATAAGCAATATCTTCAGCCGTTACTAAATTACCCGGATCATAATAATGTCCAATGATTCTGTCACAACAATCCGCAAGCTCAGCATAAATACTATAATACTTCTCAAAGTTAGCAATAACATCCGGATCTTCAAAGGCGTAACCACCATTTTTATATACAAATACTACCGATTCATCCGACCAACCACAATCTGAAAACTCAGCGCCCCACACCCACATAGTAAATTTCATATCCAGCGAATGTGCAGCATCCGCTATCATACGGATTTTTTCATGGGGTGTTTCATAACCATCCGTAGCCGCCCAAGTGGAACACATTTCTGTTACCTGTACTCCGGTAAAGCCACAGTACTTTAACATTTTTACATATTCATAAATCTGTTCCTCAGAAAAATTCAAAATATTATTTTTTACGGAAACATCCGGATCCAGGAAAATACCACGGGAATAGTTCAAGTTCCAAAGTGTAACAATTGCTTCTCTTTCAGGCATCCAAGCTTCCTGAACAGTAATATTGGTTGGAATTCGAAGTACCGAAGGCACGGAGCTGATTCTTTCTTTTTCTTCTCCTGCATACATCCAGCCCAAGTAAGTATTTGCAAACAAATACACTTCTTCCTGAAGAGATTCTTCACTTCCCGCACTAATAAATATTTCACCTTCTATGATTTCGCACTTTCCTTCGTCTTTTGCCAAATCCTTATTCAAGCTAAGATGAATACTTGTTTCATCCCCTTGACGCTCAGGCACAATACTTACCACCGTTTCTGCAGTCTGTTGAATATAATACTGCAAAAGTTGACAGGACGGCTCCAGCTTCTTCGCAGAATAGGTAATCTCGTATTCCTCTATGGCTACCTCTCCTACGTATAACTGTGTCTTAACCTTCGTACCCAAATCAATATAATCTTCTCCGGCAGCTAACGTAATGACACCATTTTCACCAATATAATTACTTGCAAAATAAGAAGAGGCTCTTTTCACTCCAGCTTCCGTAGGCGCAATTATATAAATAGAATTCTCCTTGTTAACAATAACAAATGCACCTTCGTTCATATTTTCCAAGGAATAACCCAACTCTTTTGCATACTCACTGTCATACACCAAATAAATAGATTTTTCTCTGTTCCAATTGGTGTTTCCAATCTTTACATCAGCTTCATTTCGAATGGCTTCCTGCAAAAATTCCCTACATTCCGCTCCTGCCAAACCATCTATTTTATTCATTTTATACTGACTAATCTTCAATTCATTTATATTGCCGCATCCGGTTACCATAAAGGTCAAAAAACAAGCAAAAAAAATCGTTTTCAATAATCCTTTTCTCACAAAAACCTCCCTAAAACAGGTACATTTTATTATCTTACTATTCCATATTGGTACATGGCATCAAAACCCACACTATCTACCACCGTACCAATCACATTGTCATACACCAGAATATTAATACCATTTTCTACTTTCTGATATATATCCTTGTTCACAACAACTTTCTTCACACCATTTGTATTTGCCACCAGCAAATCGTCATAGGTCAATTCCATGGAATGAATCATATTTTCTTCGCCGGACTTAAAAACACATTCCCGGTTATTAAGGATCCAAACTCCTCCTGTTTCGTAAAATCCTTCATAAATACCTACAGTCTCTATATACTCTGCAATGCTTTTTTCTCCGGATACATACTCTCCGCTGGTTGAAATTACTACCGTGTAATCTTCTAGCCAACTCATAGTATCTAAATAGCTCTCCACAGTTACCAGTCGAACAATTTGATCATTCTGTACCTCATGCTGGCGTACCTTTACATCCTCTTCCCACACAGCATATCGTTCATCTCCGCTATGGTCTTCTAAGGAATAGTTTTTCTTTAAAAATTCACCCAAATAAGAGGTCACCTTTTGAGCTCCGTAATAATTGGTATGGCCCCAGTCCAAAAAGTCCTGCTCCCAATCAATGCCAACTTCGTCATCCAACTCTACCATATCTATTACAGGTACATTATATTCTGCCAACATATCCTTGGCGTATTCAATATTTGCCTGAGCCCATTGCGCAGCCTGATACGGCGCCAAGAAAAACACAATTTCTACATTATTCCCCCGTGTTAACTCTATCATCTTTTTCAGCCATTCCTGCTCCTGTTCACCAATAGGGCTGGGTTCTGCATTTAAATAACCCACTTCTGCCACCGGATTCACATTAAATTGAGCAAAATATCCTAAATAGGCCGGACTTTCTGTTAAGAAATCCTGCTTTGCTAGCTCACGATATCTGGTATGAATAATCGGCCACTTTAAAATAAAATCCGCCTCATTATCTGTTTCTACCATAGCATAGGCAGCTTCAATAGACGTAAGGGATAATTTTCTGGACAAGGTATTTCGATATAAATTCCCTTCCACCTGATATCCGTGATAGGTGCAACCATACAAGTCCACACACACCACTTTTAAGTCCTGAGTTTTAAGTGCTTCCTCTATACAATAATAAGAGCTTGCCAAATCCTGTCCTGATATAGCCATATTAAAACTTGCCATACCATAATCTTCCCATAACTGCGCCGGAATGACAGAACAATAGCAATGACTGCTTCCCAGAAACAGTACATCTACTACATCATCCTCCAAAGCATAAAAGGAATTCATGGAGGAATAGTATCCACTGGACGTATCTTTCCACGAGAATACCGTATATATTCGATTTAACAAAAACAAAAAGATAACGCAAAAAATAATTATCTTTGCTGCATTCTTTCCCTTCATTGTTCCATCCTTATCTCACCATGCTAAAACTGAAAATAAATAAACTGCGAAGATTCAAATTGAATACCATACATGCCATAAATAATACATGCAAAAATCAAAAGCAAAATCACACCCCACCGGAACCAAATACACTGTTCCTTTAAAAACTCTGTTATCGTCTGCTTTTTGAAATAACGTAGTAAATCCACTAAAAAAAGCACGATTGCTGCTACTACTAAAATATTAAACTCAAATCTATCCAAACCAAGGGTATAAATCTCTCCATTAAACAATGACCAAGGATCCCACTTGGTAAATAATCGCTTACAATAATCCAGCGCCACGCTTATAGAACTTGCCCGAAAGAAAATCCATGCAATATCTACAAAGAAAAAGGTTCCCACCATCTGCGCTAATTTGAAACTAAAGCTCTCTGTCTTGGCCTGACATTTTATACATACTGCTTGTCTGACCGGTCTGGTTATATCTCCTACAATCTGATATACTCCATGCAACATTCCCCAAAAAACATAGGTCCAATTCGCACCATGCCATAAACCACTGACACCGAAAGTTACCAACAAATTAAAATATTTACGAACTTTAGAGCAACGATTTCCACCCAACGGAATATAAACATAATCGCAGAACCAAGAACTTAAGGATATATGCCATCTTCTCCAGAAATCGCTAACTGATGTGGCAAAATACGGAGTCTCAAAATTCTCCATAAGCGTAAATCCCATGACTCTTGCTGCACCTACTGCAATCGTAGAATATCCCATAAAATCACAATAAATTTGTAATGCGAAGCCCATAGCACCTGCTGCCAATGCTACAGTTCCATACATATACACTCCATCAAAAACCGTATTTACCAGCACAGCCACTCTATCAGCAATTACCATCTTTACAAAAAGGCCCCACATCATTAACGTCAGACCACTGGTTATATTTTCATAATTCCATATTTTCATTTTATCTACGTTACGGACCTGCTTCAAAAGATTCTCGGAACGCTCGATAGGACCTGCAACTAACTGTGGAAAAAACGATACGAACAACGCATATCGAAGAGGATTTTTCTCCGCTTCAATTCTGCCTCTGTAAACATCGATAATATACCCCAATGCCTGGAAGGTATAGAAAGAAATACCTACCGGCAACAGTACATCCAAAGTATTCTCCGGAATTTGAATATTAAGCTTTGATAGAATCCTATTACATGTGTCTGTAAAGAAATTAAAATATTTAAAAAAGAATAAGATAGCAATATTAACTACTATACATGCTGCCATTGCCCCTTTTTTGACCCTGACATCTTTGGCTATCTGTATCATCCATCCCGCCAGCCAGGTGGTCAATGTGGAAACCAAAAGTAAAATAGCATACTTCGCATTCCAGCACATATAGAAATAATAGCTTGCACCCAGAAGCCAAATGTATCTTAGCTTCTTGGGCACAAGAAAATAAATCAAAGTTACAATTGGAAAGAAAATCAGAAAATCTATGGAATTAAAAATCATTCTTTTGTCCCCTCTTAGTAATAAACCTTTCCTTTCCACTTTATTTTTGCCAGCATAAAAACTAGAGATGTAAAAACATCTCTAGTTTCAAAATTAATTATCTACACTATAGTTTGGTGCTTCCTTTGTAATATGAATATCGTGAGGATGACTTTCCTTTAAGGATGCTGCAGAAATCTTAACGAATCTACCAGTTTCCTTCAAGGTCTCAATATCCTTCGCTCCACAATAACCCATACCGGAACGTAAACCACCAAGAAGCTGGAACACAGTATCCTCTAACAAGCCCTTGTAAGCAACTCGTCCTTCTACACCTTCCGGAACAAGCTTCTTTGCATTTTCCTGGAAGTAGCGGTCCTTACTACCATTTTCCATTGCTGAAATGGAACCCATACCACGATATACTTTATATTTTCTACCCTGGAATAATTCAAACTGTCCCGGGCTTTCATCACAGCCTGCAAACATGCTACCCATCATACATACATTACCGCCTGCTGCGATAGCCTTTGTAATATCTCCGGAATACTTAATACCACCATCCGCAATAATCGGAACACCATACTCCTTAGCCACAGAATACGCATCCATAATTGCTGAAATCTGCGGAACACCAATACCTGCAACCACACGGGTGGTACAAATAGAACCGGGACCGATACCAACCTTAACAGCATCTGCACCTGCTTCAATCAAATCTCTGGTAGCCTGTCCGGTAGCTACATTACCCGCGATAACCTGTAAATCAGGATAATTTTCCTTAATCATGCGCACGCAACGAAGTACGTTTTCAGAATGTCCATGTGCACTATCCAATACAACAACGTCTACTTTTGCCTTCACTAAAGCTTCTACACGCTCTAAAACATTTGCAGAAATACCAACAGCCGCACCACAAAGAAGTCTTCCCTGAGAATCCTTTGCTGCAAGAGGATACTTGATTGCCTTTTCAATATCCTTAATAGTAATCAAGCCCTTTAAGTTATAATCTTCATCCACGATTGGTAACTTTTCTTTTCTGGCCTGTCCCAGAATCTTCTTCGCTTCGTCAAGGGTAATTCCTTCCGGAGCAGTTACCAAACCTTCTGAAGTCATGGACTCTTTAATTTTCTTGGTGAAATCTGTTTCAAACTTTAAATCACGATTGGTTAAAATACCAACCAACTTGCGTCCTTCCGTAATCGGCACACCGGAAATACGAAACTTCGCCATCAATGCATCTGCATCTGCTAATGTATGTTCAGGACTCAATGAAAATGGATCTGTAATAACACCATTCTCTGAACGTTTTACCTTGTCTACTTCTTCGGCCTGTGCCTCGATAGACATGTTCTTGTGAATGATACCGATACCACCCTGACGAGCCATAGCGATTGCCATGCGATGCTCCGTAACAGTATCCATACCCGCACTCATCATTGGAATGTTCAGCTTAATTTTCTTAGTCAGCCATGTTGTTAAGTCTACCTGATTCGGTACTACCTGTGAATAAGACGGTACTAATAACACATCATCAAAGGTAATTCCTTCACCAATAATCTGTCCCATTTTCTTTCCTCCTATGAAATTGAATAATATGATATTGAAAATTATATTGTTGTTGAGTTTAACAAACTTAACCGAGTCTGTCAACAGCAAATTTTACAAAAAATTGAGGAATTTTGCTTCAATTTTTTAATCTGTAAATACTTTCCTTGGAGCAACGCTCTTCATAGCCTTTACCAATTCTTCGGAAGGACTTAAAATCAACTTTTCGCCACCTTCATAATAAAGGGCATATCTACAATCCGGTTGCAACTCTTCACCAATACTGTAATCGATTTCTTTTACGTTACGATTTTTATAATTATCCAAATGATAGGATTTAATCGGTGCCAAAATCTCTATTCTTTCCAGCTGATAAGTTCCTACACGCTTTCTCTTCGTTTTAGCCATAACTTTATCCACTGTCAATTCCTTATCTAAATACAAGTACTCATATTCAATGTCTGTATTCAAATGCACAAAATACGCTCCCACACCGGTAGCCACTGCCCCCAACACTGCAACCAATATACCTGCTACACTCATTAATCCCAATACCACTGTTGCCGCAATCAACAGGAATTTAAACGCCTTACCCATGGCAGAAGACTTTGCCTTTACCAGACATTCTACATATACATCACTCATAACTTTACCTCTTGTACAAAATAATCTTTGAAAATATGATATAACAGATACGGGAAACTTTCAAGCATTCACACAAGAAAATAAATGATTTAATTCTTTTTTTATACACTTATTAGGATTGCTTCATTGACAGTTTTTAACAAACATTTTATGATAGGTAAAGATGAATTTTAAAGGAGTACTTACTATGCCTGTTATGGATGAATTTCGCGAAGAGCGCGAAGCAATAAAAAACGCCAGTCCCAAGGAAAAGTGGGATTATTTTTGGGAATATTATAAATGGCATGTTATTGTTAGCGCCATTGTTATTGTTCTTTCCATTATTTTTATTCGTGACATCGTCAACAGAAAAGATTGGATTTTCTATGGTGCCTTCATTAATGCATATGCCCAAGAGGAAGCCAGCGATGCAATGCTGAATGAGTTTGTTGCTTTGGCTGAATTAGATACGGAAAATTACTCGGTAATGTTCGATACCTCTTATTCCATTAATGTAGGTGTCTACGATGAAATAACCAACTCTTCTGCACAGAAACTTTTGGTAAATATGACTGCCGCAGAAATAGACTTTATTGTAGCAGATGAAACTACCTTCGGACAATATGCTACTATAGACACGTTTATGGATGTCCGCACCATATTTACAGAAGAAGAATTAGAAAAATATCAGGATTATTTTTATTATGTAGATATGGCAGAAGTAGAAAAAATTAATGAAGGAAATTTAAGTGCTGCTTATGACAGTTACAAGGGTGTAGCTTACGACCATACTAAGCCGGAGGATATGGAGCTTCCGGTTCCTGTAGCCATTTATATAAACAGCAGCGAAAAATTAAATAACACATATGTATTTAAAGAAGAAGCTGTGGTTCTGGGTATTCCCTTAAATACACAGCATTTAGAAACCACGCTAATGTTCATTGACTATCTCTTTGAATAAGAAACAAACGGTTGTTTTGACACCTCTTCAAAGGAAAATCAAAACAACCGTTTTAATATTTTTATTCTACAACATGTAAATTATCACTGCCTTCAATAATAAATCCAATATCGTTGACGCTCTGTCCTGCTTCAATGGTGGCATTATAATTTACCGGAGTAATTATCAGTGTGCTGCCGTTTATGGTGTATTCGCCACTCCATCCCTGATTCAGTGCAATATTATCACTGAACTTGATTTCCACCTTCCAATTTTCCAGCCTGCTGTCCGTTGTATTCGTCACCGTTACATTATAGTTAAAACAACTCTTTCCTTCACTCTGCCAACTATCTCGTAACTCCACGGTAGCCTCTACACTTCCGCTTGCCACGGTACTCGCTCCACTTTGTGCTGGTGCTTGTGTAGCTGACGGTGCCTGCGTATTCTGTGAACCGCCCTGTTGTGTAGTATTCTTATTAGCATCCGTTCCCACATTACCTGCCAATTCTTCCGCATTATGACCGGTCAATACAGAATATAACCACTTGCCGGACTGTGACAAATCATCCTGAGTAAAACCGGAGGTTTTATTACAGCTACTCTTTATAATGGCTGAGGTTTCATTCTTATTCGAAAGATTCCAAGCCACATAGCTGATACCATATTTATTCATTTCGTCTACCCAGGCATTGGCCTGATATTCATCAATACTACCATTACCGCTGGCATCACAAATACCATATTCTGTAACAAAAATCGGTAGGCCTGCATTATATGCATCTACCATTTTCCTACGCAAATCCTCTTTATGGGTTGCTGCATAATAATGCAACGCATACATAATGTTATCATAGCTTGTAATAGGGTCTGCTGCTGCCTGGTCTACATATTGGGACCAATTAGGGGTTCCTACAATAATAATATTATCCTCATCATTTTCACGAATTACACCGATTACCTCTTCTGCATAGGATTTTACATCCTTCCAACCGGTACCGCCATTGGGTTCATTGCAAACCTCGTAAATTACATTTGGATAATCCTTATACAATTCCGACATCTCATCAAAGAATTTTTTTGCCTCATCCTTATATGTATTAGGGTTACCATCAGAAAGAATATGCCAATCAATGATTACATACAAATCATTATTTGTTGCATATTCTACGCCATCCTTCACTAATTGCTTCAAGTCATCCTTGTTTCCTCCGGTACAATATCCACCATTCTCCGCAGTGTACATTGCCAAACGGACTACATTGGCATTCCATTCCTCTTTAAACCCTTTAAAGCATTCCTCATTTACATATTTAGGGAACCAAGCGATTCCATGAGTACTGATTCCTCTCAGCTGAACCAACTCGCCATTTTCATCGCAAAGCATGGATCCTTCCACATGTAACGGACTGATTCCTTCCTGTTGTGGAGCCTTTGTGGGAGCCGGCGTTGCCGTAGGAGCTGTTGTAGCCTGCGCCTGGAGTTCCTCCGTTGCCTGTGGTACCTCCGTCACTTCCGGTGCATTTGTTGTTTCCGGCACCTCTGTATTCTGCGCCTGTGGCTCTGCTGTTACCTGAGTGCCCCCCGGTGCTTCTGTTGTCTGCCCCACGCTTCCCTGTGCCACCTCTGTAGATACCGGAGCCGCTGTCTGCTGTACATTATCTGAACTTACAAGACTATTCTTTTTCCCAAAGAACCACCCAGCCCCTGCCGCCAGCAAGCAAATCGTTGCCAACAATACAATAAATATTATAATTTTCCCTGTATTACTTTTCTTTTGTTCCATAATACCCTCTGTTTCTACATACTATTCACATGCATTTCTAAAGTTATTCCAAATCTCAGAGTGCTTTTCTTCTGCCTCAGCACTTACATTCTGTATAATCTCACCAGCTGCCGCATCCTCCGGCAATACCAAAAATGGTCTCATTTCTTCAGAAATAAATTCTTCTGCCGCCTTATTGGCACAGTAATAACCTACATGCTCATAACACTTAGCTGCATTTTCCGGGTCATTAATATAATCCAAGAATGCATACGCTGCCTCAGCATTAGGTGCCTGGGAAGGAATGAATCCTGCCATAATACCAAAACCTAAGCCTTCCTTAGGATATACGATTTTCAGTTCCGGATTCGCCATATATGCCGCAACTACCTGAGAAGAATACAAAAATCCTGCTGCCACTTCATTCGTTAAAAGAAAATCCTGGGTATTACTGTCATTAATCACACGCACATTGGGTGCCAACTCAAGTAATTTTTCACCCATCTTATCAAGAACTGTCAAATCATTGGTATTAAAGGATTCTCCCATGGTTTTTAAGGCAATGCCATTAATAACTCTGTAGTTACCAATCAGCGCCACACTATCTTCCAATGCCGGATTCCACAAATCCTCGTAACCGGTAATCTCTACGTCCGTCATTTCCGGATTGTACACAATCAAAGGAATACCTGCTGCATAAGGAACCGTATACTCATTGGCAGGATCATAAAACTGTGACATAAATACAGGATTTAAGTTATTATAATTGGTAAGCTTTGAGGTATCCAGTTTCTGGCTCAATCCCTCTGCAATCACCACTTCAATAATATAATCGTCGGCAATGACCAAATCATAATCGCCACCTTCGGTTTCCTCCAGCTTCGCTAACATTTCTTCATCATAATCAAAATGTGAAAAGTTAATAGTATAGCCGGTTTCTTCTTCAAAGCCGTCTAAAATTTCCTGAGGAAACATACCGTTCCAGGTATAAAGATTCAGCTCCCCCTTTTCTTCTTCTCCTTTTCCACAGCCGGCAAACATTCCTACCGCCAGCACACCGGTTAACATCAGTGCTAGAATACGTTTCATCATTTTCATTTCCTCCTCATTCTGCAATAGAATTTACTGTTTTCTTACGATTCATAAGTGCCGCACCTACCAATAATACTACAGTAATAACAAGCATTATAGTAGCCAATGCGTTAATTTCCGGCGTTACACCGGTCTTTAATTGCGTATATATTTTTATTGGCAATGTATTTACCTTAGGTCCTGTTACAAAAATACTGATTACCACATCATCAAAAGACATGGCAAAGGATAACATGACTCCCGACAAAACTGCCGGCATAATAAGTGGTAAGGTAATATCAAAAAACACCCGTATGGGCGTAGCGCCCATATCCAAAGCAGCTTCCTCCAAGGATTTATCCATACCAACCAATCTGGCTTTTACCATAGAATACACATAGGGTACACAAAAAGTAGTATGTGCAATTACCAGGGTCAACATACCAAAAGGCAAATCCATAAAAGAAAACACTGCCAAGAACACCATACCCAAAATAATTTCCGGAATCATAATGGGCAACATAGCCAAACCGGCAACCACTCCATCCAACTTGGATTTGCGCCGATGCATGCCCAAAGCACCGGTAGTACCGATGATTATCGCACATAAGCAACTAAGTCCTGCTAAAATCAAGCTATTTACCAATGCCTCCTGCAAATCCTTATCCTGAAACAACTCCCGATACCACTTCAAAGAAAAGCCGGACCAGACTGTGGTTAACTTAGATTCATTAAAAGAGTAAATCACCGTAAGCAGGATTGGAATATATGTGAGAACGGTTATTACCGCCACATAAATATATGCAATTTTGCTCCACTTCGTCTTTTTCATTTATAACCTCTTTATAGGGACTCCTATATTTATCGGTCCCTGTTACATAATACCTTCCAGTTCATCCGTCCCTGCCACCTTACGATAAAGCGCCAAAATCATGGTGGTTAACAATAACAACACTACCGATAATGCTGCTGCAAAGGGTTGATTACGACCCTTGGTCATTTGTTCTTGAATCACACTTCCTACCAAAACGATTTTATTGCCTCCCAACAAATCTGCAATAAAAAACAGACCCATGGATGGCACAAAGGTAAGCACAACACCGGAAAGAAGTCCTGGAAGCGTTAATTTAACCGAAACCGTCCAAAATGCTTTCCAGGAGGAAGCTCCCAAATCTCTGGCTGCCTCCACCAGAGAATAATCCATTTTCTCCGCGCTGGAATATACCGCCAGAATCATAAATGGAATAAGGGCATAAATCATTCCTACCACCACCGCCGGATAGGTATACAAAAGTTTCAACGGCTTCTCAGTTATTCCGATTCCCATCAATAGCTTATCCAACACACCATTGCTTCGGAAAACAATAATCCAGCCATACAAACGAATCAATGCACTGGTCCAAAAAGGAATCATAATAAGAAGCATCATACGCTTTTTCCATAGATTACTCATTCTCGCCATAATGTATCCATAAGGATAACCTAACAGCGTAATAACTGCCGTAGATAAAAACGCCAACTTCAGAGAATCCTTAAAATTATTTAAATAAATAGGCTCCAGAATTCTTTTATAATTTTTTAAAGTAAAGGTCCAGTCAACACCCCACACCTCTGCCCGGCTTTGAAAGCTGAGCAAAAATAAATATACAAAAGGAAGTCCTACAAATACAATGGTAAACACGTACATAGGAAGCAGTAACAACCAATTATTCTTTTTACTTATTGATTTTGCACTTTCTGCTTTATGCTTCCGCATTTAGTCACTCCTCATCCTTTACTACCACTGCGTGGGACTGTTTCCAGCCAATCTGCCGCTTCTCCCCAATCGCTAAATCTACGTCAATTCCATAACGACTGGCTGTAATTAGTTGACCATCCTCTGTCTCAAACAAAATACGCAATTGTCCTCCGGCAAAGGATTTTTCTTTTACAATTGCCGAAATAGCACAGTCTGCTTCTCCATCTAACAAAACATTCTCTGCACGAATTGCAAGGGTCTGTCCATCCTTGCGATAAATGTTAGCATTTCCTACGAAATCAGCCACATAGGCAGTCTTGGGTTTATAATAAATATCGTTGGGTGTTCCGATTTGCTCAAACCTTCCATTTCGCATTACTGCAATGCGGTCCGACATATTAATGGCTTCTTCCTGATCATGAGTAATATAAATAAACGTAATCCCCAATTGCTTCTGAATACGTTTTAATTCCAGCTGCATTTGACGACGTAGCTTTAAATCCAAAGCCCCCAAGGGTTCATCCAAAAGTAGCACCTTAGGTTGATTGATTACTGCTCTTGCAATAGCCACACGCTGTCTCTGTCCACCGGACAACTGATCCGGCATTCTTTTTCCAAAGCCGGCTAACCGAACCAACTCCAACATTTCTTCTACTTTTGCCGAAATGTCTTTTTGAGGCACTTTCCTAATTTTCAAACCATAGCCAATATTTTCAGCTACCGTCATATGCGGAAACAATGCATAGTTTTGAAATACGGTATTTACATCTCTTTTGTTAGGAGCCATCTGTGTAATATCCTGCCCATCCAACCACACGCATCCTCTGTCTGCCTGCTCCAAACCGGCAATAATACGCAAAGTGGTAGTTTTGCCACAGCCGGAGGAACCCAAAAGGGTTACAAACTCTCCTTGCTCCACTTCCAAGCAGATTCCCTGCAAAACCTCTGTTTCGGCAAATGCCTTATATATATTATCCAGTCGCAAAATAATATTACTCAATCTGAATTTCTCCCTCAAAAACTGTAGTGGCAGGACCGGTCATATATACCAGATTACTTTCTCTATCCCAGCGAATCTGAATCTTTCCGCCTAATACCTCTACTTCCACATCTGTATCTGTTAATCCGTTCAACACGCAAGCCACTACGGTTGCACAGCAGCCGGTACCGCAAGCAAGTGTTTCGCCAGTACCTCTCTCCCACACACGCATCTTTACATGATTTCTATCCACGATTTCTACAAATTCTGTATTGGTACGATTAGGGAATACTTTATGATGTTCAAAATCCGGACCTATTTTTTCCAAATCCAGATTATTCGTATCCTCTACAAATACTATGGCGTGGGGATTGCCCATGGACACGCAAGTCACCTTATATTCCTGTCCCTGTACCTCAATAGGCACATCTACTGCCATATCTCCTTCAAAAACAGCCGGAATCTGTGAAGGTTCTAAAATAGGATTGCCCATATTTACCTTTACTGCTTCCACCAAATTTTCTTCATTTACAGTTAAATCCAAATATTTAATTTTACCCCCACTGACAATGGAAATCTGTTTCTTATCAGTTAATCTCTTATCATAAACAAACTTGGCTACGCATCGGATACCATTTCCACACATTTCTGAACGGGTACCGTCTGCATTAAACATTTCCATTTCAAAATCTGCTTCTTCGGCTGCATTAATAAAAATCACACCATCTCCGCCAATTCCAAAATGCCGATCACTTAAAAAACGGACAATTTCCGGCTTTCTTTCCTGTGAAAGCTTTTCCTCCATACCATTCACATATACATAATCATTGCCGCAACCTTGCATCTTTGTAAATTTCATCGCATTCATTCCCTTTATTTTTATTATCCGGTCATAAACCGGTCTTCTTTTTCATACAGTATATAAACAACGGATGCCGCACACGCAAGACATCCAAAAAACATGAAAAAAGAGGTTTCTTATGAGTTCAAAAACGAAAATAGTTGTACTTCACATGAAAGAAATTATATACACCGGGATTTTTCTTGCTTTAGGTGTTCTGTTGCTTATTTTTCTGCTTATTTTATTTTTGCCGCAAGAAGAAGATACTATGCCAACCGAGCCAACAGCATCTCCTTCCGCTGAAACCGACCTGCAGACAGATATAACTGTGAGTAACTCCTCTGTTTACATATCCGGAATTTATAATACGGAAGTTGTTTTAAACGACCAGGTCATTAACGTAGAAGTCATCGTAGACCAAACCGGTATCAGCTCCTTGAAACTGGTAAATTTAGACGAATCCGTAGCAACCATGTATCCTCTTTTGGAGCCTGCCTTTGATTCGTTAAGCTCCCAAATTATCGAAACACAATCCTTGGATGATATTACTTATGCTCAAGAAAGCAAATATACCTCCTTGGTTTTGCTGGAGGCAATCCGAAAATCCCTAAATAAAGCACAACCCTAGTAGTGTGGTAAACCACACTACCGGGGACACTATTTACCAGCCTTATGATAAATTGCTTTTAAATCCTCTACAGTAAACTCATAACCTTTATTACAGAAATGGCACTTTACCTCAATCGTTTCACCATCATCAATCATTTCTTTCATTTCAGCTTTGCCGATACTAATAAGTGCCTTTTCTACTCTTTCCTTACTGCAATTACAATAAAACTTGGTTTCTGAAGTTTCATTAAATTCAATGTCAAAGCCCTCTAACAGTATTTCCAGAATTTCTTCCGGAGACTTTCCTGCCTCTAACATGCTAGTCACGGACGCCACCTTGGACAAGTTTTCTTCCAATCGATTAATTACCTCATCCTCCGTAAAAGGCATCAGCTGTATAATAAAACCACCTGCCTGCTTTACTGTATTGTTGCGCTCCATCAACACACCTAAACCTACAGAAGAAGGCACTTGTTCTGAAGTTGCAAAATAATAGGTTAAGTCCTCCGCAATCTCTCCTGTCTGTAGTTGTGTCTGACCTACATAGGGTTCCTTTAAGCCCATATCCTTTATTACATTTAAATAACCAGCCCCCAACGCACCTGATACATCTAACTTACCAATGGCATTGGCCGGCAAAATTACATCCGGTACCATTGCATATCCCTTTACATTTCCCCTGGAATCCGCCGTTACTGTTAATCCCTTGGCCGGGCCGTCACCACGCACCTGTAAAGTCAATAAATCCTTTTCGCCTTTTAACATAACCCCCATCATAGCACCGGCACTAAGCAGTCTGCCCAATGCAGCCGTCATAACCGGACTGGTGTTGTGCGCCTGACGGGCTGTTTCCACCATATTTTTTGTTGTACAGGCAAAGGCTCTGATTTGTGCATTTGCTGCCGTTGCCCTTACGATATAATCTGTCATAATACTACTCTTCTCCTATTAATCGCAAATCTTACACATCTTATTTCTACAGCAGCATTCTGTTTCACGAATGCCACCTCATCCGCTATTTTCCTTGCTCTTTGGCAATCACAAGTACGCGTTCACTCTCGGCCCTAACTTCTCCCTCCGTGTCTGCATCCTTCACTTCTATCAAACACATACCTGCCTGTTCTAACAATCCAAGTATTTGTTCCACAGTATACCCCTTTTGTAAATGAGTCTCCGTAAAACGCCTGAAAAGCTCCTGTTCTTCCTGCACAAACACCGTTACATCATACTGGTTGATGCACTCTTCTTCATCATAGAAATTCTCCCAGATAAAGCTGCAATCCTCACGGTTTTCTGCAATCGTGGAATCGCCGATTACTTCTCTGTATTTATAATCTGTATTAAAGTCAAAAATAAAGATTCCGCCGGGATACAAATAATTATTTACCAGAGAAAAAACCTCTAACAATTCTTCTTCCTCTAAAATATAATTTATCGAGTCACACACACTGACAATGGTTCCCACTGTACTATATAACTCCAACTCCCGCATATCCTGCAACAGATAAAGTATTTCACTGCCATTTTCAGCTTTTTTTGTCATGGCAATTCCCAGCATAGACTCTGAATTATCCACACCAATCATATCGTATCCCTTTTGATACAATAACTCCGTCAGTGTTCCTGTACCACAGCCCAAATCTACCACCAGGTTTTTCTCAGAATCCAATACATCCTGTGCATTCCGCTCTTTCTGGGATACCCCGTATTTTTGTATAAGCTCATCTATGCGGTTGGACCAGTCTTCATAAGGAGTCTCGTCCATGAATTCATCATATACATATGCAAAATCCTGATACATCCGGTGTTACTCTCCTAAATTCTTTTTATGTATTAGCTGTTCTTACGCATTTATGCAGAAAGGTAATTTTTCAAAAATGAAATAAGACAATCCATTTCTTCATCCGTACCTACCGTAATGCGCAAGTAATTATTTATTCTCGGCTTATTCCAATAACGCACATAAATATCTTCTGCTCTCAATGCCTTGAAAATATCTTCTGCCGCAACTTCCTTATGGGATGCAAAGATGAAGTTTGTCTTAGAATCCGGGAAAGTAAAGCCCAATTCCGTCAGTTCTCCCTTTACACGCTCTCTGGTTGTAATTATTGTCTGCACGGTTGTTTCAAAATATTCCTTATCCTTTAATGCTGCCGCACCTAAAATCTGTGAAGGATAGTTCATGGTATATGAATTAAAGGAATATTTCACATCATTCAAATATTGAATCAGCTTTTCATTTCCAAAGGCAAAGCCTATACGCATGCCTGCCATAGCCCTGGACTTGGAAAATGTTTGTACTACCAATAAATTTTCATACTTTTCTATAAGAGGCAGCACACTGGTTCCACCAAAATCTACATAAGCTTCATCCACAATCACAATCACATCAGGATTTGCTTTAATAATCTCTTCCATGGTTTCCAAGCTTTCCTCTATACCGGTAGGCGCATTGGGATTGGGGATAATAATACCACCATTCTCCTGCTTGTAATCTGCCGGTTCCAAATGCCAATCCTCCTTAAGAGCACAGGTCTTGTAAGGGATTTTGTACAAATCTGCCCATACATCATAAAAAGAATAGGTTATATCCGGAAATAAAATCGGTTTGTCTGAATTGAAAAAGGTAAGAAATGCCATGGCCAAAACATCATCTGAGCCTACACCCACAAAAACCTGCTCTTTTTTCACGCCATAATACTCTGCAAGCCCATTCACTAAAGGTGCAACACCCGGATCCGGATACAAACGGAACGCATCATAATCCATACTTTCTATAGCCTTCTGCACTCCGGGAGCCGGCGGGTAAGGACACTCATTAGTATTTAATTTAATCATATTTGGTTTATTGGGTTGCTCACCCGGAATGTAAGGAACCACCTTACGTACATTATCTTCCCACTTCATAAACGCCTCATTTCTGCTGCTTTGCAGCATATATCTTTCAAACACTTACTGATTATACAGCAGTTTTTCACAATAATCTATACAAAAGTTTTACTTTATAGCAGATTCGGGGTATTACTGCTTTTGTAACTGTTGAAGCTCCATTTGATACTGTTCCACCTGCTCCTCTAATCCCAATGCCTGATAACATCGGATTACTCCCTGCAATGCATCCTCGCCTGCTGCCGTCTTCACCAATATAGGCAGTGTTTCATAAACCGCATTATAGAACCAGACAGATGCCTCCTCATAATCCTTCTGCTCTTCATAGAAAAGACCCAATTCCAAACAAACTTCAGAGCATCCACCGCTGACCAATGCCTTGGTAGTGTATTTCATAAGCTGTATCGCATCTTGACGTAATCTGGCCGCTTTCGCTATTACACAATAAGCTTCCATAATGGTATCTGCATCGGCATTACAATCCATACTTCTCTTTACAAAATACTCTTCTGCCCAAAGCAAATCTGCCTCTTCGCCTACCATTAAAAGCTCCCTGGCATACATATTACTCAGTCTTTTAGAGAGTACTTTTCCCTCTGAAATCTGACGTTTAAAATTCTTTAAATCCCTACCTCCATGGGGTGAGGTAGGCATATGTGTAATCACAATATCACTGTCATAAACAATCGGAAAAGTACGGATGGTTTCGTGAATTGCTTCCTCCCACACAAACTCCCGAAGCCGCTTAAAAAGCTTAGGACGGTATTCTTCATCAAAATTGTACACCGTGCCAAAGGACAGCTGGTTACCATACTTCATCTGCACAATCTCTATTTCCGGCAAAAGCTGCTGCTTCAATATCCGGAATTTCTCCCGATTCTCTTCGTTTAACACCTCGTCTGCATCTGCGGAATAGATGTACTGCATGGTCGCTTTAGAAAATGCAAAATTCCTTGCAGCACTAAAATCATCAATCCACTGAAAATCATAGATTTTGTCGGTATAATGGGCTGCAATCTGCTTGGTTGCATCTGTGGAGCCGGTATCTACAATTATAATTTCATCCACCAACTCCGCCACAGTATCCAAACATCTGGCAAGCACTGCCTCTTCATTCTTTACTATCATACATAAACTAATGGTAATCATTGCAGCCTCCTTACAACATAATTGCTTTTATCATACCAAAAAGAGGATAATGAAACAACCATTATCCTCTAAATAATTACTAAAAAACCTACCGTAATATAAGGAAAAAGCGGCACCGGACGCTTCAAATTACCCTTCCTTGAAATATTACCTTTGACTCCTTGTATTACACCTAAAAGTAAAAAGGTTACTGCCATATGCATTAGATATCCCAACATACTCCTACCTTCAGCCGCTAAATAAACTGCACAAACCATAAATCCTGCCACATCAGCAGCTCCATACATTTTGCGGAATATCATCCATTGAAGTCCTATAAATAGAAGTAACTCCATAATGATATCGGCTGCCGGGCGGCTGCTCACTAACAATAAACAACCGCCCAATAATCCTATATAGTGAAAAACATCGCACACCAGCTTAAGAACTGCATCCATAACACTACAAAGGATGAAGTAACCTGCCAGCAAACCATATGCTATTTGCACCATACCCGTACTATTACTCATATGTAGCAAAAAAACTATACTTACCACCAAACTATACACTAACCACAACCCATAGATTTGTCGTATATTAACCTTACACAAATCCTCATCAATAAAATGCAACCGGCGCAATAAAATTCCACTACTCCCCGCCACCATTCCAACCCATATAAGGTCAGCGCAAACGTGTCCGCAATTCATCCAATACACTTCCTTTGATTTCAATGGTTACCAGTTGCGGTGTTTTTTCCAGTTCCGTTCCAGCCTTATATGCTTTCACCGAGATCACCTGCGTTCCATCCGGAATGGTAAGCGGAATCATAAACTCCAGACTTTCTGTTTGAATATAACTTGGTCTGGGATACTCATAATCTTGGTCATAAACGCCCCCCGCCTCCGTAAATTCTGAAGAAAAGCGCACCTCTACACGCTCCACATATCCTTGGGTCTGTATGTGCAAAATACCACTTTCACCTCTTTTGAATACACCATCATGAGGTTCCAAAATACGCTCAACATAGGCACTTAATCCCAGGCCCAGCAACTTGGTACTGACCACCGTTTCATTTCCAACCAAATCCGATGCATATACCACTATAGCAAATTCACCACTAAACAAATCATCTTCTCCGGATATATGAAAACCAATCTGTCCGGTCAGCTGTGCGTCCTCATACCTGATATTTTCTCCATTTTCCAAATTTGTAATTTCTACATAAAACTTTGCCAGTCCACTTCCGGTATCTCCTGCTGTCAACTGTACTTCCAGACTTTCTTCCAAGGTCAAATCCAGATATTCCACATCTGCCAGACTATCCAAACCTTGCACATTGGGACTTACTCCGTCTGCTATCAGCCAAATGGCATGCTGCTTATCGGTTTCTGCATCAGAATAAACCATTCCTTGGGGCGTTGCAGCGCCTGCCTGAGGAGTCAAACATATTCTATGTCCGTCCATTGTGGGAAATATAGTAAACTTTTGCGACAAAGCTACACTCTTACACTGGTTATAGCGTTTTGTCATGGTATAGCCATCGTCCTGGAGTACTTCTTCACCTATAAAAATCTTTTGCAGATGTTGCATGGGATAAGTATATGTCCCGCCTGAAATTACCGTCTGCTTAGGTGTTATTGCCGTAAAAGAACATTCTGTGCCGGTATTCATATCTTTGATAAGAAAGCTTGTATGACTGATTTGATAATCTTTTCTGGCGCTTCCACAAAGCAATCCTTCAAAACCTACTGTTATAGGGGTACTACCATCTGCCCTGACATAATACACATCTGCCTCCTTTGTAGCAGCCACATTGGAACCACCTTCTATCGATATTTTATCCGTCCGTATAGGCCAATACACCATATCCTCCATAGATATAGAAATATGCACTGTTTCTGACAAATTTCCAGCCTTATCCACCGCTGCAATGTGCAGATACTTTACTGTCTCTTCTACCTTTTCCACCAAAAACGGATTCTCCCCTGCTTCTGCATAATATGCATCCGTATTCTTTACAACAGTATTTTCCCGGGTGTCCACCTTATAATAGTATCCTTTCACGTTACTTACTAAAGTATTTGCTGTTTGATTCGAAGTACAGAGTAACATTCCAGTAGCTTTATCATAAGACTTTACCTGATGATAATATAGAGTTCCTTGATCCAAAGGACGTTCAAAGGAGATTCTTATTTCTGCTTCGTCTACTGCGGTCTTTTTCACACTCAACAAATCAATTGCAAATGGAGGTTCCAAATCCGTTGCCTCTACTCCATTTAGTTGGTTTGTCTCCAATATTCCCACCTGCTGTGCTTCTATTACTATTGTTCCATTGCCACTTTGCACTCCCGCTGACTTGGAATAATTAAAACACCATGCTCCATTCACATAACTACTTCCGCCATAAGCCGGTCCTGAGGAAATAATGGTTTGTTCACTCATCCCACATACATTACTTCCCCCTTTTCCACAGCTGGGAGCATACGCACTTAATGCAGTGCATTTATCCGGTCGTGATGTATACTGTTCCTCACAGGTTATACACTCATAACCATATTTCACATCTAAATGTCCCGGACAGGAATAGCTACCGCATCGTACACAATAGCACTTCTGATATACTCCATTTACCAGCTCCAGGTTCCCATAATAGAACGTTTTTTCCAGCTCGCGTTCCTCAAAAGCAGTCCCACCGCAAGCCACTTCTATGGTATAGCAACCACCATAAACCGTAGAGTTACCTACATGCACATGTTTACAGGCATCGGTATGTTTGTGCAATTCTACAATACCTGCACTACCACCACGATAACCACCACCACCGCCTGCAGCGCCATTTTCTCCGTTTTTCCCTGTAACAATGCTTGTTTCTAATCCCCCGTTAGCACCGTTACCCACACAGGAAGCGCCTCCACCTCCCCCGGCAATCAAAAGAATCCCTTGACTCGCACCGGAAACATCACTATACCCACCTCCGCCGGCATAAACTGTCCCGGTACCACCACCATGAAAACCATTCTGTCCACCAAGGGTATATGCCAGCTTCTCACCTTTCTCTAAATAAACTGACGCTTGTACTTGTCCACCCAAACCACCTGAGTAGCTTTGGTAATTACCTCCCTGGGCACCGGTCAATGTTATTTTGTAGAACCCACCGAAGGGTACGGTATAACTACCACTCTTTCCGGTATAAGAAAAGCTCACTTCTGATGCATAAGCACTATCCTTCTTTTCCGCCGAACTAATCTGTACCCAATCCGAGCCCTCTCTCTTTTGGAAAACACTATACACCTTATTGGTAGTATCCTTTTGGCTCCATGTTAAATCTACCGCACCTTTGCCACCATTCGCAGTATAATTGTCCTTTGCAATCAATTGCAAATCCACCCATCCCGCATATAAAGTCATATCCTTTCCGGGCAAAAAGGTATCGCCTGCCGTTCCTACCGGTTTGGTACATGCAGCGTCCAAATACCACCCTCCAAAAGAATATCCTTCCTTTGTGGTTGACGGTAACACAATGGGAGCAAATTCATAAATTGCTGTCAGTTTATCCACCACACTATTCTTTGCCCCATATGTATAGGTATTACCTGTCATCTGACCATAAAAAGGAATACTTCTGTTCCATTCACTGAAAATCTGTTTGCTTTCCTGCGACTCTACTGCAATACCTCCCATGGAATCAAATTTGACCACATATCCCTTGGGCGCAATTAACTCCTCCAACAACAATTCATATACTTCTCCATAAAAACCGGAAGTCTCTGTTATCCTTGTATTCCCCTGATAAGAACCGCCGGCAGGGTCTATCTGCAGTAATGATTCACACTTCTCCCACTGCGCATAAAGGACAACACTTCCGCCTTCTTGCTCTGACAAGTTATAAATGGTTGCTCCATCCTCAAATGCCTGTCCACTACCATCCTGTGCAGTATTCCAACCTATAAAGTTGTAGCCTATTCTGCTATATGTATTTAAATTCAGCGTAGTTTGCGGAGTTACTTCTTTCCCTTCATACATGGTACTGTCATTGTACATATGGGTACTCTTAGCCATATAGCCACTTCCGTAATTCGCATGATAACGTACAAAATACCGATTGTACGACACACCCTTACATACATGTACCGGTTGTTCCACGGCCTGCTCTAAGTTGTCACAGTGAGGACATTTATAATAATATGCCTTCGAAACATCCACTTCCGTTAAGCTTCGAGCTGCATCATCACTCATATAATACAACTTGTTTATAATAACTTCCCCACAATCTGCACAGTGAGGAAACCAACCGGAATAATAATAGCCTCCACACACTTGGGTGCCATAGGAAATCCCATGAAAATTCGTCCCCGGTATATAAGAGTCATGGGCGCAAATACCCACCTCATGCATTACCTCCCATACCCCAACCGATACTATATCCTTTTTTCTTTTGTTATAATAATGTTGTCCCGGTTTCAACTCTTTCACAGAAGATGGCACACCTGTTTCCACCAACATCCCCGTCTCATACCATTCATAGGATGTATCTCCGGCATTGGTTGTATAGGCACTTTCATCCGGACTAAAGGATATATACGGATTGTTTTTCAGACCTGCACTTACCCTTATGGGATTTACTAAAAAAAGCACACTTAAGCATACAAAAGCCCCTATAAATCTACTTCTTTTTCCTTTCATTCCCCCTCCTAAAAGACCACTCCACATCGTCCGCAATACGTCACTATCACACCATTCACCGTTTCTTCTAAAAGCTCATGGACATCTACCTCTGTATACCTGATTTCTTCACCGATTTGCTGCTTACAATATTTACACTCTTGCCGGATGATGGTATCCTCCATGCAGTTTCCCTTTTGCACCATAATCTCCTGTATTTCATGCATCAACGGTGCCTCCTGCACATTTTCCTCCCATCCACATTCTTCACAAACTTTCGTATAATATCCACTTTTTTCACAAGTTGCCTCTTCCCACACCGTTTTTATGAAAGAGTGCTCATGTTTCTTTTCTTCTTCCTTGTACATTTCTTCCTGTACTTCTTTTGCCTCTGTTGTTATACAAAATCCATCATGTATTGTTTCCTCTTCACGTAACAGATTTACCAATATAGCTACCGCAATGGCAATCACAAAAATAACTAACCACTTTCTCACTCCCATACCTTCACCACTCTAAGGGAGCCGTTTTGTAATTCATTGTAAAACTGCTCCGCATAGCCTTTCTCCAATAGTAAATTAATACGTGCCGCCGGCGTGGACACATCTTCCGACGCTATAGCGTTACCCGCACTATCAAATACCTGATACACTAATACGTTTTCCCACAACAAATAAGTAATACCCAAATCCTCATTCACTGTGTAAATATGTACCAAATCTCCTTTTCGTAGCACACCGCTTACCATCTGAAACAAATCCTCTGCCTTACAGCCTGCCACCACCGGACTTTGTAATGTTTCTACATACTTTTCCTCATCCGAAAACATCGTTTTACAAAGCACTGCACCCTGTGGTACCAAAAATGCCGTTTGTGTCCCCACCAATTCTTCCGGTTGTAGTACTAATTGGCTGGGCACCTTGCTTTTATCTAATTCCACTTGAACAAAATACTGGGACAGGTTTTGCTCCGTAATTTCCAGTCCTTTGGGTAGTTCTGCGTTAGTACACCACACCAGCTCCTTTTCATAAGCACTCAATGCATTTTTCTCTACCTGTAACATAATAAAAAATGTAGCCACAGCCGCCACAAAAGCTACCAATATAACGCCCGGCAATATGCTCTTCCCTTTTTCCTTCTCTTTATTCACTTTCACACCTCACAATATCAATACTTTTTTCCTTCCCTGCAGGAATTGTTTGCTCCAACAACCCCTTTACACGAAAACCAATCCGACTATAAACGGTTGTTGTTTCTACCAACACTCCATCCGGAGTATAAATTTGCCCAACACATCCGGTCCCATACTCTTGTATTTGACCGCTTTCATCCATCACGAAAATCTCCACCAGTTCTCCCGAAACATTGTAAATCGTATATTCTTCAATACTTATCTTTGATACCAATATCTCTGCGTTTGTTGTATTTAGGTACTCATCCAACTGCAAATTGTGACACAATGCTTCCCGATATAACAAAAACGCCTCTTCTGGATCCTGAATATAAACGGTATGATTTTTTCCATATTCCTTTAAATCAATTACCGCGGAAGCCAGATTGGAAGCAGCCAATGCATCTTCTACCATAGCTGAAGTTATTACATATTGTGTCATGCGAAAACCAAACAGTACTACAACCAATACCATCAGCACATAAAACATTCCTGTAACCACATCGGCCTGCCCCCTTTCCTTCCTATACCATGGACTTCGTTTAATTCTTGGCAGTGGACATTTTCTCCTCCTCCACACGAAAAACTGCACTTCCAAAACCACTCCTCCACATTTCGTCTGATGTTTCTATAACCTTCCCTGCTATATCTCCTTGGATTTTTAGATAAATAGCATCCCCATAGGTTACGGGTTGCAGGGTGGTCCCGGAAAGGTCAATTCCGGACATCCCTGCCTCTTTTAATTCTCTTAAAAGGCTTACTTTATCCGACTCTTTCAGATACCCTTCCGTTTCCATTTTTAGAATATACTTTCTGGAAATTTGACCGATTTCCAGCTTCTTCAGCATCAAATCCGTACACTCCAAATATGCCATTACCATAATCGACATGGCTAAAATCGTAATCATAATGCTTAAGAAATCCAGCACATTTCCTTTACTCTTCCCCACCATATACATTAACCGAGAATGCCCATGGCTTTGGTCTGCAACGCAGTAACAATCTGGGTAATAAAAGTGGTCAGGCTATCCTTCATTACCACGCATAACAAAAGCGCAATAATGCACAAACCTACCGTTACCAAAAGTCCATCGATACCTTCACTCTTTGCCATTAACATATTCTTTAAATTTTTTCTTCTCATAATTGATTCTCCCTTCTTTTTAAAAAAATAAGTCTGCTGAAAACAAATGCACCACACAGGCATACAATACTAACACTAATATCAATGCAAATATTCCCAGCTGATAAAATGTTACGCTTCTATTCAGTTTTTCTTTTTTCTTATGTTGCAAAATAAGCTCCATATCCTTAATTTGTTCTGCAATATCTCCTAACAGCTCCACTGCCTGACCGGATTCCATAGCTTGCGTTATGGTAATACATAAGGAATCTATATAACGATTGTTAAACTGTCTCTGAAAACGTTCCAATGCACTGTCCAAATCTGCCTTCATCACAATATCTCCCGACAAATTCTGCAACGCATCACGCAATCTAATCTGGCTAACACTTCCGTAACATTCTGCCAGTGCATCAGTAATGTATACTCCTGCACGGATTTGTATGGACAATGCACTGTATATCAAATCCAGCTCTTGCAACATCTTCTCATTGTCTCTTTTGTTCAAATATTCCAACAAAAGCCCCGGCAAAAAGAACCCCATACTTCCGGCTACAATACCTATGAGCATTCCCCATGCACTGCCAATGGCAAAAATTCCCAACCCAGACAGCAAACACAATGCCATATAGGATACCGGATTTATCCATTTTCCATAGTGATAAGCTGCTCCGTTCATGTATAAATACTGTTCCCAACGTTCGTACTCTAAGAAGCCTTTTCGTTTCTTTTTTGCCTGCATACAAACCATTTCATACGCCTGCAGAACCAGCTTTTTAGGTGATGCCGTGATTCCCACATAAATAAGCAATGTCATAATTAAAATACTTATTATGGCACCGGCACCTACAACCACCCAATGTATTTGTATCGCTGTACCCATTTATACCTCCTCTATTTATCTATGGATCGTATCTGATTGTAGAAAAGCAATAATATAAAACAAATACCGGCCAGACATCCTTTTCCTATCCAGGTCTGTAAAAGAATTTCCTCAATAGGTACCCCTATCAAAGACTCCACTGCCTTTAAAATAACCAGCGTCATAATACCCAAAATGATAATATTTACCCAAGCTTCCCCGGCCAAGGCTTTACGTTCCTGCCGCATTCGCATATATTCCCTGACCGACCTGCGGCTTTGGCTGACCAACACCTTATAATCCGCACAATAACGCATGCTGATTTCCAGATTCCGTACCAACTCTTTAAACTTTGGGTGTTGGATTTTTTCTGCCATACTCAGCAAAGCTATGCTGGTATCTCCGGTCATTTGCGCCTCATAATAGCACTCCTCCAACACTTTTCTTAAGGGGTCTTCTAAATATCCGCTGACTTGACGAAGCACCATTGTTACCTCCCCCGAGGTAAGACTATAATTGCCCAAAAAGTCCAAAAACTTTAAAAGACCTTCATCCGTTGCATTAAAATTACGTATCATCAGGAAATTCTGCAGAAAATAAAGAACTGCTTCCCAAACCAGAATGGCCACCACACCCAGTAACCAGCTACCACTTAATGTGCCAAAAAGAAAATAAAGAACGGTTGCTCCTAAAATATTGCCCATAATATAGATTTCCGGTGTCAAAAACGGAAATCTTCCGGTCAAACCACTGTACAAAAGTTTCTGCTCCAAACCATGTAGCCTTCCTTTAGGCTTTGTTAATAACAAAATCCCTTTTCTGTTATCGGCGGCCCGCTTCGAAGCCGCCTCCTCCATATTTTCGTATGCTTTATGTACAATGTTATGTATAATGCTTTCACGATGTATCCAGTAAAATAACAATCCAAAGGATATAACCAATTCAACTAAAATAAATATCTTCCACACAATACTACTCCTTATCCATATATTCTTTCATACACCAACTCTCCTTTCTCCCGGTCCCAGCCCTTATTTACAAAAATTTGCTTTACCTTATACTTTTCCATAAATACCGTAGTTGTAAAGCATTCCATCATTTTCATCAATTCCTCTCTGGAATAACGACTGGAGTACATGGCGTAATCTACCAGCTTGTCCGTAGCTTTATCCGCAGCAGGTGCATGAATGGTAGCCGCACACAACTGACCGGTGTAAGCCGCATTCAGCAGATACAATGCTTCATCACCCTTTACCTCGCCGATAATAAAAAAGTCAACATCCATGGTTAAGCCAGCTATGCTTATGTTTTTCAAATCATAATTCACCTGACTTTCACCACTTCCCGGCAAAGAATGCATAAACATCATATCCGGATGTCTTTTGGTGGTAAGCTCGTCTGCCTGCTGCGCTACCAAAATGGCCATATCGTCCGGCAAGGTTTCCTTTAATGCATTTAAAAGTGTAGTTTTTCCGGAAGAATTTCCTCCACAAATAAGTGTGGAACCCGCACGAAATCGCTGAATCAAAAGTTCTGCCAACTCCCTATCCAACATTTCCCTACGAATAAGCTCCTGCATCTCCGGAAAGTTTCTGGGAACCTTACGTATGCATAGATACGGTGCTTCATAGGTGTTTACCAAAGGCATGGATATGGTGAAGCGAAGAATAAAATCCGGATGCGAATCAGCGTCCGTAAATCGTTGAATTGCGTTTAGATTAGAAATATTTACCTGGTTCTTTGTAGCCACATAATCTACAAACTGTCGGTACTCCTTTTCAGAATCAAACACAATACCCGCATCCATACGTTTCCCTTTTCTTTTGATGCGGATATTATCGAAGCTGACAATTCGAATATCTGATACTTCTTCATCATCAATCAAAGGGGAAATCTTGGAATACCCGAAAATATACTGTTCAAACAAGTTTACCAGCTCTGTCGCCTGCTCCTTTGAAATATCATAGGTAATCCTTGCATACTCCGTAGCCTCCTTTAAAAAGGCCTCTCTGCTTAGAATTCCCTTCTTCATCTGAATCAAAGAAGGTTGCTTTTTGGTGGAATAATCATCCACTAATTTCTTTAATAATTGCGTCATTCAATTTTCTCAAACATAAAAATGCTTTGAGCCTTTACACCACCCTTCCTAATTATTTACTGGGTAATTAAGCAACGAAAACAATTGCTTATGAATTCATAGATACTTGATTTGTCATATGACATTAGATAAAATCGATTTACCGATAGTATATAACCACCCTTTAAGTTTGTCAATACTAAATTTTTTATTTTCTTTTCGACCTAAAAATGCCCAAAATAAAAGCCTTTGCGTACAATTATCACACAAAGACTTTTAAATTATTATTCCATCTCTTCACCGGCTTCAATTCTGGCAGCCAAATCTTCCAAATACATCCAACGTTCCATTTTTTCTTCCAATTGAACTTCACACTGCGCTTTTTCTTTCATCAGTTCATTCAACTTTACAAAATCTCTGGAATACTTCGGAATTTCCAGCTCTAAAGATTCTATTTTTTCCTCTAAAGCTGCAATATCTCCTTCTATGGTTTCATAGTCCCTCTGCTCCTGATAGGTAAACTTCAGCTTCTTTTTGCGTCCTGCATTCCAATTGGTCTTGTCTACCTTTGCACCGACCGCTTTTACATCGCTACTAAGTTTCCCTTTGACGATTCCACCTGTACTTCCTGTCTTCCCTGCACTCCCCATACTTTCGGTGAGTGCAAATTCTTCTGCGTTCTTTCGGTTTACATAATCCGTATATCCACCTTCTGATTGCTTTAGTGTACCATCTTCTTCAAAGCTAAATATCCGACGAACAGTTCTATCCAGAAAATACCTGTCATGAGACACTACAATTACAATTCCCGAAAAACTATCCAGATAGTTTTCTAAAATACGAAGAGTCGTAATGTCCATATCATTGGTAGGCTCGTCTAAAATCAGTACATTAGGGGCCTCCATTAATACTTTACACAAATACAACCTACGCTTCTCTCCACCGGAAAGTTTTCCAATAAGTCCATATTGGTCCTCTCCTGCGAACAAAAATTTCTCCAACATACGTGCTGCAGTAACTTTGCCTTCCGGAGTCTCGATAATTTCTGCAGTATCGCGAATATAATCAATGACCCTTTGTTTGGGATTCATAATCTCTGCATCCACTTCCTGAGAATAATATCCCAGCTTTACCGTCTGTCCAATCGTTATATTACCACTGTCCGGTTGCACAAGCCCTGCAACCATTTTCATCAGTGTGGTTTTTCCGCAACCATTTTTACCGATAAAGCCTACTCTGTCATCCTTTAGAAATATATACGTAAAATCCTTTATTAAACATTTGTCACCATAGGACTTACAAATATTCTCTAGCTCCACTGTGGTTCTGCCCAAACGGGAAGCCATCGAAGATAATTCCACTTCCCCATCCTTAACGGGGGCAGCTATGTTTTTCATTTCCTCATAGCGCTCCAAACGTGCTTTTTGTTTGGTACTTCTGGCTCTGGCACCACGCTTTACCCATTCTAATTCTACGCGCAAAATAGCATCTCGTTTTCGCTGGGATGCTTCTGCCATTTCCTCCCGCTGTGCCTTCAGCTCCAAAAAACCGGAATAATTAGTGCTATAGCTGTAAATTTTACCTTTATCAATTTCCACAATACGATTGGATACACTATCCAAAAAATATCTGTCGTGAGTAATCATTACAATAGCACTTTTGGTCTTCTTCAGCATTTCTTCCAACCAATCAGACATTTCATTGTCCAAATGGTTCGTGGGCTCATCTAATACCAAAATAT
This sequence comes from Acetatifactor sp., assembly GCA_045634745.1. Classification (GTDB taxonomy): domain Bacteria; phylum Bacillota; class Clostridia; order Lachnospirales; family Lachnospiraceae; genus Acetatifactor. Next base: position 62,337 of record JAZRAX010000007.1, on the reverse strand, counting down.
CTGCCGGCGCCAAAAGAACCGCTACCAACGCAAGACGCTTCTTTTGACCGCCCGATAACTCACCACATTTTTGTTTAAAATCATACACACCCAGCTTGGTTAACATAATTTTTGCTTCCGCTGCAAGTATATTTTCTTCCTCATAAGAAACGGTACTACTCTCAGGATTTGTCATCCCGATCCCATCCCAACGCTCCATTTGTCGTTTGACTTCCACTGCACTTTTTACCACAGCTTGAAGTACGGTTTCTTGTGGTTCAAATTCCGGATTTTGGGGCAGGAAACTTACTACCGCATGATTCGCCTTTACTACACGACCTTCATCCGGCTCTTCTAAACCAACAATCATCTTTAGAAGTGTTGACTTGCCTGTACCATTAATACCGATGATACCTGCTTTTTCACCCTCTTGCAGGTAAAAACCCGTGTTATCAAAAAGTTTACGTTCACCATATGCTTTTGTAATGTTTTCTATGGTTAATATGTTCATACAAATATTTCATCCAATTCCTTAAATTGAGGTTTGTTCATTTATCTCTCCCTCAGGTGTTGTCGCCATCGGCTCCTCTGTCGGTTCCTGTATCGATGGTATCGACGATGCAGGTGCTGCCGGTGGTGGGCTAGGCGGTACCTGCGGCATAGTTGAGCAGTTCGGCTGCATAGGTGGCACAGGACATTCTCCCGGCTGTCCTGCCGGTGGCATGAGTTGTCCGCCCGGCTGCATAGGTTGTCCGCCCTGCTGCATAGGTCTTGGCGGCATAGGCATGGGCTTCTTCACCGGTTGCGGATGGTTATAAATAACAACGGTATCCGCAATTTTATCGTGCAAGCCTTGTTTACGGGTATCCAATCCTGCAATAATATATCCCACATACATTATCAATGCCGATAAGTATCTGCCCACAGTTTCTCGAATCAATACACTCATAAAGGTAAGCTTCTGTCCTTCTACATCAACCACCTTAATCTTCATTAAAAATTTACCCAATGTTGCACCGCAAAAATAGGTCATCAGCACAAAATAGCTGACACTCAACAGGTAAAATATAATATCAAAAACATTGTAAGTAAAAAGAATTGGTTTAAAAATAACCGCATCTCCTACGGACAGCTTGATAATCCATACCACAAACTTAAATATAGAAAGTGCTGCTGCCACTAAAACACTATCCAAAAGAAAGGCTGCCAATCTGCTGAAAAAACCTGCATAAATGACTCTGTCCTTATCGTACGATATCTGCATAGTACATCAGTCCTCCCATATTTTCTTTTTCCAACATTTCTGCTACAACTTCAGCATCTGACTTTTCCTTTAAGTTCTGCACGGAAGCAAACAGGTTATCAAATCCGTAAGCTTCGGAAGAACGTTCAAAAATAACAACATCCTCGCCTACTTCTGCATACACTCGTGCATAATACTCATCTACGGTACAAATACCATCAATCAAATCTTCCTCCAAGGCCTGCTTTGCAGTATAAATACGACCATCCCCCAGTTCACGCACCTTATCCTCACTCAAACCTCTGCCTTCTACAATAATAGATACAAACTGGTCATAAGCTTCATCTACCATACTCTGTAAAATATCACGCTGTTCTGCTGTTAATTCCTCTCCCGCAGAACCCATAGCCTTATTATCTCCACTGGTAATATTAATTTCTTCAATACCCAGCTTCTCATACAATCCCTGCATATTTGACAAAGAAATAATTACACCGATGGAACCGGTCCAACAGTTTCGGTTAGCATATATCTCATCTGCCGCCATGGAAATATAATAACCACCGGAGCAGGACTGATCCGCATAATAACAATAGATTTTACGTCCGGTCACTTCTTTATACTCCATTAACTTCAAATACAAATCATCCGATGCGGTTACTTCTCCCCCCGGTGTATTCATGTACAAAAGAATTCCCTTATTATATTTATCCTCCATCAATTGGTTCACATAATTCATTGTTGCCGGATGGTCGTAGCCCTCTGACTCTCCCCACATAGACACTGTCGGTTCACTGTAAATAGTACCCTCCACTTCAATTACGGCAATATAATCCTCCGCAGGAGTGGACACCGCCTCCGAACCGAACAGATCCTCATACATACTATTACTGGACGCAATACTTGCTTCCGACCATGTATTAATTGCCACGCTAGCGATTCCTGTTACCAGAAACACCACTGCTGCAACCACAAATGCAACTAATTGTTTTGTTTTCATAACGTACTCCTCCGCTTTTATCACTTTACTGTATTACCATAAAGGAGTGTAGCATAAATTAGGCTTTTACGCAACTATTGCCCGCATAATTTCACATTCATGCAGGCAATAATTAAACATTTATTCATTTATACTACCATATATTACACTGCGCAATTTTCGCATCGTCGGCGTAAATCCTGCACCACATCTCTGGATAAAGTAAAGAATGGTCAGCTCCTCAGAAGGATCTACCGTCATATAGTTGCCGGTCCAGCCATCCCAGCCATATTCCCCCAAACTACCATTGGTGCCTGCAGCAGATTGATTAATTAATACACGCATGAGACAACCATATCCACAGCCCAAATTACTATCCCAATTCAACGCTCCCATCTGCTCCGGACGTAAATGATTCTGTGCCATGTATGCAATCGTCTTTCTGCCCAAAATACGTACTCCATTATAGGCACCGCCATTCACTAACATCTGTGTAAAATGGCTGTAATCCTCGATCGTAGAAACCAAACCCGCACCGCCGGATTCAAAAGCCACATCCTGCTTGTAATATTCACCCAAATGACTTCTGGTAAAGGGGGCCAGTTCTCCATTTACCATGTCATAATTCTTTGCAAAGCGCCACTCCTTGTCGGTAGGTACATAAAAGCCCGTATCCTTCATACCAAGAGGCAAAAAGAGTTCATCCTGCAAAAATTTACTGTACTTCTTGCCGGAAACCACTTCAATCACAGCACCCAGAATATCAGCAGACAAACCATACATCCAACGTTCCCCCGGCTGGAAAACCAATGGAATCTGCGCAATACGGTTTACATAATCCATCGTCGTTACCACTTCACCATTTTCACGACGTGCAATTAATTCCTTGAACAATTCATCCATCTGTCTACCGGACTCACAGCTCAAATCCGGATAAGGAATACCGGTGGTCATATTCAAACAATCCCAAATGGTAATATCTCGCTCTGCAGGCACTTCTTTGCCCTCACACCATACCTTTTGACCTACAAAGGCAGGAATGTATTTGCTGACCGCATCTCTTACATCAATTTCACCACGTTCCACCAAAATCATGGTTGCCACCGCGGTAATAGGCTTAGACATACTGAATAATCTAAAAATGGTATCCCTCTTTACCGGAAATTTATTCTCTTTATCTGCATAACCATAACAATCGAAAAAGATTTCCTTTCCTTTATGAAGTACCATAATATTAGCTCCCGCTATTTCACCTTTTTCAATCTCCTGATTAATTAGTGCTGCTATTCGTTCTTGCATGTTGTACATATCTGCTCCTCCTACACTCAGTAAATATTGTTATCCCTCCTGCGATTGTAGCGCATAGGTTTTCTTTAACTTATTTATAACATGAATATACGCAGGTATCAAGAAGGCATCTGCAAGGAGCCACGCAATCGGGCTACCCAAACATGCTCCCACAAACCCAAATGCAGGCACTAAAACAACTCCTGCCAGCGCACGTGCAATCATTTCAAACACCCCTGCCAATATGGCAAAGCGCGGGAACCCCACTCCCTGAATCGTAAACCGGATAATATTAACCAATGCCAATGGAAAATAACAAACCGTATTTATAATCAAAAACAATCTTACATTATCTAAAATAACAGTTTCTGTTCCATCCACAAAAAGTGTCGCTAGTTGCTTACCAAATAATACACTGATAACAAGTGCTATCACAGAATATCCAGCACCTAACCAAATGCAGGAACGCATACCTTTTCCTACTCGCGTCAATTTACCGGCTCCTACGTTCTGCCCGCTATAGGTAGCCATAGTAGAACCCATAGCATCAAAAGGGCATGCCAAAAAACCACCGATACGTCCTGCTGCCGTTGTTGACGCTACAGCGATTGAACCCAAAGTATTGGTTGCTGTCTGCAAAATAACACTTCCGATAGCCGTGATGGAATACTGCAATCCCATTGGAATTCCCATATCGCAAAGAGTCAGCATCATTTGACGCTCCACTGCCCATTCCCCTTTTTGAATGTGCAGAATATCAAATTTTTTTATCATATATACCAGGCATACCCCCCCGGAAATCCCTTGGGAAATAACTGTTGCCCACGCTGCCCCTGCTACTCCCGTATGTAATACAACAATAAAAAATAAATCCAATCCAATGTTTAATACCGAAGAAATCAACAAAAAAATAACCGGAGTTTTACTGTCCCCCAACGCTCTAATAATGCCGGAAAGCATGTTATACAAATACGTTACAGGAATTCCCAGGAAGATTACCCAAATATATTTGTAAGCACCCTCAATAATATCTTGAGGAGTCTTCATCATTACCAGAATTTGCCTACAAAAACAGGTGGTTAAAACAGTCATCACTACTGCAAAAAGAATAGATAGCCACGCACAATTTGCCACCATCTTACGCATTCCAACATAGTCTCCGGCACCGAATTTGTGTGAAACCGGTATGGAAAAACCACTACAAACACCTATGCAAAAACCAATAATCAAAAAGTTAATGGAGCCGGTAGAGCCTACTGCTGCCAAATCATCCACTCCCAAAAAACGCCCTACAATAATCGTATCTACAATATTATAAAACTGTTGAAACAAAAATCCAAAAAGCAATGGTATGGAAAATCCTAATATTAACTTCATGGGCGAACCATTTGTCATGTCCTTCGTCATAATCTGCTCCTATCACCACCATGTACCCACACGCCGGGCACCGTATACTTATCACACAAAAAAGCCTGTAGCGTTATCATAGCCACAAGCTTTCTACTCTACGCTGCAAGAATTGATTTTATCACAACTCTTGCAATTGTAAATGTGTAATTTTAACCTTTTGATGTAATATTTTGCAACTCTTCCGCACTGAAATGCTCAAACCTCTGTTCAATACTCATGAGCATCTCTGCATACTCCTGCAATTCCTCCGCCACCGGTTGTCTGTCCTCTCTTGCTTTTTTATAAAGAATGCGGTGCTCCATACTTGCCCAGAAATCCATGGCCATGGTACGAAACTGTATCTCCACCGGGAAATACTCCATACCATCCGTATAATATAGTGGCACACACACACTTAAGTGAAAGCTTCGGTATCCGTTTTCCTTTGGTGTTAAGATATAATCACGTTCCCGAACGACAATTAAGTCGGACTGCATTTTTATGGTATCTACCAACTGATAAATATCATTCACAAAATAGCAAATTACCCTCACTCCTGCAATATCCTGCAAATAATCCTTGGCATTCATAGCAGTCTCTTCCACGCCTTTCTTACGAAGCTTTTTCTCTATACTGCACTTTTTCTTTATCCTATCTTGAATATTATGTATGGGCTTGCAGGATGGCTCTACATACAAATTGTGCTTCAATGTATTTAAGCGGCTCAGCATTACTTCTTTGGCATCCATATAAGGCTGTATTAACTCATAATATTGTTCGTCTGTCACGTCTTTTTCTCCTTGTAAATAAGTACCCTTAGTTTACAGGGAATATATGGACAGAGTATGACAAAATTATGAGATGTTTATGATTATTTTCTAAAAATATGTTTAGAATTATAAAATGTTTTATTTTCCTTGTTTTTTTAATTCAACTATGTTATTGTATACTTAAAGCAAATTTTCTTATAATTCCAAGTTTCAAAACTTTCTATATATTCGGAAAATTCTTGCTTTATTTCACCAAACAATATAAGCAGGAGTTCCGGTGAGCTCCTGCACCATAAGGAGGAGCTTGTATGACAAGTATTAAACGCGACTACAAGAGCAGTATGTTTTGCATGCTCTGGGAAAACAAGGCAGAACTGCTTAGCCTGTATAATGCTGTGAATGGTACACATTATACCAATGCAGACGATTTAATTATTAACACCCTGCGAAATGCTATTTATATGGGGATGAAAAACGATATGTCTTTCATATTTGACATGTCGCTGAATTTGTATGAACATCAATCTACAGTTAACCCCAACATGCCACTGAGAGATTTATTTTATGTGGCACAGGTTTTACAGGGCATGATAAAAGATGAAAACCTGTATGGGACATCACTAGTCATGATTCCAACACCGAAGTTTGTGGTATTTTATAATGGTCCCACGAAACAACCGGAGCGACGAACCATGCGGTTATCCGATTCCTTTACCAAACAAAACGGAGAAGTTAATCTGGAACTTATCGTAGAGGTCATAAATGTCAATCCCGGCAATAATGAAGAATTACTAAGCAACTGTAGACAATTGCAGGAATATGTGTGGTACATCGAAAAAGTTAGAAAATATGCCGCAGACATGTCCATTGAAGCAGCGGTGGAGCGTGCAGTGAACGAATGCATGAGGGAAGGAATTCTGGCTGACTTTTTGTTACAAAACAAGGCGGAGGCGATAGCAATGAGTATATTTGAATATGATCAAGAAGCCCATATGAAATTAGTTCGGCAGGAAGGATACGAGGATGGTAGGATGGATGGTATCACTCAAGGTATCACTCAAGGCATCACTCAAGGCAAAGCTGAGGATATAATCGAACTATTAACTGATTTGGGAAATATTCCTTTGGAACTTCAAGAGAAAATCTATATTACGAAAGATTTACAACAACTAAATAAATGGCTTAAGCTGGCTTCCAAAGTCCAGAGCATCGAAGAATTTATTAAAAAAATGTAACAGACGAGGTTGTTGCACATATGATTCCTGTCATAGGTGCAGCAACCTTTATTGTCATAATATCTTTTCATAACTGTAAAAGCCACACCCCTGTTCCACATTAAAAAAGCCATAAAAAGGAAGTATGGCATCCGCCGCTTCAATATCACCATTCCATGCCCAATGATAATGGCCATTTACCCAAAGTCTAAAATCCTCCGGAAGCTCTTGATATCTTTTTCCAGGCAGATAAATATAAAAATTCTCGCCTCCCTGTAGTCCATAAGCCTCGCCATAGTCATAGAGCACTCCGTCAATAATCTCACTGCCCTTTCCTTTGGGATACTCTATGGAATCAATTCGCACCTGATAAGTGTAATCATCCACCTGTGCGAGTTCCGTAAAACTTCCATAAAATTCACTGTAAGACACCTGACCATTTGGATAGTCCTCATCGGTAATGCCCCAATTACTGTCTACATAATACCCATCGAAAGTTCCATCCTCATGTATGTACATCTGAGTCCACCAGCCACCGGCACCACTGCAAAAGAAAAACTCTAAATTAGAGACATCTGCAAAAGTAAACTCACTGTCTCCAAATGCTCTACTTCCAAACACCACGGAATTTGCCACATTTACAACTTCCTCCCTAGTAAACATATCTGTCTGCAATCTGATATTGTAACAATAAAATTCAAACTCTTTTGCAAAATAGATACTGTAGTACTGTGCTTCCGTACCATTCTCTTCTTCAACTGTCATAAGCGTTAATAAGGCAGGGACACCAGATAATGAAAGGCTTTCGAATTCCTCGTGGTAAATATTATTTTCATAATTTGCCACATTCAGTAACTCATTTCCCGAAAAACCAGGCTTTACCCTGCTGCCATCCAATATATAAATACCTCCACAAGGCTCACTGTTCTTTACAAGTATTTCCCCACCAAAATGTCCCTGATACAAATCATAGCCACTTGCAGTAACCCCTGCCGGCAGATCACAAGTCAGGTAATCCGCCATGGTAACCGTGTTATTCAACAAGTGCTCCACGTTACTGGTACGGATATCAATATTTAACATGCTCTCCATATCCACCAAACGCACAAACTGTAGCTTGTCATCCGCACCACTGCAAAACTCCAGACGATATGGCTTATCTTCATGTGTGAAGTCATAGTAATATTGCTTGTAATCGGTAGCGGTTAAAGATGATTGTTGCAAGCCCTCATATACCAGCAAATCCTGCGTAGTAAGAAGCAGCTTTTGAGAAAGGATCTCAATTTGTTCCATGGTAAGGTTTGCTTGAGAAGTTTGTACAGTTATCTCCAAGGCATCCTTCTGTTCCTCCTTGGTATTGGACTGCGTTTCTACACCAGACTGCACTTCTTCCTTGGACGACATTTCCTCATTAACTTTCTCCTGTCTGCCATCTAATTCAGAATTCTCCTCCTTATGTTCCGCAACTTCCGTTGTTTCTATCTCCTCTTTCTTTATCTGTCCGCAACCACACAAGCTCAATACTCCAATTAATGCAACTCTCCACAGCCATTTTTTCATATACGAAGCACCTCCCCATTTGTAATTCAATGATACAAAGGCACCGCATCAAATCCGCATATTCCCTGCATCAAACATGCATCTTTTACCCTGCCGTAGGATAATAAAAAGTAATCGCCTTGACTTTTTCCTCCTTCATAAGCAAGCCCAGACAAATGGGCAAAGTATCATAGGTTCCTAAATCAATATCTGCAATCATCACATAGTCAAATTGGTCCAGCCAGACGTAATCCTTGCCGTTGTATTCAAAGTCCGGGTCTGTTCCAAGTGTACTTGTAGGGTATGCAATCCCATTCCACCAGGTAGCATTTTTATATTCAGAATCGGAAAGACAATTGCCCTCAAAGTCCTCAATGCGCATATTAGGATACATATCCAAAACTTCTGCCTGACTCATCCCTACTTTTATACCATTTGTCAGTACATAGCCATCACTAAAAATAGCATATCCATAATAGACCTTCATCTCAGTACCGTAGAAGTCATATTTACCATAAAAATGTTCTACACCGTCAATAGTAATAGTGTACAGTGTTCCTATACCGGTTCCCGGCAAATCCCCCTCAAACTCTAACACATCACCGATTTCCAGGGCTTCGTCCAAAGTATACTCAACGATTGTAGGTGATACAGCCACCTCCTCGGGCAATACTCTTTGCATACCAAGAGGACCTGTGTTACCCACAACTTGTTCATCGTCTATTGATGTTTCCGCTTTGTCAGCCTTTTCATAAATCTCCAGCACACCATAATACTTTGACACCGTGGACAAATCATTCAAATATTTTCCCACATCCTCAATACCATAACGTAACAGGAAATAATCCATATCATGCAATATACGATAAATCTGCTCTGCATATTCTACTTCGTGGGTTTCCTTTGCGAGCTTAGTACATTCGATTAGCTTATCAAAGTCCTCCTTTAACAAATCGGATTTCAGACTATCCCGCATCTCTTCCATCAAAGCAACAAAATTGTCTGCATCAAAACGGTTATACACCATAATCGGCGTACCATCCGACTCCCAACCGATTTGAATATCTGCCTTTTGGTCGAAATAATTCCAATACAAATGCTCCGAATCGGACAATTTGCTAAACAAATCCTCATAAAGATAAGCTTTTTCCATTCGCAGATTTGCAACCTTTATATTTTCTTTTAAGCGCTCTATTTCCTGCTCACTCATACCTTCCAGCGCCCTTGCCCGCATGGTAAGGACTTCCTCTTTGGTGGGGGCAACCAATGTATCTTCTCTTAAATTATTTGCAGTTACCTCCTCCTTGGCATTACTGTTTTCTAATGGATCTATATCTACATTTTCATACAAATTATCTATCACTACCTGTTCTTTCCCTGCACTCTCCACAAGCTGCTCCTTCGGCTTATATCCGCAGGAAATCAACAAACTCATACCCACCAGCAATGCCCCTACAAATAAAAATGCTGCAAGTCCTCTTTTCTTCTCACTTACATCAAACATACTGTCAATTCTGTTTTTTAAGTCCTTTTTACTTACTGAGAAATTTGTGGAAAAAGCTGCCGTCTTTCTTTCTCTTTTCGCAAAATGAAGCATGATCCGAGCATACAGCTCTCTTTCTTCAAAACCACAATCCTCCAATACAGTCATATCACAAACCAATTCAATATCATAAAAACACTGCTTTTTCATCAAAACAATTGCCGGATTGAACCAATTTAAACAATGGCACGCTAAAACAATCCACTTTAACCATAAGTCCTTCTGTTGATAGTGACATAGTTCATGAAGTACTACCATGCGAAGCTCCTCGGGTTTCCATTCTTTTACATTTGTAGGTAATACCAATTGGGGTACTAAAAAACCTACCAACATAGGTGTGGATGCCAATTCACTTTGGTATACGTTAACATGCACCTTTCCCAAAGAATTTACTTGCAGATCATTTACTTGCTCGAGAAGTTCTTTGTCTTTCAACAGCACCATACTTTTCTTGCACTTATGTTGAAAACTGGTATAAATGCTTATGTAATAGACTGCTAAAAACACTACTCCCATAAGCCATATGGTCAATAAAATATTTGTATATGTAAAATTGTTGATGCGTTCCTGCATTTGATCGCCGGAAACCTCGTCGTTCTGCTCCGGCAAGGTAGTTATAACCGCATTTGTATTTATGCTTTCTTCCACTTGTCCTAATACTTCATGCTGTGACTCTAACAAAGCCTCATTCTCTGTATTGGCTCCAACCTCACCTATCGTACCTTGCACCACTTCATTATCCGGCATTGGTATACTTTCGACATCTGCCCACATCTCTTGGGCAACCCCCGGCGTATTGAACAACTGTATTTCCGTAAAAGGCAGCGAAAAGTTATACGGTATCATCAAACGAAATGCCAGCAAAATCCACACAAGCTTCAACCATCTTGCACCATACCGCTTACGTAGCTTTTCTGCAAAAAGGCATAATAACAAAATTATTATGGTCACTACAATATTAAGTTCCAAATATCAAACATAACTTTTGCCATAATCTATTTGTCTCCCACAAAACACACATCAAAATTCATACTAGTCAATGCTATTATTGTCCCCTACGTTTCTCACTAATAAAATCTTCCAGCTCCTCAAGTTCGGCATCTGTCAAATTATCTCCATCATACAGTGCCGCAAAAAAATTCTTAACAGACCCCTGATATAAGCGCTTCAATATATTCCAGCTCTCCTTCTGGATATAAATCTCCTTATCTATCATGGGAATGTAGACATTATTCTTGCCGGATTTTTCCATAGCAAGAAATCCCTTCTCCTGTAATCTGGAAAGAAAGGACAAAATGGTTGTAGGTGAAAGCTTCCTGCTCGGGTCCAGCCGTTGCTCAATCTCCGTTCTGGTCACCGGTTTGTCCAGTTCCCAAATAATCATCATAATTTCTAATTCTGAATCAGGTAATCGTTTCATATGCGTTTCCTCCATACGTATTCTTTTAAAAAATCTTCGGCAAATGCAGAATTTATATTTATTATTCTACACTTGCCGAATAGCATTGTCAATATATATTAAGGAATCTTAAGATTTCTCCTGTAATTTACACAAAAATAGGCGCAGTCGAAAGACTGCGCCATGTAAAACTTATGTATTATGCCTTTCCTTAAGCCCAAGGATTCTCGGTAGGATAAGGAACGCACTTAGGCTGGTTGTAGTTCAAGTCTTCTACAGGAACACCTACGAACTTGAAGATTTCGAATAAGGTCTTTCCAAAGTGTCCGAATGCAACTGCACCATGATGAGGATAGTTCTTCTCAATCAATACATGACGATAGAATCTGCCCATCTCAGGAATAGCGAATACACCGATAGCACCAAAGGACTTGGTAGCTACGTTAAGTACTTCACCCTGTGCGATGTAAGCACGAAGCTTGCAATCTGAAGTAGACTGCAGACGGAAGAAAGTGATGTCGCCAGGTGCGATATCTCCTTCCAAGGTACCCTGAGTAACTTCTTCAGGAAGGTTTCTAGCCATAATCTTCTGATATCTCATTTCACAGAATGCGAGCTTAGAAGAGCAGGTATTACCACAATGGAAGCCCATGAAGGTATCTTTGTGAGTGTAATCAAACTTGCCTGCGATTGCTTCGTTGTACATATCAGCAGGTACAGAGTTGTTAATATCAAGCAAGGTAACTGCATCCATACTTACACAAGTACCGATGAACTCAGATAATGCACCGTAAATATCTACTTCACAAGATACAGGGATACCCATACCTGTTAAACGGCTGTTTACATAGCAAGGTACGAAACCGAACTGAGTCTGGAATGCAGGCCAGCACTTACCGGCAATTGCAACATATTCCTTGCAGCCCTTATGAGCTTCTACCCAGTCAAGTAAGGTTAATTCGTACTGAGCGAGTCTCTCTAATACTTCTGGCTTCTTATTGCCTGCGCCAAGTTCAGCTTCCATTTCAGCAACCTTTGCAGGGATTCTTTCATCGCCGGCATGGTTCTTAAATGCTTCAAACAAGTCTAATTCTGAGTTTTCTTCGATTTCAACACCAAGGTTGTAAAGCTGCTTAATAGGAGCGTTACAAGCAAGGAAGTTGGAAGGTCTGGGACCGAAAGAAATAATCTTTAAGCTCTTCAAACCAACGATTGCTCTTGCCATAGGCACGAACTCATGAATCATATCTGCACATTCCTCTGCAGTACCTACAGGATACTCAGGAATATAAGCCTTTACATTACGTAATTTCATAGCGTAGCTTGCGTTTAATACGCCACAGTAAGCATCGCCACGGCCGTCCATAAGGTCGTTCTGGCTTTCTTCTGCTGCTGCACAAATCATTGCAGGACCATCAAAAATCTGAACCAATAAGGTTTCAGAAATTTCAGGACCGAAGTTTCCAAGGTATACACAAAGTGCATTACATCCCTGCTCCTTCAAATCCTTTGCAGCCTGAACAGCCTGTACTTCGCTTTCTACGATACAAATAGGACATTCATAAATGTCATCCATACCATACTTTTCAGCGTATGCTGCAACTACAGCCTTTCTTCTGTTTACGGATAAACTCTCCGGGAAGCAGTCACGGGAAACTGCCACAATACCAACTTTTACTTTAGGGATATTGTTCATTGTTTTGTCCTCCTAATAATATGTATTTTTGCTATTATTGATTACTTTTTTCTATAACATGATTATACTATAATCTCATAAATTCGTAAAACAAATTTATTCATTTACGTTCAAATTTTTTCCTTTTAATCCAAGGAAGCTTCCTGCATCCAAACCACCTTCAGCGTGACCGATTAACCACTTATTTACTGCAGTAATCAAAGCATCTTCGTTAGGTGCTGTTCCGTCAGCAGCAACTGCCGTATGCTTGGTCTTTAAAGGATAGTTCGTTCCCTTCGGAAGTACAATCGCTACCTGGAAACCTGCATCATCTACACCGCAAGGAGCGTAGTGAAGTGTGGTTGCATACACTTCTACAGCCATACCTGCAGGAAGCAAAAATGCTTCTACCTTTGAAGTATCATATGTAAAATCATCTTCTACATCTGCCAAGGTACCTACCATCAAAATAGCATCGGTTGCTGCTACATTGATTTCGGAATCTCTGTGATACTCCAGTGCATTTAACATGCAGTTGTGACCATTACAGTAACCAATCTGAATCGGCATTTCACCATAGGTTACGGTAGTGAGTGCTTCCATTACAGAAGTTGCTTCTAACTCAGCCACACTAGGTTCGTAAACAACACCTTCCGGTACCGGAGTCTTCTTTAAAGCTTCTACCAATTCGGTAAAATCCACGTTATCAACTACTTTTCCATACTTTTTAAAAGCAGGATCTTTTACGGATAAAACTTTCATATTCTTTCCTCCTTATATTTATAATTAATCACTACTTAATTATGTCGTAAAGTGGTTTGCATGCAGGATAAATCTGCTTGAACTGGTTGTAACGCTCTTCATACTTAGCTACCAATTCAGCTTCCGGCTCTACAGTATCAATTACCTTAACAATCTTTGCTGCCACTTCTTCTACATTTGCGTATTCTCCGCAAGCTACTGCTGCCAGCATTGCACCGCCAAGTGCAGGACCTTCTTCACTTTCGATCACATCTACCTTTACATTTAAGATGTTAGCAATCATCTTCTTCCAAAGAGGACTCTTTGCACCACCACCGCAAATCTTGGTACGCTCAATCTTGATGCCCAAGGACTTAGCTACTTCAAAACTATCACGAAGTGCAAATGCTACACCTTCCAAAACCGCCTGCGTCATATCCGCTCTGGTAGTATCCATGGTCATACCGATGAAAGTACCTCTTGCATTAGGGTTGTTGTGAGGAGAACGCTCGCCCATTAAGTAAGGCAGGAAGTAAACATGGTTCTCGCCAAGCTTCTCAATCGCCTTCTGCTCTGCTACGTAATCCTTGGTTCCGATGATTTCATCCATCCACCACTTGTTACAGCTGGCTGCACTGAGCATACATCCCATAAGGTGATAACTTCCGTCAGCGTGTGCAAAAGAGTGAAGTGCATTATATTTATCCACACCAAAGTTCTTGGAAGAGATAAAGATGGTTCCACTGGTTCCCAAAGAGATATTACACATACCATCGCCTACGGTACCGGTACCAACTGCTGCTGCCGCATTGTCACCTGCACCTGCTGCTACCTTTACAGTCTCCGGAATACCAAGCTCTGATGCAATTTCAGGAAGTACGGTGCCTACTGCTTCGTAAGATTCGTAGCAGGTTGCCAGCTGGTCTTCAGTAATACCGCAGATATCGCACATTTCCTTGGACCACTTACGGTTCTTTACATCGAAAATCAACATACCGGATGCATCGGAAACGTCTGTACAATGTACACCAGTTAATTTATATGCAATATAGTCCTTAGGAAGCATAATCTTTGCAATCTTTGCAAAGTTTTCAGGCTCCTTATTCTTAATCCAAAGAATCTTCGGTGCTGTAAATCCGGTAAAGGAAATATTTGCAGTATACTCAGAAAGCTTTTCCTTGCCGATTACATTATTTAAATAATCACACTCTTCGTAAGTACGGCCATCATTCCAAAGAAGAGCCGGACGGATTACATTATCCTCCTTATCCAAAATAACCAAACCATGCATCTGTCCGCCAAAGCTGATACCGGCTACCTGGCTCTTATCAAAGCCCTCTAAAAGCTCCTTCATACCAGCCATGGACTGCTCATACCAATCCTCCGGCTTCTGCTCTGACCAACCCGGATTTGGGAAATACAGAGGATATTCTTTAGAAACAATGTTCTTAATATTACCCTCACCGTCCATCAAAAGTAATTTTACTGCTGATGTACCTAAATCAATACCAATATATAACATTTTGCTACCTCCTAGTTTTTATTAAAACCTGACACGCAGGTACTAATTAAATTATTTTTGAAATTGAAAGCTCTTCATATCAAAGTCACTGCCGGGCAAGAATACAAACTCGATTCTCCCCTTACCCACAACAGGTTCAAAAGCAAAGGTCTGTGCTTCGTATTCTGCCGTTCCTTTTACTTCCAACACTCTACGTTGTACTTCTCCGTCTTCCGGTGTAAACAGCACATGGATTGTGTTACCGGCCAATTTAGAACGTCCGGTTAACTCAATACCCTTCGTACCATCTTCTCCGAAATCCATATTTTCAAAGACTACGGTTACATTGTTACCAATACCGGTAATAGCCTCTTCCTCCACTTTAAAGCTGTCACCGTACACCTTACTACACTCTGCTGCATAAAGGAGACTAAAGGCTTTTTCATACTTCTTAAATACAAAGCCCTTAATATGTACCTTTTCATGCATCTGAATGGTAAGTGTCTGTACACCCTTAATACGTTTCGGCAGTTTCCAGGTATCCTCCTGATACACATTCCACTGCGAGGGCTTCTGATAAGGAAGCTTACAGAACAATTCACTTCCGTCCTCTCCCGGTACACCTAACCACAACTCAATGTTATGTAATTCACTATCCAATGCAAATACCGGAATCGTGACTTCATCGGAACCATATTCGCCAAAATCAATATTTTCATAACTTGCTCCGCTAACACCGTCCCGGGAGGTTGCAATCCCTTTTTCATTACCATTGGTAATTTCTCCTATGGTTCTGTTAAAGAGCCCTGCAGAAAGGAACTCATACGGATTTACGAACGCCTGACCCATGCCTTCTGCCTTAAAATCCAGCTGGGAAATCAATTTTACCTTATCCGTACCACTCTTAGACAAACATCTTACCTGGAAATCTCCGTCACCAATCGCCGTTAATTTCGCTTTATGTACTCCATTCTCTGTACCAAGAAGCTCTATTTTAGCATAAGGGATTTCGATACCATTATCATTTACTACCTTCCAGAAAATCTCCTTATCATCTGCATCTGCCGGTAATACATTTGCCTCCAAAAGAACCGTGTTGTTTTCTGCAGTCAAAAGCTTACTTCCCAATGCACGGATATTGATTCTGCGTACCGGTTGCTTATCTGTTAACATCATCGGATGCTTCATAACATCCTCCGTAGCACAAATCCCTTGGCGTACCGGTGCTTCCTTGACCTTCAGCTGCAGACTGGCACTTTCCAAACCTTTGCCGTTTACAAATACACGAATCTCTCCGGCATTTGCCTTGGTACCGATTACTGCTAATAATTTTCCGTTAAATAATTTTCTGACATTCCCTTTATACTCATCAAAGTCGGCGCTATCACCATTATCCAAGCCCAGCAGTCTGCCATCGCCTGTTACCAGCACCTCCACATAATTCATGGCATTCTCTACAGGGTAGCCGTCTTTATCCAAAGCACGAATGGTTACAAAGGCTAAATCTTCGCCATCACCACGAAGCTCCTGTTTATTTGCTTCTACCACCAATTTCACCGCATCCCCAAAAGAATGTCTGGTTTCTCTGCAAATCTCAGCACCACACTCATCATAAGCTACTGCTGTAATCTCGCCCGGTTCATAAGCCACCTGCCATGTGCCCTGCAATTCCTCGCCCTGCTCATGGTCTATCTCATGCCTGCCTTGTGACTTGCCATTCACAAACAGCTCCACACTGCTTGCATTAGTACAGGCTCTTACATCAATGGTCTGTCCCTCATTAAAATCCCAATAGGGGTACAAATGCACCATAGGTGCCTTTGTCACATCCGTCCACTCTGCCTGAAATACATGGAAGGAATCTTTCGGAAAACCTGCGGTATCCACCTGTCCAAAATAGGAGTTCTTAGTATGGTAGGGTGTAGGCTCACCGATATAATCAAATCCGGTCCAAAGGAACTGACCAAAACTGAACTTCATATCTCTGTCCTTTGAAATACAAGTTTCCACACTGCGTGCTCCCCAGCTGGTGCTGGAATTGCCTAAAGCAGAACACTGTTCATCCTCATCCGCCAGCATGGACTGCTTCAAGGGGAAACGATATACTCCACGGCTTTGTACCAAGGAAGCTGTCTCACTTCCATAAATAATCCAATCCGGATGTTCCCCGTGATGTTGCTCATAATATTTCTCGCCGTAATTATAGCCGGCGTATTTTACAATATCCGCACACTTCTGTGCATTTTCCCAAGGCATAAAATTGGAACCGATGGTAATCACCGCATTCACCTTAGGATCATGCTTTCTAACAAAACCAATTAATCTATGGGTAATTTCCTGACCATGCTCATCTGCATGAGTATCATATATTTCATTACCAATGGACCACATAAATAAACAGGGATGATTACGGTCTCTACGAATCCAGGAAGCCACATCTACTTCTGCCCACTCCTTAAAGAAACGTCCGTAATCATAATCGGTCTTTTTACGTTCCCACATATCAAAGGCTTCATCCATTACCAAAAAGCCCATTTCATCCGCCAGCTCCATAAGCTCTGCTGCCGGCATATTATGACTGGTACGAAGGGCATTCACGCCCATCTGACGCAATACTTCAAATTTACGTCGCATTGCTTCTTTACTAAACACGGAACCTAAACAGCCAAAATCATGGTGCTCACATACACCGTTGACCTTTACATACTGACCGTTTAAATAAAAGCCGGTATTCGGATCAAACTCCATACGTCGGAAACCTATAGTGATTTCCTGAGAATCTATTACTGTCGAAGAACCCTCCCGTAATTCCACTACCAACTTGTAGCAATTAGGTTCTTCCAAACTCCACTCTTTCGCTCCGCCTATCTCGGTCTGCATACTGCAAATATGCATTTCCACGGAATTAGATACCTTTTGCGCGTTTTTCTCTTGTGCAAAGCCCAACTCCTTATATAACGCACCCTTATAAAATAACTGATAGTTACATGTGGTTGTCTCTGTTATTTCTCCGCCACACTCCGTTGTAATATCCAAAAGATACTTCCCGTCTCCCAGATATTTCGTATTAACATAAGTACCATCCAAAGGTAAATACGCCTTAGGATATACCTTCAACCATATATTACGGTAAATACCGGCACCGGAATACCAACGGCTGTTAGGTGACTGAAAACGTACTTGCATTAATAACTCGTTTTCGCCCTCGTTCAAATAATCTGTAATATCAAATTGAAAAGCAGAATAGCCGTACTTCCAATCCCCTACCTTTTGACCATTTACATAAAAGGTGGAATCCATGTACACACCATCAAAACGAATGATAGCACGTTCACCAGCGTCCATCTGTAAATCTTCCCATGTCACCAGCTTGCGATACCAACCGGTACTATGCTCATACAAATTCTTTGCCTGATAAATCAACCAATCGTGAGGAATATCCACCGATTGGAATTCCCCTTTTCGATTTATAATATCAGACAGCTCTGTTCCCAGAGCCGTCTTTAAAAATGTCCAATTTCGATTAAATAACTTAATCTGCGCCATGCTTTATTAACCTTCTACAGTAAACACTACTGCTTCCTTGCCTGTTAATGCTTTTGTTCTGGCATCTGCCTGACCAAAACCTACACTTACGGTAAAGGTCTTGCCATCCACAAGTCTCTTTCCTTCATCATTTACTACCGTAAATGCATCCTTGTCCATAGGAACGTCTACCGTTACCTTCTCTCCTGCCGGAACAGAAATTCTGGCGAAGCCACAAAGCTTACCGGAAGTAGTTGCGTACGCAGAATCCATATCCTTGATATAAACCTGAACAACCTCGCCTAACTCCATAGAAGACTTATTCTCTACTTCTACAGAAACACTGAACTCAGCTGCAGTGTCCACAGAAACCTTTGCTCCTGCCTCCACTTTCTGTCCGTTACAGGTTACAGAAGTAATATCTGCATTACCATAGCTCAATCCATATCCGAATGGATATAATGGCTCACTTTCCAGATAACGATAAGTTCTGCCCTTCATAGAGTAGTCCTCAAACGCCGGTAAATCTGCAGTATCGTTGTAGAAAGTAATCGGAAGCTTGCCGGAAGGAGAAATCTTACCAAACAACAAATCTGCGATTACCTTACCGCCTCTTGCACCCGGATACCATATCTGCATAATGGCATCTGCATGTTCCTGCTCGTAGCGTAAATCCATAGCACTACCGGTCATATTGAGTACGATAGTAGGTTTTCCTACCTTCATAACTGCTTCAATCAATTCTCTCTGTACTTCGGGAAGTAATAAATCTACCTTGTCACCGGATGCATAGCTGTTACCGGTATCTCCTTCTTCCCCTTCCAAAGTCTCATCAAGACCTACACAAAGTACCACCACATCGCTGTTCAATGCTACATTCACTGCTTCAGAAATACGGTCCTGTCTCCAGCCCAAATGCTCTAATCTATCCTTGAACAAGTGACTTCCTTCAGAGTAATAAACACGTACATCGTCACCCACTTCATTCTGAATACCTTCCAAAACAGTAATATATCTGGAAGAAGTACCATGATAGTTACCAACCAGAGCTACACGGCTGTTCGCATTCGGTCCGATTACACCAATGCTCTTCATCTCTTCTTTCTTCAAAGGAAGCAGACCATTGTTCTTTAAAAGTACCACGCCTTCTGCAGTAGCCTTATCCGCCAATTCTAAATGTTCCTTACATTCAATCTTATCGTAACCGATTTTGTCATATTCCGTTTCATCAAACATACCAAGTAAGAATCTGGTGGTAAACAATCTCTCTGCTGCAATCGTAATATCTTCTTCTGTTACTAAGCCCTGATTATAAGCAGAAAGCATATGTAAGTAAGTATTACCACAGTTTACATCACAGCCGGTCTTTAAAGCCAAAGCAGCAGATTCCTCAGCAGTAGCAGTTACCATATGATTGGTATGGAAATCTCTTACTGCCCAACAGTCAGAAACATAATGTCCTTCAAATCCCCACTGACCACGCAAAATATCTTCCATCAAAACCTTATGTCCACAACATGGCTCACCGTTGGTACGGTTGTAAGCACCCATAACTGCTTCAACATCCGCATTCTTTACCAGCTTCTCAAATGCCGGCAAATAGGTCTCCCACAAATCTTTATCATTTACTTCTGCATCAAAGTGATGACGTACTGCTTCCGGTCCGGAATGCACTGCAAAATGCTTTGCACAAGCTGCAGCCTTTAAATACTCACCATCTCCCTGCAGGCCTTCTACAAAAGCTTCGCCCAATTCTCCGGTCAAATATGGGTCTTCTCCATAAGTCTCATGACCACGTCCCCATCTGGGGTCACGGAAAATATTTACATTGGGTGACCAGAAGGTCAATCCCTTATAAATATCTCTATCTTCCTGTGAAGAGTATGCATTGTACTTTGCACGTCCTTCCACACTGATTACATTACCGATTTCCTTTAACAAATCTTTATCAAAAGATGCCGCAATACCGATTGCCTGTGGAAAGCTGGTTGCAACACCGGCTCTTGCCACTCCATGTAAGCCTTCATTCCACCAATTATATGCCGGAACATTCAGTCGCGGGATCGCAGGTGCGTCATAACGAAGCTGAGATGCCTTTTCCTCCACAGT
The DNA here is from genome assembly GCA_045634745.1 of Acetatifactor sp. GTDB lineage: Bacteria > Bacillota > Clostridia > Lachnospirales > Lachnospiraceae > Acetatifactor. The sequence continues at coordinate 41,444 of JAZRAX010000007.1, read as the reverse complement.
CATCTGGGCAACCAGTTCTTTTGCACGTCTTTTTGCTTCTTCTCTATTTCTCACGGTCGAATCCTCCCTAAAATCTATATATTCTGCCAAATGGGCAGTCTTTCTCGACTTTACTTAAATGATAACAGAGTACCTTTTTTTTGACTTATCACTTTATGCTATTTTGATGCCAAGTATTGCTCGATTTTGTTTTTGTGTGAACAACTTACTCACAAAAAAAGACAAGACCTGTTTATTACAGACCTTGTCTTTCTACACTCTTATTTCACATTCGGTATAACAATCGTTTTTTATTTGCACAATTTCATCAGGCTATCATAGGCCAAACGATATGCAAATGCACCCTTTTTCTCTTCCACTTTATTGACTGCCTTCCCTTGCATATCTTCTTCTCTCTCTAACATTTGAAGCCCTGCAAAATTAGCCAAATGAGGCTCCAAACTTAAAAATCCTTCAAATCCGGACGCATCTAATAAGCCTAAGATTTCTTTTACATTACCATTGCCCATACCGGCCGGAACCACATCTCCATCTTCCCACATAGCATCCTTTATATGCAGATAATGAATGTATGGCTTTAACAGTTCATAAGCCTCCAATGTATCCTGTTTACACTGCACAAAATTTGCAAAATCAAAAATACACTTAAAATGCTCCCCATAAAAAGCATCCATTAACTCCTTGCATCTTGCAGCATTTTCACCATAGATACCCTTTTCGTTTTCATGCAAAAGAACTACATTATTCTCCTTTGCATATTCCACCATCTGCCCCATGCGTTTCAGCACTTCCTCACGGAACACTTCTGCCGGTTTATCTGAATGCATATAAAAACTGAACATTCTTATATAAGGAGTTTCAAACAGCTTTGCCAACTCTACCACATGTTTAAATTTCTCAAAATGCGGTGCGAAATCATCTGTAATACTTATTTTCCCTATAGGAGATCCCAGAGCAGATACCTTTACGCCTTGTGCGTCCATGCGTATTTTAAACGCTTTTGCCTGTTTTAATGTCATATCCGCTATATTAATACCATCCGCACCACGAAGCTCAATATATTTCTGCCCCAACTCACCAATTACCGCTAATTGAATTTCAAAATCACTATGTATCTCATCTGCAAATCCTGTAACAATACATTTCTCTAACATTTCTCTACCTCCTATTTCCCATAAATCTGTAACATTAACCAAATAGTATCTTCCACATCCGCAAGCTCAATGGTATATTTTTTACCCTCTGCTATACAATCATAAAACTCCTGTATTGCTGTTTTGTGCCCCATGCCCCAATGGCTCTTACCTAATCTCTTTTGCTCTGCAAAGCTGCGTGCCTGTGATTCTCCACCCTCAAAAACCGTAACCATTTCTTCCTCAATACGTACTCGCGCCTTCTCACATTCCAGCTCAATCAGTGGCGGAGCATCCGTCACATACCCGTTCGAAACATAGAAACAGCCTCGTACCTCCGCGTATAAAATATGCGCCACTACTGTATCCTCTACCTCTATTTCTTCCGGTAAATGCAATTTATGTATGGCAGATTTTACTGACACCGGTTTCTTTCCCACAAAATACTGCATCAAATCCAATGTATGGATGGCTTGATTAATCAACGCTCCTCCACCTTCTGTGGTCCACTTTCCCCGCCAGTCGCCGGAAGCATAATACCCTGTACCACGATTCCAGGTTACCATACCTCTGATTCCAAGAATCTTTCCGTAAACCTTCTCTTCCAATTGCTTCTTTACGTACTGCACACTATCATTGTATCTGTTTTGAAAACAAATTCCCAAACGCGCCTTTCCATTGCATTCCTGCACTGTATTCTTAAGCAATTCCCACTGGGCACTATCTATTACCGGCGGTTTCTCCATAAATACATGAATTCCTGCCTTCAAGGCCTTAACCGCCATGGGAACATGCAAGTAATGCGGCGTACAAATATGTAATATATCAATCTCTCCGGCTGCAAGCATCTCTTCCATGGAAGTATATGCCACCGCTCCATATTCTGCTGCCATTTTCTCTGCCTTTTCGGCACATACGTCTGCCACAGCCACCAGTTTTGCTTTTTCCATCGCAGCAATCGCTTTCGCATGTACCTGCGCCACATTGCCGCAACCTACAATCGCACTTCGCATGTTTTACTCCTCTCAGGTTCCATAGCTTCCCTTCGTGTCAAACACTACTTCTGACACATTTGCCTTCTGTTTAGAGTTCGCTCTACGCTCATTCAACTTCTCCAAGAACAAATCTTCATCCAAAGGAAGCTCTACCATCTCATTGGTCCATGCAGATAAGTGCATTGCATTTGATAAAGTCAGACCTCTAATGCCTTCTTCTCCATTTGCCACCAAAGGTTCGCCTCTTAAAATAGCTCCCACAAATGCCTTTAATACTCCCACATGCTGAGGATTTTCGCCATCTGTTTCTACTTCAATCCACTCTCCTTCCGGAATGGCAAAGCCTTCCTTAGTGGTAAAACAGAATTCTCTCTCACTAACCTTAGCTTCAAATACCGATAATTTTCCATGCTCACAAATAATCTTACCCTTTTCCAAAAGGACCTCAAATCGATTCGTTCCCGGAGCATCGCCGGTAGAAGTTACAAACACACCGGTCGCACCATTCTCATACTCCAAATAGGCTGTTACATCATCCTCTACTTCAATATTGTGCCACTTTCCTTCATGGCAAAATGCACGTACTTTTGCCGGCATACCGCAAATCCACTGAAGCAAATCCAAATTATGGGGGCACTGATTCAAAAGAACGCCACCGCCTTCACCATCCCAAGTAGCTCTCCAATCGCCGGAATCATAATATGCTTGTGAACGGTACCAATCGGTAACAATCCAATTTACACGCTTAATCTGTCCATAAACACCACTAGTAATCAACTCATGCATTTTACGATAAACATGATTGGTTCTTTGATTGAACATCATGCCAAATACTACATCATTTTGTGCCGCCACCTCATTCATTTCACGCACCTGCTTTGTATACACACCTGCAGGTTTTTCACACATAACGTGCAAACCTTTTTTCATAGCTGCACTTGCCAAGGCAGGATGTACATAATGAGGTGTTGCTATTAATACTGCATCCACCAAATCACTATCTAAAAGAGCCTCTGCACTGTCAAAAACTGCCACGGTTTCCGGCAAGTTCTCCTTCGCCCATTGACGACGTACTTCTCTGATATCTGCCACCGCTGTCAGCACCATATCCGTCACTTTTCCTTCCACAATACTTTTGGCATGGCCACTTCCCATGTTGCCGATACCAACGATTCCCATACGCACCTGTTCCATAACTTATACCACCCTTTCCTACAATACCTTTTCACTTTTCCGATACTCTTTTTCCTCTTTATACAAGTAGCATAGCACCATTTATTTACAAAATGAATTGTGAAAATATTATAAAACATTGCAAATATCGCCCTATTGTTATATAGTATAATATATAATTTAGCCTTTCACGTATTTATAGTCAGGACATTGTAAACCATCATGCAAAAAGGAGCTTCTTATGCCTATTATAGCGAAAAACACGCCCGGTCAGCGATATGTTCATTACGAGACTACCCATACCCCCTTCCGGGACTTTGGAATCCACTATCATGACTATTATGAATTGTATTACTTTATAGAGGGAGACGCTGATTATATGGTAGAAGGTAAAGAATATCACCTGACACCCCATAGCTTACTTTTGCTGTCCCCCTATTCCTTCCATGGTGTTCGTGTGAATTCCAGTGCTCCTTATACAAGATGTTACGTTTACTTTTCACCGGAAAATTTCCCTCCTGAACTACGAGACCTATTGTTATCTGTCTTTCCGGACCATAAGAAAAACTCCACCCAGGAAGTTTTTTACGAACATACCGAGGACTACCACCTGCTTACTTACTTGGAAAACTTAGTCGTTTCACAGAAGCAACCACCGGCTACCAGAGACCAGTTTTTTGATATTTATATCAGCGCCCTCCTGGCCCAAATTCACTTAATGAGTCAGGCACTTCATCCTTCTCCGGTAACTAACAAGGCGCCCAAAACCATTACCGCAATATTACATTATATCAACGAACATTTATCTGAAAATATTACTTTGGATGACTTATCACAACGTTTTTTTATTAACAAACATTACTTAAACCGCGCTTTTAAAAAAGCTACCGGTACCACGGTAATTGACTACCTTATTTACAAACGCATTATCCGTGCCAGACAACTAATGTGCAATGGCATCACTGCTCAAGACGCCTGTATCCAATCCGGCTTTGGCGACTATTCTACCTTTTACCGTGCTTATAAAAAAACTTTTAATTGTAGTCCATCTCAAGACACAAAAATACGGATGACACCTTAACGTGCCATCCGTTTATTTTAGGCTTTCTTTTATAAATTGGTATCTTCTATCTCCTTACCGGATTCTGCGGTCTCATCCAAGATGCCAGCATTTCATCCATCTTTTTGCGGATAAATGCGCGTTCCTCATCTTTCACCAAAAAGTACATATAAGAATCCTTCACAAAATCCATAGGAAGTCCCCTTCCCACAATCTTGAAGTTTACATACCCCTTTTCAATATATTCTCCTATTTGCTCATTCGAAATAAAAGCCGGACGTTTCATACACTCTTCAAATACACGAGGGGTAGATTTATTCGGGCATTTAAAGTCTGTTCTGGTTTCAAACTCCAACTGCAGTCTGGATTCATCACGATAATGCGCCGCTCTCATAGGACAGTTCGGATAACAAATTTCATTTACCAAAATCTCTATCTTATCCGCATAGGGTTGCAATTCGTTTAATATGGTTTCATCATGGTTTAAATCATAATCCAATACTACCAGATAATAATCCTTCTCCAATTCTTCCTTCAAACCATTCATATCCAGCATACGCTTTGTGGTAGATGAAATCACCTTAAAGTCCGGGTATTCCTTACGCAGATATTCTTCTAAACAATCTCTGTTTACAAGCACTTGATTCATACCATTGTCTGCTACCTGCATAGCCACATTACAATAGGTATCATACACATGCTTTTCCTCTAACAGAGAGTTGGTCCAGGTATATCTGGCCGGTATTCCCCTGTCATTGTAGGACTTAATAATTTTTTCCATGTCTTCCTTTTTTACAGTACCCATAACACTTCTGCCACCGTTCCAAATAGCACCCGGGAAGGTTCCATACACTGAACCTACTTTATATCCATCCCGAAATTTGTCCGGATACATTTGCATTAAATTAAAAAGTGCATGATTTAAAAAACGAAAAGCACAAAGTCCCGGCAAATGCCAGTATATTTCTTTCTTCTGCTCCATGATATACACTCCATTGATAACATAGTTAATGTGTCAGACCTCTTTCATGGCTATTTACGGCCACTTGCTGGGTCTAGGCTTATTTACGGTAATAATCTTGTTTGCCACCAGATTATTCAATAACAGAAGACGGGCTTCCCCAATTCTTTCCGGCTTAACCATATAATGACAATAGGTATCCACCAGCGAAAAGATATTTGCTGTTCTTCCTTCGATTTTAAAGTTTTTAAATCCCATAGGAATATACTTCTCCCAAATTGCTTCGGGGGAAATATAAGTCTCATAATCCTGAATGGTATGTATACAATTCTTATCACCGTATTCGCAATGCCACGGTTCAATAGGAATCTGCTTATCCGGTGGCATCTTACGGTTTTTCAAGGCGATACGCTGGTTCTTCGATATATTCTTATAATGGTCACCACGTCTGGGACATCCCGGCACACAAAGGGTATTTACCAAAAGTTCTACACGACCTCTGTCTTCTTCGGGTATCTGCTCCAACAAATCCCACCGATAGTTCAAGTTAAAATCCAACACTACCATATGATAGTCCTTCTTTAACTCCGCATTGACCTCGTTAATATCCTTAATTTCCTTACAGGTGGAACTGTTAATCTTATAGCTGGGATAATTTTTACGGATGTACTCCTCCAAAATCGGAGAATACACCATTACCTCATTCATGCCATTGTCTGCAGCCTTTAAACAATAATTGCAGTAAGGATCATCTAAATCGTTCTCTGTAAGTAAAGGATTGGTATAGGTGTAACGTACCGGTACCCCTTGGGCATTAATGGATTTAATGACACCATTAATGTAATTGGCATCACACTGGTCATGATTACTGAAACGACCACCGTTCCATAAAGACATAGGAAATTCTCCAAAAAATGAGGCAATTTTTACACCTTCTCTAAAAAACTCCGGTTTTGTTTTTAACAAGCTTAAAAACAACATATTTAAGGGATAATTATAACGTAATCCCGGCAAATGAAAATTCACTTCCATACTAACACTCCTTATAAGATAATGTCTTGAACAATACTTTTTCCGTATTGCCATTTTCAGAGATTGCATAAATACCGGCGGTACAACCTACGAAACCGCCTGCCACTTCTGTAGAAAGGCTACGAATGTCAATATCACCCGCTATTACAGTTTCTCTGCTGCCCTCTAATACGGATACAGTTGCCTTCAATCCGCATACCTCCAGCTGAAGCACTACGTTTTCCTGTACCAAAGCCGCACTTGCTACTACATGGTCAACTCCCTTTTCACAAAGAATCGCCTCCACGCAACCATCCGATACTTCTGCCCGCAAATGATACTCATTGTTCTGCAATAAAGCAATACCACTTCGTCTACCCGCAAACAAATTATTATCCGTAAGTTCTGCGGTTACTTGAAAATGATGATGTTGCTGTCTGATTGCTAAATAAGTGGGACTTGCATTCTCCTTTAGTGTAGCAGATGTAGGCACCAGATACAAGCCTTCTCCCTTTACCAATTTGTACAAGCTCTTGTCCGGATTACGCAACATTAAAAATTCATCGCCTAACACTTCCATGCTGTCAAAGTCATAGGTTCTGCTACTTCCCGGCACACAATTTTTCTTATTGGTACGACAGGTATAAGAATCCGGATCGTTTTCCGGAATCCACTCCGGCAAATTAATTTCCACCTCATCCATCAAAATACCAACTCCCGGATTAACAACCGGCCAGCCATTCTGCCACTCTACCTTCGCCAAAAAGGTTTCACGCCCCATGGTAGTAAAACCTTCCAAAGGTCTTACTGCCAACATAGTCATAAACCATTCTCCGTTCGGAGTCTCAATCAAATCTGCATGACCAACATACTTAATTGGGTAATCCCAGCCTAAATGTCTATGCGTTAAAATCGGATTACAGAAATTATTTTCATAAGGTCCCCAAATATTTTTACTACGACATACCGTTACTGCATGGTCCGGTCCTGTACCGCCCTCTGCATGTAAAATATAGTAATAGTCGTCTTTCTTGTATAAATGTGGTCCTTCCGGCCAATGTACGCCCTTCATAGCACCATTCCACACATCCTTTGATTCTCCTACCAACTGCATGGTATTTAAATCCAGCTCCTGTATCCAAATATACCAGTCACCATCATATTGGCATCCTTGTGGATTGGGATGTGTACCTATGTAATAGCACTTGCCGTCATCATCAAAAAACAGACTGGGATCAATGCCCTCTGCCCCTTGAATATAATAAGGTTCTGACCAAGGTCCTTCCGGATTTGTAGCAGTCACAATATAATTACCACCGAAAGAAACGTTAGTACATATTACATAAAAAGTGCCTTCATGATATCGGATGGTAGGTGCAAACAAACCTCTGGAATGTCCGGTATCTCCTAAAGGTAGCTGAGAATTTCTATCCATAACATTGCCGATTTGCTCCCAATGTACCAAATCTTTACTATGCATTAGGGAAAGTCCCGGAAAATATGCAAATGTTGAATTAATTAAATAATAATCTTCCCCCACTGCAAGGATGGAAGGGTCCGGATAAAAGCCCGGCATTATAGGATTTTTTGCAATCACAGTCATAATACACCTCCGATTTATTACCATAACGAAATCATTGTATTAAAAATGGGGTGGTGTCTAAACACCACCCCTTAATTAACCATAGTTAATTATTTGTTAGTTTCTTCAAGATAAGCAGCCCAAGTATTTCTGATACCTTCTGCCTTCTGTGCAGGTGTAGCAACTACGCCTTCAGCATCTGCGAAACCTAAACTCCAAAGAATATCAGAACCTAAGTTAAGACCACCAATTAATCCGTGATATGTAACCATACCGTTTGTTCTCATTCTTGCAAGAGTATAATCTACAGCTTCAGTATCTCTGTACTTCTTGTAGAAGTTAGACTTCCAAGTATCTGCACCTTCAAATCCAGGAACAGGCTCGGTATATAAGTTGTAAGCAAATGCAACCTTCCATGCCTTTTCAGCATCGTAGCAAGCAGGAATTACATAAGGGTTATCAGTGTAGCAGTTGGTGTAATCATCTGACTGAGGTCCCTTAGGGAAGCATACAAAGCCCCAATCATCTTCCATAGATGCTAATTCGTTACCTGAACGATATTCCTGATCTGCAAAGAAACAAGCCTTACCACTTGTAAACTCAGCTAAGAAGTAATCCCAGTTAGAACCTTCAGGCTGAGGAAGATCGTACTGGTTAGCAACTTCTACTGCCCAGTTAAGAGCTTCCAAAGTGTTAGCTGATTCTAATTCGTTAACGTACTGACCATCCACCTTGTTGATGAAGTGTCCGCCGTTAGAGTAAACAGCATATGAGTAGAACTCAGATCTCTGACCGGTCATACCATATACATCGGTGATACCATCGTTATCAACGTCAGTCTGAACAGCTGCACAAACTTCTTCGAACTTATCCCAAGTCCACTCGCCGTTCTCCTGCCATGTATAGAGGTCGTTAGGGTTGATACCAGCTTCTTCAAGGATTCTCTTGTTGAAGAATACGCCTCCTCTAGGTTCCGGCTCGATACCTCTCATAGCGTAAATTTCGCCGTTCTTACCGGTATATAATTCATGAACACCTGACACCCACTTAGACTCAGAGAAATCTAAACAGTCAATAGTAGATAAGTCATACATTAAACCAGAGTTCATAGCTGCTACGAATTCAGAACCTGCACGAAGGGTAAATACATAGTACTCATCGCCACCGGTTGCTGCGTAATCAGCGAAATCCTGAGGTGTTGAACCCCAGTCAGAAATAGCAACTTCCTTAATAGTGAAGTTATAAGTTTCCTGGATCCAATCCCAATAATCAGCACGAGCTTCTTCGTAAGCGTTATCACGTGTAACTTCGCCGGTTGACCACCAGTCACGGATTACAACTTCGATACCACCAAGATCTACAGGGTTACCTGAAGCATCAGTGATAACTGGATAAGGGCTAACATCATCAGCCGGTTCATCCGGTGTTACAGGATCTGCAGCTACATCGCTCTTAGATTCTGCAGGTGTGCTACTGCTAGGTGTTGTGGTAGTTTCTTCGCCGCCACAACCAACCATGCTAACTGCCATAGCAGAAACAAGTGAAGCAGCAAGTACTCTTTTTACGATTTTACTTTTCATTTTCATATCCTCCTTTAATCTATATACATTCCTGCTATCCCCGTACCTATCTCTATTTTTGAGTTAAGTCACCTCAGGAATCATATACTATGTTAAGATTTTACAGTAATTAATCACTAATTACTACTCATTCGTTGCTAAATATGCATTTTATTTTAGCAATCTTTAAGAAGTCTATTAATTACATCTTGATACCGGAACTGCTCAAAGATTCTACGAAGCCCTTCTGTGCAAACAAATACAGTACCAGCAAGGGAACGATAACCATTAAGGTACCTGTGGAAACGATACAGTTTGTATATCCAACAGATGCTACCGAACCGGTTAATCGCTGTACAAATACCGCCAGACGGTCACCAATTATTGCTAATTGATTTGATAACAGTACAGTGTCACCTAAGAACATCTTGGAATAAAAGCCATCTGTCCATTGCCATACAAAGGCAAACAGGAAACAAGATGTCAAAATCGGCTTTGCATCCGGAAGCATAATGCTTATGAATGTTTTTAAAGTACCACAGCCATCCACATATGCTGCTTCTTCCAATTCCTTAGGAATATTACGGAAGAACTGGCGAATCATAAAGATGTATAATCCGTTCTTCAAGCCCATACATCCTGCACTCATCAGGTAATACGGTATCACAGAACCACGCAAATTCAATGCTTCGCCTTTTACCGCCTCTATAATACCAAAGATATCAAAATATCTAAAATGCAAATGCAAAGAAGTTGAAATAATCTGTGGAGGAATAATAATAACCAAGATTACACATGCAAACCAAAACTTTTTAAGCGGGAATTCAAATCTCGCAAATCCATAGCCAACCAAAGTACATACCGTAATCTGCAAAACTGCAATTGTCAACGATACAATCATTGTATTCACAAGACCGTCCTTATAAGACATAAAGTCCGCTGCCAACTGATAGTTTGCTGTGGTAAAATGCTCCGGTATAGATACAACCATTGCATTATAAATATCCTGTTCTTCCATGAAGCTGATGGATATCTTATTTAAAATCGGTTGTAAAATAAGGAAGGACATACCAAACAAGAGAATGGCACGGGCAACTACTACCGCCCAATTCATAGCCACTTTCTTAATCAAATAACCTTCTGACTTTTTATTTCTCAGCCAAAACGCATTCCATCTTTCCTTCAAGGATGGTCTCTTTACTTTTACTTTTGTTTCTGTCTTAGTCATAATAGTAAACCCCCTTTGAAATAATCAGTGAGCTTATCGCTATGATGACAATTACCAACAAGAAGTAAATCCATGACATAGCAGAAGAGAAACCATAATTCAACTGCGCAATCATTTCTTCACTAATCTTTTCCATAACCTGATTATCTGTTCTCATACAGAAATCTACGATAGTGTAAATCCAGTTAACCAGGAACAGGGAACTAACCATAGGGAAGGTAATCTTCCATAAGCTTTCCCATGCAGTACAGCCTTCGATGGCAGCAGCTTCATACATGCTGGATGAAATAGTCTGCAAACCGGACAAGAAAATAATAATCTGAATACCGGAAGCAATTGCTACATCATAAATTCCATCTACAATATCAAATACCACTTGGAATGCACTGGCACCAATACCGGAAGTAATTAAGATGTTCTTAATACCATCGGTAATGGTAGTACCGGTACCATTTGCCTCAATCATATCCTGCATACTTGCAAGTAACGCATTATCGTATTCTACACCAATAATAACACCGGAAGAAAGAATAACCGGAAGGAAGAAAATGGCTCTTACCAACGCACGTCCTTTAAACTTCTGGTTCAATATTAATGCTACGAAAAAGCTGAATACCATAATCGCAAGGGAGTTAACACACATTCTACCAAGTTCTTCTGTTAAAAGTCTGTTAAATTCTGTATCTACAGTAAATGCTCTCAAATAATTTGTAAGTCCCGCAAATTCATTCTTAAATCCCTGAGGACTGATAATAACATTACAAAAACTCATATATAATGACTGGAAGAACGGTTTTACCATAAATACTAAAAAGCCAAATATAAACGGAGCAATAAAGATATAGCCCGATATTGCTTTTCTTTTCTGAAGACCCGCTAAATTCTTCTGTTTCTTCATAATCAAAAATCCTTTCTGGTCTAATTTAAGTTTAGCGAACTACTACATAATCTCTTGCAGCGACTGTGGTTCCGTTAACCGTTGCATCATCGTAACCGTAATTCACGTAAACCTTGGTACCGTCTTCATATGTGGTCATTGCTACGAATTCATCCACATATTCATGTCCTGTCATTTTCTGATTAAATACATGACCCAACTCATTGTTGTATCTTGTATAAATCTCAATCATCTGTTCTTTCCATGAAGCATACTCTGCTCCGAAATAATTAGAATACAAGGTATTCTGAAGTGTAAATGCTGTCTCATCCATCACTGTAAAGAAAAGACCTGCACCATATTCTGCAGATTTCAAAAGCTCTGTTTCGTAATCCTGCGTCATATTTAATGCTTCACCGGTATAATTTACCATACCGTGAATTGCTAACTGATAGAAAGGAATCTGCTTATCGATAATGGTATAGGCATTACCTGCCAAACTCATGTTGGTAACCATATCCGCATAGGCAATTACATAATCATTACCCATGTTAAGCATAATCTTGGTTCCTTCGTCCTTCATTGCCTTAAGCGTAGCAGCCTGATTATTCAAAGCCTTCTGTCTGCTGACAAGTTCTTTACGCTTGAAGTCTGATGATAAATCATCACCAATATCTTCAAAAGATACTCCTGCTCCATATCCTGTTGCTGCATTCTGTAAATTCTCTGCCATATCCAGAATAATGGATGCCTTTAACAAATAATAGCTATCTAATACTTCTCGTTTTCCATAGGATACTTCATTATATTGGAACAACTCGGCTTTCTCTTTGCTTACAAATCTGGCTGCATCCGTAAATACAAAGAAGCCATCTAAAACATCACTGTCATAAGCATAATTGGTAATACCGTTTAAGTATAGAGGAGTACCACTTTCTGCCGTAGTATTTACCAGGCTCTGAAGACCTTTCTTACCACCCAATTTGCTTACTACCTTTACATTCTCCAACATCTTCTGCTGAACGCCACCATTCATCCAACCGGTAAGCTTTACAGACATGTTGTTCATGCCCGCAGTACGTAACTCATTAATTAATGCTTCGGCTTCTTCAAAACTTGTAAGCTCTAATGGTCTGGAAACCGGCACACCTGCCACCTGCGTAATCTTATCTACTGCTCCTACAACTTCCACCGCAACCGGAGCTGTGCTATCATCCTTTTCTGTCAAATAGCCGTTATATTTTTCTACCAAATAGTCACGATACTCATATGCCATATCCACATAACTATTTGAATCTACAAAGCAATATCTCTGAACAATTTTTTCATCCTGCTGAAGTGCCGGCTCATATACAAACATATCACCGGTAGTTGTTTCAGATACATCATACTGCTCTCTATGTACTAATGTGTACTCTGCATTTACATAGTTATAACTGTTCTTTTTACCACTTACATCTGCTCTGACAGAAGCATACGTTACACCATCTTCCAAAACACAAATATAAGAAGATTCATTCTTGGAAATACCGAATACATTAAAATTTGTTTCTGTTTCATGTACAATTGCATCACGGTCAATTGCCATATCCCAGCCATATACATTAGCATAATAGTCATTCTGCTTAATCTTGCCGTTATTAAACTCAATTAAGCCACCGCCACCTTCCGGTACAACGATAAATCCATCTTCAGCATTACTGCCGGCACCGAAATAAGGTAAAATCGTCATATAATAAATGGGCTTATCTTCCATATATTCTATGTCACAGAAAGGAACCTCTACCACCAGGTCGTTTCCTTCCAAACGATAGGTCATGCTCATATTAAATACAGGCTTATCTGATACCAACTCACCCTTATCGTTTTCTTTGTCAGCCAAATAGTCTTCATAGGTGTAGCCGTATGCCTCAAAATATTCCTGCATCTTTTTACGGAGGTTATCCTTTGTAGTATCACGTAACGCATAAATTACTGTGTCTGCCATCATTGGATATCTCTCTAAAAGAGCTTCTTTATCATCCTTTTTGCCTAACTTGTTAATATCATATTTCTTGTAGCAGTCACTGATAATCAATACAGCATTCTTATCAATGTTGTCCATGATCTCATTATAACGTTCCTCTGAGAGAACAGGAGGAATAATGAATTCCTTCTGCACATCACCGATGGAGTAGGTAACTTTAATAAAATCATCACCCTGCTCAATATCATAAATCTGATTTTCCATACTGTACTTATAGTTGTTATATAAGGTATCTACACCATTAATTGTACTATAAGTTAACAATACTGTAGACTGAAGCTTCTGTTTCTCGATAGTCTGTGCTATCGGATCCTGTCCGCCACCATCCGGATTGGAATACCAAACCTCACCGGTAGCCTTCTGTGTTACTGTAAACTGTGTCGTTTCCGCATCCAGCTCAAACAAAAGCTCATCATTCTCCAGCACCATAGTGCCGCCTTCACCGGCATATGCATTTACTTTGATAATCGGTGCTTCTTCTACATCCTCTTTATAAAGAGTAATAACCAATACTCCGGCTACAATAATCAGGAGGATAATAACCGGTCCGATTAAACTTTTTAAAGTAGATTTCACTGCAGCCTTCATTTCTGCAATTCTTACTGCTTTATCCTTTCTCATAACCTTTCTCCTTCCAACTACTACATCCTAAAGAGGATTTCTCTTCCAAGAGAGATAAAGTATGAAATACCCTGACTAATCATACTAAAGAACAAAAGTAAAATAAATACCAACACTAACATTGCAAAAATAGATGCTACTGTGAAAAGTATAGTCTTACTCAGGGAATATTCATGTATCTGCATCATAGCTGCTATAATAAGAAGCCCTGCCCAAACCAATGCAATTACGCTGAACACACCATAAAATGCACCTTCATCCACCGTTACAATATTACTTAAAATTATTAACGGGAACTGGATTAACGGATATGGTAACATACCATAACAGGTTGCCATATACACTTGGCCCAATCTACCTTTTCCATCAAACAGTGTTGTTAACCCCCAATTGCCCAAACACCAAAGCGCCAACGGGAACACAATACTGGCAATATACAGGAAAATATTTACTTCCGGCCAATAAACCTCATTAAACAGGAAGCTGGTATACTGTAGTCCCAGTATTCTGGCAAGCAGGGTCAGAATCAATATTGTATTTGCCGCTGCAATAGAGCCTCTCTTTTCATGTGTCAAATCCCAAAAACCATCTAATGGGTGAGTCGTACAATAAAGAGCAAACTTCAATGATTTAATATATTGGCTAAATTTATCTTTTTTAATGAAAGCTAACATGCCTGCCTCCGTTCAACACTTATTCTTCTTGAAAAATATCTGCTGTATCTATCTCATGCTTAATCTTCTTAATTTTACCGATAAGTAAAGGGATACAAAGAATTGCAAATACTACTATAAAGATAATTACAATGTGTTCTTCTACCCAAATCTTACGGTACTGTTTAAACGCCTTGGAATAATTATCCGCATCCCACTTCAGTTCAAAGTAATCCATCGCTTCTTCGTATTTTTCCTGACGAAGCAATGCTCTACCTACACCAATGTAACCCAGGTCATAGTTACCGTTTAACTCAATAACTCTCTGCCAGCTCTCGTAGGATTCCTCATAAAAACCATCTTGGAATTCTTCAATGGCATTATAAATCTCATTACCAAATTCTGTCGGTGTAAATATCGTAAAGCTACAATCCTGCGTATCCAAAACTAGTAAATCACGATCCATGTGGTCCAATGCTACCGGGCTTTTGAAATAACCATCTATGTTACCATTACCGCCGAAAGCAAATACCAATCTACCCTGGTCATCATATGCGAACAATCTGCCTCGAACCTTATCAAGACCAACGAATACATCATTTTCAAATGCTGTAATATCCGTAATCAATGATGGTCCGGAATATCCACCGCCATCTCCCCAGTAGATATCACCGATAATATACCAGTTACCATTTCTAACCATGATGTCGCTACCCATCATATTAAGTCTTCTCATGGGATTTGCAGTACCAGCATCCAAATCCGGTTCAGATACATTTGTTGTACATACATAAATGAAACCTTCATGGTCCATATATAAGTTATCATACTCTGTAGGTACAAAGGACTCTAACTGTTCTCTTTGTGCCTGTGTAGATAAACGCTTCCAAATATAATCGGTCCACTTATAAGTAACTTCACTTGCACCGATGAAACCGGAGAATACACCGTCTGCCTCAAACTTAATTAAACCTTTATTTACATTAGTCGCAACACAGTAAACACGACCTGCAGTATCTATGGTTATCTTGTGAGGCAAGAAATTCAAACTCTGATCAAACGTAGCATCTGTAGGCTGATTGAACTCCATCATGTACTTCAAATCACTGTCTAACTTCAGGATTCTTCCATTGTTTTTATCTGCAACAAAGAACTCACCTTCTTCCGATATAGCAACATCGGTAGGACCGTTGAAAGTAGTATTTTCACACAAACCATTTCCATCAAAGCTGTCAATGATACGTACTACTTCCACATGTTCTGTGTCTACACGCTTAATTTCAATGATTCTGTTATTTCCTGTATCACAAAGGTAAATCAAATCACCATGTACATATAATCCTTCCGGCTTAAACAAAGCAGTTTCCAATCCCAAATCTCCAGAAGTGAAAACACCTGCCACAGAATAAGCATCCGGTGAATACTGAATATCTCCCCAGTAATCATAATTATATGTATAGGTACCATCCATTCCACTTGCACTAACTGTCATAGAGGAACCGACCATAATCACAGCTCCAAGGAGCAGTGCGCCAAATCTTTTTATCATTTTCTTCATTATCCGCACACCTCCTTAATCCTTCAAACCTGAACTTGCCATAGTTTCCAGAATCTGGCTTTCAGAGAATACAAAGATAAGAATCGGTACTGCAATCGTAATAACGGTAGCTGCTGCTGACTGTCCTGTTCTGGCAACACCACCACTCTGAATCTGTCCCAGCGCCAATACAAGCATCTTTCTTTCTTCTGAATAAATATATGTAGTTGCTCCATTGTTCCAAAGAGACTGCACGGAGAAAATAATCATGGTCAACCAAGCAGGCTTTACGTTAGGCATTACAATACCAATAAATACCTTCCATTCATTTGCACCATCAATCTTTGCAGCCTCAATCAAAGAGGTTGGCAGACCTTCCATGAACTGCTTCATTAAGAAAAGTCCGATTGGTGCAGCAAATGCAGGAATGATAATAGACCAATAGGTATCAACCCAACCAAGTGCATTATGTACCAAATAGTTCGGAATTGCTGTTACATAACCATTAAACATCAATGCCACAGTTACCAAACCGAAAAATGCTTTTCCACCCGGGAACTCATATTTTGCAAGTACAAATGCTGCCATGGATGCAATAATCAAATGTCCTGCTGTACCCACCGCCGTTACAAATACAGTATTGAATACGTATCTGGGGAAGGTAACCCAGCTCTTACCCATGGTTACAAACAAGTCTGCAAAGTTATCAAAGGTAGGGTTCTGGGCAAAAATCTTTGGCGGGAACATGAACAATTCATCCAAAGGCTTCAATGCATTATTCACAGCAAAAACCAACGGGAACATCATAATGCATGCCACAATTGCCAAGAAAAGATATAAACCGATATCTCCCCATACGGAACGATTGGGTTTTCTTTTCTTTATTTTGAATCTTCTTTTTTTCATTACATTTTGTTCTTTTTTCTGCTTCTTCATATCAGGTTCCTACTCTGTTTAACATACTTTGAATTGCTTTTTTACACAAAATCATAACTAAGAACAGCATGGTTGCAATCGCTGATGCATAACCCATTTCGAATCTGGAATAACCATAGTCGAACAAGTGAGTTACAACGGTACGCGCTGCATAGTCTGTACTAGGATAACCACAAAGTGTTTTGGTAACATCACACACATTGAACGCTGATGTGATTGCCATAATCGCACCAAACAAAAGCATGGGTTTCATGTTGGGAAGTGTGATATACCACAGCTCCTGCCAACGGTTCTTAACACCATCCATGTAACCTGCTTCAAACTGGGAACGGTCAACGCCCTGCAAACCTGCAACGAAGGAAAGGAAACCGGTACCCAAGCTCTGCCACAAAATAACGATCATACAAATCGGAAGCATGTATTTCGGGTCAGTCAGCCACAAAATCGGAGTGTTAATAATACCTAAGTTCTGTAAGAATGCATTTGCATAACCATAAGCATCACCTCTGAAGAATACAGAGATAATAATTAACAAGGCATTACCGGTAATGGACGGTGCGTAGAAAACAATTACGGCTACCGCTCTCACCCAACGTGGAAGCTCGTTAATCAGCCATGCAAACAGGAAGGAGGCTATATAGCCCAACGGTCCTGTAATAACCGCTATCATAAAGGTGTTCTTTACACCTGTCAGGAATACATCATCCTGCAAAATCAGATTCAAGTAATTGTCCAAACCGATGAATCTCGGCGGTTCCAAAATATTGTAATAAGTGAAGCTGAAGAAAATGGAGCTGCACACCGGCAACACATAGAATACTGTAAACAGTAATGCATATGGTGCCAGGAATGCATAACACATTTTACTTCTCTTTGCCTTTTTCCAAGCAATGCCCGCTTCGTGTCTGCGCAATATGAAATATTTACGAATATATTCTTTCATCTCTCAATTCCCTCCTATTCCAACGGCAGACCGAACTCTGAACGTTTCTTAACAATTTCTTCATCAATCTTAATTGCGTAGTCGATAATGGTTTCACGCGGGTCATCCTTATCTGTCATAACCTTACGACAAGCATTTGTAATATGACGACCTGTGTAATAACCACCCGGAACTTCTCGGATACCAACAGTCCAATACCACTGTTCTGTCAGCACTTCGATATCCTCTGCACTCCATGCCAACTGGCTGAATGCATTAATATTTGCGGTTGCGTATCTTGCGGAAGAACCGAGCAATGCTTCGATTTCACGTCCAAAACGAACCTGTGTATCAATGGAAGCCCACCACTTCATGAACTCCCAAGAGTTTGCTTTTACATTTTCATCATCGGTTGCAATCATCATAGTCGCTGCACCGGTAATGAAGTCAGAACGGTCAATATAGGTGTTACCTTCTTCATCTACTCTTTCGGTACCGGGAATTAATGTAAAGTCCCATAAGCCCTTAATTTCAGGAGCAGATACCATCAAGGTGTTATATGTAGCATAGTTCGCAATACCGATTGGCATTTCACCGGAACGGAATCGGCTGACAAAATCGTAATACTGCGGAATTCCGTAATCGGTAAAGTATCTTGTATAATCATCAAATGCTTCTACACCGGCCTCTTCATCAACCGTTGTCTTGGTTCCCTTTTCATTGTACATGTCTCCGCCGTACTGGAACAGTAAGCTGAAGTACATAGACAAGTCTGCCGCATTGGATGCAATAGAGGTACTTGCACTTGTATTCGAACTACTACCTGCTGCAGTAGGAATACCTACAGACATGTTGTTACCCTGAATGGTAGGCAACATCTCGATCAATTCATCCCAAGTATTCGGAATCTCTAACTCCAGTTCTTCCAATACATCGCTTCTGTAGAACATTACGTTGAAAGTCTGTGTTTCAGGTATTGCATAAATCGCGCCATCCAAACTGTACTGTTCGTAAGAGCTGGGTGTATAGTTACTCAGAACTTCCTGATAATCAGCAAACTGAGTAATATCTTCTGCTGCACCACGAAGTGCATAGTTAACAGGCTGGTCAGCACCAATGGTAAGAACCACATCCGGACCTCTGTCTGCCATAACCGCATTCAGAAGGGCATCACCCGCTACGATTTCTACGTTAACCTTAATACCGCTCTCCGGTGTAAAGGTATCATCAACCATAGACTTCAAAATAGTACCCTGGTCACGTCCGCTGAGAATCCAAACCTTAATAACGTCATCGTCACCTTCTTCGTAAACATCACCGACTGCATCATAATCTACAATGAAAGATGCTACGAATGCTTTTACTTCATGCCAAGCCTTATCCGCAAAGTTTGCTGTATCCTCTGCCGGCTTTGCATTGGTACCGGTTACTACAATGTAATCGATATCCAGCTTGGTTTCACTCATATTAAGAACCGCCGTACCAAGTGCGGTAATATTATCCTTAAAGTTGGTAAACTCAAGTGTAATCTTACTTGGTTTTTCCACAAATCTTTCCAACTGCTGTGCAATGGTCTGTGCAGTTGCAATCTTATCTGCCTTCTGACCGGTATAAGCAACTGTATCATCTACAATCTTATACAGACGCTTTGCTTCCAAATCCATAGCTTCCATGATTTCCGGATAAACCTTATCAATATTGTAATCACGGTACTTATCAGGAGTTGCACCGGTATAAACCAAAAGCTTACGGTAAATCTGATTCAAACGGAAGATGGAGTCTTCCAATTCTTCCAAGATAATACCCATACCACCCAAAGTATTTTCTAAACGAACGGTATGTGTACCTTCTGTTAAGTAGAATTCATACGGATCGCCGCTTTCATTTGAAAGTGTAACGCAATTCCATTGGTTGTCATACTCGAAAGATACTTCCTTCACTTCTTCAAAAGGAATCTCTCCGTCAATATATATGCTTCGGCTGGAAACACTACCACGTTCGTAATTCTGTCTTCCTTTAATAGTAATATTGTAATAGCCATCCTCCGGAACAGTGAAATCCCATTCAATCCACTGTCCTGCCGAACGCCATGCATCACCGCCCACATAGTTCAGCACGGTGTTCATTACGCTATAAGGTTGCGTATTAGGTGAGGACTTATCATATTTCGCATATAAGGAGGATTCGGAACGTATGGTGGAATCCTCACCCTGCACAACCTGCATATAGTCGAGGCCCTTGCCGGATGCTCCTTTTCCGGCATTTGCCGCCATATAATCTGCATAAGTGATTTTTTCTTTAATTGCAGCAACCGTCAGGTCTCTAAGAACCATGGGCTCGTTTACTGCTTCAATGGTAATGGTATTTTTACCTTCTTCTAAGTAGAACTGATACGGTTCTACAATATAACCCATATCATCTCTAAAATAAGCACTTTGCCACTGATATTTTTCAATCTGTGTAGGACGGATCTCATTACCCTGATTATCTACCTTGGGTTCAGACTTATCTGTCCAAATTCTGGTGAAAATAATATTAGCGGCATCATCAAAAGGAACCTCTCCATTAATGTAAAGAGCACGTTCAATAGCAACACCTCTTGACTCTACGGTCATATATTCCAGATATACATTATAAAAACCTGCTTCCGGAACATTCACTTCCCAAGTCACCTTAGACTTAGCACCTGTGTACAAAGCCTTATCTTCACCTTCAAAGTCTTTATAAACTTCTACATCATTGCCTTCTGTATATGCAAATAAATCCACAGAGACATCCTCTGCAGGACATACCGCACCTTCATGAGCACTCAAATATCTGGTATATGTACCTTCTCTCACTGCACCCTCTACATCCGTAGTCAGGTCTACTCCCGCATATTTCTCACTGTAATTCTCAACCGGTTTTAAGTTAAGAACTACAAATATTACTGCAAAAGCAGCAATAACCACTAATGTTATGAGTAATTTTTTAACCCAGCCTTTCATAAATGCCTCCATGAACTTACAAAATAATAATGACATCTTGCGTATCTTATAATGGTATTATACTTTAGTAATTTTTTTGATGCTTCTTAAATTTTGCTATTTATTCTTCACACCTTGCTTACTTTTTAATGTATTTATGTAAATTTTGTTGTGCAATATTGCCTTTTTAACCCCAAAATGTTAAAATGCATTTAAATAATTTTAGCAAAATTTGATTTCTGGGAATAATTTCCTATTGGGATTGGAAAGGAGAAGTAATGGCTGATATCCGCACGAATCCGAACTATTTAGATTTTTATACAGCAAATGATGACTTTACCGGTTCACGAAACGTTACGAACAAGCAGGAAGCTGTGGAGTTTCATCACGAATCTACCATGCGTATTTGGTACAATGAACAGCCCGACCCTTACAACCCTCATTGGCATACTGCTTTAGAAATTATAATGCCCATGGAGAATTATTATGATGTTCATATTGCTGAGGAACAATATCGTGTCATACCCGGAGAAGTTATTGTCATTCCTCCCGGCGAAGTGCACGAATTAATAGCACCGCCTAACGGCAAACGTTTTATTTTCCTTTTTGACATCTCCATGATTACCCAGTTGAAAGGTTTTGCCGGTATCCAGTCTTTGCTGGTACAGCCCCTTTATATTACACCGGAAACCTACCCTCACATTTATGATGAGGTCTATCAGATTTTGGTTCAAATGCGAAATGAATATTTTAACAAAACTGAGTATGCCGAATTGGTAATTTACTCCCTATTATTAAACTTTTTTGTTAAATTTGGCTATAACCGTATTAATGCCGAGAACCTGTTCCCCAACGTTCGTCTTTACAAACAAAAGGAATATGTTCAGAAGTTCAATAACTTAATGGATTACATAGACACACATTATATGGAAGATTTGAATTTAGAGGACATTGCCGAATCCATCGGTTTCAGTAAGTTCCATTTCTCCAGACTTTTTAAGCAGTACACGAACTTTACCTTTTGCGATTACTTATGCTACAGACGTATCAAGGTGGCCGAAGAGCTTTTGGCTGAGCCCGACCTTTCCATTACAGAAATTGCCATGCAGGCCGGATTCCCCAGCATTTCTACCTTTAACCGTCTATTTAAGCAACATAAAAACTGTACTCCCAGTGAGTATCGTTCCAAAAGCAATCAAATTCATCGTTTATCAAAAAAATAACCACGGCGGCAATACCGTGGTTATTTTTCTATTCTTCTTCATACAAATATCTAAAGTCTGTGAATACAGCTTTGCCACCCTTTTCTCTGGTTGCATAATTAAATAATCCAAAGCGGCATCCCATAAAATGATCCATTCTGAAAATCAACTTATGCTCACCACCAATTCGTTTCCAACGGTTCTTATTCTGGTAAAAGAACTCCACTGTATCCTTAAATTCCTCAAAATTTGCATTAATACGGATTCTTACCTTCGCTTCTGTCAGTTTCACCTTTTCTATTACTGTACCGGGCATGTAATCTGCCGCCAATTCATCCACCGAAGTATGCTGCAACTGACGGTTAATCACTACCAGATAATAAGCTCCATACTCCTTGGTAATGCCAATCAATCCGTAACATCCCTGAAACGCGCAAAGACCGGCCACATCACCATTTTTCAGCGCCGAGCCATCCACGGTTACTTCCGCTGCACATTCCGGCCACATCATTCTCTGCGTCAATGTATTTACTGCATGCACTACATTACTGCACACCTTACCGGTCTGCAAATATAATCCTCCGTTTTCTTCCATTCCCCAGAGTTCACCATTCGGAATATGATTCCACTCCCATTGAGACTTGAGCACAGGCTTCTTCCCTTCCTCTACATCATAAGAAAAATCATCAGACGTATATACCGGTTCATATTGATAATAAGGTCTGCTGCTGGCTACTTCAAAGGATTCCGGAACCTTGCCGTTTCTTCCAAGCTCCGGTCTGTCCCCTTTCCAGGTTACCGGCACTAACATAGGAATTCTGCCGACCGCGCCACGATTCTGATACAACACCGCATACCACTTTCCGTTAGGAGTGTCAATCAAGCCGCCCTGGGCAATTCCTTGATTACAATAGCCCATGTCATCCCGCAAAAGTTCAAAACCAACAAACTCTCCATCCAGAGAATCTGACATAAAGCACATCTGGGTTCTTCTGGCCGGTTCCTCTTTTGGCCAATAAATTACGAACAAATAATATTTACCATTTATTTTCTGGAAGTGACTTCCTTCATATCCCAAATACACATCTTCTTTTGTTTTTTCCAAAAGTAATTTGTCTAATCCACCTACCTTATAACCACTTAAATCCGGTTCTAATTCACGTATATAGATTTCCCTGAAGCCGCTTACCAAATACACTTTTCCATCCTCATCAAACAACAAACTGGGATGATGATTATAGGATGCTAAGGTATTTTTTTCCCAAGGTCCATCAATTTGATTCGCACTAAAAATATAGGTTCTATCGTTCTCCATTGCCGAAAAGCATGCATAAAACTTACCGTTATGATAGCGCAAGCTACCACCCCACATACCTTTTCCGTATGCAGTTCTTTCCCCCAGCATTCTTTCCTGTGGCGCATTATCCAAATTATCAAATACATGTCCTGCAATTTCCCAATTCTGCAAATCATAAGAACGTAAAATCACCGCACCAGGCCTGAAATGCATCGTAGTGCTCAACATATAATACGTATCCTCTACCCTGATTACACAAGGGTCCGGAAAATCTGCTTTAATAATAGGATTTGTTTTATTCATGGTTTATCTGCTCCCCATTTTCCAACTCTATAACCATATCCCCTGCATCCATAAGTCCCACATCATGTGTGGTCATGATTATGGTTACATGTTCTTTTTTTGACATTTCCTGAAAAAGTTTTGTTACTTCTGCCGCCATAGCACTATCCAATTCCGCTGTAGGTTCATCCGCCAGCAAAATCTTAGGTCTGTGGGCCAAAGCCCTGGCTATAGCCACACGCTGTTGTTCACCACCGGACATTTCTGCCGGCATATGAGTCATACGGCCGCCCAATCCCACAAGCTTCAAACACTCCTTGGCTCTTTTTTCCCTATCCTTTTTTATGCCTGCCAGTCGCAAGGAAAACTCCACATTCTGCAACGCATTCATGGTTGGTATTAAAGATACCGACTGAAATACATAACCCATTTCTTTTCTTCGGAAATTCTCCCTGGCACGTTCAGACATACGGCTCATGTCCTTCCCCTCCAAATATACCTTGCCGGAAGTAGGCGAATCCAAGGCGCCGATAATATTTAAAAGCGTAGTCTTTCCGGAACCGGAGCGACCTTTCAAAATGGTCAGCACCCCCTCCGGAATCTCCGCCTTAATATCCTTCAACGCCTGAAAACTTCCACCTGCCACAGGAAATATTCGATTTACATTTTCCAGAACAATTACATTATTTTTTTCCTGTTCCATTAATCCTCACCTAATTTCAAGGCTTTCGCCACATTCATCTTAAATACAATGAAAATCAATACCGCCAGACATACAATCATTACGCCTGCCACAACAATATACAAACGTGTTAAATCCGACTGGTTCGTAATCAATTCCATAGGCAATACCTGATTTGCCGCCGCATAAGCTGTTTGAAGCATGGGTACAAACATTCCCGATGCCAGCTTACCGATACCGATTCCCGCAAAAATAGAAAACACACCGGAGAAAATCTGCTCATTAATCAACATGTGGAACACTTCATCCTTGTGCATACCACTTGCACGAAGCACACCAAACATCATTTCTCTGGAGCGGATGGACATAATCCAATAAATCAGATATCCTACTGCACACAAAATCAAAATTACAATAAAGCCCATGGTCAAAACACCATTGGTACCACGAAGCAAAGGATCTGCTATCACCGACTCCATTTCAGACTGCTTATCCACATACTTCGTTACATGTAATTCATTTTCTTCTATCCATGCAGCTACCGTAGTACTATCCGTATCGTCCTTCAAACTAATCCACACCTCATAAGGAGTTACCCCCAGCTTCTGCTTCATGGTCTGATAATTGGCCACCAAATAATAATTATCCGTCGTCACAATCGTACCATCTGCACTAAGACTTGTAGTAGTGGGTTCGTAACCCGGCCAATAGTCAAAAAAGTCTACAATCTTGCCATTTAAAGACTGTCCTTTTTCTGTATAATAAGTAATGGTATCCCCTATTTCATATTCCATCAAACTCTGGAAATTACGGGAAACTAACACTCCACCCGAATCCACTGCCAGCTCATTCAAATATTCATAATAATGCTTTTCCAACAAACCATCTTTTAACTTCGTATTCTCACCAAATTCTTTGGTATGAATCCCCAACAAGGTAATATTCACATTATCCTTTTTGTACTTTGTATAAGCCTTTTCGTCAAAGATAACTCTTGTATAACTCTCTGCACCCTCCAGCGAAGCATACTTTGTATAACTGGGTTCATAATATTGCAGTTCAATATTGGGGTCCTGAGCCGCCATGGCGGAATTGTCCGACCACCTCTCCTTTACAATAATATCTGCACCGGTTAAATAATCTGCATTCGCCTGCGCATTTTGCAGAATGGTTCTTGCCACCGTTGCATGGAACATACCCAAAGATACGGTTAAAATCATAAACAACATAATAAACTGCTGCTTACTTCCGTTCTTTATATTCTCCATAAAGGACGCATAACTTGCCGGTCCCCAAAAAGGCTTACCTACCAAATAAATAATCTTAATAATCAAAGGCTGGATTCTAAGGAAAAATAATCCCAAGCCTATCATAAAAAGAGACGAGCTAATATACAAAAGCGGATCTAAGGATTCTCCCTGTAATACATCCACCACCAATGCATCCTGATTTCTGGAGAAAGAATAATAACCGTAGATTCCAACACCCAAACAAATAATATCCAAGAAGCATTTTTGCCATAAAGACTTGTTCTTCAGCGCCTTCTGCTGTTTTAGTTTTACAATCGTCAATCGGCTGTGCTTAATTGCCGGCACCGTCATAAATAAAACAGCCACCAGCGCCGCGGCCAATGCATACTGATATACTTCTTTGGTATAGGATATCTCCATACCTGTGTTTAAATCAAACTCTAAGAAATTCGTAGCCGAACCTAAAATCCTGCAAAACAGCGCGCCCAACGGCAGCCCTGCCAAACTTCCCAAAAGTGTAATAAATACACTCTGGTACAAATACAGTCCGAAAATCTGCATTCTGGAACTGCCTCGACTCTTATACACCGATATTTCATTTCGTTCCATATCGTACATTTGTGAAGCAATCATAAAAAGGAATGCACACAAAAGCACCAGCGAAGGTACCTGTAAAATAAACAGAGTTGCCTCAATTCGAAGCTGTTTCTTACTGAAGGTATCCAAAATATCCAAATATCTGGGCGAACTAATAACCGTCCTGTACGGACTTTCTTCTGCCAAATATGTAGTGTAATCTACAATTCGTTCTACATCTGTTGCTTTTTGGTCCGCATGTTCGAACATGTAATAATACCTACAGGTAATCGTATATCTTCCTGCATTTTCTCCCAAAAAAGCACTGCGGAAGGCTTGTTCATTCATCATGCAGATGTTATACATTTCCTCCGGTGTAATCTGCCAGAAAAAATCACTTTCATCCTCTGCACCATACACACCTACTATTTTCAAACGGATTTTGTCCCCGTTTGCATCCTTCAAAGCTTCAAATTCAACCGTTTCACCTACCAGAAGCTTGGCATTTACCATACAGGACTGACTTATAATTACTTCATAACTTCCATCCTCTGCAATCCCTGTTTCTGAATACATTTCACCGGCCAGAATTTCTACATGTTCCTCCAAACCGCTCATCATACCGGGACGTATAGTGATTTCGCCCACATCATCACGTTTCATAATGGAAACTGCTTTGGTTTCCGCCAGACTGTAATGCATGATTTTTTCTTTGTCCGTCACACCCATTTGACCGGAAAAAGAATGCCACAGTTCTTCAAGACGTGCTATGGTTTTTCCTCCGGCATCCTTTTTAGAAACAATGGTAGCATCCAAATATCCGGGCCATTCTCCGTTTTCTTCCAAATAATTATTAAATTCTTCCTGTAAGATTCGGTTAAAGGCCGATTCTTTATACATAGGAAAGCTGACAGCCGTTGCAATGAGCAAAATACAGCCCAACAGCAAACTAAACACCATCCACTTCTTATGCCAAATTTTTTGAAACATTACTCTAAGCATAATTTCATACCTTCTGTCAATCCTTCAACCACCCAATATCCGGACTGGTCATAGCCGCCTGCCACAAAGCTGCAAGGCGTTATATTACCATCTTCATCTACAATATTTACATAAGTTACTCCTGCCGTATCCTTTACCGCCTTCTTGGGCACTACCAAAACATTATCCATTTCGCGGATCGTTGCTTTTACCTGATAGCGGTTCCGGTTCCACCAGCCATCTCTGTCCGTATTACTTACTGCCATATCAGCAATGGACTCCTGGGGTAATAAAATAAAGGAGTATTCCAATTGCAATCCTGCACTTAAACCACCGGGGGAAACATTTGCCACCATACCATCTACTGTTTTGGATATCCCCTCTGCATTCGTATAAGTCACTGTTACGTCATTACCATAGTTCAATAACAAATTCGCATTTTCTACTACTACATAGCAGGTACTTTCATCCGCTATGGCTGCTATACCGGCTCCCTTAGAAAGAATCGCTTCTGCCTGCAGATTCGCCAAATCCACTACCATACCGGTCTTCGTTGCCACAATCTGCTTCGTATCGCCATCTTTCTTAATCTCCGCCAACAGTTCCTGAAGCTCAGCAATTTCTTCTTCCTTTGCCAATATCGCCTCTTCGTTATCTTCTTCTCCGGCTTTACGCAAATCTTCTAATCTTTCCTGGGCACGCATCAGCTTCGTTTCATTTCTCTGAATCATAATTTCATCTGACACAACTCTCACTGTAGCAATTACATCACCTTTTTCCACGTGCTGATACTGCGCCACCATAAATTCTTCAAAATATACCGTACCATACTCAATTTCATTAGTTACAGTTTCTGTAACCGGATAGTACATAAAGCCCCAGCCTTCAAAAGAACTATGAAAGCTTCCCATTTCTACGGTAACAGTTTCGGCACGATATTCTTTCGCTTTCTCTACCAGAATTTCATCCCCTTCAGACAATCCTGATAAAATCTCCGTATACACACCATCACTCATACCGGTCTTTACAGGAGTATATACGCCCTCACCGTCTTTCATTACATACACATAATAACCGTTTTCATCCTTACTTAAGGAACTCTTTGAAACAGACAATACCTCTGTTTTCTTTTCTTTAATCAACACGATTACGCCAAAATCTCCGGGCTTCACATCCGGTGCCTCCTGGACAAATAAAAACTCCGAATAAACCTTGTCACTTTCTTCTGACAAGCGGGTATATTCCAAGCTGCTGATCGGCTGGTATTCCACTTCATACCGCACACCGTCAATCATGGCATACACCTCTTGGGCACCATTAATGGTATCCTTATTAATGTAATCGCTCTTTAGCACCTTTTCCTTGGCATCGCCCACTGCCACAATGGGTACGCTTTCCTTGGCATAAAGCGTACCATAGTCCGCCTGCGCCACTGCTACCACTTCGCCATCCACCTTAGAATAAAGGGTACTGTTCTTTAACTCTTTCTTTAATTTATTTAACTGACTTAAATTATACTCATAATCCAGCGCATAAAAAGCTTCCTTCTGCTCCAGCGCTCTTTGCTGCACATTTACATTATGTTCTAAAATTCTGTACTTTCCTTCCCAAGTCCTGTATTCTTTCTGCCACTTGGCATACTCCGGATTTTCCACCATTACGACCGCATCGCTACCGCTTACACTTGCCGAAGGTATCATTTGTTCCGGTTCCTGATTTTCCAGATTTTCCAGAATCTCTGCCATTTGTTTTACTTCTTCTTTGGGCTCTGCCAGATTTTCGGACATATCTGCCCTATACTCTGCCATTGCTTCTTCCATATCTGCCAGACTTTCTTCTTTCGCTTCAATCTGTTCTTTCAAAGCCTTTGTATCCGCATGTACCAAGGCTTCCCCTGCACTTACCTCTTCTCCCAAAAAGGCCGCATAACCTGCCACCTGTGCATCCTTCCCAAAGGAATACTCCGTTACCTGCGGGTATACAATCGCTGAATAAATGGTCTTATCATATAAATTACGTGTTGCAACCATTTCTGTATTTGCTACGGCATTTACCGGTTCAATCAACTCTATCGGTTCTGTAGTGGTTACTACCGCCGTCTCACTACAACCCGTGAAGGAAAGTAGCATAGACACTATCAAAAACATACATACACTTTTTCGCTTAATCATTGTATTATGACCTTCTCTCCTTCTACCAGACCGGATATTACCTCAGCGTAGTCATCGCCCATAAGACCGGTTTCAATCCATTTTACCTCTCTCACATTATCTGCGCCTAATACATACACATAGGACTTACCATCCGCAATATGTACCGCACCCACAGGTACACTCAATACCTGTTTTTTCTCACCAAGCACCACTTTCATAATACCCATGGCACCTACGTCTATAGTTCTGCTACCATCGTCATCTGCAATAGCAAATAATAGCTTATCCGACCAATTCTCCATATCATAAGGCAATAACTCATAATTTCCGGCACCTGTACCCGAGGAAACACTCATAGTAATACGAGTACCCTCTTCAAAATACTGCGCATATTCGGTTTTATCTACGGCAAACAAACCCTCTGTACTGTCTATAATCCGCATGATTTCTTCCCCGGCAATCGAGGCACTACCTTCCAGATTACTCTTCAAAAATGAGATGGTACCATCCATTCCCGCATACAAATTCGCCTGTTCCAACTCTTTCTTCAACAGCTCTAACTCTTTCTTATCCAGATCTATTGCATCCTGACAATCTTCCCTGCTGTATTCATAGCGCTGCTGTACCTTTGCAATATTTTCATCCAATGCTTTTTTCGCACTCTCCGTACCACCGTAATACATATAATTCAACCACAAGACTGACATTTCATCATCCTCGTTTATCTGAGAATAAGATAATGTCAATTCATTTCTGGCAATACGATATTCCAAGGTTTCTATGGCATCAACCGCATTTCCGGTATCCAATGTAGCCAGCAACTGTCCCTTCTTTACCGTATCCCCTTTTTCTACATATACCTTATCAATTCTTTTGCCACCTACGTCAAAGCTCACCTGTTCATCATTTACCTGTTGATACACACATTTTACTTTTTCGGTTTTAACAACATCTGCAATTGTGACCACTGCCATATCATAAACAATCGCTTCCGCTTCTTTTTCAATCAGGACAATATTTTCCGCCTCTTCTCCGGCCACCGCACAACCCGTAAACATACTAAGTACAGCAATCATCGCTACGAGACGCTTGCCGTGGAGAACTCTTCTGTTTTTGTCCCAACCTTTTCTTGTCATAATCTATCCTTCCATCCTTACATATTACAAATGTCATTTCTGATTACATACTACCATATACAAAATCAGAAAATACTGCACTACCACCGGTCTCCTTTGTAGAATATACAAACAAACCAAAACGGCAACCGGTAAAGTGATCCATTTTAAAATACAGCTTCTGCGTAACACCAATAGGTTTAAAACCGCTTCCGCAATCATAGTAGAAGTTCGCCTCATCCTTCATCTGTGCAAAATCAACCTCTACCCGCAATCTTACTGCACTTGCATTTATTTCTACTGTTTCCTGCAAAATGCCTTCACTTAAATCGGCGGTCATACCCTGAAGAGAGCCATTATCTGCCGGACGATTCTTCATAACCACGTACAACTTACCAGCCTTCTTCGTCACCGCCACCATACCGTAGCACCCCTGCAACGCACATAATCCGGCATAATCCTCATTCTTTAACTTAGAAGCCTCCACTGTAAGTTCACCACTACAGCCGGGAAACCGCATTCTTTGTGTCAAAGTGTTCCGTGCCTGCGTTACATTTTGACACAGCTTATCTGTCATAATTTCTACCGTTCCGGCAGTCATATCTCTGGTTATTAATGACATATCCGGCTCATGATTAAACTGCCAACAGGATTTGAAGCCAAAGCTATCTCCTTCTGTTTTGAAATCATCACTCTGCACCAGGGGTTCGTATTCATATCCCAGTCTGGTATTGCTAATCTCAAAGGTTTCCGGCACCTTACCATCCACCCCAAACACAGGATAATCCTGCTCCCATGTAATGGGTAATACTACCGGAATTCTTCCGACTGCTCCGCGGTCCTGAAATAAAATCGCATACCAGTTACCATCAGGAGTATCTACTATACCACCCTGCGCCACGCCTTGATTGCAGTAGCCCATATCGTCATTCAAAACATCTCCGCCTACAAATTCTCCTTCCAAAGAATCTGCCACAAAGCATGCCTCCACTCTCTTCCACTCATTACGAAGAGAGTGAATAAAAAATAAATAATACTTTCCGTTAATTTTGTAAAAATGAGTGCCTTCATAGCCCAAGCCCGGATGCCCTTCATCACTGACTACAATACGATTTAAGCCTCCCTCCTTGGGACCACTCAAATCACTATTTAGTTCCAGCAAATGAATGTACTTATTTCCGTAAGCTATGTAAACTCTGTCATCCTCGTCAAAAAGCAGAGAGCAATCATGATAAAAGCCTTCCATAATGCTTTTCTTCCAAGGACCCTCTATTTGCGAAGAAGTGTACAAATAAGTCTTGCCGGTATCATTTGCCACAAAGCACACATAAAACATCCCCTTGTGGTATCTAATAGATGCCGCCCACATACCTTTTCCATAAATATAGGATTCTCCCTCCAGCTTTTGTCCCGGAGTACTGTCCAACATATCATATACATAAGATGCATGCTCCCAATTTACCAAATCATAGGAACGCAGAATTTCTCCACCCGGCATAAAGTGCATGGTGGTACTTACCATATAGTAAGTATCCTCCACTCTTATTACATCCGGGTCCGGATAATCCAGTCTCGTTATGGGATTTACGGAATTTACAAACTCCCGCTTATTCATGCATGTATCCTCGCTTATTTTTCATTCCTTGTTATACTTTTGATACAGAAGCCTCAATCTTTACACACAAAATGACTCTACCGGTCCCAAATAAGCATCCTTTTTCTGCACGCCCTTCTTATAAAGAATCACTCTTTGAAGTACCAGACCAGCCTCCATGGCACCAATACCGATTTCCTGTACACCCTTATCCAAGGTCACGGTAGTACTGATACGACGTTCCTGGTTCAATACACCACTTGACCAACGTGGGTCACTGCTTTCTCCGGCTCTAAAATCAGACGGCACCAAAGTTACCACCTTAGCCTCTCCATTACGTACCTGAACACATGCTTGAATGCTCTGTTTATTTACTACGGAGTTTGTAGGTGCTACTACCAACTCTGCTTCATATTCACCGGCTTCTTCCATCAGGCAACGGTACCATACAAAAGGCTTCTCTTCCTTTTCTCCAAACACCGCCGTACTGGGGAATACCTTTACTGCAGATCCATATTTACCATAGCCTTCCATTAAGGCAAAGCTTCCCTTTTCCACATCCGTCATTTCACAGAAGTTCGCTGCTTCCATAACAATCATACCGTTCTTCTCTAAGTAAGTTTTCTTAGGAAGATTTGTTACATCTGTCGCCTTAGCGCGAATCTCAACTTCCACAGCTGTTTCCGCATCACGGATGATTAAGCTGACCTTCTGCTCCTGTACCGTCAACTTACTTCTGTCACAGGTAAGTACAAGCTCCTCCTGCTCAGCCACAGTCCCTTCTATTGCACTGATGGTTAACCACTGAGGAAGTACTTTTTCTTTTGTCTGCACTTCTACCATATAATTCACTTGACCGATACCATCGTTTGCAATTTCCAGAATTACCTTATCACAACCCTCATACAGGAAATCTTGCACTTCAATCTTCATAGGTGGTCCGTAATTCTTCACCGCGGTACGAACATCATCCTTACGGTTTACTTTAAGTCTCGGCTTATAAGCAGGTTCCACTGTCATAATTACCGGATAACGGTAATCATCCTCATTCCACTTGGTAAAGCCAATGTGCTGTGCCATCTGCATACCGTCCCACTTGCCATCCTTAAAGGCACCGAAGGCATTATAATATTCTCTATCCTTTGCAATACATTCCTTCACCAACGCACCATACTTGTTGGCAATGGGTTTGCCCTGCTTTGCATACAAGGCATTTTTCCCTGCATACAAATGCATCTTCAACAAATTCATACTTGCCATGGCAGAGAAATGAATCATGCTGTAATAAGCCTTTTGGTCAGCCTCATTCAGCGCTTCATATACCTCTGAAGAAAGTGTTTCCACAGCACAAGCTTTTTCTAACATTCTGTCCGCTTCGCCATAATGACAAGGATGATAAATCTTCTCATTCAAAGCTTCCGGACGACGCAAATGATTGATGTTAATATACTCTGTTAAAACTGCACCAATTTTCTGCTGAAGTTCCTTAGATGCTCCGGCAAAATTCTTTGCTGCCCACTGAACCACATATTCACGATAGCTATTCTTGTTGCCATAGCCCCATTTATCATAGTCGTATGCCAATGCCAGGAAATAGGTTAAAGGTACCTCATGGAACTTTAAATCACCCACATTTACAATCCACGCATCACGAATACCGTACTCATACGCCTGTGACATTTGTTCCCAAGTCTTTGAAAATGGTGTGGAATCCACCCACTCATAAGAAATAGGTCCACCATGATAATCAAAGTGATAATACATACCGAAGCCACCCTTACGGTTACGCATTTCCTCTGTAGGAAGGGTTCTCATGTGTCCGAAGTTATCCTCGCAAAGCATACAGATTACTCCATCTAATTCCTCCCAATCCTTTAATCCCTGTATCTTATCATCACCATAGAAGTAAGCCTCTACTTCCTTATAAAGCGCCAAAAGCTGAGGCACCTTGGTAATATCCTCGTTTACATTTTCCTTAATAAGCTTCCGCTGCTTACGGATAATATCCTTTAATAAATTAACATTTTCCTCTACTGTAGCATTCTCACCCAACATTGAGGTATCTCTTTCACCACGCATACCGATGGTGATTAAATTATCGTACTTACCACTTCTTTGCAGCGCATCTCTCCAATAGTTCAAAAGACCTTGCTCATTAGTATAGAAGTTCCATTCATTGCCATACTGCGTCTCAGGACCACGCACCTTATCCCACTCTTCGCTGGCACGCAGGCAAGGCTCATGATGGGAATACCCCATTACCACACCGTAAATATCTGCCAACTCTTCATTGGCACTGCCCGGTCCATCCAATGGAAAGGAAGCACTCCACATAGCCGGCCATAAATAATTACCCTTCATACGAAGCAAAAATTCAAATACATGCTCATATGCCTTTGCATTGAAATCCCCAAAATGCTTGGTGGTCCAATTACCAAAGCAAGGCCACTCATCATTAATAAAGAAACCTCTGTACTTTACACTGGGTTCTTTGGAAATAGTTTCAATATCTTCACCAATTACCAGCGCCTCTTTCTTTACCGGCTCTACATCTCCCCAGTAACAAAGAGAAGTCACTCCAATGTATTCTGACAAACCGAACATACCATAAATAGTACCACGCTTATCGCTACCATAAATTGCCAACACCTCAAAGCCGCCAAGCGCAGAATTTAAAAGCTTAATACCATACACTTCCCATTTGCCGGCCACCTGCTCAGTTTCTACCAAACCATCTGCTATTAAGGCTTCCAATGCCGTGCTCTTTCCCAAAGTGGCACACAAAACCACCTGCGTATTTTCCGGCTGTAATCCTTCTAAGGAAGTCACGCACTGTGGCTTTCTTCCAATGACCTTTTCCACATCCAAAGCCACCTTATTCGCAATACGCTTCACACCTTCATAAGCAGTTTCTTCTACCAAAAACACTGTATTCTTAATTTTGCTTGTCAATTCCATATAGTTAACCATGCCTTTCTATTCTACATATCCCCAACCCAAAATAGTGAAATCCTTGTTCTCATCACCGGGTTGCATATGTACTTCTACATGATATTTTTTACGTTCTTTGCCCCTAAAGCAAATCAACGGATTGCAATGGGTCCAACCGTTCATATGGGGATTCGCCAATAGAACCTTTTCACCATCCACAAAAACTTCCGCACTACCCACACTGTTAGAGGCGGAATCCTTCATAATAATCAACAGTGCTGTACATTCAATATCCATAACGAAAGGACGGTTTTCTCCCTTGCCTTGACTTCCCTGATACATCCAGTTATAAGGCATCTCCGGTGTCGCATGTAAATTCAAATCCTGCTCCACACACTGTAGCTCCTTGTCTGTTCCGGTGAAATCACCACAATCAATTACCGCACCTTCGTAGCCACACTTCCTATCCAAGAGCTTTACCTTTTCAAACTCAGCATTAAAAGGAGTCTTCACTCCTTCAATACAGATATCCTCTGCATCTGCCTCTGCTGCATCCACGGTTTTCAACAAATGAATAATACCATCTGCCATTACCGTATGACCGACATTGGTAGGATGGAAAGAATCATAGAAGAACTGATTTTTGCTAACCACCTTACCCTGTCCCGGTTTCTTATAAAATTGCTCTACCACAGTGTCCAAAGAGCTTACCATAGGCAGATGATATGCTCTTCCCACAGGACTCAAACGTTCCTGGAGATTCCAATCATTTGCAAATACTGCAAAGAGCAAAATTACCGCCGGCTTATTTTCACTGTTTAAAATCTTACGCACCAAAGAATCATAGCAGTCACCCTTGGTCTCGTCACCTTCATCATTTACTGCAAATTCCACCACTACTACATCCGGTGTTACAGCACCATCACGAAGAACATCTCTTTCGTAACGAAGCATACCAAACTCCGAAGGCGTTCCTCCTACACCGGCCTTTATGTAATGTACGTTTTCTTCTGTTCCTTTGCCTACCAAATCACAGAAACCTTTAAAGGTCTTGTAGGCATAACATTCTGTATTAATGGGAATTGCTCCGGCCCCCTGCGTAATGGAACCACCAATAAATCCAATAGTCACTTCCTCGCCACGTCTGGCCCTATCTATGGCCTTCTTCAAACGCACATTGTTTCCCACCTGCATCAGGGACTTTTCCAACATTCCCTGATAATAAGGAGAACTAAAATCTACCGGATTTTCCTCCTCCGGTTCCGGCGCGTCAAATCCGTCATGCAAATAGAATTTCACCGCTACTGTGCCCAAGGTTCCTGCCTTAGCAAATTCAAAACGGATCTGTCCCGGTATATTATCATCCTCTGACCATGAGCACTCTTCCAAATTCAAAATCTGTTCCATGCCGTCCGCTTTTACCGGCAGACGCAGGTTCGTTCCTGAACCATATACATCTCTCTTGCCGTACATCTGGAATACAAAGTCTACAATTTCTTCTTTGTTATCTGTTTCTACAGCTACACCAATGCTATGTACCAGCTTACGGAACTCTTCCGTGGTTTCCAGCATCTTTAACATATTCTCGTCCGTTATACCGCCCACCAATCTGGCGCTGCTAATCATACGACCGTCGTTTTCATAAATAAACTGTATACCACGTCCGTCCGGCTGAGGTGCACCTGCGACAGACTTGTTTCTCATGATGTAAAAGCCTTTACGCTTCTTTGTAGGATCTTTGGGGGCCTTAGGACCTCCCTGTACTGTTATGGTCATGATTTTTCTCCTCTTTCTAAGATATTCCATCTTTGGGCACCAGCGAGACAATCCTTTGAATTTTCTCGCCGGATTGTCTTACCAAATGCGATAATTTCCACTAAGTGCTAAAAATGCAAAGAAGTACAAGCAGTTATCATAATATCTCCATCTGCCGGTACGCATAGGCATATTCCACAGATTCTCTACCCATTCCTTACTATACTCGGT
Organism: Acetatifactor sp.; assembly: GCA_045634745.1. Taxonomy (GTDB): domain Bacteria; phylum Bacillota; class Clostridia; order Lachnospirales; family Lachnospiraceae; genus Acetatifactor. The sequence goes on along the minus strand of JAZRAX010000007.1, from coordinate 4,155 downwards.
TTCCGCCGCAAGCACAGATTGCGCCACCGTTGCCGGGATAGCAATAGGATGTAATGCTTCATTCTTTACTACACCCGTTTCCTCCGGATATTCCTTTACTGCCGGAGTTCCGTCGATTTCATAAATAGAATATTTGCCCTTTCTCTGGCTTTCAATTAAGAAGTTCTGGATATTTTTTGCTGCTGCAAAATGTCCCTTATCAATCCCAAACCACTCAGCATCTAAACCAATATTGGCTACGGTACGGTAAGAGTCGCTGAAGAACCAGTCGTGTCTGTCCGTACTCCATGGAAGTGGTCTGCTCATAGGTGCGCCGTCGAACTCTGCATATTCTGCACTAAAACCGGTTACCGGATGGCAAGCCTTTGCCAAATATTCACGGCTGGCTGTTGCCGCCTGTTTCCAGAACTCTCTATCTTCTTCATTTGCCCACAAAGCAAACAACTCATAAAAATGTGGCAAATGATAAGACGGATCCGTAAAATCAATCCCCGGCACAAACAGAATCTGATGATTCTCCAAATTCCACATAGGCACACCCACTCGGCCATTCTGTCCTTTATGTAAACATGCACTTAAAATCTCTCTTGCTTCTCTGGAATACTCAAAAATACCTTCCCCGTCTCCCCAACGATGAGATGCAAAGAAAAGAGCCATAGCAAAGAATTCTTCACCGTCCGGAGCAGGACCGTTAGCATTCTTTGTACCATCTGTTGCACAAGACCACGCAAAGTAGCCTTCATTATAACCTTCGTCCATCCACATGTAAGTCTTTGACCATTTCCAAAGACGATCAAACTCTTCCTTCATATTAAGCTGTACGCAAATCATCATGCCATAAGACATACCCTCTGTTCTGGCATCATTGTTACCCGTATCGCAAATATATCCCATGTCATCACCTACCGGGAAATATACCTGCTTACCTTCTCCTCCGTAGAAGTAGAACTGCTTAATTTCCTCCAAACGCTTCTCAACGTCTGCCTTATCAATTCCAATCTCCGCAAACACATTGCGATACTCTTTTTTGTCCATTTCCTAATCCTCCGTATAGAAAATACAATTATACACTCATTTTATGATAACGCTTACAAACATTCTCTTTAACTCTTGTCAAAAAATAATCAATTCTTGCTATTTTTCAGCCCAAAATAAAAAACAGAGGCATCCATGAAACGTTTTCAAAAAAACGCCTCTGGGAACCTCTGCCTCTTTCTTCTCAAATATTGCTGTTATTTTGTTACCAATTCACTTTTTCTCTTCTCATACTCCTCATGCATACGTTTAAAAGTCTCTTCATCTCCGGCGTCTGAATCCGGATGATAGGTCTTGCAAAGTGCCTTATAACGCTTCTCCAACTTTTCCGGAGTATCACAGCCCGCAAAGAAACCGGAGGTTTCTTGTTTTACGGCTTTCGACTCTCTGATCTGCCGTACCTGTTGTTCAATCTTTTTCTTAATCTTCTCAATTTGGTCAATCTGCGGAATCAGCTTATCAAATTCTTCTGACGGTACTGCACCGTTATATTTCCTTAAGACCTCATTAATATCGTTTAACTCCGTAATGTATTGTCCTCTACTCGCACGTAATATGTAGTCCTCACTCTTTTCTACAATAGGTCCGATATCCTGCAAAAAGCTATCCAGTGTATCCATATGCATATTTAAAAGAGCAGCATACTTATTGTACTTTTCACGTTGCTTCTTATCCACATCCTCCAAACGGTTAATGTGCTCCTCACCTATCGCAGTGTACTCTGACTTGACATTTTTTACATATGCCTCATATTCGGTGGTAGACATAGACATTTCTTCGCCCCACTCACTCCATTCAATTCCCAATGACACCAGCAAAATTACCACACCGGTAAGGGTTGCCAGATACAACACCACACCATAAATAATTTCATATACCGGGAATAGCTTCAGATAGGTAAATACATTCACTCCGAATACCGACTGAATATAGCTGTTTGCACTGATGCAAGAATAGCCCACAATCACTACACTCAGCAAAATAAGCAACTTCAGTGCATGGGTTGCAAAGAAAATAATCAATCTATTTACCACTCTTAGCAAAGAATAAATAAAGCAACTTCCTATCTTTGCCCCTCTGTTCATCTCCAAAAAGCAATAATCCTCATAGCAAATATGATAAAGCCCTGTATAACCTGCATACAACAATTCGTACAATGCATTTACCAAGCCAATTACAAAGGATACTGCTGCCATGACCACACCGGAAACCAAAGTCAATATCCATATAATTATGGCAATGAAAAATCCACCTATCACAAGGCATGCAATCAAAGCAACAATCCCTTGTAACAAGCCTTCCGGATTTCTGGCAAGTTCAAATACCAAGGCAATTCCCGCAATAGCCAGTACGGTTCCGATAATCGTTAATGTTTTCTCCATGGCTTTTGCTACCAGTTTAATCACCGTAGCTACTAAAAGAAGCGGAAAAGCAAGTAATGCCAGAAGATTTATCTTAATCACGCGTAAAATATTCATCTTTCCCCTCCTTATTCAAACACTTCAAATGCATAGCTGATGCTACGGATATAATCGCCGCCGCTCTCAATTACCAAGGTCAGCTTATCACCACTTTTCCCCTGAACGTAGGAGGCACTTGTATCTGCATATCCGGCACCCATGAGTACTGTTCCTGACATAGCATCCGGTACCCCCAATATTCCGGTGTCTTCATGTACCACCTCTGTCACATCCATGCCCAAACAAATTCCCTTGCCGAAAATCACATTGTTTTTTCGAAAAGATACCTCTAAAACCTCGCAATCCTTCCAACCTGCAGGTTCCTCACTCTGATTTTGCACTGTTATATAAACTCCCTTTTCCGAATTGCCAAAGGTAGCCTTCTCATAGGAGCCAATTTGGTTATCATACTCAAATTCTACATATTGGGCAATCTGCTTTAGTTCAATCAGCTGACCCTCAAACTGTACGGTTCCCGAAAATGCACTTGCCTGCACAATCTCTCTGGTAGCGTCCATACTCCATGCCCAATCGGCAAACTCCTCCCCATTGACTACAGCCACTTCCACATCCACGTCTCTCTCCGGTTCCAATTCAAACTTTTCTTCGGATGCCTCTACCTTAAGTCCGATTAAATTACTAGGGGACACGTATGTGTAAAGCACACGATAGGTACCGGGATTCAAATGCAACGTCTCTTCGAAGTCATTTTCCTCCGTCAGCTTCGCACTGACACTTTTCTCTGTCACTACATTTTCAATGGATACACTGACTTCCACGCTTTTACGAAGCTTCTCCGGCAGCTTCTCAAATTCATCGGGCAAATCCTTAAGTTCCACCACACATTCGCATGCGCCCTCCTGCCCTTCTTTTCCACAGCCACATAACCCCAAAGTCATTAAAAGGGCCATTGCTAAAACTCGCAGTCCTCTTTTCATCTTTTCCTCTTTTCTGCATCAATGGTGCTTTCCTACATCCTCTATTCTTGTGCAAAGTATCCCGCTGTAGACATATAGCGGTCGCCGGAATCCGGAAGCAGAGCTACAATAGTTTTCCCTGTATTTTCCGGTCTTTTAGCAATCTGTGTTGCCGCATAAAGTGCTGCTCCAGAAGTAATACCTACCAAAATACCTTCCTTCTTTGCCAACTCTCTGCCGGTTTCATAAGCCTCCTCTGTAGTTACGGTAAGCACCTCATCATAAACCTTCGTATCCAAAACTGCCGGAATAAATCCTGCACCAATCCCCTGTAGTTTGTGAGGTCCCGGTTTTCCACCGGAAAGTACTGGAGAATCTGCCGGTTCCACCGCTATCACTTTAATGTCCGGATTCATTTGTTTCAAAAAATGTGCCGTTCCTGTAATGGTTCCGCCGGTTCCTACACTTGCCACAAAAATATCTATATTACCGTCCGTATCCTCCCAAATTTCCGGTCCGGTAGTTCTTTCATGCGCCATAGCATTTGCTGGATTATCAAACTGTCCCAAAATCACGGCATCTTCTATTTCCTGCTCCAACTCCTTGGCTTTTGCAATGGCTCCGGACATGCCCAAAGGTCCTTCTGTCAGCACCAGCTCTGCTCCATAGGCCTTCAATAAATTTCTGCGCTCCACACTCATGGTTTCCCGCAATGTCAATATGGTCCGATAGCCTTTTACAGC
>JAZRAX010000006.1:0-20841 GCA_045634745.1 Acetatifactor sp. | reverse complement strand
CTAGAGATTTGACGAATACAGCAAATGTCTTATATGCGAAATATGTATCAGGTGAGAAATTCGCAGCAAGAGAACAGTGTTTAGATTTTAAAAGAATGGAAATAGAATGTAAAAGATTTGCAGAAAAGAAAAAGTAGTATTTCCCTTATAACTTCCGCATAAGGGAAAAAACAAGGGAAAAGAGAAGAATACATAGATGCCGGTTATCGGGAAAGCTCGAAAAATACTGGAAAGTTAGAAAGATACACGAATTATTTTGAAGTTTCGCGATGAGCGAGTTAAATAGAGAAAAAACTTAGATTTCAAGCAAAATCAACACTCGGTTGACAAATTGCAAGCTGTAGCTTGTAGATGTCAACCGTCCTTTTTTGTATAGTTAGAGGCGAAAAAGCAAATGACGAACAGAAAGGAAGTAAAGTGTTATGAAAAAATTTTTAAAGGTAATTGGTAAGGTGATTCTTGGTATTGTGATTCTAGTGCTGTTGTTAGGTGTGGGATTGTTTTCCTATCACAAAATACAATTGGCAAGAGAAGAAAAATACTCAGAGCCACTGGGAGAACTCGTAAAGGTAGATGGACATAATATCAGTGTATACACGGAAGGAACCGGAGAAAAGACACTTGTCTTTTTACAGGGCGGTGGAATGCCTTCCCCTATATTAGAGTCGAAGTCGCTTTATTCTCTGCTTAGTGATGATTATCGGATTGTTGTGATCGAAAGACCCGGGTATGGATTTAGTGATGAGGTGGAAGGAATTCCTTCTTTGAATACTATATTAGACTGGGAAAGAGAAGCGTTAACTAAGCTTCAAATTAACGGACCTTATATATTAGTGCCACATTCTGCCAGTGGTATTGAGGCAATATTGTGGGCACAGCTTTATCCGGAAGAAGTAGAAGCGATTATAGGTCTTGATATGTCTGTTCCTGCATTTTATGAAGCAATTTATGATGAGGATTATATGAATAAGATGAGGGCGGCAAAGGATGATATGGAAGCCACCGTGGCATCTCTTGACAGCACGCTGTTTTTGTATAATACCTTTGGGTTGACAAGAGTACAGTATAATTTGGAAAAGGAGCTGGATTCCTTTAAGATGGGGACTTTGACTGACGAAGATAAAGAAATCTATAAAGCGATTACTTATAAAATATATCCAAATAAGACTATGATGATTGGAATGTTGTCTCTTCCGGAAGATTTGGAATTGATTAACAGTATGCCCAAGCCGGAAGTCCCGATGTTGTTATTTATTTCTGATGGTAAGGAATTACAGATGGAAAGTCCTGAAAGCTGGATTCAATTGCAGAAAGAATATGTGGCAGATAACCAAGAAGGAACATATATAGAACTTGACTGTGGACATTTTTTGCATAATATTGAATATAAGCGTATTAGTGAGGAAATGAAGGCTTATATTGAAAATTTGGATTATTAGGGATAAAGGCATGATTCTGGCAGATAAAATTATTGATTTAAGAAAAAAGAATGGCTGGTCACAGGAGGAGCTTGGAGAACAACTTGGAGTAAGCAGACAGGCTGTATCCAAGTGGGAAAGCATGCAGACGGTTCCTGATATTAATAAAATAATCGCTATGGCAGAGGTTTTTGGGGTATCTACCGATTATTTGCTGAAGGATGAGATGGAAGAACCTGAAAAGAAAGAAACTAAGGAAAAGCCAATCGAAAAAAACACATCAAAGCACATTGTAACAATGGAAGAAGCAAACACATACCTTTTGGTAGTGAAAGATGCCTCAAGGGGTATTGGTACCAGCTTGTTTTTGTTCTGTGTTTCACCAATAGCTGCCGCCATATTATATGCTCTCGGAGTGGGTGGCAATGTACCGTTTACGGCTGATAAAGGTGCAATGTTTGGCACGATTATACAGACATTTATATTAGCTGTGGCAGTTATTATTTTTGTATTAAGTGGAATCAAGCTGTCAAAATTTTCTCATTTGAAAAAGGATACGTTTGAAACAGAATATGGCGTTGCCGGAATGGTTAAGGAGTTTATGAAAACAAATGAGCATACCCATTTGCTACGAATTATTATTGGTGTGGCACTTTGTTTTGTAAGTGTAATACCACTCATGGCTTGTTCCATGCTGGCTGGGGAAAATGATTTGGTTATCGCCATTGGTGGGAGTGCCATGTTGCTTATGATTGGCGTGGGAATTTATTTGCTTGTTCATACTTGTGTTCTGTGGAGGGGATTTAAGAAACTATTAAGATAGAAAGGAAAGAATAATATGTTTTGGAATGCAAAAGAACAGGTGTTAAATATTCAGGATACACAAATGAATTATATTACTTTTGGAAACGGCGAAAAGTCATTGATTATGATTCAAGGTCTCAGTACTCGAAGTATTAAGGGAGCAGCCCTTTCATTAGCTTATATGTATCGAATTTTTGCAAGGGATTATAAAGTCTACCTTTTTGACCGCAGAGAAAATATTGGTGAGAACATTACAGTTAGAGAATTGGCGGCGGATATAGCAATGGCAATGGATTTTTTGGGAATTCAAAGTGCTGATATCTTTGGTGTTTCTCAGGGGGGGATGATTGCACAGTATCTTGCAATTGGCAGACCGGATTTAGTAAATAAACTTGTTCTTGCAGTGACGCTTTCTAGGAATAACGAAACAGTCGAAACGGTAATTTCTGATTGGATAAGAATGACGGAACAAAACGATATAAAGAATCTTGTTAGGGATATGGCTGAAAAAATGTATACGGATTCTTATGTAAGAAAGTATAAGCTCCCTATGCCTTTATTAACAATCTTGCAGACGCCAAAGAATGTGCCAAGATTTATTACATTAGCAAAAGCATGCCTTACCTGTAATGCTTATGACGAATTGGAAAAAATTCAGTGTCCGGTATTTGTAATTGGCGGTTTGCAGGATGAGGTAACCAGTGGAGAGGCTTCCATAGAAATAGCAGAAAAGCTTGGATGTAAATATTTTATGTATGATGACTTGGGACATGCTGCATATGAAGAAGCAAAGGACTTTAATCAAAGAGTATATGATTTTTTTAAGGCATAAAAGTATTTCTAAACAATCGAAAATTTCGGGTTTACAACGAGAGGAAAACTAACAAATGAAAAAGCGAGTATATGTACTTATTGTATTTATTTCCATGATATTATTTACCAAGCCGGTATTTCTTTGGATTGATAAATTGACAATGGATACGGTAGAAGCAAATAAAACATCTTATACAAATCAGGATGCGCTAATCATTGTTTTGGCGGCGATTGCAGGAAGTCTTTTGTTGGCAGCGCTTCCCGGCGTCATTGTCAGCATCGTTCTTCGTATTGTGAAAGGGAAACCGGTCAAGAACCATATCGAAACTGCCCGTGTGCGACCTGTGAAAAAGGAAAAGAAGAAAAGAGAAAGAAGAAAGCATACCTGGCAGGAAGTAGTGCACCGAATGGTTGCGGTTGCAGGATTACTGTTGGCGGTATATTCTTTTTTACTTTGTACCGGGATTGAATATGCATCACTGGCGGGGAATCTTTTTTATGAGGCGACAGAAGGTGAATTGGCGGGAGATATCGGCGATGCCATATTGGAAGCGGAAGGACTAACCGGAAAGTGGGGATTTTTGGTGAAGTTGATGGTGGCGTCTGAACAGGGAGAGGAGTTTTCATTATTATCTTTTTTGATGCCGGATACGATAGTGGTTATCGGTCTTTTGGCGATTATAGTAAGTGGAATACAATTATTTAATTATAATATAACAAAGGGCATGAATGTTACTGCAATAGCCATAGCAATAATTAGTATTATATTGAATTATTTCTTTGCACCGTGGATACAGTATTTTGGTGCAGCGTTTTATTTTTCGTTTGGTTCAGGATTTGTAAGTAGTGTGAACGGAATGTGTGATATATTTGTGCAGTTTATAGAATATTTGAAGGAAATTATTTTGCCTTGGTTTAGTGAGGAATACAGGCAACAGAAATATGTGGATACTTATTAGTGAAATAAGCCGGCTTTTATAGCCGGCTTAAATATTTTTGAAAAGGGATGCCAAAATCTCTTGGAATGCCTGTATTGGTGGCTTCTTCAATGGCGGGCTGTAGGAAATCAACCGCCTTGTCCATCGCTTCCTGCAAAGGGATTCCTTTTACCAGATAACCGCAGATGGCAGAAGCAAATAAGTCGCCGGTACCGGAGAAACTGATGCCGGTGTAAGGGCTGCTGGTGCAGGCGCATTCATCACCCGAAACCGCTAGATTAGTTACAAAGGCTCCGTCCGCATCTTCCTGCAGGATGCCGGTAACGATAATAATTTTTGAAGGGACGTTTTGATCCGATGTTTGTAGGTCGTAAAGAGATGTCCGGACTGAACTGTTCTTTTCTAGTAGCGCAAATGCAACATCCTGGATTCTAAGCAAATAATCTTCTTCATACCGGTGTGCGTACAAATCGTCATAGCTTACTCCTGCCAGTAAACATAGCTCTGTAAGGTTCGGTGTGATTACAGTGGCGCGGGAGGTCAATGCCCTCATGCCGGCCAATAATTCTTCATTAAAAAATGGATATTTCTGACCATTATCGCCCATAATAGGGTCGGCTAAGTATAGGGTGTTTTCTTTCTGGAAATGGTCTAAAAAGTACAGCACCTGCTTCATCTGCTGTGGATTGGCTAAATAGCCGGAATAGATACCATCAAAGGTAACATTCATCTTTTTCCATTCATCGGTGAAATAATTCATGCGATCTGTATAGTCATCGCAATAATAGCTTGGAAAGCCGGTTTGTGCAGTTAAAACAGCGGTGGGAAGGGGACAAGCCTCCAAACCCATGACCGATATGACCGGAATGGAAGCAGTTAAAGAACATCTGCCAAAGCCGGATAAATCATTGATTAATGAAACTTTTTTCATAAACACCTCTAACTATTAAAAGTCTTTCTTTTCGGTAGATTCCTTACTTAACTGAATAAATAAACCGGATTTCTTTAATGCCGGACGTAGTGCCAGATAAATCACGGAAGCACAAATAACTGCAATAATTGCATTTACGCTGGTGGTCACACTGGCCCACTTGGCGAGTGCCTTGGAAATATCCTGCGGAACACCTAAAAGGTATGTCTTATAAAAATAACCTACCAACGGGTCTGCGATGATATTGAAAATCATACCGCAGGAACAAGCGGCAATGGTAGCACCTGTAACATATTTTTTAGTATGTTTGCGGGTAATTTTAAAAATAGTATGAGCGACAAAACCTACGATTAGTCCAATGCACAATTTCAGTAAAAATGTCTTGGGGGCACTGGTAACATAAGCGGTGGTCAAATCTGCAATGGTCATGCCTACTGCCCCGGATAAACCGCCCCAGAAACCGCCTAATAAAAGTGCTGCCAGTACGCAGAATACATTACCGAAGTGGAAGGCTGTTTTTTCCGGACCCACCGGAATATCAATTTTCAGGAAAGCAAAGCCGATGTAGCAAAGTGCTGCAAAAAGGCCGGCCTGTGCCAGTTTGGCAGTGTCGGTCTTGTTGAAGTTTTCGCTGAAACCATGGAATGCATTGTAAAGTCCCTTTAATAAAAGCAATATACTGAAGAAAATTAAGGTTAGAGAGTAGGAGTAGGGTTTCTCCAAACGTAACTTCTCTTCGGAAAGGGTGGATTTCTGTTCGTTGAGTATGTCAAGGTTACCTGCCAGCGTGCCCTCCTCTACTGCTTTGATTTCTGCAATTAATGTATTCAACTCAGTGCTGATTTCCAAAGACTGTGCATAACTGTTGTGATATGTAATTAACGCAAATATAATTCCTACAACTAACAATACACCGCTAATAATCAATAAGGTAAAACTCTTTTTCTTTTTCATAATGATGCCTCCTCGTAATGCAAGAGTAAATTAAATTACGTTTCATAGTTTTACACAAAAGTGGCAGTGTGAAAAGTGCCAAAATAAGTTTTTTTAACCATGCCAGTTGGATGCGCAAGTTAATATAGCAATAATAATGCAGAATATAGCAAAAAATCAGTAGTTTTGAGAGAAACGGAGTTGGTATGATGTGGATGATAAGTAATAAGGTACTATTTTAGCGAGGTGTTTGGTATGAAGAAGCAGGCATTTAATCCATATTTACCATCATGGGAATATATACCGGATGGTGAGCCGTATGTGTTTGGAGACAGAGTATATGTGTATGGTTCCCATGATTTTTATAATGGTCATGTGTTTTGTCTGGGGGATTATGTGTGTTGGTCTGCCCCGGTAGAGGATTTGTCTGATTGGAGATATGAAGGGGTAATTTATCCCAAAACAGCGGATCCGTTAAATAAAGAGGGCAAAATGTGTTTGTACGCCCCGGATGTAACTATCGGACCGGACGGCAGATATTATTTGTATTATGTGTTGGATCATGTGCCAGTTGTTTCGGTGGCGGTGTGTGATACTCCGGCCGGAAAGTATGAGTTCTATGGGTATGTACATTATGAAGATGGTACCCGTTTGGGCGAGAAGTCGGGGGATGAACCACAGTTTGATCCGGGCGTATTAACCGAGGGCGAGATAACTTATTTGTATACCGGCTTTTGTGGTAGAGGTGACAAGTCCAGACATGGATCTATGTGTACAGTGCTTGGGGCAGATATGCTGACTATCAAAGAAGCACCGGTATTTGTAGCACCGGGGTGTGAGTACGGACAGGGCAGCAGTTTTGAAGGACATGAGTTTTTTGAGGCGCCGTCCATTCGTAAGATTGGAGATACTTATTATTTTGTGTATTCTTCTGTGGTAATGCATGAATTGTGTTATGCTACCAGCAAGAATCCTACGGAAGGCTTTGTGTATGGCGGCGTAATTGTTAGTAATTGTGATATGCACATTGATACTTATAAACCTGCAATGCAGACAATGGCTTATGGTGGTAACAATCATGGAAGTATTGTGGAAATTAGGGGAGAGTGGTATATCTTCTATCATCGTCAGACCAATGGTACCTGGTATAGTAGACAAGGCTGTGCAGAGAAGATTCAGGTGCTGGAGGACGGCAAAATTCCTCAGGTGGAAATTACTTCCTGTGGTTTAAATGGCGGACCTTTGCCCGGCAAGGGAGAGTATCCGGCATATATAGCATGTCATTTGTTTACAGATACTCCTTCCGTTTATGTAGGTGGTGATAAATTCCCCAAGATTATGCAGGATGGCAGAGACGGGGATGAAGAGCCGGGCTACATAGGAAATATGCAAGATAGTGCTACCGCGGGTTTTAAATATTTTGACTGCAAGAATGTGAAGGAGATTACTATTAAAGTCAGAGGATATACAGGTGGTGTGTTTGAGGTGAGAACTTCCTGGGACGGAGAGGTGTTAGCTACGATTCCGGTGATTAATTCCAATGTATGGGAAGCATATAGTGCACCGGTGGCTATTCCGGATGGTATACAGTCGATTTATTTGACATATCGCGGTGGTGGGAATGCCAGTTTGTTATCGTTTGAGTTGAAATAACACTTGACAAATTCCTGCCATATGGCTATATTCATAAATATATAAGGTATTGCGTTGAAGAAGAGGAGTACGGATTACCCCTTATCAGAGAGAGTCACTAGGGAAACTGCTGCGAGGTGGCTTTAAGGAAGGGATGCGGAAGGTAGCTTCTGAGCATGCGGGTTGAACAGTGCAGGCAGGTGGTTGAGCATTTGCCAAGACATAGTAGGTTCGCACGATTTATCCACGTTATAGGATAGGACTTTGATGGAAGTCGCAGTGACTTCAAAGAAGTCTTATAAGGCAGCGTAAGCTGTGAACAAAGGTGGTACCGCGTTAATGACGCCCTTTGCTAACGATAGTTAGCAGAGGGCTTTTCTTATGAGAAAGGAGAATGAAAATGAGCAAAGAATTAGCAAAAACCTATGACCCTCAGGGCATAGAGGACAGATTGTATCAGAAGTGGTTGGAGAAGAAATACTTCCATGCTGAAGTAGACAGAAGTAAAAAACCGTTTACTATTGTGATTCCGCCACCAAACATTACCGGTCAGTTACACATGGGTCATGCTTTGGATAATACTATGCAGGATATCCTTATTCGTTTCAAGAGAATGCAGGGTTATAATGCACTTTGGCAGCCGGGTACGGACCATGCAAGTATCGCAACGGAAGTAAAGATTATTGAGAAGTTAAAAGAAGAAGGCGTTGACAAGTGGGAGCTTGGACGTGAGAAGTTCTTGGAGAGAGCTTGGGAGTGGAAGAAGGAATACGGCGGACGTATTATTTCACAGTTAAAGAAATTGGGTTCTTCCTGCGACTGGGACAGAGAACGTTTTACCATGGATGAAGGTTGCAATAGGGCTGTTACTGAAGTATTTGTAAAGATGCATGAAAAAGGATATATTTACAAGGGTGCCCGTATCATCAACTGGTGTCCTGTTTGTAACACCTCCATTTCTGATGCAGAAGTAGTTTATGAGGAGCAGGCAGGTCATTTCTGGCACATTAAGTACCCGATCATGAATGATGACGGTACCCCTAGTACCACAGAATTTTTGACCTTTGCTACTACCAGACCGGAAACTATGTTGGGTGATACTGCAGTTGCGATTCATCCGGACGATGAAAGATACCAGCACTTAATCGGCAAGAGTGTAATGCTTCCGTTGATGAATAGAGTGATTCCTATCGTAACCGATACTTATGTTGACATGGAATTTGGTACCGGTGTAGTTAAGATTACACCTGCTCATGACCCTAATGACTTTGAAGTAGGTAAGAGACATGATTTGCCGATTATCAACGTAATGAACGATGATGCTACTATTAACAAGAATGGTGGCAAGTTTGAGGGTATGGCCCGCTATGAGGCACGTAAAGCGATTGTAGAAGAGCTGGATGCTATGGGACTTCTGGTAAAGATTGAAGACCATGCACATAATGTAGGTACTCACGACAGATGTAAGACCACTATCGAACCGATGGTAAAAGAGCAGTGGTTCGTAAAGATGGATGAGTTGATTAAGCCGGCAGTAGAAGCAGTAAAGACCGGCGATATTAAGCTGATTCCGGAGAGAATGGAGAAAACCTACTACAACTGGACCGACAATATCCGCGATTGGTGTATCAGCCGTCAGCTTTGGTGGGGACACAGAATCCCGGCATATTACTGTGATGAATGTGGGGAAGTAACTGTTGCCAAGGAAGAAGTAACCGTATGTCCTAAGTGTGGTTGCACACATTTGACTCAGGATCCGGACACCTTAGATACTTGGTTCTCTTCTGCGTTGTGGCCTTTTGAGACTTTGGGTTGGCCGGACAAGACAGAAGATTTGGATTATTTCTATCCTACGGATGTGTTGGTAACCGGTTATGATATTATCTTCTTCTGGGTAATCCGTATGATTTTCTCAGGATTTGAGCAGATGGGCAAGAAACCCTTCTCTACCGTATTGTTCCACGGTTTGGTTCGTGACAGTCAGGGACGTAAGATGTCCAAGTCTTTGGGCAACGGTATTGATCCGCTTGAGATTATCGAGCAGTATGGTGCAGATGCACTTCGTTTGACTTTGATTACCGGTAATGCTCCGGGTAATGATATGCGTTTCTACTATGAAAGAGTAGAAAATAGCCGTAACTTTGCTAATAAGGTTTGGAATGCTTCCCGATTCATTATGATGAATATGGAAGGAAAGGAAGTAACTACTCCTGCAGCAAATGAATTGGCACCGGTAGATAAGTGGATTCTTTCTAAGTTAAATACCTTAGTAAAGGATGTTACTGACAACATGGAAAGCTTCGAACTGGGTATTGCAGTACAGAAGGTTTATGACTTTATCTGGGATGAATTCTGCGACTGGTATATTGAAATGGTAAAGCCTCGTCTCTACAACTCTGATGATGCATTAAGCCAGAATGCAGCACTTTGGACCTTGAAGAACGTATTGATAGATGCACTTAAGTTACTTCATCCTTACATGCCTTTTATTACTGAGGAAATCTTCTGCACCTTACAGAACGAAGAAGAGTCCATTATGATTAGCAAGTGGCCTGAGTTCAGTGCTGACAGAAGCTTTGCAAAGGAAGAGAAGGATATTGAAACCATTAAGGAAGCCGTTCGTGGTATCCGTAATATCCGTAGCGAAATGAACGTAGCACCCAGCCGTAAGGCAATGTGCATCGTAGTAAGCGAAAGTGAGGATATCCGTAATATCTTTACCGAAGGTAAGTTGTTCTTTGCATCCTTAGCATATGCAAATGAAGTACTTGTTCAGTCTGATAAGACAGGTATTGCACAGGATGCAGTATCTGTAGTAATTCCGGGTGCAACTGTTTATATTCCTTTTGCGGAATTGGTTGATATTGCACAGGAAATCGAACGTTTACAGAAGGAAGAAAAACGTCTGGAGGGCGAATTGGCCCGTGTAAACGGTATGCTTTCTAATGAAAGATTTGTTTCCAAGGCACCGGCTGCCAAGATTGAGGAGGAAAAGGCAAAGCTTGCTAAGTATACTCAGATGATGGAGCAGGTGAAGGAAAGATTGGCTCAGCTGCAGTAATTGAAACAAGATCCCTGAGCGGGAGCGTTGTGGCGGAAAATATATTCCTCACGTGACGCGCTCTCGCTCCATGAAACACGTAACAGTACTAAGTTCGTAGTCGAGTACACTCGCCTACTTACTAAGTGCTGACGTGTTTCAAGGGTCACTTAGAGGGATATATTTCCCGCCACAGCGCTCTTGCTTAGGGGCGGATGAAAGGAACGAGAACGTGGAGAAGCAACAAATCAACTCCTACGAGGAAGCCGTGGACTATATTTTCAACGTGCCACGGTTTACCAAAAAGAATACCATGGCCGATACAAAGGCCTTTTTGGACAAATTAGGGAATCCTGACGAGAGCTTGCGGATTATTCATGTAGCAGGCACTAACGGTAAGGGTTCTGTTTGTGCGTATATGCGCAGTATTTTGGAGACTGCCGGAAAAAGTGTGGCAGTGTTTACATCTCCGCATTTGGTAGATGTCAGAGAACGTTTTATAATAAATGGTGAAATGATAAGCAAGGAAGCTTTTTTGCAGGCTTTTTTGCAGATTTATGATTTACTTGAGTGGGATAAAATAGAGGCAGGAGAGGGATATCATCCTACCTTTTTTGAATATATGTTTTTTGTAGGTATGCTGGTATTTAGGGATGCTGCGCCGGATTTTTGTATTTTGGAGACCGGACTTGGTGGCAGGTTGGATGCCACCAACGCAGTAGCAAAGAAAGAACTGGCGGTCATTACCCGTATCGGTTTGGAGCATACAGAATATTTAGGAGATACCTTGGAGGCTATTGCAGGCGAAAAAGCAGGCATTATAGCGCAGGATACACCGGTAGTTTATTGGGATACTTGCGATGAAGTATCGACGGTTTTTGAGCAAAAGGCAAAAACGCTGTCGGCGGAGTGTCATCCGGTGTCGAAAAGTGATTATGTATTTTTGGGAAACCGCAACAAAACCATTGATTTTTTGTATGTTTATCGGTATGATAATAGTGTTACGATACGTTTGAATACAATTGCCAAGTATCAGTTGGAGAATTGTGTTTTGGCCCTGAAAGCGGCGGAGGTTCTGGAGAAAGATTGCAGAATCGGTATGAGCAATATGAAAAAGGGCGTAGAGGCTTGTTTTTGGGCGGGCCGAATGGAAGAAGTGTTACCGGAGGTTTATGTGGATGGTGCCCATAATGCAGACGGTATCAGAGCTTTTGTGGAAACAGTAAAGACAGATGGTTTTGATGGAAAACGTAAGCTGCTGTTCAGTGTAGTGTCAGATAAGGATTATTCCACTATGCTACAGTATTTGGGACAGGAGGATTTGTTTCAAAGCATTACAGTGGCACGTTTGGAAAGTTACAGAGGAGTGCCTTTGGAGGAAATGCTGAGTAAAGTTAAGCAGTTTTCTCAGGTTGAAGTAACCGGCTATAAGAATGTGCAGGACGCATTAAAGGCGGTATTAGCACAGAAGCAGGAAGAGGAACGAGTGTATATTGTTGGCTCCCTATATTTGGTGGGAGAAATAAAGGAGTACTTAAGCTATGATAAATTTTGAAGAAGAATTGAAGAAATTTCATCCGTGTCCGGAGATTGATGATATAACTGATACCATTTATAACCAGGATATGACCGATATGGCAGATTTGCTGGTGAAAATGGTTAAGGAAGAAAAGGAAGAGAGCGAGCAGGAGTAGTCGGTAGTGCGATAACAGGAGGAAATTATGTATTGTTATAATTGTGGCTGCCGTTTGTCAGAGCATGACTTTTGTACATCCTGTGGCATGGATGTGGCACGATATAAGAAAATCATTTATGCATCTAATATGTATTACAATGATGGACTTGCTAAGGCAAAGGTAAGAGATTTGTCAGGTGCCATTGTCAGCTTACGGCAGAGTTTGAAATTTAATAAAAATAACGTAGAAGCCAGAAATTTATTGGGTTTGGTCTACTTTGAGATGGGTGAATCCGTTGCCGCATTGTGTGAATGGATTATCAGTAAGAACTTGAAGGCAGAGAAGAATATTGCGGACGATTATATTAATATGATTCAGTCCAGTGCTTCTCAGCTGGAGAATATCAAGAATGTAAGTAAGAAATATAATCAGGCCCTGGCATACTGTCAGCAGGAAAGTAAGGATTTGGCTCTGATTCAGCTACGTAAAGTATTGTCCATGAATCAGAAGTTTGTTCGTGCACATTTGCTTTTGGCACTGTTGTACATGGATATTGAGCAGTGGGAAAAAGCCCAAAAAGAGCTGACCAAGGTGCTGAATTTGGATAGAAATAATACGCAGGCACTTGTGTATATGCGGGAAGTAGAAAAAATCTTAAATCCGGAGGACGGTGGCAAGCCGAAGAAGAAACAGGAGGATGCCATTCGTTATCAGAGTGATAATGAAGTGATTATACAGCCTATCGGTGTGAGAGAACCCAACCGAAGCGGTGCAGGTACTCTGCTAAATATTGGTATCGGTCTTTTGATTGGTGCAGCAGCGGTGTATTTTTTGGTGGTACCTGCGGCACGTACCAATGCCAAGCAGGAGGCACAGGAACAGGTGACCTCCATTGGTAACCAAATTGATGTGAAGAATACCACCATTAAGGAATTGGAAGATGAAATCAAGGATTTGAATGCAGAGAAGACTGCATTACAAAGTGCGCTGGACGGATATGCAGGTACGGACGGAACGCTTGCCAGCATGGAAGAGCTTTTGAATACAGCGTCTCTGTATGTGTCAACCGGAGATATTTATCAGGTGGAAGATGATTTGGAGCGTATTAGTGAAAGTGTAGTTTTGGAAGAATCCACCAATGCCTTCCAAAATCTATATAATGCGTTACTTGCGGCGATTAAACCACAGATTATTGAGCAGGGGTATGCGGAAGGATATGCAGCGTATTCCCAAGGAGATAATGAAACAGCAGCCACGGCACTTGCCAGAGTGGTTAAGTATGATGATACACATGCAGATGCATGGTATTATTTAGGGCGAGCTTGTCATAAGCTGGAGCGTAATGACGAAGCTATTGCGGCATATACCAAAGTAGTGGAATTGGTACCGGGTACGGAGAGAGCCACCAATTCTACAACATACATTAACAGATTATCAAATTAATAAGATACAAAAGACAAGGACATGTAGGGAACTACATGTCCTTTCTGTATGCTTGAGAAAGGTACGCGGGGTAATTTACGCGTAGTGCGGGAAGGTGTCATAGGAATAAGGAGGAACAGCATGGAAGAGTTTCAGGTAGTTGATAATTGTCTGATGGTAAAGTTGCCGGAGGAGGTAGACCATTACAGGACGGCGTACATTTGCGAAAAAGCGGACCGGATTATTATAAACGGTAAGGTTGATCATGTGGCATTTGATTTTGGGGTAACCCGGTTTATGGATTCGTCGGGAATCGGTTTGATTATGGGCCGGTACAAAAAAATAAATTGTATCGGTGGCAAGATATTTATTTTACATCCGGACAAGCAGATTAAACGGATGATTCGTTTGGCTGGAATCGGTAACATGGTAGAAATAATGGAATAGGATGGGACAAAGATGAAGAATGAAATGAAGTTGGAATTTGATGCAATATCGGTAAATGAAGGGTTTGCCAGAATGGCAGTGGCGTCTTTTATTTCTTCCATGAATCCGACCATGGAGGAGTTGGCAGATATTAAAACGGCAGTGTCGGAGGCGGTAACAAATGCAATTATTCATGGGTATGAAAATTTGTATGGATATGGAAAGTACGGAGACAAGGTGCCGGCTTATGCACCGGTGCATCCGGGCAAAGTGTTTGTACACTGTGAGATTAAGGATGCCATGCTGTACATAGAAATTCAGGACAAAGGAAAGGGTATTGAGAATGTGGAGCGGGCTATGGAGCCTCTTTATACTACTAAGCCGGAATACAACCGTTCCGGGATGGGGTTTGCCTTTATGGAAGCTTTTATGGATGATTTGGATGTGCTAAGTGAACCGGGGAAGGGAACCTTGGTAAAAATGCAGAAAAAAATCGGCACCGGTTCTTGGATAGAGGCCTGTTAGGGGTGAAGCATGGAAGAGGTGTCAGTACTGATTGCAAAATCACAGCAGGGGGATAAACAGGCGAGAGAAGTACTGATAGAGAAGAATTTGGGGCTGGTACATGCTATGGTGCGACGCTTTGTGGGACGTGGTGTGGAAACAGAGGATTTGTTTCAAATAGGGACCATAGGGTTGATAAAGGCCATAGATCATTTTGATTTAAACTATGATGTAAAGTTTTCTACCTATGCCGTACCTTTAATCAGCGGGGAAATCAAGCGGTTTCTAAGAGATGACGGACCGGTAAAGGTATCGCGGACGTTAAAAGAGCAGGCTATGAAAATCGGCCAGATAAGACAGAGCTTGCAGGGAAGCTTGGGCAGGGAACCTACGATTTTGGAGATTGCAGAGGAAACCGGTTTCAGTGTAGAAGAGATTGTAGCAGCAACAGAAGCGGATTATAGGGTGGAGTCTATTTATGAACCGGTTTATCAAAACGATGGTAGCGAGGTAACATTGGCAGATACACTGGGAAAAGAGGATGAGGAAAAGGAGGTCCTATTAAATCGTATGCTCTTAAAGCAACTTTTGGAAGACCTGGACGAAAGAGAGAGCAGGTTAATACATTTGCGGTACTTTCAAGAAAAGACACAGGTGGAGGTGGCAAAGCTGTTGGGAATCAGTCAGGTACAGGTTAGCCGTATGGAGAAAAAGATTCTTTTGGCAATGCGTGCCAGAGCACAGGGACGCGTTTGTTAAGATTTTATTAAAATACGAAGTTCTATCTTTTCAAGAAGCGGATTATCCTTTATAGTATAAAGGAAGGTTGTTTTTTTGAAAGGGGGTACGGATGAGCATAATGGAAGAGGAAGTTACAAAGGCAATCGATAACGATTTTGGGGAATCGGAGCGTTTGTGGGAGAGAAAGCGCCAGAGAAGCAAGAAAATAAAAACTACTTTTGCCATTGCCGGATGTGCTGTATTATTTTTGGTACTGATGGTAGGTAGCGTGGCTCTTTATTTATGGTTGGATGATTCCATGCAGGAAGCGGAAGAAGCTGCCAATATGCAGGTGCAGACAGTGGATGGTTCAGATGTTATTTACACGCAGGCAGATTTGAATGCGTATGTGGCAAAAGCCGTAGAAGGTGCCAAAGAAGCCGGAGCCCAGGAAGTGCTGGATGCTTTGGAGGTTGGCATGAACAGTGGTGCTACTATGGTGGAAGTCCTGCGTACCTTGTATGCAGATAAACTGGTAGTAGCAAGCAACGGAAGGTATCATTTTGTACCCATTAATGACAGCTTGCAAAAAAATAATTTAGTTAGCGATGGATTGCAACTGAAGGAAGATGGTACCGTAGAATATGTAGAAAACGGTCAGGTAATTTCTTACAAGGGCATTGATGTATCCAAACATCAGGGTGAGATTGATTGGAGCCAGGTAGCAGCTGACGGTGTAAAGTTTGCCTTTATCCGTGTGGGCAACAGAGGCTATGGTTCCGGCGCCATTGTGGAGGATGCACAATTTGAAAATAATATCAAAGGAGCTATATCAAATGGCATTCAAGTAGGGGTTTATTTCTTCTCGCAGGCCATAAATGAAGAAGAAGCTTTAGAAGAAGCAAAATTTGTACTTGAAAAAGTAGCCCCATATAGGGTACAATGTCCTATAGTACTAGATGTAGAGAAGGTTGCCGATAGCCAAGCTCGTATGAATCAAATCAGTAGCGAGCAGAGAACCGTCAATACATTAGTATTTTTGGAGACAGTAAAAGAAGCCGGTTATGATGTAATGCTTTATCATAACATGGAGATGGGCCTTCTGATGCTGGATCTGGCACAATTTGAAGAATATGATAAATGGTTTGCATATTACAACAAGGAGATTTACTATCCCTATGCGTTCGATGTATGGCAGTACTCGGACAAAGGGAAAATAGCTGGTATCTCCGGAGATGTAGATTTGAATATTTCCTTTAAGTTGTGGGATTAGCGTAATATTCGCTAAATTCCCCTCTTACCAGCCTGGTTCGCGGAGGTTGGTGAGAGGGGTTTTTTGTTGCACTGAATTATATAAATATTGGGTGTGGGTATAATAAATACTTTTTTAAGATAAAAAAACTAAACGTCAGAATGAATTTGGTGATTTTCTGCTGTATTAAAGTAAGTTTGGGCATATTTACAAACAAAGTTGATATTTACACCCGGAAATATGTGATCTTGTGGGTTGTTTCGATTGAAAAGAAGCTGTTGATACCCAGCTTATATTTTAAAACCTAACAGAATAGACAATTGAATGTTTCAGCAAAGCATCCGTATATTTTTGCAGAATATACACAAAATATTTTATAAAAACGAAAAGGCGTGAAGTGTTTGAAAGAAATGGTTGTTTATTTAAAGTGTGCATTGGATGCGGAAGTGCAGAGTGAGGATGTGTTTTTAAAAGATGTGGCGTCGGTGGAGTGTGAAGATGCATCGGTGTTAGCCAAATGCAGGGCAATTAAGGTGCATGTGTTTCGTGGGGAATCAAAGCGGGCGGTAGTTAGTTCACTGAAGTTGATTCAGCTTATTTGCAAGGAATGTCCCGGAGTGTTGGTGCAGTCCGTGGGGGAGTCGGATGTGCTGATAGAACGGGTAAAAGTGGACAAGAAAAAGGGACCTATGGTCTGGGGAAAGATTTTGGTGGTAAGTCTGGTATGTTTTTTTGGTACAGCATCTACTTTGGTGGCATATAACAGTGATGTGGCAGTGAGGGATATTTTTGAAGAGGTATATGAGGTGTTCATGGAGAAGCCACCGGGGCCGGTAAATGTGTTGGAAATTACTTATTCCATAGGTTTGACGTTAGGAATTGTGCTTTTTTATAACCATATCGGTAAACGTCGTATCACTTCTGATCCAACTCCAATTGAAGTTTCCATGCGCAATTATGAGAGGGATGTAAATCAAGCGTTAATTGAGACGGCGGACAGAGAGGGCATGGAAGAGGAGGTGTAGAGCTGGATGGACGGCGCAGGATTGACGGAGAGGGAGTGATAGAGAATGTTGCGATTAATCATGTTGGGATTTTGTGGAATCTGTTTCGGTATTATTACCTCTGCCGGTGTGTTTACGGTGCTGAGTGCGGTTGGGCTGGTACCCCGGTTCATCGGAAAGACGCATTCGGCTAAGGAAGTCATGCTTTATGAAAATATGATTATTCTGGGAACTACAGTGGGTGGTATTTTCAGTGTGCTGGGAGATGAAATCAGGTTAGGGTATTTTTTTGTGAACAGGCTGGGGGTATCGGTGGCAGCTTGGGAAAGGGTGGCAAATATTGTCTTGGCAGCAGGCGGTTTGTTTAGTGGCATGTTGGTAGGATGCCTGGCGCTGGCAATTGCGGAGATGTTGGACAGCATTCCTATTTTTACCAGAAGAGTGTCTTTTCGGCATGGATTGGGAATTGTGGTGCTTTGTATAGCTGTGGGTAAACTGTGTGGCTCACTGTTTTACTTCTATAACATTTATGTGGGGTAGAAGGGGGAATGAGGCGCCGTGCGAAGAAGGGCGTCATGACGAGGAAGAAGCCTGTGTTAAGTGGCAGAAAAGTGTAGTAGAGTGGAAAATCCGGTATTAAGTGGTTTGGAATGGGACAATACGGGAACTTGTGCGGAAGGAGAAGAAGGATGAGCGAGGAAAAGAAGAAAAGTGTGGAGATGAAACAAAAGGAGTATGCGGAATATGTGAAATCAGTGACACCTACGCATAATTTGGGTTTGCAAATGTTAAAGGCGTTTTTGGTGGGTGGAATCATTTGCGTAATAGGCGAATGGATTTTGAATTATACTACCGGAACCCTAGGAGTGGAGCAGGAAGTGGCGGGGAGCTGGTGCTCACTGCTTTTGGTGCTTTGCTCTGTAATTTTGACCGGACTGAATATTTATCCGAGAATTGTAAAATGGGGCGGTGCCGGAGCTTTGGTGCCCATTACCGGTTTTGCCAATTCCGTGGCGGCACCGGCAATTGAGTATCAGGCGGAAGGACAGGTCTTTGGTATTGGTTGCAAGATTTTTACCATTGCCGGGCCGGTGATTTTGTATGGAATCTTCACCAGCTGGGTACTGGGTGTGGTGTATTGGGTAAGTGGTATGATGGGGTGAGAGGAAAGTTACTTATTTTTTGTGGTAAAATGACGAAAAGTCGCTCATTTTTTGTGGTAGAAACATTAAAAGTCGCTCGTTTTTTGTGAAAAAGTATTGAAAAGTCACTCGTTTTTTGCTATGTTATAGTTGCGAGAAAGGAGTGAGATGTATGGGAGAGGCTTATTTAAGGCGAAAAATAGATGCTTATCTTGCAGAATGGAAGGAACTGCCGGAGCGTAACCCATTAATTGTAAAAGGTCCGCGGCAGGTGGGAAAAACGGAGTCCATACGTCGTTTTGCGGAAAATGCTTATAAAAACGTAATATATATTAATTTTGTGGAAGAACCAAAATATAAAAGGATTACGGAGGATGGTTATAAGACAGATGATATTGTTCGAAATATCTCTCGCATTGATCCCACCAAGATATTTGAACCGGGAGAAACTATTTTTTTCTTTGATGAGCTACAGGAGTATCCAGAAATAGCTACGGCACTTAAGTTTTTTAAGCTGGATGGTCGATTTGATGTAATCTGTAGCGGTTCTTTGCTTGGAATTCACTATAGAAGAATTGAAAGTAACAGCGTTGGTTATAAGAGTGATTATGATATGTTTTCCATGGACTTTGAAGAGTTTTTGTGGGCCAAGGGCTATGAGGAACCTGCCATTATAGAAATGCTGGAGCATATGGAACAACAGAAACCATTTAATGAAACGGAAATGACAGTATATAGTAATTTATTTCTGGATTATTGTATTCTGGGAGGGATGCCGGCGGTTGTGCGAGAATATATCAAACAGGATACTTTTGAAGGGACTTTGGCTATTCAGCGACAGTTGTTGGAGGATTACAAAGAGGATATACGAAAGTATGCAGAGGGAATGGACCAGACAAGAATCCTAAATGTATTTGAGCAGATTCCTGTGCAGTTAGCCAAGGACAACAAAAAGTTTCAAATATCTAAGGTGGCAAATGGTGCCCGTTTTAAAGATTATCGTGGTTGCATTGAATGGCTGAAGGATGCAGGGATTGTGAATGTTTGCTATTGCCTGAATGCTCCGGAGCTGCCATTAAAGGGAAATTATGATGATACAAAATATAAGCTGTACTTCTTTGATACAGGATTGTTCGTGGCGATGCTGGATGAGGAAGCCCAAGATGATTTGCGTGCCAATAAAAATTTGGGAGTTTATAAAGGGGCTTTGTATGAAAATATCGTGGGAGAAGCGCTAACCAAATGTGGATATGGCTTGTATTATTACAAGAGAGAGGATTCTACTTTGGAAGAAGATTTTTTTGTTAGGACGAAAGAATATTTGATTCCGGTGGAAGTAAAAGCAAAACGAGGTACAGCAAAGTCTCTTAAAACGCTGATTCAAAGCGAGAAGTATGAGGATATTTCGTGGGGAATTAAGTTCACGGCAGGAAATGTGGGATGTAGCGATAATATATATACGTTCCCGTATTTCTGTGCATTCTTATTAAAGAGATATCTAAAGAAATGTCCAGGGAAAATTTAAAGAGGGAAAAAGAATAACCGGGAGTGACTGGAGAGAGTTGCTTCCGGTTTTTGTGCTTCTATTATTAGTGAAAAAATAGGAAAATGGTCCCATGGTGAATTTAATCAAAATGTGCGAAAAACAATATTTTTTAAGTGATATATACTAAGGTTAAAGTATAAAAAACGGCTTTGTAATAAAAATGAAAGCTCTTATAAAAATAAAAAATATCGAAAAGAGATTTAAAGAGAGTGAATTGTAGAAAAAAATCAAATAATAATGACAATGGTAGAAAAAGAAAACAATTTGTAAAATAGCAATATTTGGGCAATGCGTAGCAAGGGATGATAAGAAAAGCTTGATTTTTGGTGGTAAATTGGATAGTGGATAATTATACCATGGAGGTAAAAGTATGAAGAAGAGGATTAAAAAGTGGCTGACAGGTATGTTAGCACTAGTTCTTGCATTGAGCAGTATTAATTATACTGCTTTTACAGTAAGTGCCGAAACAACCGCAACCAATACCACTCCTGCCGCAGCAGGAGAAGAAGACCTTCGCCTTACCTATAAGGCAGGAGAACTGACCTACAACTGGCACAGTGATCCGGGAAGTACTTATGAGGCGGCAGAAGCAGACAGGGTAAAGCTGACATCAGACGGAACGAATTATCATTCCCTGAAG
>JAZRAX010000005.1:0-1743 GCA_045634745.1 Acetatifactor sp. | reverse complement strand
GAATTTGACGGAGGTGAAGTTATGCTAAACTTAAGACCATATCGAAAAAATGATAGTCAGAAAATAGTAACTTGGGTTCAAGATGAGAACACATTTTATAAATGGAGTGAAGGAAGATTGGGCAATTTTCCTGTTTCGGCGGAACGCCTGGAACAGGCAGTTTCTGGAAGAATAGATAATGAAAAATATTTCCCGTTTGTTGCTTTTGATGAAGATGGAATAGTAGGTTTTTTTACCCTTCGCCAACCTGGAGAAGTAGAAGGTGAATTAAGTTTCGGATATGTGATTCTAAATCCCAAGGCAAGAGGAAAAGGATATGGGAAACAAATGCTGCAGTTAGGTATAAAATTTGCATTTGAACTTTATGGAGCATCGAAAGTGACATTAGAGGTTTTTGAGAATAATCCAAGTGCTTATCATTGTTACAAAGCAGTTGGATTTGTCGAAAATGGATATAGCTTGACTTATAATATTTGTAATGAAGAATGGAAAAGCATTGCGATGGAGATTTGTAAATAAAAATCAAGATTTGTAGTGAACAGAAACTGTCAGTCTTGTGTAGAGTTGAAAGCATGCAAGAATTTGAAGGAGGAAGAATGAATATGGTTACCAAGAACGATATATTCGAATTACTAGAAGGTTGTGGCATAAAGCATAACGACAAGGTTACAATTCACTGTTCCCTGCGTGCTGTAGGAGAGATTGAAAATGGTGCAGATGGCCTGATAGATGGCTTTTGTCAGTATCTTACGGATGGACTGTTTATAGTGCCTACGCATACCTGGGCAAATGTAGATAGGGAGCATCCGCATTATGATGTGAGAAACACAGAGCCTTGTATAGGAGCGTTGGCTAAAGTGGCTGCATTTAGAGCTGATGGGGTGCGTTCCCTGCATCCTACACATTCGGTTACAGTGTTTGGTAAGGGTGCTGCTGACTATGTAAAGGGTGAAGAAAATGCGGCAAGTCCCGCACCTATGGGAAGTTGCATAAGCAGACTGTATGAGGAAAATGGCAAAGTTCTCTTAGTGGGAGTAGGCCATGAGAGAAATACATATCTTCACGCAGTGGATGAGCGTCTTGATATTCCAGATAGACTGAATCCAGAAGCATTTCAGATTACTATTAAGGATTATGATGGAAATGAAATAACTTCTCCACCATTTCATACACATTTTACAGCAGCTTCTGATACCTGCGTATCGGATTATTATCCTAATTACAAAAAGGCCTTTGAATATACGAGAGCAGTTACATATCATCAGTTAGGGGATGCCTTGGTGTACTGTTGCGATGTTGTAAAGATGACGGATACGGTTAGAAAAATTTGGGAGAAAACAGATAGGGATTTGTGTATAAAAGAGGATGATATTCCGGAGGAATATTACAGATAAATTGTATAGTTTATCATCGATAGGGAATTGTTGTAGGCTATGATGATTTTGATGATGTCGAAGAACTTATTCGATTAATACAAACAGGTAAGCGTTAAATTTCAATATGACGAACAGTTAGAAAAACTTGAATTTCTCTCACTGTCTGGTTGATATGAGAAATTAATTATTTGCGTAAAAAACAAAAAATAACGCAGCGTGATATATTGCTTGTTACGCTGCGTTATATGCTAATATAGACCTTGAAAGGAGGCAGGATATGTCATTATATACAACAGGTGAACTTGCAAAGAAATGCAATGTTTCGGTAAGAAGTGTTCAATACTATGATGAAAGAGGTATTCTCGTG
>JAZRAX010000004.1:0-103985 GCA_045634745.1 Acetatifactor sp. | reverse complement strand
CCATGAAGAACTAATGGCATATCACCTGTTAACTGCTGAACAGCATCTAATGTTTCAAAGCTTAAGCCCTTCCAGTTAGCTGGATACTTACCATGAATGTTACCAATACCTGCTGCAAGCATAGTTACACCAAGATCAGCGATAGCCTTACATTCATTAGGGTCAGCACATTCACCTGCACCAACAACGCCATCTTCTTCACCACCGATAGAACCAACTTCTGCTTCTAAGGAAAGACCCTTTGCATTACAGATGTCTACTAATTCTTTTGTCTTAGCTACGTTTTCTTCGATTGGATAGTGAGAACCATCAAACATGATTGAAGAGAAACCAGCTTCGATACACTTGTAGCATCCTTCAAATGAGCCGTGGTCTAAGTGAAGAGCTACAGGAACGGTAATGTTTAAATCCTTGATTAAACCATTTACCATACCAACTACTACATCGTAGCCGCCCATGTACTTACCTGCACCTTCAGAAACACCTAAGATAACAGGTGAGTTGTTTTCCTGTGCAGTTAAAAGGATTGCCTTGGTCCACTCCAAGTTGTTGATGTTAAACTGACCTACAGCATAGTGGCCAGCCTTTGCTTTTTTAAGCATTTCGGTTGCTGAAACTAACATGTTCAATTCCTCCGTATTATTTATTATGAAATATGGTTGCCGAAGCATCCAAATTTTTTCACCGTAATACAATATAACACACTTCTTTTAAAATGGGAATATCTTTGTTAAATTTTTGCCAAATTTTTTATTTATTCCTCATTAATCAAAGCCTGATACATTTCTTCCATGGCATCTACAAAATGACTTTTCCCAAAATTTTCCGCAATCCGTTCACTTTGCAGTCTCGCATTAATTCGCCACTGGGGATTATTTAAAATAATATTCAGCTTATCCAGGAAGTCTTCATCAGAGGTGTATTCATAACCGTTCACACCATCCTGTACCACACCCTGCAGACATTTATCACTTCGACAAAGCAACGGCAGACCGTTGGCGATTGCTTCAATATAAGTTAATCCCTGTGTTTCACTGGTAGAAGCACTTACAAAAACATCTGCGATCTGATAATATTCCTGTACCTGTGTTGGCTGTACCATACCGGTAAAAAGCACCTTACGGCTAATATCCAGCTCCTCTGCCAATTCCTCTAAATTCTTTCTGTCGGGACCGTCGCCTACAATCAAAAAGAACAATTGAGGATTATGTATCAACGCCTTCTTAAAAAACTGTAATAATTCCTGCAGATTCTTCTCTGTACCCAAACGTCCCAGATTTAAAATCACATGGTTATCCTTGGATATACCCAGTGATTTTCTTTTCTCCTGGCGCGCCTCTTCGCTCATTCTACCGGTATGCTGCTCCAACGAAATACCACTGGGAATTACCTGGATTTCGTTATCCATACCATATTGACGCAAAGTATCCTCCACTTTGGTAGTGGGGGCAATAATCATATTTACGTGCTTCAAGCGAATACGTGACAACTCCTGCACCATACGCCTACCCAAACGTTTACTGGGAATAACGTATGCCACATATTGCTCATATAGTGTGTGGTAGGTATGCAATAAAGGTGCTCCGGTCAATTTCGCAATCCGCCTTGCGTACTGAAAACTAAAAAACTCGCACTGACTATGTATTACATCCGGCTCCCATTCGATTAATTCATTAACTAAATCATTATGATAGGAAAGTGGCATCCGCACATCCGGATAAACAAACTCAATAGAGATGGACTTAATGTAATAAACATCCCCTTCTTTATAGCTATCCAGATTCTCGGATAAAGTAAGAATACGAACATCATGTCCCCTGCGCTTTAACTCATCCCATAAATTACGCACCGAAGTTACCACACCGTTTGTTGAAGTTGTATATAAATCTGTAGTAATTAATATTTTCATACTCTCTCATATGTTACAAATGCCGTATCAAACACATTGTTTAACACGACACTGTACTTCATTCAAAACTATTCACAATAATTATATCTATGCTTCTGAGCAAAGATACTTCTCAATTTCATTTACTGCAATTTCTTCATCTGCACCATCAGCCATTACAATAACGGTTTCACCGGAATCCAAGCCAAGGCTCATCATACCCATAATACTCTTAGCATTTACCTTCTTGCCGGCAGACTCCAAGTATACTACACTGTCATACTTGCTTGCTACCTGAACTAACATAGCTACCGGTCTTGCTTCCAAACCATTCTGTAACTTGATTTCTACACTCTTTTTTGTCATAATAATACTCCTCCTGAACTACTACCTAAGTTTCTCTGCAATCTCACTCAGTTTTCGTAATCTGTGATTTACGCCCGATTTTCCTACCGGCGGGTCCAACTCTTCTCCCAGCTCCTTTAAAGGCATCTCGGGGTATTCCAATCGTACCTCAGCCATTTCCCGCAAATTCTCCGGCAAATTCTGCAAACCATACTTTTCCTTAATTAAAAGGATATCTTCGATTTGTCTGCCCGCAGCTTCTACCGTTTTGGAAATATTGGCAGCCTCACAGTTTACTCTTCGATTCACTGAATTTCGTACTTCCTTGAGAATACGCAAATTCTCCAGATTCATTAATGCCACATGCGCTTCCATAACATTCAGCAAATCAACGATGGCCTTGCCTTCTTTCATGTACACCACATAATACTTTTTACGAAGTACAATTTTGCTTTCAATGTCAAAGCCTAGCATCATGTCCTGAAGTTGTTTTGCCTTGTCCTCTTGTGTACATACAAATTCCAAATGATACCCTTTTTCCGGTGCACTTACAGAACCAATACATAAAAATGCACCTCTCAAAAAGGCTCTTTGACAGCAGGAATTCTTTACCAGCAAAGAACTTACCGGTTTGTTCAAGTCTCCAAATTTATGATGTATCTCCTGCATTTTCTCTTCGTCGACTGCGACACCAGCTTCTATATTAAATGTTTTTTTCAATAATGTAAAGCCTTTTCTTACCACAGTTTCATTTTCTGTTTGAAAACCAATGGTATATTCGTCCTTACTAAGACGTCCAAACTGTCCTGAAAAGTTCATAATCGCCGCCAGCTCTGCCATCTGACAATGTCTGGCCTGGCCCATATGTTTTTCCAGTTCTTCCTTTACTTCCTGGGAAAAAGACATATCTTACCTCCAATGTCGCTTTCTCTATTTGCTACGGTTATCCACATCCCTGTGATAAACCGTAATTCCGTAATCTCCCTGATTCTTCATCCGCTTATGCAACTCATTTGCCAAAGTAACACTACGATGTTTGCCACCGGTACAACCGATAGCCACTACCAGACGATACTTACCTTCCTTTACATAATTGGGTATCAGGAACCATAACATGTCTACGAGCTTATTTAAAAATATCTCGGACTCTTCACAAGCCATCACATATTCCTGCACCTCAGGGTCATTACCGGTCTTATGCTTTAGTTCGTCCACATAATAGGGGTTGGGCAAAAATCTGACATCAAACACCAAGTCTACGTCTGCCGGAATCCCATGCTTAAAGCCAAAGGACATAACATTTACCATGAGACTATTATATTCCTCATCCTGCACAAAAATGCGGTCTAATTCTGCCTTTAAGTCTCTTGTAAGCAGTCCCGTGGTATCAATAACATAATCTGCCAACTCACGGATAGCCTGCAGACCTTTTCGCTCCTTATTAATACCGTCCTCAATCATTCCTTTCGGTTCCAAGGGATGTACACGACGGGTTTCCTTATAGCGCTTAATCAAAGTCGCATCATTGGCATCCAGAAAAAGAATCTCAATAGGGTATCCCTTGCTTCTTAACTCTGTAACCATCTGTGTGGCATCCTCAAAAAACTGGTCTGCACGGGCGTCCAACCCCAGCACCACTTTCTCGATTTCGTTATTGGGCATAGCCAAAAGCTCCACAAATTTGTCAATGAGAGACACCGGCATATTATCAACACAATAATATCCCGCATCCTCCATCATTTTTAACACAGTGCTTTTTCCACCGCCACTCATACCTGTAACAATTACAAATCTCATGCCACACCTCAGTATTTCAATGGGTACCTGCCTTTTGCAGACTTCCCTCATTATTTATCCAAGAAAAATAACCTCCGGTTCCAACTCCACACCGAACTGATTCTTAACCTCACTCTGTACATGGCTCATGAGCTGCTTCACTTCTGTGGCAGTCGCCTGTCCGCGATTAATCACAAAACCACAATGTTTTTCCGCAACCTGGGCATCACCCACTCTGTAACCACGTAACCCTGCATCCATAATAAGTTTCCCTGCAAAATGTCCTTCCGGACGTTTAAAGGTACTTCCTGCACTTGGATACTCCAAGGGTTGCTTCTCCCTGCGTTTTGCCGCCAAATCATCCATGGTAGCCTTAATCTGCTCCTTATTACCGGTTTGCAGCTTAATACACACCTGCACCACAATAAATGGATGATGTTTGATTGCACTGGTACGATAACCAAATTCCATGGTGTCATTATCCAGCTCCAGCAGATTACCGTTCTTATCTAATACAGTTACGCAAGTCACTACCTGCTTCAGTTCTCCTCCATAAGCACCGGCATTCATTACCACGCCACCGCCTATAGTTCCCGGAATTCCTGCAGCAAACTCAAAGCCGGTCAAACCGTTTTCGTAAGCCACACGGGCAATCTTACTCATTAGGGCTCCGGCCTGTGCAATAATACACTCGCCCTCCACCCGTATGTCACTCATCTGATCAGCAATCTCTAAAATCACTCCGGGAAATCCATTATCACTTACCAACAAATTGCTACCATTTCCTATAACAAAATAAGGGATTTCCAGCTGTTGTAAATAGCCTTGTACTCTTTTCAGCTGCTCACACGTTTCTATCTGCAAAAGACAGTCTGCCTCACCACCAATACGAAAGGTAGTATGCTTACTCATGGGTTCCTTTATGTGTATATTCTCTGCGGGTAAAAACCTTTCCAATGCCTTTACAACTGTCTTACTAATCATGTTTATACTCGTCTTTCTGTTTATTATTGCTATTGTTGCCTTTCTTGCTTTGGAGCATACATTAGCACAGTACTAATGCTGCTGCTCCAAAAATACCTGCATCATTGCCCAAGGTAGCCAGAGTAAGCTTTGCATCGCGGCATCCGCGGAATACATACTTCTCGTATGCAGGGCGGATGTAATCAAACAAAATGTCTCCGGCCTTGGATACACCACCGCCGATTACAAAAATCTCAGGGTTAACTACTGCTGCCACTGCTGCCAGACCTTTTCCCAAATAATCGCCGAACTGCTCTGCAATTTCAATGGCTACGGCATCGCCGTCCTTTACTGCATCAAATACTGCCTTTGCAGTCAAATCCACACTTCTGAGCACGCTGGGAGCATCGTCCTTAACCAATCTGCGCTGTGCCAGACGTACCACACCTGTTGCAGAAGCATACTGCTCTAAACAACCGGTATTGCCACATCCGCACACTACAGTTTCATTATCTTCAATATGTATATGTCCGATTTCTCCGCCGGCACCGGTTGCACCGGTTAAAATGTTTCCGTTGATAATAATACCACCGCCAACACCGGTACCCAAGGTCACTGCCACCAGGTTAGAGTAGCCCTTACCGCCACCCTGCCACATTTCGCCATATGCAGCTACGTTGGCATCGTTACCTGCTTTTACAGGCAAGCCTAAATATCCGCTTAATACAGTGGAAATATTAAATACATCCCAGCCTAAGTTCGCTGCCTTGTAAATAACACCTTCCTCATCTACCGGACCGGGTGCACCTACACCTACACCTACAATATCGTCCTTCTCAATAGACTTCTCTGCCATCACAGCCTTAATACTTGCTGCAATATCCGGCAAAATGCTGGCACCGTTATTATCCTTAATGGTAGGAATCTCCCACTTATCCAATACACAGCCTTCTCTGTCAAACAAACCTAACTTTACGGTAGTACCTCCGATATCTACTCCAAATGCATAATTTCCCATATTCTTTTCCTCTCAATCTAATATTCTTTAGTCGTCTTCCCGTTTCTTTGCCAGAGAATTCTGTACTCTGGTATACAATTCCTGCGCTGCATTATAGCCCATCTTCTTCTGACGATGGTTAACTGCCGCAGATTCACAAATAATGGACAAGTTACGTCCGGGACGAATGGGTATGTTGTGACAGATTACCTTGTTACCCAGGTACTCGGTATAACTGTCCTCCAGACCCAAACGGTCATACTCTTTATCACGGCTCCACTCTTCCAATCGGATAACCAAGTCAATGGATTGGGTTTCTCTTACGCTAGATGCACCAAAAAGAGCCTTTACATCAATAATACCGATACCACGCACCTCAATAAAATGCTTGGTAATATCCGGCGCATTACCGATGATAGTATCCTCACTGACTTTACGGATTTCCACCACATCATCCGCAACCAATCGGTGACCTCTCTTTACCAGCTCTAAAGCTGCTTCTGACTTACCGATTCCGCTTTCACCCGTAATCAATACACCTTCACCGTAAACATCCACCAATACACCATGCACGGAAATGGTCGGTGCCAGCTGTACATTTAACCAACGGATGGCCTCCGCCATAAAGGAAGAGGTAACCTTCTTTGTAGAAAGAACCGGTACACCATGACGTCTTGCCGCTTCCAAAAAGATTTCATCAGGTTTTAATTCTCTACTGAATACTACTGCCGGTACATTGTAGGACAACAGTTTTTCGTAAATATCCTTTTTTACTTCGTCGGAAACACCCTCTAAATAAGTATATTCCACAAAACCGATAACTTGCAGACGGGTTGCATCGAAATGTTCAAAATAACCGGTCAGCTGAAGTGCGGGACGGTTTATGTCCGTCTGGGTAATACGTTTGCTTTCTACATCAATCTCCGGCGTAAGGTTTTCCAGCTTCATTTTGTCTACGAGCTTCTTTAAACTAATACTTGCCATAATCGCTTCCGTTCCTTTCTGTGCTCATTACTTCCAATATATCACATTACTCATTTTGCTTCAATCGAAAATGTTGGTAAATACCCTCTGCAATGTGCAAAGGAATCTCCGGCAGGCTTGCCAGCTGCTCCACCTCTGCATTCCGGATTTCCTCCAAAGACTGAAAATGTCGCATAAGTGCTTTTCTTCTGGTGGGTCCCACCCCCGGAATATCATCCAACGCAGACTTTACCTGATCCTTACTACGTAACGACCTATGGTATTCTATGGCAAACCGGTGTGCCTCATCCTGAATGCGGGTAATTAATTTAAACCCTTCCGAATGTGTATCTATGGGTAGCTCCACATTATTAAAGTACAAGCCTCTGGTGCGGTGATTGTCATCCTTGACCATACCACATACCGGAATATCCAGATGCAACTCCTGAAGCACCGACAAAGCAATATTCACCTGACCGCGGCCACCATCCATCAGTATTAAATCCGGGAACTTGGTAAAGCTTCCGTAGACTGCATCAACCTCCTGCTGTGCCAACTCCTTGCCTTCCTCCATACCATGCACAAAACGCCTGGTCAGCACTTCCCTCATACATGCATAATCGTCAGGCCCGGACACAGTACGGATACGAAACTTACGATAATCACTTTTCTTGGGCTTGCCCTTTTCATAAACCACCATAGAGCCTACATTTTCAAAGCCACTGATATTGGAAATATCATAAGCCTCCATACGTTCCACATTGGTTAATTCTAACAGCTCTGCAATTTCCTTGACCGCGCCAATGGTACGGCCTTCCTCGCGCTTTAGTTTTTCCTTATCCTGGCTCAAAATCAGCTTGGCATTCTGGGCCGCCAGCTCTACCAGCTTTTCCTTGGTACCGATCTTGGGCACTTTTATATACACACGGCCCCCCCGACGCTCCGTCAGCCACTTCTCAATCAGGTCCGCATCCTCTATTTCGAACTGTAGCATCAACTCCCGTGGAATAAACGGAGTCCCTGCATAAAACTGCTTAATAAAATCCTCTAATATCTGTGGCTTCTTCTGCCCTGCCACATGCATCATATAATAATGTTCCCTACCGATTAGCTTGCCATCACGGATAAAAAATACCTGCACTACCGCTTCTGCCTCATCCTGATACATAGCAATAATATCCTTGTCCTCGCCCACGCTGTCCGTAATCTTCTGTTTCTGGGATACCTGTTTCACACTATTTAGCAAGTCCCTATATTTTGCCGCTTCCTCAAACTCCATGTTTTCCGAAGCTTCCAGCATTTTTGTCTCCAAGTCCTTTTGAATAGGACCGTAATTACCATTCAAAAACTCCATGGCGACCGCAATCTGCTTCCGGTATTCCTCCTTGCTTACGTACCCCTGGCAAGGAGCCAGGCACTGCTTAATATGATAGTTCAGACACGGGCGGTCATTGCCGATTTCCTTGGGCAAACTTTTGTTACAGGTCCGCAACTGATACAACTTGTTTAATAATTCAATGGTATCCTTTACTGCTGCCGCACTGGTATAAGGACCAAAATATTTCGACTTGTCCTTTTTCATTTCTCTGGAAAAGAGTATGCGCGGAAACTCCTCCCCCAAGGTCACTTTAATGTAAGGGTAGGTTTTATCATCCTTTAAAAGAGTATTATATTTGGGGCTGTACTCCTTAATTAAATTATTTTCCAGCACCAATGCTTCCAACTCCGAATCCGTCACAATATATTCAAACCGGGCAATCAGTGTCACCATCTTGTCAATCATGGGACCACGCCCAATATTCTCACGAAAATAAGACCTGACACGGTTGCGCAGGTTTATGGCCTTACCCACATAAAGAATCGTTTCATGGGCATCTCTCATAATATAAACTCCCGGCTTAGTGGGGAGCTTTTTCAATTCTTCTTCGAAGTTAAATAACATAATTTCTTTATATCCTATCTTTACGCCTTTTCGCTCATTTTTCACGCCACTCAACGTTATGTCTTCATTTTCGTTTTTATTTCTCCGCTTCTCATTTTATCTGTGCCAAGCCGGACTGTCAATTGCCCCTCGCGGTCTATGCAAAAAAATATGCTTCCCGGAATCCCTTTTGTGCCATTTTTTCTCCATTTCGCCGCAAAACTGTGGTCCTCTCGGTCTATAGAAAAAAATTAGCCCGTGAGATACCCATTTTTTCAAAAAGTGGTATCTCACAGACTTATTTTTTTCCATAGACCGCAAGGATATGTTTTTTCCATAATAATAGCTGTTTTAAAACAAAAAAGGATGCCAAATCCGAAGTTTTTTTTACAGAGATACCATCACATTGCTTTTTCATACAACATTTCACACTTTTGCATGCCCATATTATCACTTCAACTCCACGCACACAATCTCCGGCAGATTAAATAACCGGACCGGTATAATACTGTTTCCTAAGCCTCTGCTGATAATCATAGTGGTACTGCCCATTTCATGCATACCTTCTGAATATTTTGGGAAAAATCCCTGGTCCGGTGCCACCAGACCACCTCCGACGAAAGGAAGCCTAAACTGACCGCCGTGGGCATGACCGGTCAACACCAAGTCCACTCCTGCCTCACTGTAATTTTCCAAATACTGAGGCTCATGAGCCAGCAAAATCCGGAAATCTACCGCCTCAACACCGGATAGTTCCTGCCCTTCGTCCTCACCAGTACCGGAAAGTCCCTGACGATTCATCTCATCCCCCTTCGTAAGCACCATCTTTAACGTAGGGCCACTTAAGCTCTCATCATTCAGTCCTACCAAAGTAATACTACTGTCACCTTTGACAATTTCTACCGATTCATCTGCCAGACAAATTACTCCAGCCTCCTTCAAACCATTCATCAGTTCTGTCCGCTCAGTCCCCTCCAGCCAATTCTCGTGATTACCGGTCACATAATAGGTAGGATATTCCGATGCCACCTGCTCTGCAAATGCAACGGCCACCTCCATCTTGGTATGGTTAGAATCTACCACATCTCCTGTAATCACCACCATATCCGGGGCCAGTTCCTGTATCTTCTCCAGCAATCGTTTATTTCCGGCTCCAAAAGAAGCATTATGCAAATCCGAAATCTGCACAATACGATACCCTTCAAACACTTGGGGATTTTTTTCAGACTCATAGGTATATTGCGACACTACCAGCCAGTTATTTTGCAGCCAAAAAAAGCCCAAAATCACCGGCACCAATATTAGTAATAGTATTCGTCGCTTCTTCCTACTCTTCATAAATCCAGCCCTTACGCAATCATTAATTATTACTCATTATTATCGCAGTTTGCCGCATCAATTGCAATAACCAACATCATTGCATGTAATTCATCCGCCGGATTTACAATATCAATTACATAAGTATCTCCCCATTGGAAGATATCCTTGTTTATATGCATAACGGGTGTAGTGCCGCGGTACACATCATAATTCCAGCCCCAGAAATCACCCTCTGCATGCCAGCCGTTATAGTCAATATCATATTTGGGGTGAAAGAAGGTGAATTCTTTACTGATAGTTCCGCATCGTTCGCCTCTTACCTCAATTTCGAACTGCGGCATCAAAGTAAGCAGCTTCTGGCTGATTCTGCCCACCTCATTATTATAAGCATCGTAAACATGCAGCTGATGTCCAAACGCAAAAATCTCAGCTTTCACTACATACTTCACATTCCCGTCCTCATCATAAATGTCATAGGTATCACCCCAGGAAAATATTCTTTGCTTAATTAAAAGTTTCATTACCTTCTCCTCACTTATCTTTATAAATCCTTTTGCCCGCGTCTGCTATTAACTTACCCGTTCTCTATCCCAACGAAAACCGGCTCTGACTTCTTCCGTAAAAGGTGTCACAATAGGCTTACCATGCTCATCCAAAAGTGGTGTAAAGCACTCTGCATAGCCTACGTAACGAAACAGGTAATTTACACCGGTTACCCTATCCAGCCAAATCTCAGTTCCCTTGTCATCACTTTCTGCATTAGACTGTGAATAAACTTTAATAAATCTATCGGTTGTGTTTGTCATTTTTTCTCTCCTCATATAAAAGCATTAACAAATATTTACGCTATTATTATATAAGAGGATTTTCTAGTCTTCAATTATAAAAGATGCACGATTCACCACCTTAATGTGCATTTTGTGCTCGTTTGGGGATTCTATGACAGAACATAGTTTTAAGAAGCCATCCAAAGACTATAAGTGCAAAATTTTCCAGCCATCCTTATGACAAACCAACTCAAAACATACAAACGAAAACCTCTCTTGTCGGATTTCTCACCCGCCAAAAGAGGTTTTATTACATTACTTTATTCTACAAGCGTCCATTAGAGAAACGTCCCACGTTCTCATCCTGCTTGGGAGTTTCCTCAGACTTTGCAACATCTGCATCGGTCTGCTCCTCAGAGGTCTTGGTTTCATCCGTCACCGTTATGTCAACGGAACTCGCCTGACCTTCGCGCCCAGCCTCAGACTTTGCACCAAGTTCCACACCTTCGCCGTCTGCCTTTACATCGGTATTCTTCGCAGCGCCATCCACGCCTTCTGCATCCGCATTTTCTACACCATCAGACTCCGACTTAACATCTTCCTTCTTCTTCTCCTCCGGCTCCGGAATGCCCTTCTCCTTGCGGAAAATCTGCATAAATTCTTTACCGGTAATGGTTTCCTTCTCAATCAGGAACTCAGCCAGCTTATCCATAAGCTCTCGGTTTTCACGCAAAAGCTTAAGCGCTTTATCGTAGCTTTCCTTTAAGAGCTTCACTACTTCCTGGTCAATTTCCGCTGCAGTCACATCGCTACAATTCAAACGTGCGGAACCGTCCAAATAACGGCTCTCTACTGTAGCCAAACCAATCAAACCAAACTTCTTACTCATACCATATTGAGTAATCATGGCTTTCGCAATATTCGTCGCCTTTTCAATATCATTGGAAGCACCGGTGGTAACCGTATCAAATACAATTTCCTCTGCTGCACGGCCTGCCAAAAGTCCTACTAACATATCACGAAGCTCTGCCTCGGTATTTAAGTACTTTTCTTCTTCCGGCACATGCATTACATAACCTAATGCGCCCATGGTTCGGGGCACAATGGTAATCTTCTGCACAGGCTCAGAATTCTTCTGAAGTGCACTAACCAATGCATGACCTACCTCATGATAAGAAACAATACGTCTCTCTTCCTTGCTCATGATACGGTCTTTCTTTTCTTTACCTACCAGAACCTGCTCCACTGCCGCAAACAAATCCTTCTGGCTGACAAATTCACGGCGCTCCTTAACTGCGTTAATAGCACCTTCGTTAATCATATTGGCCAAATCGGAACCTACGGCACCACTGGTGGCCAAAGCAATTTCTTCCAAATCTACGGTTTCATCCAGCTTCACACCCTTGGCATGCACCTTAAGGATAGCCACACGCCCCTTTAAATCCGGCTTATCTACAATAATTCTACGGTCAAAACGTCCCGGACGAAGCAATGCCTTATCCAAAATCTCCGGACGGTTGGTTGCTGCCAAAATAAAGATACCCTTGGAACCATCGAAACCATCCATTTCAGACAATAACTGATTCAAGGTCTGCTCACGTTCTTCGTTACCACCGCCATATTTGGAATCACGGCTACGTCCGATAGCATCAATTTCATCAATAAATACGATACAAGGTGCATTCTTTGCCGCCTCTTTAAACAAATCTCTTACACGGCTGGCACCTACACCTACATATAATTCTACAAAATCCGAACCGGTCAGGGAAAAGAAAGGTACCTTTGCTTCTCCGGCTACTGCTTTAGCCAATAATGTTTTACCGGTACCGGGAGGTCCTACAAGCAAGGCACCCTTGGGCTGTTTCGCACCGATAGCGCTATACTTGCCCGGATTATGCAGGAAATCCACTACTTCTATTAAAGATTCCTTTGCCTCATCTGCACCTGCTACATCTTCAAAGGTCACACCTGTTTCCTTCTGTACGTATACCTTGGCATTGGTCTTGCCCACTCCCATGGGACCGCCGCCACCCATCTTACGGAACAAAAAGCCCAACAGTATCCACATAAGCACTAACGGTAATACTACCGTAAGCAGAATATTCATGATTAAATCACCGGCACTGGTGGTAATACCACTAATCACTACTCCCTGCTCCAGTGCACGTTGCGTAATGATACTTTCTGATTCAATCATTACCGCGGAATAAACTATTTTTGGATTGCCCAAATACAGACTGTATATCCCCGTTGTCTTCCCATCGTCGTCCTTTTTCAGGGTATACGAAATCATCTCACCACTAATTTCGATTTCGTCAATCTTACCATTTTCTAAGTCTTCAATAAACTCTGAATACTTTACTTCCTTAGTGGTTGCACCGCTTCCCATCAGGCTCCAGAAGATGGCAAACATAATCAGTGTAAACAACACTGCCATTACAATTGCCATGAAACTGGGACGCTTGGGATTCTGATTATTATTACCGTTGTTATTTCCCGGACCACTATTTCTATTTTGATTCTCCATATATTAACTCCTTGCGAACGTATTACACATATTATCAAACTCGCAAGCCCGCACTTACGTGCTCATTGTTTGCTTTGCAAACGGCTTGCTGGTTGAATGCGCAGAAAAACAAATGTCGCTTTGCGCCGCTTGTTTTTCTTATGCGCTATTCACATTTTACCATTTTTACAAACAGAATCAATAGAATAAATGTGAAATCACGGTCATATATCTAAAAGATTTCTAAACTTTTCGACTTTTACGCCAAAAACTGCTGGATTTTAGACTCCAACTCACTTGCGGACATTCCTCCAACAATGGTTTCCACTGCCTCCCCATTTTTGAAGAAAATAAAGGTAGGGATACTTGCCACACGGTATTTCTGGGCTATTTCCATAGCATCATCCACATCCAGCTTGCCAATCTTCATCCGGCCTTCATACTTCTCTGCCATCTTATCTACCAAGGGAGCCATCATCTTGCATGGTCCGCACCACTGTGCAAAAAAATCTACCAATACGGGTAACTCTGACTTCAATACTTCTGCTTCAAAATTCTGTGCCGTAAATTTCATATTATACCTCTTTCTGCGTTACATTTGTTTGTTCTGGTGTCTGTAACGCTAACACCAATACTCATTATCAGTTTCTCCACAAATCTGTTATCTATGAATAATATATTTGCAAATAGGATTGCCCATAGAGGAAAATTTTTCTTCGTATTCCGTCATAACATTGCCTACCATCAAGTCCTCGTCAGCATGCAAATCATAAGTAATTACATCTGCCTGCCAACCTGCCGGTTCCAACTCTTCCACTGCAAAATCAAATAAATCTCTGTTGTCAGTTTTAAATTCCAGCCTGCTGTCCTTTTTCAGAATCTTGTCATAACGTGCCAAAAACTCTCTGGAAGGAAGTCGGCGCTTGGCATGTCGATCCTTGGGCCATGGATCTGAAAAATTTAAATAAATTTTATCCACCTCTGCCGGTCCGAATACCTTGTCCACATCTTCCGCATCCATACGCAAAAAGACCAGATTCGGCAACTCCTCCTGTTCCATTTTCTGCACTGCACGCAAAAGCACTGTGGAATATTTCTCCACACCTACATAATTAATTTCCGGATGGAGCTTGGCCATGGCATGAATAAACTGTCCCTTACCCATACCGATTTCCACGTGAATGGGGTAACTATTCTCAAAAATATCTGCCCACTTTCCGGGCATTTCAAACATTTGCTCCTCTGAAATTACATATTTACTTTCCGCAATCATTTCCCGGGAGCCGGTTACATTTCTTAAACGCATATATATTTCCTCCGTATTCTGTTCTTTTCTCTAAACAGAATATTTTATTCTTTTCCTACTTTTCACGAACAGTATAACGTAAATTCCTTTGCAATTCCATATTTTTTTCAGCTTTTTTCATGAAAATAGTTTGGTTTTTCTCCAAAATAGTGTATCATAAAAGTACTACGTTTTTGAAAGGTTAATTTATGTTGCAGTTATCATTACATTTACCAAATAAATTCATAACCAGACTTGGATGCTGTTTGCTGGGATTAAGCGTATTAAGTTCTTCATTTACCAGCCATGCTACTACCATCAAAGAGGACAGTATGGCGGTTAATCAGGCTATTGAGGTAGAATCCAATAGCAGAACGGATTGGCCCCAGGGTCCCATTGTCAGTGCATCCTCCGCGATTTTGATGGAAGCAGAGACCGGTGTGATTTTGTATGAGAAGAACATTCACGCCCAGGAATATCCTGCCAGCACCACCAAAATACTGACTACCCTCATTGCTGCAGAAACCTGCGCCATGGACGAAATGGTAGTATTTTCTTATAAAGCTACCCATGACATTGATCCGGGCAGTAACCATATTGGTATGGATGCCGATGAACAACTCCCTATGGAGGATTGTTTAAAGGCTATCCTTATCCGTTCCGCCAACGAGGTTTCCTTTGCCGTGGCAGAACATATTGCCAAAGACAGCTGGGAAGCCTTTGCGCCCATTATGAATGAGCGTGCCAAGGAACTGGGGTGCTTAAATTCCAACTTTGTCAATCCAAACGGCCTGCCGAATGAAGAGCATGTAACCACGGCTTACGATTTGGCCATGATCGGACGGGCCTTTTTTGATAATGAGCTTTTATGCAAAATGACCACCACCAAGCAACTGCATCTTTATCCTACGGAAGTGCAACCCGACGAAATCTGGGAAAACAATCAGATGTCCCTTTTACCGGGCAAAGAATATGCCTACGAACATCTGGTAGGTTGTAAAACCGGCTACACCAATGCTGCCAGAAGCTGCTTGGTTTCCTGTGCGGAAAAAGATGGCTTAAAGCTGATTTGTGTAGTTTTAAAAGATGAAGCACCTTACCAGTATGAAGACACCATTGCTTTATTCGAGTACGGTTTCAGCAACTTTGAAAAACGTAATATTTCTGAAAATGAGACAAAATATGACTTAGGAAACAATACGCTTTCTTATAGCGGAGAGGATATTTTCGGTAGCTCACAGCCTATTTTATCTGTGAATAAAGAAGACTATGTGGTTCTTCCAAAAACTGCAGACTTTAATACCATGAAGGCGACGGTTTCTTATGATACTGCTTCTGCGAGCGAAGCAGCTATCATCACCTACACCTACCATGACGTTTATGTTGGAAGTGCCTCCATTGACTTTGCGTTGGGAACACAGGCCGATTATACCTTTGAAGTCAGCACCGGCGAAGACGTAACTTCTGCATCAAATGCAGAATCCTCTACCAAAAACGAAGAAATCAAAAACACCATTTCTTCTGAACAAGAAAAAAGCAAAGAAGAAACTCCTTCCTTCTTCTTCGTAAATATTAAGAAAATCATGATTATCGTCGGATGTATCATTGGGGTTTTAATTATCGGACTGATTATTATGGCATTTTTGAAAAACTACCAGATTAACATTCCTTCCCGGAACCGTCGCATTTCCAATCGTAGAAATAGGCGCCGATTATTATATAAGGATGATTTATCTGTAGACCTACAAAAGAAACGCAGACAACAAATTGCAGAGGCTAAACGCAGACAAAGAAGAGCAAGACGGAGATAACCGTCTTGCTCCTTTTAATTACTATTTAACTTTTTCTTTTTACGCATTTCCTGCACATGCTTCTTCTTTTCAACGATGCTTTCCATATCCTCTTCTGATATGAATTTGGTAGTCTTCACCACAAATACTTCGCCCTCGTCCGTACGCTTAATACGTATCTTTCCTTTCAGATAGCCATGTTTTTCACAGTAAGCAATACAATAATAGTTCTTTGTGTTTGCAGGGAACCACTTTATTTTCTTGCGCAAATTCCTATGGCAAATATAGCACTTGCTGGAAGAAACCTCTCTATCCGCAAAGGCCGCCTTTTTGTCTGAAAATACCCTGGATATATATTTAGCATAGGTATCAAACTGCACCTTTACCTCATCCTCCCTCTTTCGCGGAGGATTAAAAATATCGTAGGATACATTATCAAACACATTCTTATCCTTTAAACCTGCCATAACCTTTGCTGTATAATAAGCATCACTAAAGGCTCTATGGAAAGGGATGTCTTTCTCTATCTGCAAATAATCTGCTGCCCATTCCAAGGTCCGTCTGGTTTTTCGATCCTCAAATGCAATGCTGAAAAGCTTCTGGATATCCAAAAAAGCAATGGGTTTATCCGCAAGCGGCTCCATATCATAGAAGCGCATATTCTTTTGCAACTCTGCCAAATCCAATGGCCCCCAAGTACAAAAGGTATATTCCTCTTCCCCACACCATTTCAGAAAATTCTGCATTACCTGTTTAAAAGGTTTACCATGATTCAACTCCTCCATACGCATATGAATCAGTCTACTGGTAATATGATGCATTTCATGATACACCTGCGGTTTAATCAGACGACTGAATTCACCGATGGGTTCCAACTCACTATTTAATTTAATGGCACCAATCTCAATAATCTCAAAGGGCATCGCCTCACACTGGGCTTCTTTCCCCGTATTACTTTGGTTCCACTCCAAATCAAATACGATATAATTCATGTTTACCCTCACA
Organism: Acetatifactor sp.; assembly: GCA_045634745.1. Taxonomy (GTDB): domain Bacteria; phylum Bacillota; class Clostridia; order Lachnospirales; family Lachnospiraceae; genus Acetatifactor. Next base: position 86,459 of record JAZRAX010000004.1, on the reverse strand, counting down.
CATTTTATAAAAAATGTTACTATGTTCCCAAAATCATTATGTCTAAAAATGCTCTATCCAGGTATGAGCCAAATTTATCCAAGAAGTACACTCCTCCTGTATGGCTCCGCCCTCCGCATTGGAAGTCAGCTTATTTGCCAATCCTAAGCCATGCGCCCCTCGGGGATACATATGAAACTCTGTAGGAATTCCTGCTTTGCGAAGCGCCCCCACCAGCAAAAGCGAATTCTCTACCGGTACCGCACCGTCCTCGAAAGTATGCCAAATAAAGGCTTTCGGTGTATTGGCATTCACCTGTTTCTCCAAAGAAAGCTTCTCTCCTAATTCTGCTTCTTTATCACCCAATAAATTCTCAAAAGAACCTCTGTGGGCAAATTCTCCGGAAGTGATTACCGGATAACACAAAATCATTCCATTGGGACGAAGTATCTCCTTGTCCTTTATCTGCAAAGCCTCTGCCACAAAATCCTCGCTCCAGAACATACCGAAACTGGCTGCCAAATGACCACCTGCGGAACAGCCCTGCACAAAAATCTTATCCGTATCCACATGCCACTCTGCCGCATTCTCGCGAATCATTTTTACACAAGTCGCCAGCTCCAAAAGCGCAGTAGGATACTTGGCCGGTGCACAGGAATACCGCAAAATAGCTGCATGATACCCCATAGCAAGAAACTGAAGAGCCATAGCCTCCGCTTCCCTGTCGGAAGTATGCCAATAAGCGCCTCCCGGACAAAGAAGTATGAGCGGCCGCTTATCCACTCCAATCTGGTCGGAATACTCCTGAATATATGTTACCATCTTGGTATCGGGCAGGGAACCTTCTACCTGAATGGAATATGTGTTGTGAATCATTTCTTATCTCCCTTCGCGGGTGCTTGATTTTAGTAGGCTTTGCCCCAGTAAACCATTTTCTTTGCAGGTGCGCCACAGCATACACAAGTATCTGTAATCTGCTCCTGTTCAAAAGGCATACAACGGCTGGTTACGCTCAGTTTCTCTTTAATTACATCTTCACAAGTCTGCTCGCCACACCACATAGCTTTTACGAAGCCGGCCTTCTCATTGAAAATCTGCTCCATTTCTGCATAATTCTTTGCTACATAGGTATGCTCGTCTCTATGCGCTCTTGCACGCTCTAACATTTCTTTCTGCATGGTATCAAGCACTTCTGCTACCTTTGTCTCCAGCTCATCCAAGCTTACTTCTATTTTCTCTCTGGTATCACGGCGGCAAATTACACACTTGTTTGCTTCCATATCCTTAGGACCGATTTCCACACGGATAGGATAACCACGCATTTCTGCCTCTGCAAACTTCCATCCGGGACTCTTATCGCTATCATCTACTTTTACACGGAAGTTGCTCTTTAACTTGTCGCGAAGTTCATAAGCCTTGTCAAGTACGCCTTCCTTCTTCTGCTGAATAGGAACGATGCAAACCTGAACAGGTGCCACCTTAGGTGGCAATACCAGACCTTCGTTATCACCATGTACCATGATGATAGCACCAATCAAACGGGTAGTCATACCCCAAGAGGTCTGATGTACATATTTCAAAGTATTGTCTTTATCTGTAAACTGAATTCCAAAAGCTTGTGCAAAACCATCACCGAAGTTATGACTGGTACCGGACTGCAAAGCCTTACCGTCATGCATTAATGCTTCGATGGTATAGGTTGCCACTGCACCTGCAAACTTTTCCTTCTCCGTCTTCTGGCCCTTTACTACAGGAATAGCCAACACATTCTCCAAGAAATCCGCATATACATTTAACATCTGCACCGTTCTTGCTTCTGCATCCTCTGCGGTTGCATGTGCAGTATGTCCTTCCTGCCATAAGAACTCTCTGGAACGAAGGAACGGTCTGGTTTCCTTCTCCCAACGAACCACAGAACACCACTGATTATAAACCTTCGGCAAATCTCTGTAGGACTGAATATCATTCTTATAAAAATCGCAGAACAAGGTTTCAGAAGTCGGTCTTACGCAAAGTCTCTCCTGCAAAGGATTTAAACCACCATGAGTTACCCATGCCACTTCCGGTGCAAAGCCTTCTACATGATCCTTTTCCTTCTGAAGCAGTGATTCCGGAATAAACATTGGTAAGTATACGTTTTCTACACCTGTCTCCTTAAACATTGCATCCAACTGCTTCTGAATCAACTCCCAAATAGCATATCCTGCAGGCTTAATAACCATACATCCCTTTACGCTGGTATAATCAATCAATTCTGCTTTCTTCACAACATCTGTGTACCATTGTGCAAAATCCACATCCATGGAAGTAATCGCTTCCACCATTTTCTTGTCTGCCATGACTTTTCTCCTTTATATTAAAAAATTTGTTTTTTAGAATACTGCACCCATACGGGGAACACTGTAGGCTTTGGGACTTATCCAACTCTTTGAAATATAGCCCAAGCGGTCTATGCAGAAAAATCTTCCATAAGAATCCCTTTTGCACAATTTTCAGATAAAATTCTTACTAAAAATCTCATGTTGGCGGTCCTAGTATAAAAAATATGCTGTGAGATACCCTTTTTCTTAAAATATGGCATCTCATGGATACATTTTTCTGTATAGACCTCAAAGTCTCTAATTACAAATATATTTTATCAAAAAACCGTAAAAAAGTGGTTCCAAAATATAACTTTTTTGTATAGACCTACTGTGTTATATTTCAAGCACATCCCTGTCCAGCTCACTGTTAATACACAAAAAAAGCGGCACACTAAGCCTTCCCCAAGGGGCCGGAGCTCGGCGGTACCACCCTAAATTTCCTGCAAACGCATTCTCATCCTACCGTTAACGCCGGTGCTACGCTGTATTTGCAAATCATACAGAGCTCCAAGGCAGGTTCCAAATATTCCACATAAGAGCTTTCACCAAACGCTCTCTCTCTGGGATGTTTCCTACTTGTACTAACCCTCTTCAACGCCTACACATATTTCTTACATCATAGGGTATATACGTGGAGTTTGTCAAGTAGGAATGTGACTTATGTACTATATGCCTGCCCACTATCTTAAATCATATTTCATCATCATCTCTTCTAAAAAAATCTTATCCGTTGCTAACCGTGGGACAGCCTCAACCAGACCACCCTCTGTCATTCGCTGTATAAGCTGTAACATTTGCTCTTGCCCCTCTTCCAAACCATCTTGCCGTCCTTCCCTACAACCATCCTCAAATCCTCTACTATAATAATCTTCTCGTTCCATCCGCATGTGTTCCGCTTCGTTATACTCGTAAATACTCACAGCCATCGCCTCCGCCCTGTTTCTCTCCAAAAACTCCTTTAATATGTTCTCGTCGATACATTCCCTAATTGTCTGTTCCACTGCTTCTTCTATGCTCTTTTCCTCTGCATACTTCCTTACGCGATAGATGTACTCTGCATAATCACGTAGTGTCTTGCACGCATCCATTAATTCCTTATTATGTCCCTTATTAATATTTATCATCTCAGCAGTTAATTCCAATGAAACCGGCTCGTCCTTTACTTCATAAGCTTCCGACAAGCGTAAGACCTCCCTATCCTTACGCTCCTCCACACCATTATAAAATACAATAAATTTCGGTGGTTGAATAAATATCCTTCTGCTTCCGAATAAATTCTGTTCTCGAACCAGCTTAGAGTACATATCTGCCACATAAAATAAAAAACGCAAAGGCATATTGGGATTATAGGTAGATTGATGTTCGTACAACGCCAATCTCATACCTATAATAAATGATACATCATTCTTCATAGACATATAAATAGCATTATCTAACGTGGTAATCGTAAGCTCTTCCGGATTCAAATACTCTCTGCCACTTATCGCATTGTATAACCCCAACAACTCCTTCTTTTCACTAAAAATCATAGCAAAAAGCCGGGACTTATAATCCCGTTTTACCCTTGTCATTAATTCAGTTTTTTGTTTCGTCATATTCTTCCTCCTTGTGTATTTGCAAAGAGGCTCTTCATCCTATTCTTTTCAAAACCTCCCTGCTCTTATTTGATTGGATAAAGCATTGAGATTTCAGAAATGATATAGAATCATCGATACGACGCAAATGCGTTTGAATACTAGAAATATAATGCTCTAAATTAAAAATAGCATATTTGTTTTCATGAGTCAATATATATTTTAAATTATTAAAAACCACCGGGTAGATTTCTCTACCCGGTGGTACTTTAATCAAACTCTATACTCTTTATGCCTTGCCCTCAGAACCAAGAACTGTCTTAATCTTGTGAGCAACAACTTCCTTACAGTAAGCACGACCATCGGTCAGGTACTGTCTGGGATCAAAATGATCCGGATGTGCAAACATATGCTCTCTGATACCTGCGGTAAGACCAAGTCTTAAGTCAGAGTCAATGTTAATCTTACATACTGCAGAACGTGCTGCCTGACGAAGCATGTCCTCAGGAATACCGATAGCATCATTTAACTTACCACCATTGGCATTGATGATGTCAACGTACTGAGGAAGTACGGAAGATGCACCATGAAGTACAATAGGGAAGCCCGGAAGTCTCTTGGAAACTTCATCTAAAATATCAAAACGAAGCTGAGGCTTCTGGCCCGGTTTGAACTTAAATGCACCATGGCTGGTACCGATAGCAATTGCAAGCGAATCAACACCGGTTCTCTTTACGAAATCTTCTACCTGCTCAGGCTGTGTGTAGGACTCATGTCCGGATTCCACTACTACATCATCTTCAATACCTGCTAAAGTACCAAGCTCACCTTCTACTACTACGCCTCTTTCATGAGCGTAATCAGCAACTCTCTTAGAAAGCTCAATATTTTCTTCATAAGGAAGATGAGAGCCATCAATCATAACAGAGGTAAATCCACCGTCAATACATTGCTTACAGATTTCAAAATCTGCACCATGGTCTAAATGTAAAGCGATAGGAATATTGGTTTCTTCCAAAGCCGCCTGTACCAAATGTACTAAATAAGCATGCTTTGCATACTTTCTTGCTCCTGCAGAGCACTGAAGAATAATGGGAGATCTCAGTTCGTCCGCTGCTTCGGTAATCGCCTGAACGATTTCCATGTTGTTTACGTTGAAGGCACCGATAGCATATCCGCCTTCATAAGCTTTTTTGAACATTTCTGTGGTTGTAACTAATGGCATTTTCATTCATCCTTTCTATACTTGATTTTTATGTATTGCTACCTTTCTATTATAACAGATTTTATGAAGAATACAAAGGGGATGAATCAAAAAACTTCTTCATTAGATAATATAATCCGAAAAACATCAGACTACTACCAACATTCATGGCACCCATGCCGGCAAATACAACACCTGCCACCAACGTAAAGGGTATCGTATTAACTAAGCAGGCCCATTTAGGGAAACAGGTTTTTTGTTTAAAAACAGCAATAAACAGTGTCACACATACCATAAATACACCAATATTGCACATTGCAGAAGTTACACCGGTTTCAAAAAAATAAGATAACATAATCTCATGTGCCTGTTTTGTTGCACCTGCTTTCACAAAATGCCACAACATGCTTGTGCAGGTAAAATGCATCACTGCACCGGCTACACAGGTAAGTGCTGTGCCAATCCGGACCACACAGGCAAGTTTCTGAGATACAGGCTCCAGAAAGTTTGCAATTTGAAAATATCCAGGCATAATGACCATCATTGCAATCACTCCAAATATGCCGGAAAGTGTAAATTGTATAGGCGACACATCTCGCAGCATAGTAACCGTTTTTTCATAATCAAACAGGCCTATTACATCCAACGCACCATTTGGCATGAAATACAATAATAAATCTCCGCCAAACCAACACAGCAAGTGTCCGAAAGCTCCGCACAACAGCAATTTCGGATTTACTTTTCCACATTCATATGTTTTCATATCATAATCCACCTTTCAACTACTCCATTTCATCTTTTAATCTTTTCTGAAATTGATACAAGTCTTCATTCAAATGCTTCGCATCAATAGTTCGCTTGGTTTTATATATTAGATAAGAGCACAAGTAAGCACATACCATATAAAACCCAAACCCAATGCATACACCTATATTACCGTCGAACCAGCCGGCTAAATGACCAACAATTGCATATGCCAATGAACTGATAATCACTGACATCCATACTCGGATTTTCAAAGAATCCACCTCATCGAAATCGTAATGCAGCAGATTCTGTATCCAACCGATTAAGTATGCCAAAAGCACCATTTCCAGCATATGAACGATGCCGGCCTGTGTGAAATTGGCAACCCATCTATAAATACAATAAAAGCAAAGAATCAAAAAAAACATTAAACAGCATTTTATTTCCACACCGATTTTTCTTGTCAGATAACACTCCAGAAAGTATCTTATTTTTTTATTCATCAAAAGCATCTCCTTTCAGTCTTCTGCGAAACTCAGAAGCGTATGTTCTTGAAATGATGATATGTTCTCCATTACACATAGTCGCATCTATACGATTTGATGCCAGACTATCCAATACGCTTACCTTATCAATGTTAATAATCATCGATTTACTACACCTGAAAAATCGAATGGAATTAAGCATTTTCTCAAGTTGGGCAAGTGTGTATTCCACACGAACAATATCATCTTCCAGATAAACAAACGTTTTTCTGTCAACACTTTCAATGTAGAGAATCCTTTTCACATCTATTACAATCCGTGTGCCTTCCATGAATCCTACAAGTTTCTTTTCCGGAAAACTCATGAAATTCATAATAAATTCTACTTCGTGATTTAATTCTTGATATCTTAGAATTAATTCGTCCTCACCCTGCTTTATCTGTTCAATTGTGTATTTCATAGGCCTATCCTCTTTGCTTTGTAAATTTACACTTTCATTTTACCAATGTATTTTTTATCTTTCAATATCACATAACATAAGTAACACTTTTAACTGCCTAAGAAACACTTTCGATAATAAAATGGGAGTACAAATCGCACTCCCATTCTCAAAACTATATATAATTTCTCTTACAAAAATTAAAACACTCTAATCGTATTTCCACCTTTCCAGGTCTCCCCTGGCTCGGCTACGTTAGTGTATGGTCTCTCGGCCAGTTCTCCCTCAAAGCCTTCATAATCGCAAATACCATACCAAGGTTCCAGGCACACATAAGAAGCTCCAATGTTTGGCATGGACCATACGCCCCAAACCGGTGCATCACATTCCACACGCACATATTCCTTGCCTGCCTCGTCACAAAGTCCTACTGCTGTAACACCCTCGCCATCAAATACCAGCGCATCATTATCAAAGGTGTGTTCATCAATTTTTACTAAACTATCTTCTACATCCAACATCAAAAGTTCGTCCGTTACCAGTCCTTTTTCGTTAATACGCAAAGAGAAAATCATGTTCTTATGCTCTGCTCCAAACAGCTTAATCTGCTGACCGGTTCTGCCTTCGCCGTTTAACGGACAGGCAAAAGCAGCATGACCACCCACCGAGAAGTACATAGTATTGTCCCCGGTATTTTTTACATACCAATTCTCCTGCACCGCATCTTCCTGCAAAATGTACTCAATATCCAAAATAAAACGGAACGGATAATCTGCATAAGTCTCTTTCGTGTCCGTAGTACGAAGCACCACACGGTCTGCCGCCTGCTCTATGATTTCATAAGCCACTCGCTGACCGAAACCATGCTTCTGTGCCGGATACACTTTACCTTCGTAAGTATACTTTTCCTCTACCAATTTACCGATAAAGGGAAACAAAAAAGGCGCTGTCTTGCCCCAATATGCCGGATTAGCACACCACATATACTCCTGCCCCGTGGCTTTTTTCACCAAAGACTTAATCTCTGCACCAAAGGTTTCAATTTCTACTTTAACGGATTCATTTTCTAAATATATTCTCATGATTCTATTTCCTCCAAACTTTTCACTTCTGCAAATATTGTACCATGATTCTACTTCGTTTCATCATGGTTTGCACACATTGCCAAATGTCTGCTTCGCAGCCACTCAATTCATTATAGTCTCGTATATTATACCTCACAAATTCACTTACTCACAAGGATACTTCATGCCCCACTGCCCGCGCATGGTATCCAACAATTCCATCATTCGCAGAGTCTCGCTGTGTGGCATCTCCTCGCATTCTAATTTTCCCTGTTTCAACGCCTCCACACAAGCCAGCACCTCATATTCATAACCGCTGATTTGCTCCGGACGCTCTATGGTTTCCCACAAAGTATCGTCACTTCCATATACTTTAATCGTCTCTATATTATTGGTATTTACTACTTCAATACGACCTTTTTTGCCATAGAAAATGGCGCCATTATGGGTCATGGAGCGCATATTACTGTGCAGCAGGGCTATGCAACCATTTTCAAAGGTCAGCGACACACTGTTCGCCCAGTCCACTCCTTCGGGAGACAATACCGCTGCGGATGCCACCTGCTTTACAGGACTCTTAATAAACATTAATGCAAAATTTAACGGATACACGCCCAAATCCAGCAAGGCTCCACCCGCCAATTCCGGCTTCACCAATCTCTCTCTATGCTCCAAGGTCAGTCCAAATTCTGAAACTACCGAGGTCACTTCACCAATAATATCCTTTGACAGCAAATCCTCCAAAGTCTTACGCATGGGCTGGAATCTGGTCCAAAAAGCTTCACACAAAAATACTCCCTTTGACTCCGACAGTTCCACCAACTCCTTTGCCTGTTTTGCATTTACACAAAAAGCTTTCTCCACCAACGCCGGTTTACCGTTCTCCAGACAAAGCTTGCCACACTCATAATGGTGGGAATGAGGCGTAGCCACATAAATAAGCTCTACCTCCGGGTCCTTCACCAACTCTTCGTAAGAGCCATACGCCTTTTCAAATCCCCACTGTTTGGCAAAAGCCTGGGCCTTTTCCAAACTTCTGGAAGCCACTGCATACTTTTGTACCTCCGGCAAATGTGATATTGTTTTTGCCATCTGTTCTGCAATCCAACCGGTTGCCATAATTGCAAATTTCATAACCGTATCCCTTCCTTCCCCAATATTCTCTAATTCACGTTCAATTATCTGTTGTCGGGCATCTTACCTTCTCCCGGATAAATCCCCTGCATACTCCTTATATTTATCCTCATATTCTATCACAAATTTACGTTTTATCCACAGTAATTCTTCCAACTGTATCAATACATAAAATAAAATCGCTCTCGCCTCAAATTCCTCACGGGTTTGTGGTAGTTTCTCGCGACGCATTTCTTCTCCCAATGCCTGCAGCTTATCTAAGTATTCCGTCACCGTATTATACTTATGATAAGCCTTTTCCAGTTCCGTCAAGTAAGCTGCAACCTGTTTTGCCTGCGCAGGCAAGTATCCAATCTGCATAATATTCTTATAAATACCTTTAAGTACTACCGTCTGCTGCTCACGCATACGAATATAATCCAGTTCATAAGTATCTTTATGAAAGAACGAATTATTCATATTTGCCACAGCGCAAAGCTTTGCCTGACGGATGGCTTCATCTAACTCATCAAACCGATGGATTCTGTCACAGGCTCTGTTCGGATCCGGTAGCCACTCCGCCATCCTGCGTAATATATCCTTAATTTGATTATCAACCTCCTGCGCCAGCCGTTCAAAGTCAGCCTCTTTCCTACGCAAATGCAAATTCACCATAATACCGATTCCTGAGCCTATGATAAACAGTCCTGTTTCATTCATTATCATAGCCGGTCCCATATTGCCTACATTTAAAAAGTGTGATATTAAAACCGCCGCTGTGGTAATTCCTTCCTGCAAACCAACCACCATGCAGAAAAAAGCAAAAATCAACAAGTATACAGCAAACGCTACCAGCGTATATCCGAGTAACTTAAAACAGATTGCGGCTATGAACAGCGCCGAAATATACGCGGCCCCTCTTCGTAATACCGTCCGCACGGTTTCCTTCTTGGTATTTTGAATACTTAATATGGTAATAATTCCGGCGGTTGCAGAAGACTGTACCCCCAGCTCCCCTGCCAGAAATATAGCTAACAATGCTGCCAACGCAATCTTAATGCTTTTTATCAAATGATTTTTTAAATAGTTACGTTTTTCTGTCATACCTCTTCCTGTCAATCCTTAAACTCCACACGCCTCTACATCCCGAAGTTCCGGGAAATCACAATAGGTTACCCGCGTAAAATCTCCTGTAGAAATCTCCATAATGCCTCTATCATAGATAATATCCAAATCTTCTGCATCTACACGCTTAATTATAATTTCTCTCTCCGATGAACGAATCGTAAGTACCCTTTCCTCCGAAGCATATTCGATTTCTAAACCGGTCTCTTCCACCAATTCATCCATCTGAGGCCTTTTCAAGCCCTCCCTAACAAATTCCGGCAATACTTGTCTTAATACCAAACCTTCCGTAGTCTCCTTCAAAGAAAAGTACCTGGGTAATCCCAGCACACCTGTAGTCTGCTCTGCCACACAATCCGTCTTCAACCAAGGCACACTCATTACCTTATCTCCTACACCAAAATAGGTTTGCGCTGCATAAGCTAAGGATGGTTTTTCCTCGCCATTTTCATATATTCTTTCGTAAGCAATTTTGCGTTCCTGCGTCTGTGTGAACTGATATCCATCAAAGTCTCCCACATAATAGGAACCGTCTGCTGCCCAAAATACCCACTTGCTGTAGTTCTCACCCTCTACCGGCAAACAAAATAAATCCGGACACTCAAAACCACCCTCTAAAGTCAGTCTCTGAGATAGCATAAACTGCTTTAAATCCGAAGAACGAAAAATGGCAAAATCCTCCTTATCCAGCCAAAGTACCAGAATATAGCTCAAAGACTCCTCATGCCAAAACACCTTGGGGTCACGGTTTTCTGTCGCCAAAGATTCCAATACCGGTTCTCCGGATTTCACATATGTATTGCCACCATCTAAACTGTACGCCATACGGATGGTAAATTCCTTGCCTTCACTTTCCGGATTGGTACCGCCTGCTGCCGTATAAAAAAGTAGCAATGCATCCTTGGGCAGCCCTAAAAGTCCCCGTTCATTAATAATGCCACATCCGGAGAACATGGTGCCGTTTTCATCCGGATGAAGTACCGGAGTCAACTCCTCATAGCTTAGAAAATCTCGGGTTCTGGCATGTCCCCAGGTCATATTTCCCCACTGGGTACCATAAGGATTATGTTGAAAATAAATTTCATAAATACCATCATGATAAATCAATCCGTTCGGGTCATTTATCCATCCGTACTTCGCCGCAAAATGTACCTTAGGATAACAGTTCTTTTCTCTACTCATGAATGATTTCCCTCCAATTGCACCAACAGTTTCATAATTCATAACCATGTTAAGAAAAGTGTACTAAATCACCGAAAACGTGTCAAGAAAAGGCTCATTTAAAAACATTTTGGGGTACTATTTCTAGTATATTTCTTTATTCTCTGCTACAATATTAAAATAACATGTTTTGTATATGTCTTTTACATTGCAAAAAGAACGAACTACGAAAACCCTGAAAGGTACACATCATGAATCGACTCCTTACCTATCACATAACTGAACAGGACGCCTCTCAATCCATTGAACAATACCTAAGAAACAAAGGTTATTCCTCCCAATGTATTAAGGAATTAAAGAAGATGCCGGAAAGTATTTTGATTGACGGACGTTGGGAATATATGAGATATTTGTTGAAATCCGGGGACACCTTAACCGTACATGTACAGGAAACGGAAGTTTCTGAAAAGATTCCCCCTGTAGAAATGAATCTGGATATTGTTTATGAGGACGAAGATATTCTCGTGGTGAACAAACCCGCAGACATGCCCATCCATCCTTCCCTGAATAATTATTACAATTCTTTGGGAAACGGACTGGCATGGTACTTTGCAACACAAAACAAACCCTTTGTATTCCGCTGTGTTAATCGTCTGGACCGGGATACCTCAGGACTGACCATTATTGCCAAGCATATGCTTAGTGCAGGTATTTTGGCTACCATGGTCGCAGAACGCACCATTCACAGAGAATATCGTGCTATTGTCCGCGGTCAGGTTATTCCTGAAGCAGGCACTATTGATGCTCCTATCGCCAGAGTAGGAAATTCTATTATCGAACGAAAAGTGGATTTTGAACATGGAGAACATGCTGTTACCCATTACGAAACTATCGCATACCAAAATGGGCACAGCCTCCTTTCCATTCATTTGGAAACAGGCCGCACCCACCAAATTCGTGTTCATATGAAACATATTGGATTCCCGCTGATAGGTGATTACCTTTACAATCCTGACATGGAATACATGACCAGACAGGCGCTTCATTCCTACCGCCTACAGTTTAGTCATCCCATTACAAAAGAGGCTATGGATTTTATTGCTCCTTTGCCGACGGAAATGCAAAATGTACTACATTAAGAAAGCGTTTTCCACATTTTTATATACTTTTTCACAAAAAATGGTGGATAACTTGCCACAAAAGCCCGGTTATCCACCATTTATACATTCTATACATCTATTTATACACTATTATTCAACCAATGAAATCGATTCTATTACCGGCTGATTTTCTGGAAGTACGGTACCATTATTATCCTCTACAATCGCATTCTCACAAATTTCATCCACGATTTCTATACCTTCGATTACATAACCGAAGCAGGCATACTGACCATCCAAGAAAGTAGAGTCCTCGTGCACAATAAAAAACTGGGAGCTGGCACTGTCAGGTTTGGAAGAACGTGCCATGGAAATCGCCCCTCTGGTATGTGACAAATTATTTTCCACACCATTGTATGCAAACTCTCCCTTAATAGTCTCATCCGAGCCGCCCATACCGGTTCCGGTAGGATCACCGCCCTGCATCATAAAACCATCCATAATTCTATGAAGTGTCAGTCCATCATAAAAATCTTCCTCTACCAGCTTCACAAAATTAGTAACTGTAATAGGTGCTACATCTGCATCCAATTCCACGCGAATAGTACCCAAATCCTTCATAACAATATCCACAGTGTACTTACCGGATAAATACTCACCATCAGCCTCATCACTTTCCTGCTTAGATGCATCCTTGTTGTCATCCGTATTTGTCTGTGCATCTGTTTCCTTACCGGAAGTCAGTTGTCCTGATGTTTTTTCTACTTTTGCATCATCTGTTGCACAACCACACAACAGCATACCACAGGTAAGCACCATAATCATTACTTTCATCAGACCAAACTTTTTCATATCTTTATTCCTCGTCTTTCTAATATTACTCCCCAAAAACCACTACCTATTGTAACAAAAGGCCTGCCAACAGGCAAGCCTTTTCACACTTTATTCAATAACATATTGTTTCTTGTATTCTTCATACTTCTTTTCGTACTTTTCACTACCATGTCGGATATCTGCAATATACTTATGCATATCCAATGCACCGTACTCGGAAATTTCGATAATACATCCTGCAATATTAGAACAATGGTCGGAAACTCTTTCCAGATTAACCAGCAAATCATTTAATACGAAGCCCAATTCGATAGTACATTCATTCTTCTGTAAACGAAGAACGTGGTTCAGCTTCATCTTATCAATCAACTCGTCAATTACCTGCTCTAGCGGCTCTACCTCTGCTGCTTTATCAATATCATTTGTCTTACATGCCTCACAAGAAATACCTAAAATATTACCAAGTGCTTCACGCAATATACCAAGTTCCTTCTGCGCATCCTTGGAGAACATAGTCTTCTTATCACGAAGCTCTTCTACCGACTCCACAACATTAACCGCATGGTCAGAAATACGTTCGTAATCACCTATCATATGAAGCAACTTCGTAATCTGCCTTGAATCACGTTCATCCAAAGTATGAGATGCTACCTGAATCAAATAAGAACCGATGGCATCTTCGTACACATCCACCTTATTCTCCAAATCACGAATTTCCTCTGCCAGTTTTACATCGTATTTGTCAAACAGACTTAATGCTCTAATCAAGGCATCTGTTGCCACTTCTGCCATCATTGCAGTAACTTCTGTAGCACGGCCAACAGCAACAGCAGGAGTTTCAATCAAACGCTCGTCCAACAAAGTAACGGTATCATTCTCGCCCTTCTTGTCCTTTACAGTAATCAAAGCCAATTTTGCCAGCTGCTTATAGAACGGTCCCATCAACGCAACAGAAAGAATCTTAAAGATTGTATGAACTGCCGCCACGCCCCACATATTAATGGTTTGGCCGACAATCGCAAAATCAAAGATTGCATCTAAAATACAGAACAATGACAAATACACAATTACACCGATAATATTAAAATACAAATGTACCATCGCAGCACGCTTACCATTACGGTTTGCACTAATGGAAGACAAAAGTGCTGTCACACAGGTACCGATATTCTGACCCATAATAATCGGAATGGCCGCTCCATAAGTAATAGCTCCCGTAACCGTCAGGGACTGTAAAATACCTACAGATGCTGAGGATGACTGCACAATTGCAGTTAATACCAAACCTGCTAAAACACCCAAAATCGGATTCTCAAACATTACCAGAATCTGCTTAAACTTCTCACTTTCCGCAAGTCCACCCACAGAATCGGACATCATGGACATACCTACCATAAGCACTGCAAAACCAAGCAAAATATTACCCACATCTTTTTTCTTACCACGCTTTGCAAACATTACCAGACAAATACCTATTAACGCTAAAATCGGCATCCAGGAGTCCGGCTTAAACCAGCGAATTACATTCATGGCCTCCTGGGCTCCTGTACCCAAACCGGACAAACCGGTCAGCCATGCTGTTACCGCTGTACCTACATTAGCACCCATAATAACGCCAACTGCCTGCAACAACGTCATAGTACCGGAGTTAACAAAACCTACTACCATTACGGTGGTAGCTGAGGAAGACTGAATAACAGCAGTCACACCTAAGCCAAGTAAAAATCCTTTGACAGGATTAGAAGTCATCTTTCCAAGAATTGTTTTTAAGCTGGCACCTGCACTCTTTTTCAGTGCATCACCCATTATCTCCATACCATAGAGGAACAATGCCAAACCACAGACTAATGATAACGCGTCAAATATTGTCATCTCAAAACCCTTTCTCTCAGCCGTATAATATTATACATGTAAATGTACTTTATTTATTTTACCCGGAAAACATTTTCTTTTACATGCAATTTACTTCATTTTACATTGTAACATACATTTTTAAGATAAGTAAAGCCGAATTTAAAAAAGACTGTTTAAACAGCCTTTTTCTTACAAATCCTTAGAATATTTTCTCATATAAGCCTCGCCCATACCAAGTACCAAGAACATGGTAGAAGTAGCCAACGCCTGCTGAAAGCTGAACATATTATTGGCCGTATACGCAAGAGCTGCCATGCCGCAGGCACCTGCCAGTGTGGAAACCTTGCCCCCTTTGAAAAAACGTACCATAGCACTTATCATAATCCCGGCATATGTAATCATTCCTAACAGCCCTTCGTTTACTAAAATGGTAAACCATTCGTTGTGGGCATTTGTCAGATTCAGTTGTCCAAACACCTCTCTGACCATTTGTAACAATTCCTCATTTTTACCACTGTTTATGTACATTACCATACCATCCGGTCCGATACCTACCAGCTTGCTCCACAAATCCTGGTCCGCAAAGCATTTCCACGCTGCCATCCAAGTCGCACCACGGTTACTACCCCAGGTATAGTTAAAAGTAAACAGAGAATTCTCTGCCAGCGTTCCAATACTGCCCGGATTCTTGGTATTCATGATAATCAGCACTATACCACCAATAGCACCAAGCAATAGGGTTGCACAACCTGCATAACCTATCCCGGTAAAAATCTTCATGGGGAGTTTTCCCTTTCGGTTCAAAATCTTCACCAACATCCATGCCACCAATGACACTATGAGAATAACCACTGCCAACTTGTGATTGGTAAAATAATTCCACAAACCGTCATTATAGTTATATTGTTCTCCATAATATTTCCTAAGTATGTACACACCGGTACAAGCCACGCCCAAGCAATTAGTACATAGGAAAAACCTCTCCAGTTTTTCGCCGTCTTTCATGGACAATAAATACAATCCCACAAAGCCTGCCAAAAGCGCCAAAATCCCTGAACGGCTTCCCTGAGTGATCAATGCTCCGAAACCAACCACCAACCACAGCCCTAGCAAAATACGCACCCATAGTGCTTTTTCTTGGCCGAACCAAAAGTAATACAATCCTCCAAACAATAAAATTACCAAATACCCGCAGTACCAATTAATATTGCCAATGGTAGATATAAACTCCCTTGAGGCATTTTCCATTTCAATAGGACGAATCTCAAAACGATTCAAAAGCCCCAGCACAAACACTACCAGCGTAACCGGAAGCCACATGGCCGGTAACCACTTGCGCACCTTCCAAAATCTGGACACCACAAAATATATCCCCACAAACATTAGCTGGGAGCAGGCTCCCATAAACCAACCGGTGGTACCTTTCCACACATCTCCATAAGCGCCCGTTTCCCTGTATGCCGAGAAAAAATAAGACAGCAACACCGCTGCACCATAACCTGCCACAAATTTATCCGTTAGGGAAAAGGTGGCAAAAGGACTAACCTCACTCTCCTCCACTTTATAAGTTTTGTAACACCATACTCCCACATGCACTACAATCAACGGCAACAAAATAATCGCGGCACCCACACCGGTTTTGTGGAAAAACTCGTACTTATTGGTACCGATACGTGCATAGCCATCCGTGAAATACAAAGGCAAACCAATCACCAGTAAGAGCATATAAATACTTACCAGTAACCCTATCCCTTCCTTCAAAAATTCCAGCACATCATAACAAATATTCTGTTTTGTTTTCTTTTGTTTCCCGGTTCTCTTGATGTAGCTCATGGATTTTCTCACTTTCGTCTAACTATATCCTCATCATATTAAATGGCTCCTTGGAAGTCAATCTTTTTGTCGGTTTTGTTTTCTGCTCTTACTTTCACCTCCTGCCTGCCCTTCTTCCCGCTCTGCCTCCTGCCTTTTTCTGCCCTGCCTCTGCCTTCTTTCGGTCCTTTTCTGCTCTTTATAGTACCATCTGCGGTCCCTGTAAAAAAATTAGCTCATGAGAATCCTTTTTGTTATATTTTTCATGCTTTTCCATGTAATATTCTGACGTTTGCGGTCCCTGTAAAAAAACTTGCCTGTGAGATACCATTTTCTTGAAAAAAGGCGGTCTCAGAGCAAACTTTTTCTGTATAGACCGCATCCGTCTCATTTTAAAACAATTTTGGCGTAAAAATCAGAAAAAAGGGATTCTACAGAGTCAAAAATTTTACATAGACCGCAACCACCACAATTCACATCTATTGCTCCAAATGGGACGCAGCATTTCATTGCCCATGCATTACTCCCCCGACATCCTTCCACCAACCCAGCTTCTGCAAACTTACAAATGTCTGATACACCAATACAAATCCTAATGGTCCCTTGATAATTCCTACCACGCCGAAAAGCTTAAGTCCCACATATATTGCTACCAACACAAGCAACGGTGGAATCCCCATCTTTTTGCCAATCAGCTTAGGCTCCAAAAATTCCCTTAGCAGGATACAGCCGATATATAAAAAGATGCAAACAATCCCACGTCCATAGCTTCCTGCAATCAATTGTGCTATGGCCAAAGGTACCAGCACTATCCCCGTTCCCAGAAAAGGTAACGCATCTAAGGCTCCTGCCATAATCCCCCAAAATACACCTCCGGAAATACCTGCCACTCCCAGCACCAAAGCGCACAATCCCCCAACGGTTAACATAATAGTCAATTGTGCTTTCACAAAGGTAGCAATATACCGTATGATTCCACAGATGATTTCCAGAAATATATGACACTCCTGCCTTTCTAACAGCTTGTTCATAATCTTATCGTAATCCTTTGCCAAAAAAACACATGACACGGAAAAAATTAATAAAAAACCTCCAATTGCCACAATCTCCTTTACATATTTGACGGATCCTGAAAGAAAACCCGGTAATACCTTTTGCTCCAGAAAAAGTACTCCCTCCTGCATATAATCCAAAATAATTTCCTCCAGATAGGCATTATCCAGATTTAACACGCGACTTCCAAAGCTACAGATTCCCTTTACCATTTCCTCCAACTGCCCCCACGTATTCTGCATCCCCTGCAACCATCCGGGCAGACTACCCACCATCCATGTAATCAGCATCCACAAAATAACAAAAATCACAGTTCCCGAAAAGACAAGTAAGATAATAGCGCCTACTTGCCTGCGTGCATGAAGCTTGCGTTGCATTTTCTGCAAAAGCGGCCCAAACATGGTTACAAACAACATGGCTACCAACACCGGTGCTACCAACGGAGAAATATATTCCAGAAAAAAATACACTACCCCGATAATACAGAGTAGTGTAAATATTTTGTTCCTACGAAATATATCAACCATACCAATCCTGCCCTTCCCAAACTTACTCTCGAAATCTAGTATGGTTCTTTTTTTATTTTTCATGCAAAAAATCCGGTTGTATTTCAAACGCTAATTTCTTGCCGGTTACCGGGTGTACGAACTCTACTTTGTAAGCAAATAATGCTACATTACGAAAGCCCAGCTTCCTACCTATTTCCATGGCTTGGGGCGTTCCATACTTGCTGTCACTTAATAATGGCAAACCCGCATGGGACAACTGTACACGAATCTGATGAAAACGCCCTGTGTCAATGTGTATATCTAAAACATGAGCGGTTTCCGATTCACCGGATGCCCCCTCGCCAATAACACTTTTCAAGGCCCTCGGCTGTACTTCGACGTTCTCCAGCACACGACTCACCACATACTGCAACACCGCTTTCTTAGCACCTTCTGTCCGGACATTAACCACCTTTGCCACATTGCCGTCCTTCACTAAATAATCCACCAGTTCACCGGACTCCTTTGCAGGTTTTCCACAAACTACCGCATAGTATTGTTTATTCAGACTTCCCTGTGCCAATTGTTTCGTCAAATGTGCCGCTGCTTTTTGATTTTTGGCAAACACAAGCAAGCCCTCTACCGGCTGGTCCAAACGATGCACTACACCCAAATACGGGGGCTGCACGTTACGTGCAGTTGTTTTGGTATGTCCTATCGCTCTGCATCCTTGCACACTCAAATATTTCTTCAGTTCACTGACCACATCCACCTGTCCTACCCGCCCGCTTTGCGTGGCCAACCCTGCGGGCTTGTGGCATACTAATACGTGGTCATCTTCATAAATAATCTTTGTTTGCATAGCTTCCTATCCTCGATACTAAGATCAAATTTCAAAAGTAATTTTAGCATTTTACATTTCACCATGTCAACAAATCATCTTTACTATTCGTGTATCCTCTTTCCTTTCATTATTTACCATTATAAAATTTATTATACTTTATTGTTGCAAACAATTATATTCCTTGTTATATTATAATCACGGGTGTTGCCATAACGGTAGCGGTTAGTCCTTCTTCCAGAGGGACCGTGACCCTCTGTTTACATAGATATCCTTTTTAATAGGGAAATCTTACGAAAGAGAGGGCTGGCTTATGAGTGATTTTGAAATCCTTTCAATCGTACTTATGGTTCTTACCATAATTGTAGCGATTTTGTTAGCGTATATCCAAGACACAAAAAAGTAACCGCCCCACGCCATGGTAACGGTTACTTTTTGTTTACTGATTACTAAGGACTAGCCGTCTATCGGCAACACCTTTTATAGTTTTATTATATATAGTATTCTATTTTTTGTCAATGCGTTTTAACGCACATTCCCCTTGTCTAAATCTTAAATCTGTACCCCACACCCCAAATCGTCTCAATATACTGAGGCTTTGCGGTATCCTGCTCAATCTTTTCACGAATCTTTTTAATGTGTACGGTTACGGTAGCAATATCGCCAATAGAATCCATATCCCAGATTTCCCTGAACAGTTCCTCTTTCGTAAATACATGGTTCGGATTCTCTGCCAGGAAGGTCAACAGGTCGAATTCCTTCGTGGTAAAGGTTCTCTCCTCGCCATCTACATATACTCTGCGGGCAGTCTTATCAATACGTATGCCACGGATTTCCACAATATCATTCTGGTTCTTAGGGTTACTGCCCACTAATCTTTCATATCTGGCCATATGTGCCTTCACACGGGCTACCAGCTCGCTAGGGCTGAAGGGCTTGGTCATATAATCATCTGCGCCCAATCCAAGACCACGAATCTTATCAATATCGTCCTTCTTCGCCGAAACCATCAAAATAGGAATATTCTTCTCCGCACGGATTCTCTTACATACCTCAAAACCATCCATCCCCGGCAACATCAAGTCCAAAATAACTAAGTCAAAGTCACCTTCCAGAGCCGCTTGTAATCCTTCGTCACCGGTATTACGAATCTCCACCTGAAAATCACTCAGTTCTAAATAATCCTTCTCCAAATCTGCAATTGCCACTTCATCTTCAATAATTAATATTTTGCTCATTCTATCTCCTCCATTTATAACGCCCATGCGCTTTCCTTTTCTACTACGCTTCCTTTTGAAGCTCTTTATACTTTCTTATTACAAAGTGAATACAGGTACCTTCGCCTTCTTTACTTGTGGCCCAAATGTATCCTCCATGATCTTCAATAATCTTCTTAACAATGGATAAGCCGATACCGCTTCCGCCCTGTGCGGAATTACGGGATGCATCTGTCCGATAAAATCTGTCAAAAATCTGCGGCAAATCTTTCTGTGCAATACCCTTACCATTATCTTCAATCTCAATACGTACCGCATCCACCTCATCCAAAATACGTATATCAATTACTCCGCGTGGCTTGTCCATGTACTTCACACTGTTGCTGATAATATTGTTAATTACCTTTTTCATCTGCTCCGGATCCGCAATAATCTGCGTTTGCGGCTCTACCAAATCCGTATAATTGAGTTCAATGTTCTTGGACTCCAGATCCAAACCAACCTCTTCCACACAATCTCCGAAATAATCAGCCACATTAATGCAGTGGAAATTATAAGGGATCCTATTATTGTCAATTCCGGAATAAATGGTCAGCTCATTAATCAGACGGTCCATATCCATAGCCTTATTATAAATGGTCCGGATATATTTATCCATCTTTTCCGGGGTATCCGCCACACCATCCATAATACCTTCCACATAACCTTTAATAGCGGTAATCGGTGTCTTTAAGTCATGGGAAATATTGCTGACCAGCTCCTTATTCTTCTTCTCGTGCTGGCGATTCTCCTCGGTTGTCTCCTTCAAACGAAGACGCATGTCCTCATAATTACGATACAAATCACCGATTTCTCCCTGTACATCCGTCTGTAGCATGTAGTCGAAGTTACCATCCTTAATCTTCTGCATGGCCACATTCAATTCGTCCACCGGCTTAAACACACTCTTCTGCATCCATTGTGTCAGCATGACACCGGTAAAAATCAATATGATAAGAATGGCAATGAACATATCAATTAATAACGGCTTCGATATAAGCGCGGATATTTTTGCCACGACGAATATGCTACCCTGGGAACCATCCTTAAAGTAAAAGTCATATTGCTTTACATATTTATTAAACTCGTTATAATAATATCCCGAATCCTCATCCATAGGTTTGTCGCCAAAGGCCGGAAGCTTATCCATGATTTTCTTTGCCGCATCCTGATTCCCAGCATAATAGATTTGGCTATCCTTACGAACCAGAATATATGCAGACTTATTAGCAATACTTTTATTCAGCTCCTGTAGATATTTTTTATCTTCCAGCTTCGTAATATCCTCATCCGCCTGCTCCAGAATAATATCATAGGTCTCATCAGCAGTTTCCGCAAATGTCTGGAACGCCTCCATAATCAAAGAGTAATCCATATCCTGCAAGCTATGTCCCTGCTGATAATTCAAAAGAAACACACCGATAAAGCAAAAAGCAATGGCCGTCAATACCAAAGGCAACACGATAATTGTTATAAGCGTAATTCTTAACCGGGTTTTAAATTTCATATACTGCCACTCCCCTTAGTTCTTTCCTATTAAGTATACCACATTCCTTTCCTCCATGTATAAAAACTACCAAATATTAGTATTAAAAAAATCTAAAAAATTTTTTGAAAGAAATTCTCAAAAAGATATTGACTTTTAGCAAAAATCTGTTATATTAAAATTAGTAATCGTTACTGATATTGATTTTGAAGAAAGGAGCGGTAATGGCTACACTGAAACACAGCAAACAACGCGAGATGATCAAAGACTTCCTAATGAGTCGTAAGGACCATCCCACAGCCGATGTCGTTTACATGAATGTACGACAGCAGAATCCAAACATCAGCTTAGGTACCGTTTATCGCAACCTGACTTTACTGGCTGATATCGGTGAGATTCAACGATTACGATTAGGAGACGGCGTGGACCACTTCGACGCCGACATCTCAAAGCATTATCACTTTATCTGCAATCATTGCAGTAGAGTCATCGACCTGGAAATGGAAGCCATCGATTCCGTCATGGATGTGGCGAGTCAGAAGTTTAACGGTTTAATTACAGGTCATATCACTTACTTCAACGGTCTGTGTGAAGACTGTATGGAAGAAATAAAAACTGAATAATGTACCCGCATAGTCGGGAAACGTGTCATACGACACACCGCGAAAACATAAAATGTTTTCAATGTTGGTTCAAAAAAATAAAACAATTAGAGAAGGAGAAATGTATTATGAAGTATGTATGTAGTGTATGTGGTTATGTTCATGAAGGAGATGCTGCACCGGAGAAGTGCCCCGTTTGTGGAGTTCCCGCTGAAAAGTTCAATGAAATGGCTGGTGAAAAGGTATGGGCTGCTGAACACGTAGTAGGTGTTGCTCAGGGCGCACCGGAAGATATTATGATGGATTTAAGAGCTAACTTCGAAGGCGAATGCTCAGAAGTAGGTATGTACCTGGCTATGGCCAGAGTTGCTCACAGAGAAGGCTATCCTGAAATCGGTCTTTACTGGGAAAAAGCAGCTTGGGAAGAAGCTGAGCACGCTGCTAAGTTTGCAGAATTACTTGGCGAAGTAGTAACTGCTTCTACCAAGAAAAACCTGGAGATGAGAGTAGATGCTGAAAATGGTGCTACCGCCGGTAAGTTTGATTTAGCTAAGAGAGCAAAGGCTCTTAACTTAGACGCTATCCATGACACCGTGCATGAAATGGCTAGAGATGAAGCTAGACATGGTAAGGCTTTCGAGGGATTACTTCAGAGATACTTTGGCTAAGCCGAAATCCCTTGATTTTATAGGATTTTTAAGGAGAGGATAGAGAAATCTATTCTCTCTTTTTTTGTACTTTTATTCACTTTAGTTGGTACCTAAATGGTACCTTTCTCTTTTCAGAGAGCATTTTACTTCTTTGAAATGGTACTTTCAGAATGGTACCATTTTGCAACATCAGTATAACATCTTTTTTACTTCCTGCATACCACAAAACAACTTCTTTTTAACATCTTTTATAAATCTTTCACGCAATATAATCTTATTTCCCATTTATCAAAACCTTTTCGTATATGTACCATTATAACGACTGATATAAAACATAAATAAACTATAATAAATACATAAGGTAAAGCAACCAAGAGAAAGAGAGGACACAAAGATGGAATACAACAACGAAATGAGAATTGAAATGATGAACAGGAAGATGGCTAATCAGGCTTTAGCAATTATTAAGGACACTATCAAAAACACCAACATCACAGAGGATTGTCAAGGACAAGATCATTGATAGTGATTGCGTTTTCTATCCTCGTGGACATTCTCACACATTTCAATTGACAGACAACTCTCCTTGGTTGTATAATTAATTACAGTCTTTTATTAGATTGTGACACAAAATAACAGACAAATCGCAAAGGGGTAGATATTATGGCAAAGAAAAATGGTGCACAATCCGTTGAAGTAATTCCCAGAAGAAGAATCGTTCTTTCTGCAGGTGTGGGAAAAACAAATATTGATGAATTAAAATGGCTGACAGAAACTGTATTGGCTGAAGCAAAATCATGGAAAGTTACCGGTTGGGCTTATATTGCCGACTGTTCTCAAATGAGTCCCGTGACTCCCGCAGAAGGCGGTGAATTGGTTACTATGACCAAGAAATTCGTGGATGCAGGTTGTAAAGCATTTGCTTTTGCAGAAGGCAAATCCATTATGTTAAAAGTGCAGGCTCAGAAAAACACCGAGCGCTCACAGACCGGTATTACGGAAGGTCACTTTGCTACAGTAGAAGAGGCTCTGGATTGGTTAAAAACGGAAGTACATATCTAAATTTAAAGGGCAGATAAAACATCTGCCCTTTTATACATTATCGCATACCACTATTTAGATAAGGAGGACTCTATGCGAATCATTTTTGTAAGACACGGACATCCAAACTATGAAAAGGATTGTTTAACTGAGTTGGGACATTTACACGCTGCAGCTGCTGCGGAAAGACTAGCCGGGGAAGGTATTGAAGAAATCTACTCTTCCACCTGTGGCAGAGCCTATGAAACTGCCGGTTATGTTGCCCGTAAGCTGGGATTGGATATAGTGAAATGTGACTTTATGCGGGAAATCAGTTGGGGAAGTACGGATGGACATCCACTGATTTTTAATGGACATCCTTGGGACACGGTAGATCATATGGTAGCGAATAACGAATCCATATTAGACAATGATTGGCAGGAAAAAGAACCCTTTGTGAATAACAAATTGATTGCAGATGTGCGGATGATAGCTGATGCCACCGACGCTTGGTTGGAAAGCTTGGGATATAAGCGGGAAGGAAAGTACTATCGGGCTTGTGGAAATACAAGCCGGAACAATCCATCTGACAGTTCCAATTGTGTTAAGGGAGATACGATTGCAGCCGGAGCCCACTCCACCGACCGCACTGTGGCAGCCTTCGGACACGGCGGTGCCTCCGCAGCTATTTTAAGTCATATATTTAATCTGCCCTTTCCTTTCGTATGCTCCGTTATGGGTCCGAACTACACCGGCATCACCGTAGTAACCTTTCCGGACCATAAAGACTGTTTGGTATCACCACGCTTCGAAATCATGAGCGACTCCAGACATATTGAGGGATTGAAGGTGGAGAATGTGTATAACCGCTAGCTAACAAAAACCTGATCCCTAGGCAATTGAGGGGATTACGCCCAAGGAATTTGGGTGGATTGCACCCAAGCAATTGAGGTTATTGCTCCCATGCAATTGAGATTTACTGCCCCCAAGGGAAAAGGAAGCGGCTGAATTTTGATAGAAAGCTACGATTTGGGTACTATAAGCGATTTTGCTGGTTTAGTACCCAAACAGCAGGTAAATAATATCAATTATTAAGTATTTAGAAGACTGTTTGGGTATATATGAAAGAATTTCGATTCTTTTTACCCAGAGATTTGTGATTTTATGGGTATTACAGTGCAGAATAGCTTATTTATACCCAAAGCACGTTAAATACAGATTAAAATAAGTAACTTATCGTTTTATATCAATTCTCTTACCGGTGTCTTGGTCCAAATCTACGGACACACTACCGCCGGTATTGGAGTAGGAATGTTCACTTAATTTTGTTAGGGCAGACTGAATCAAGGTCATGGCTTTCTTGGCAATATCGTCGTCAGGCTCCGGCTTACTAGGTTTTACTTCCTCGCCAGGTAATCTTTCCTCCCGGGACAGTATCTCTGCAGTCTCGTCCTGCGACTCCTCTAAGATTTCCTCCTGCTTCTCACCGGCTTCCTTCAACATCTCCGTAGCAGCCTCCTGACGTTCACTGGTCAGTTCTGCACGTTCCTTGGCAATCTCCTGCTCCTTGGGAAGTTCCTTATATTCCACGCTCTTGACAAACTTCATGTGCACCTTTTCCATATTGGTCAGGCGCGCCATGATTTCCTCCAAAATGGCCTTCTTCTCCCCCTTAGGAATCACCGGATTGTTGGAAACGCTCTTTGCCTGCGCTAAATAGCCATTAATCTTGTTCACGCGCACGCGCTCCACTTCTTCCTTGGTCTTGCAGTTACGAAGCTGACGCTCATAAGCCTTCATCTCCTCCTGCATCTCCCGATACTTCTTCAGTAACTCCGGATTCTTCTTCTGCAAATACTCGATTTCCTCCGGGGACAGCTTCTCGCCGGACATAACCTTATTGGCAATACCATTGGTATACTCTGCTTCTTTGTTCTGCGCCGCCTGCTCCTTAAACTGCTCCAGCATGCGCTCCTCAGGCGTCATTTCCTCCTGCTTTTTCACAAAACCCTTGGTTTTCTTCTCCTCAATCAAAGTATTCATGGTGGCCATTTGCACATTTTGACGAATGGTTCCTGCTATCATTAACATATTGACATCCCTGTTCTTTCTCTGCAAATCCTTTTGCACGAAAATCTGTAGTTTATATATGTATCGACCGGACTGACGAGAATCTTTACCCCACCTTTTATATGGCCCTTTCCGGCGGAATCTACCGTTTCACTCCAACGATTTCCTATCATCCTCTGCACGGACAAATGCTACCGCTCAAACTCCCTCTCATGTAACTTAAAAAAGTCATAATACTCCCTTACGTTTCCAAGCTTCGTCCAATGCTTTACATCCACAGGGTCCTCATCCATGTCATAAATCTTGGCGCCCTTCATGGAAAGCAAAAAGGGCGAATGGGTAGCAATGACAAACTGGCACCCGAAAAACCTCGCCGAATCCTCCAAAAATTTCAAAAGCTCCTGCTGTTTGGCAGGGGACAGACTATTCTCCGGCTCATCTAACAAATACAAAGCATTTTCCCGGATATTCTCCGCAAAGTACAAAAAGGCACTTTCCCCGTTGGAATGCTCGCGTACATTGTCCTGCACCTGCTCTCTAATAAACTTGGACTTGGTCTTGCTGCGGGCAGACACTACCTTCTTCAGTTGCTCGTAGTCCTCCATGGAACGCATCTGAAAACTTTTATTGCGCAAATCATAATACTCATCAAAAAGTTCATCACGCTTCAAGTTAATACCGTCATTGATGCTACGCAGATTCAACATAAAATCAAACACATCATCACTGGTAATAATCCGGCTGTCCAAAGGTACCTTGCGCTCTACCTCATAGTCACAAAGCGCCGTATAATCCTCAAAAAAATTTGACCGGTTGTACAAGGTCTCTCTTTTAAGTCCCAGCTTCTCTGCAATCACGTTCAAAGCCGTGGTCTTGCCGGAGCCGTTCCCACCGTACAATATGGTCACGGGCTCGAAATCCAGCCTTTCCAAATGATGCTTGGACAAAATCCGGAAAGGGTAATACGTATCATAGCAGGTATGCTTCTGACGAAACTCAAAATCATACTCCTGTTCAATATTGGGGAATGAAAAACTCGACAAATATAACATGGTATCCTTTCCTGCGCGCCATCCGCAGACTCGAAAAAATAAATCCCTTGCAGCAAAGACCACAAGGGATTCTCCTCTAAATGAATTATTCAGCGTCAACAACTTCTGCTTCCGGCGCATTCTTCTTAACAGATTCAATACCGTTCATGCAGCCTGCCTTAGACTTGTAACCTTCGCTGGTAGCGATAACCTGACCATTGGTAGCTTTTAAACGGAATCTGAATTCACCAGCCTTATCAGCGTACACTTCAAACTTCGGATTCTTCTCAGTTGCGAAACCTTCTACGGTCTGATCTTCAATGTTAGCTACAGGTGCGTTCTTCTTAACAGATTCGATACCGTTTTCGCAAGCAGCCTTTGAAGAATATACTTCAGAAGTAGCGATTGTTTCGCCGTTACCAGCCTTTAAGTCAAACTTAACACCGGTATTCGTTTCTTTAACAACAAATTTACCCATTTTTAGAGCCCTCCTATGTAATGTAATTTTTTGCTATATAAGTTTTCTTTGATTATATCCTTTTTGTAAGAAAATTTCAAGATAATACAGATAATTTCACAAAAATACTATAATTTTTGCTTTGTTATAATTCCAAAATGGTATATACTTATGGGTGAGGAAATAGTTAAGGTTTCCACCAACCACAAGAAAGGAATTCTAACCATGGAAAAAATTGCAAGCTTTACCATTGATCATATTAAATTACAGCCGGGTGTATATGTGTCCCGCAAGGATAAGGTAGGTGCGGAAACCATTACCACCTTTGATTTGCGTATGACCAGCCCCAACGAGGAGCCGGTCATGAACACTGCAGAAATGCACACCATCGAGCATTTGGCGGCTACTTTTTTACGTAACCATCCTGAGTATAAGGAGAAGACCATTTATTTCGGACCCATGGGCTGTCGTACCGGTTTTTACCTGCTGCTAGCCGGAGATTATGCATCCAAGGACATCGTACCCCTGATGATTGAGATGTATGAATTCATCCGCGACTTTAAGGACGCGGTTCCGGGCGCCTCTGCCAAGGATTGCGGCAACTACCTGGACATGAACTTAGGTATGGCCAACTGGCTGGCAAAACGTTATTTAGATAATGTACTGTACACTATTGACGAAAGCAGATTAGTATATCCGGAGTAAATTATGAGCGAAACTATCCGAGGCTACGGTCAAAAGCTCTCCTATGGAGAGGCGCTGCAAAAGCGTTTGGAACAACTTCATATCAGCCAAGAGGAACTGGCGAAGGCTGTGGGGGTTACCCCCAGAACCATCAGCCGTTATGTGCAGGAGGATACCCGCCCCTGCAAGGAAACGAGACAGGCTATTGCTGCATTTATTGCGGACAAATCCACCTTTGGCGCATACGAGTTCATGGTGCCGGAAAAGTTCGTTCCCTTGTTAAACTCCCTTTTAAAAGAGTTTAAGGGAGAAGTGACGCAACGGACACTGGCAAGTGCTATCGGCATACACCAGAAAAACATCAGCCACTATACTTGCTTAAGCGATACCGACAAGCCTAACACCCAGACTCAGTACGCCATCTTGAACTACTTCCGCAACCAATGCTACCAAAACGGACTTCTAAACGGAGGACATTTTTCCACTGCCGTATATCTGGAGCAATTGATTTTGGGAGAACGCGGCGGAAATGCCTGCTTTTGGGAACAATTTCACGAAATACATGGTGTAACGGAAGAGCGGGGGCCCTTTTATGCCTATGCCCTTTCCCTTCCGCAGAAGCTACGGGATTTGATTTTGGAGCATTTTGTATTATTTTATGACGACCTTACTCCGCACTGTGTTATGGAATATGAGCAGTCTTACTATCCTCATACATTGTCCTGCGGTATCAGACTTTTCCGCAGGATGACAGAAGAACAACGTACCCAACTGGTAAAAAAACTGGAGGGAGATACCTTTATAGGCTTTCCCCCAAAGGGCTTCGGCACTCCCGATATCAGCTGGTATAGCCGGATTTACAAACACTTGGCCGGCTTCTACCAAATCATTCCTCTGAACTTGCAGAAAATGCGGCAATTCGAGGATAAGGTTTCCCTCAATAAAAGCAAGGAATCGGAATACATTAAACGGATTGAAGATGTCCTGACATGGAATAGCGACCGCCTCCTTGTACAAAATAATATCATTAAAGAAATCGAATTTAAGCTGACTATGACCTCTTATGAGTGGTATGTAGCCATGCTCTTGTACATTTATTATTTTAAACATGAAGATTTGGATTCCCTCTATGATGATATGGCGCGTCAAACAAACTGTATACGCATGTCGGAAGAGGAAATCATGGAACAGTTCATAATGGCCGAGTATCAACGTGCATTGGAACAGGGTCCGGATTGGATGGATGAATTAGAAGAATAATAAAAAGATGTCTGGTTTTGGTATCAACGAACGATACTCATATCGTACAGACATCTTTTTTCTTTTGTGCTAAAGTAACCTCAAGAACAGCAAATACATTATCACACACAACCATCCGGAGGAGGAACACATATGTTTAGAAAACACCGCATTACTATTGACGAAAGCGCATTAAAGAAAATTATCAACGGAGCACTGGATTTCTTACGCAAGGAGCATGACTTCCGCGCCGAAATCACCTTGCTTGATTACACACATAACAAACGTCCCGTACAGATGATGGACGTGTTCGACGTCCACTATCAGGACGCCTATACCGTCCTTTCCGGAGATCATCCCATGTTTCTGCCGCACATTGACCGGGATTGCAGCCTGGTGCAGAATGCGGAGCTTCAAAAGAACTCCTATATCTTCTCCGGCGACTTGGACTCTCAGTTTCATATAGCCCCCGTCATATATCAGGGCAAAAAAGGTATCATGCTCCACATCATGGATTGGTGCAAACGTTTCCCCAAAGACGGTGGCGACTACACCGGCTTCGTGCAGGCCAAATACCTAGCCTTTGAGGAAGATGGCAGCCGCGAATCCGAACTACATCTTTTGTGGGATCTGATTGACCGTGCTTACCGGACTGAGGACGAGGACTTCGACCTGAGCGAAATCAGCCTGACCGGCAACTGGTAAAACCGACCACTGCTTTTGCTACACGCAACCAACTTTCATTCACAGAACAGGAGGACCTGCCATGTATTACAATATCCTAAATATCAACATAAACCTAATCAAGACCGGCCAAAACATCACCGAACTACGCAAGCGCGCCGGCCTCTCCGTCCGCGACCTCCAGGAAGCCTTCGGCTTCACCTCCCCCCAGGCCATCTACAAATGGCAGCGGGGCATGTGCCTGCCCACCATTGACAATTTGGTGATACTGGCTTTCTTGTTTCAGGTGAAGATGGAGGAGATCATCGTAGTGGAAGGCGATGCGTGGGGGATGAGTGCGTAGATATAAGTGTGTAGACGCTGAACACGCAAGAAAATGTGTAGTATGAGTACGCAGGGATGTGAAAAGGCGGGTAAAACACCCGCCTGTGAGTTTAAATAATTCTCCCTGATAAATGATCGATTTCATGCTGACAAATCTGCGCCGTCCACCCCGTGAGCTTCATCCGCTTCTTGTTCCATCCGAAGTCCAAATACTCCACCTCAATATTCTGATAACGAGTGGTAGGACGCACCCCCACCAGGGACAAACATCCTTCCTCGGTTTCATAGGGCGTATCCTTTTTCACAATCACCGGATTGAACATCACCACATCCATCATGCCCATATTCACAATAATAATATTCTTCTTCACGCCTATCATATTGGCCGCCATACCCACACAATGCTCCCGATTGGCACGCAGGGTATCCATCAGGTCATAACCTATGGAAAGGTCTGCTTTCGTGGCAGGTTCTGATTTTTGTGATAAGAAGATTATGTTTTTGGTGATTGGTTTTATCATGGGGTGTGCTCCTATTTGTTATAATTATTGACTAATTTTTCCACTGGGTTCTCTCTGCGATATCAGTAAGTGATTCACCCTTGTATGTAAAGTATGATGGACCAGCAATAGTATAACCCTTTACTTTCTTCATTATTGCAGTTAATGATGTAAGTTCATTATTATATAAAACCTTACGCTCACCTTTAATAACAACAACTATATTAGAATCTTCCGTACAAACCAGCTCGTCTCCATCTTTAAGACCACACTTGTAAAAATTAATTGCTGGTCTTCTAATAATCTGTGTAGAAGTTTGTTTTTTAACATCTTTCAATCTTTTTAACTTATCTTGAGAACCACTAATAATTGCGATGGTTTCCAATAGTTCATAAGCATCTTCTGGTGACATCACAAAAAATTCCCTATTCTTTGATACTCTTAAATCAGGATTAAGATTATCAATCATCCTATGAAGCTTCTTATCTTCAAGATTTCCAGATGTTTCATAAGTAGCATACACCTCGTATTCATAAGGTAATGCCGTTGTACTTAACTGCTGTCTTCTTATTTCAACATCGGTAGCGTATCCAATCTTTACCATATCGTGTAAAGCTGGATTCGTCATTATATAAATGTATCCCATTTGCATCTCTCCTTACAAATTTTCTGCAATTATCTGCTTTAATAATTTTACCGCAGATTCTTCATCAGGATTATTAGTACCAAGTTCCCCACGGAACGCTTTGGCAAGAATAGACTTCTTCATCAGCTCTATTTGTTCTAATACGTTCTTGCAACTACTGATAATAGTATCCTGCTTTTCTAAAACCGTATCTAGTATTCTTACAATTTCTTCCTGTTCCGCAATGCTGGATATCTTCATCTTATATGCCGAAATTGCTTTTTCTGATGTCCTTGGCAAATTTATACCACTAGAATGCTCCATTGCATATTCCATGAAGTTTATCGTGCCTAGCAAATAATTCATATACTTAGCTGTTATTACATTATCAGCTCTATATGCTAATATATCTGTAGAGCACATACCATCAAATTCAGCCACATCATGCTTATTTAGATATGGTCTCAATTTTCCATATAACAAATCACCTTTTTTAAATAATGTCTTTAAACTTTTAACTTCATCTGGCGACCCTTGGGAACATATTCCTTTCCCTTTTTCTATGTGTTCCAAACCGATATATGGTATGTTCAATTTAATATTACCGTTGGGTTCATACTTATCTTTGACAGGAACGAGGACATCTCCTAATGTAACACTTTTCCATTCATTATCTGTATAGTTATTCTCACTTCTCCATTCACTTGTTAACTTTCCAGTAAATGCTTCCTGAAGTATCGCGGATTTATTTCTTTCAGCATCCTCCACCGTTATTTGAATTTTCTCTTTCGCCTCGTCCAGCTTTGCAAACAAACTTTCAATTTGCTCCACAATACGTTGCTGCTCTGCTAATGGTGGCAAAGGAAACGGTATACTATCCATATCTTCTCTATTAAAGCCTGCCTGAGCACTTCTTCCGCTGCTCGCCTTTATACAAAAATTTTGATAAAACTGTGCTAAATAATATTTGAATAAAAACTCATCATCAATTAATTCTGGGTACAATTTTATTACTTTCGCTAATGCAACATTATATGCTCCTTCATGTGCTCTAAAAACTTTTCCTAAAGAACCACCGTAGCGTGCCAAGAGAATATCTCCTTCTTTTGTTGTTTTTGTTGCATATTTATCAGGGATATAAACTGGAACAGGATTCTCTCCATAATCACGAGTTTGATACAATTGCGTGTATCCTTCTGCTGGTTCAGAAATAAAGTGTGATTTTGCCGGCTGTGAGCCTCCTGAAATATCCAAAATACTATTATGTTTAACCCAACACCAATTCTCAGGCACCTCATATGGTTGTTCATCCACTGGCACCAACGCCTGCTCTAGCATCTCTTCCAGCGACAACGCCTCTTTCTTCTTTGCTTTCGCCATATTACACCTCTGAACTTTCCAGAGACTTAAGCTCTTTTACCACACTCATAAGAAGGTCTACGGCTTCTTCTAACTGTGCAATACATTCTTCGCCACTTTCAATAGGGTCTGGTAAATCATCGTAATCCAATACTGACTCATCACGTATCAATCCTTTATCTAATGAACCAACAAGTTCTTCTCTAGTAAACACATTCCATCTTTCATCTTGTACTGCATGACGGTCATCTGCTGTATAAGCTGTAATGAAATCCTTGAAATGGTCGTGTTTTAATGGATTTGTTTTACCAAATGATGGCATATTTGTTCTAAGGTCATAGAACCACACTTCATTTGTATTGTCCTTATCAGTAGTACCTCTGGTAAAGAATAATACATTTGTTTTAACGCCCTGTGCATAGAAAATACCTGTAGGCAGACGAAGTATCGTATGTAGATTACACTTATCCATAAGGTCAGCACGAATTCTCTCACCTTCACCATCAGCAAATAATACATTGTCAGGTAATACTACCGCCGCTCTTGCAGTACCATTAGTCTTTAAGGAACGGTATATATGTTGTAAGAAGTTTAACTGTTT
Source organism: Acetatifactor sp. (assembly GCA_045634745.1). Classification (GTDB taxonomy): domain Bacteria; phylum Bacillota; class Clostridia; order Lachnospirales; family Lachnospiraceae; genus Acetatifactor. The sequence goes on along the minus strand of JAZRAX010000004.1, from coordinate 52,635 downwards.
GTTGCTCGTCTGAAATGTAAAGTCATCACGGTTTGCACGCTCTCCACCTTTCTTAGTACCAAACGGCGGATTGGTAAGCACAACATCAAATCCATTCATTATCTTACCTTGGTTAGACAAGGTATCACATAAATAAATCTTTCCTTCGATATCGTGAAGCATAGCGTTCATAAGAGCTAATCTATGTGTCTCGTGCACCAGCTCACCGCCTGTAAATGCTTCCTTCTGCTGGAATACACCTTCTTCCTCTGACAAATCAAACAAGTCATTGGTATGGTCTTTTACGTATCGGTCAGCCGCAATCATGAATCCGAATGTACCACACGCAGGGTCATTACATCTTTCCCCTGGCTGTGGTGCGATAAGCTCTGTCATGACATCAATAAGTACTCTAGGGGTAAAATATTGACCTGCACCAGACTTCTTCTCATTAGCGTTCTTCTCTAATAAACCTTCATATAAGTTACCAAGGCCTTCTTCCTTTGCAGAATACCAGTCTAATTCATCAATATTTGTAATGATTTTCTTAAGATTGGCCGGTTCTTCAATATTGCTTCTTGCTCCCTGATAAATCTCCTGTACACGACCTTTACCATTATCGCCTAATTCACGAAGCAATTCATCATAGAATCTCTTAAGCCCCATACCTTCTTTTACCTTAAGCACATCCCAACGATACTGCTCTGGTATGTTCTTTTCTGCCCCTGTTTCCTTAGCCATTTTTAAGAACAAAATGTATGTGAGCTCTGTTACGTACTGATGATAAGTGATTCCATCATCACGGAGTACGTTACAAAGATTCCATAATTTTGATACAATTTCAGCATTAGTCATAATATTCTCCATTCATTATGCGGTGTACATATTATTATTGATTTCGTCAATTATTGCATTCAGTTTGTTGCCAAATGCCTTATCTACTGCTGTGTAACCGCCTTTAATCTTAAACTGTGGTGCATCAAATGATTCCTTATTCAGCACGACCTCTTTCAACAGATATGCCTCAATGCGATCTAACCAGTTCATCTGTACCTTACTAAGTTCTGGATGAGCTTTCTTTGTTTTTACAATCGCATTATGAATTCTCTCGTCCTTACTAATCAACGCATCGCCAATACTTTTTTGACGAATAAAACTAATAATATCCGCTGCAATATCTTCATTGGTCATTTCTTTCCATGCTGTCTGAAGTTTGGTTTCACTAAAGTTGTTTCTATCAAGAATCAGCTTCAATTCTTTCAATGACTGTCTCGTAAGTTCTTTGGGTCTGGTTGCCACGATATTAAGGGCTGCAATCTCATTGACATGGGTGTCGATGAAATCACGAAACTCTTTCAGGTAGTCCTCTGGCTTTGTCGCATCTCCATAACCTCTCTCATGGCTTGTTACTTCATCTTTTGCATCACTAATAAACTTTGGCCTCTCTTGACGAACGCCACAAACATAGGCAAAAGCATCTCGACTCTTTTTTACCGTTTCAACAGCCTTATCAATAGGCATATTACGAAGATTATCTACAAAACTCTCCGGTGATTCTCCTCCCGCTAAAGACTTGAAGTGTTCTCTGAATTCATCGGTCATCTTATTCTTATTTCTAAGAATCTTAGCAATGATGATATCCACCTGATTTCTTCTGGCTTTATCAGATTCTAAGCTGTCAATACCATCTATCAAATCATCAAATGTAGTAGTTGGATTTGCCACAACAGGTTTCATGTTTGATACAGGTTCCAGTGCTTTATATACACCTACTGCATCATAAATCTCAAAATGAGTCTTACCAATATCCGGGCACAACCTTGTAGCTCGTCCAAGCATCTGTTCAAATAAGATTCGAGAGCGAATTCTACGAAGAAATACCAAATTCACAATTTCTTCTACATCAATACCTGTGGTCAATAAATCAACCGTTACAACTATATTCGGGAAGGTCTCATTCTTAAATCTACGAATAGCTTCCTTTATCTTCACGGGATTACCATTCTCAATGGAACCGGTAATTTTCATTACCGCTTCTTCACTGATACCCTGCTCCGAATAGTAATCTTTCAGTATCTGAGTAATCATATCAGCATGAGCATCATCCACTGCAAAAATAAGAGTTTTCCCCTTTTCGTTAGGGTCAATGTCCTTCGCAATCTCAGCAAGGACAGTCTCATTGAATCCCTTGGTTACGACCTTACGGTTAAAGTCTTCTACTTCAAATTTCAGGTCATCTTCCAGCTCATCACTGTTGATAATCGTATTTGTAACAGGATCATAAATCGGAGCTGTACTTCCGGCTTCAAATACAATACCTTCTTCACTCAGTTTTGTTTTAATAATATGAGGTGCATCATGATCTACTAAATAGCCATCTACAACCGCTGTACGATAGTCGTATGAATATACCGGCTTACCGAAAATTTCTGTTGTATGAAGGGCTGGTGTAGCTGTAAGAGCAATTTTAACAGCATCAAAGTAGTCAATTACTGCTCTATACTTACTGCGGAAATCATCCTGATTACGATAAAGGGATTCATCCTCACCCATTTCTTTATCCAAGATATAACCACGGTGAGCCTCATCTACAATAATACAATCATAATCAGATACACCTAAGCTGGTGTCGGATTCATTGTAGAGAATACGTTTTACTAAACTCTGAACCGTAGCAATATGAACACGGGTATCCTTTTCAAAGTCCTTCTCTCCAAGGTCTTTGATATCATACAATTTATTAAGTGTCTTTAAATCTTCCAACTTTACTTCTTTAAAGGTATCCATGGTTTGGTCGCCAAGTGCTGTTCTGTCTACCAGATACAAGATTCTTTTAAATCTCTTAGCTGACAAGAATCTGTAAATCATACCAAGCACAGTTCTGGTCTTACCTGTACCAGTTGCCATAGCAAGCAAAGCTGTATTTTTATGTTCTGCAATCGCTTGTTCTGCTGCTTGAATTGCTTCTATCTGGTAATAACGCAGTCCTAAACCATTGGGGTCCTCTAACAGTTCATATCCCGTAGCCGCAAGTTGCTTGTCTGCTTCTACAATATCCCTCTCCAAATCCTGCTCCATTCCTTGAGGACTTGGCCATCCAGATAATGCCTTGGACGTATTAAACTGCTGTCTGGTATCCAAGAACCAGATACCTGACATTTCTTCATACTGCTTAATATAGTCTCTGCCATTGGTCGCAAAAAGGAACGGAACTTTATATTCCCCATACTGCTTAATCACATATTTATCATGCTCTGCCTTAATCATCTTAGCATAGTCTTTACATTGACCGTCTAGCACAGATGAGATATTCGTATGTTTCTTTTTGGCTTCGATAATGCCTACCAACTTCTCCCCAATAAAAAGTGCGTAATCTGCATAGCCACCATTACCAGTTTTGGAATCAGTTGGCCACTCCGCAATCGCAAGGTTCTTCCCCTTTGTCGGTCTTGTACCTTTAGAATAGCGGATCTCTTCCGTGTTTGCATCCCAGCCTACCTTACGAAGCTGTTCATCAATAAGTTCTCTCGTCTGTGCTTCTGAAAGTTTTACATTCGCTGCATTTTTGTACGCAATAGTTCTACGCGCATTGTCTGCTTTACCGAACTTCTGAATCTGCTGTAATTCAAGAAGTAATGTTTTATTACGTTCTTCCAGCTCACGATTCTCACGCTCTAAATCATCAAGGCTTACGGTCAAATCAATCGGTGGCATATAACCTACTGGTTGGTAATTATAGTCACCATAAGTCTGCATGTACCATACGCAAAGTTCATATAATAGCGGTAAATTATTGATAGCGCGCTCTGCTTCGTCCGTGCCATTATGAGCCGCATCGTTACGGTCTTTTCTTAGGATATAAAGTGTATTACTAATCTCAAAAGGCAGTAAGTCCTTCTTTTTTAATAATCTAATTCGGTTGGCATGGGTATTGTCGTACTCCGGTTCTTTAATACCATCATAAGCAAGCATATATTTAACCATAACTTCTGCAAGCATACCCTGCTTAATGATAGATGTATTTGGATCTGAATATACATACTTCTCTGCCAAGTCACCTAATCTTGCCAAATCACTCCAATGAGTTTCCAGAAATGTAAAGTTACTCATTCTCATGCCTCCTTTGTATTGTTACACTATATATTTCTATAAGCATTTCCAACTTCTCGAGATTTCTCCCCTTCTTACCAAAGCCATGGCTTTTTGAAACACTCAACCGCAGCATCTGTCAGTAACTCTTCTCTATACTCTTTATATGATATTTGTTTTGCATCATATATTTTGTCATTCGGAGCAAATAAGGGTTGCTCCCAAAATCTATTATTACAGTCTTCTATCCCCATAACCATAATTGCAGAAATCAATCCAGTGACGATGCAGTCCTTATGATAGCATATTCTCATTGTAAAGGACTCTCCAACACGTATTTTCCTATCATACGACGTTGAATAGCTCAATAAACCGTGTTCCAAAATCATTTGATGTTCTTTTACATTGCAAAGCATCGTATCCTTCTTGTATGTACATATCGGACTAATACACTGAATGTCTGTTTTTCCCACATTCATGAATTCAAATATCACGCAACACCATTCTTCCTCGTTGAAGAACTCTTTATTGTAATGCACAGTCACTATATCATCCTCGACAGATACACTCTTTATTTTCGTCATAAACACACTAATATCACATTCTTTTTTTAGTTTGTGCCCCGGACGACTTAGATATTCTTTATAATCAACAATTTTCAATTCCGGACGTTGTTCATATATTTTTTCCCTTTCCTTTTGTTTTTCTTTCTTATCCTCTCTCTTCTCTTTTCGCTTGTCTAAGAACAGCGTAATAATTCCAGCTACAATTGCACCTATTATTGCACTACTAATCGCAATTATCATTTCATTTGTCATATAATTTCCCCATGTGTATGTTATCTTTTTTTCATCTTCTCAATGCTTCCTTGTTATGTAAATCATAAAATTTCCGCCCAAAAAAATTCCTCAAAATCAGTTCTCTAATAGTAATATAATAAAAGCATCAAAAAGAAAGGATTATGTAAATAAATACTATGAACACATTTAAAATGTCTCCAAACACCTTATTTAATTTAGCTTGTAATGTCATCGATTCTCTCGAACAAATACTTTCTACCTCACTGTTATTAACCAAAGCAGAAATCTATGCCCAGTTAGAAAACAATTTGGGATATTCCCTTACCCATATACGAGATATATTTAAACTCTCCACAAATATAACTCTTGCCAAATATATCACTCGGCGTATATACACAAATATTTTATCCCAAATTCTCTATGAACATTTTGAAAAATTAACATTAAATGAAAAAGTCTTTGGAATACAAAAATTTAAGAAAAAGTGTCTTCACGAATTTCCTCTTCTAGCGGACACATATTCCTCTGAACATATGCAACTTCCAATGGATAAATCCCTTCTACGAGATTTACTCAATGAACAAGTAGCTCAAAGAGGTGAAGCCTGCTTAATGAAATCTCTTTACAAAGATATTGTTAATAATCGCAACCCCTTTGAAATAAAATCCAACTCCGAAAAAATAATTATTCAAACCTTTCAAAATATATTAATAAATTTAGAAAACACATATTTTATCTTCAAGGATAAATTTTTTAAAATAACTGCATCTCTCTCTATTAACCAAAGAGAAATCGAAGAACCTTTCCTCAGTATGCTTTTAGGTTATCCAGTATACCCTTGTTACGCTCTTCCTGCCGATGCTAATACAGTTATACACACATTGCATCATTTTCTTACTGGAAATGCTAATGTTAATTACGGCTTTTCAATCATTTTAGAATGGGGAGATGGATGCGGATGGGGAGCCACCAACCTCGTCTCTTCAGTATCTTTCAAGGACACATATTTGAAAGAAGTCAAATTTGTTGACAATCCTTTTCTCTTATTTGACGGACAAAATGTTATTCTTGACCTATCCTTCTTTGATAAAAACAACACAAACAACATTCAACATACATAAGTAATGGGCAGCATTAAGCTGCCTACTACTTTTACTCACACCAATATATTTTAAAAGAATAAATTTGTCAGATACTTCATCATTATTTTGTTTAACGACATCCATAGTCAAATCATACCACAATCCCCCAAAAACCACAATATTTCTACACTATTACGTATAGGTTTTCCGGCGAAATTTCTCTCTCTCCCCCTAATACTCCTTCCCCACATTCTCCGCGCCATACACCCTCTTAAACACTTCCAAATCCTTCTCGCTCTTTATGAGCATCACTTCTGTGAAGTGTCCGGTCTGGATATCTTTAAAGCCTGCCACCTGCTCCCCGTTGCAGATGGAGCACTTGATGACCGCACGCTGGGTTTCCTTGTTGAATTCTATCTCCGGCGGTGCCGGCTTCTTTTTGCCAAACATATGCTTCCTCCTTTGCATTCATTTTGTAATAGTCCATCTTAAACTTTTTCATCTTCCTTTTCTTCTATTGCGCACCTCCATTTGCCTTTTCCCCTAATTTGTACTACAATAATGATGTAAAGTGTACGTCACTCTATTTAAACAGACGAACGCAATGCTTTGGTATGCGCTGTTACTAATTTAGCCGATTTATGGAGGTAATTTATGTTATATCACTATACTGATTTTGCTGCATTTAATGGCATTATTCGATGCGCAGAACTGCGACTGAATAACATTTTAAATATGAACGACGCCGCAGAAATGCGCTTATTTATGCATGGTATCTGCAATGCGGTAATAGAGAAACTGCGTGCAGACGGTGAAAGTGAGAAAGGGCTTTTGGCAGAGATTTTCTTTCAGAAAGAATTGGAAAAAGAATTTCATTACTCTGCTTACGCTGCTTGTTTTTCCAAATATAGAGATGATGCTGCACAATGGGAACGTTACGGGCACTTAGGACAAGGGGTTTGCATCGCTTTCCACGAAGATATACTGCAACAAATGATTGCAGGCTCTGTATTCTTAAAAGAAGTATATTATCAGGCAGATATGCGTGAACACTGGTTGGTAGATGCGTTCTTAAATCTGATTACGGAGACCAAGGATCTGACAGAAAACTTACCGCAACTGCAAAACTTAATGAATGATGCGTGGGTACAGTCGGCAGCATTTAAACATCCTTCTTTTGCCAGTGAGCGCGAATTCCGTTTGGTTGTTTCTCCGTTTATTTCCAACGAGTTTGCTATCGAACCCAAATATCACGTTTCTGAGGGCCGCATCAAAAAGTACTATCCCTTGGATTTAAACCGTATGTGCGGCAAACTGAGCATGCATTTGTCCGACCTGGTAGGGGAAATCATTATCGGACCTACTTCTTCCCAGTCCCTGCCTATTTTGCAGGACTACTTAACCGACTGCGGATTGCATGTCTTAAAGGATAAAATCAGTATGTCTGCATGCCCTTTACGTATGCCGACTTTATAAAACGTCAGGGCAGTCAAACGGGTCCAAACTCACCCCTGCATCAATACTGCACAAAAACTCCGCCAATATCTCAATGGCACTTTCCACATCCTCCAAATGGCACACCTCGCTGGGCGAGTGCATGTATCTAAGGGGCAGGGACAAAAGTGCCGTCACGAAGCCTTCCCCTGCGAAATGGATGCGGTCCGCGTCAGTTGCTGTGCGTCCGATGAAGGTTTCCACCTGGTAGGGTTTGTCCACCTGGTCGGCGCAGGATTTCAGCAGTTCGTTGACCTTTTTATTAGCTAGGGAGCTGTTGCAGATGACCGGACCTTTTCCTAGCTGCACGTCACCGGATTCCTGAGGACTGGTGCCCGGATAGTCTTGTGCATAGGTTACGTCCACCACGACGGTCACATCCGGCTTTACACGGCTGCCTGCCCAATGAGCACCGCGCATGGTGGTTTCTTCGCCCACAGTGGTAGCGGCATAGACACCGATGCTACAGCCCTTTTCTTTGGCTCTTTTCAGGGCCTCCAATATGATAAAGGCACCGCCTCTGTCGTCGATACCTCTGGCACTTAAATAGCCGTTTAACAGCTCCTGATGGTAGGTGTTTGGATGAATAGGATCGCCCTCCTGAACGTATTTGCGGGCATCCTCCCGGTTCTGCGCGCCGATATCGATGAGCAGGTCCTCGTCCTTCAATTCTTTTTTGTCATAGGAGCTCAAATTTACCACACTGCCGTACACCGGTCCCTTTGCACCATGCACCACTACCTGATGTCCCGGATACACTCGGGGGTAGATGCCGCCCACCTTGGCTACCTTTAGCAAACCGCTTTCGGTAATGTGTGTCACCACCAAACCGATTTCGTCAATATGCCCTGCCAGCATCACCTTAAAATCCGCCTGGGGATTCAACACGCAAATCACGTTGCCGGTCATGTCGGTGCGCACTTCGTCACAGTAGGGCTTCATTTCCTCCATTACTTTTTTCTGCAAGGGTATCTCGTACCCGGAAACGGACATACTATCCAATAATGTATATAAAAATTCTTTGTTCATAAAAATTCCTTTCCGCGCCTGCCGCGCACTTTTTCGTCAAATTTCTCTCTTCTTTATTATATCAAATTCACCTATCTTCTAAAAGGACATATTTTTCCTCAAAGCTGTAATTGCAATCCGTTCCGGAAAATTCCCCGGACTTTCGCATGGGAGACATATTTTCTCAGAAATTGTTGAAAACTCCCTTTTCGTATTTATGTGTCTCGTACCCAAGTTCGCTTGGAGCAAAGTGCACTCTGGGCATATATGGAATTTTTATATAAAAAATACCCAGAATATTCTCAGAATGTGGGTATAAGAATATAAAACCTGCATTATTTACCCAAAGCCAGTTCAAAACAAGTAAAACTCCTGATTAATCTCCTTAATTTTGGGTATTGGGGAGAGATAAAATTTGCATATACCCAATTCCTATGTTTACATACTATATATGACTAAACATTGAGAACACTTTTCCGAAAAGGGAGTTGAAAAATAACCATGAAAATACTATAATAAATCATGAATTTGAAATTTTTAAAGGAGGAGGTGCCTGCGGCACCCCGTGAATCATATGAATAAAGTTGGAATTATCGGAGCTATGGAGATGGAGGTTGAGACCCTGCAGTCCCAGATGAATGTGACTTCTACTACAGAAAAGGCGAACATGAAGTTTTTAGAAGGCACTTTAGGCGATACCAATGTAGTGGTGGTGAAGTGCGGTATTGGTAAGATTAATGCTGCCGTATGTGTGCAGATTTTGGTGGATTTGTTTGAAGTTACTCATGTAATTAACACCGGTGTGGCCGGCTCTTTGAATGCCAAGCTGGACATCGGCGATATTTTGATTTCCAAGGACGTAATTCATCACGATGTGGATGTAACGATTTTCGGCTATGCTTTGGGTGAGGTTCCTCAGCTGGGCACCCGGGAGTTTCAGGCAGACGAAACCATGGTGCAACTGGCGAAGCAGACTTGCGAGGAAGTCAATCCGGACCTGCACGCTATCGTTGGACGTGTTGTCAGCGGCGACCAGTTTATTTCCAGTAAAGATGTGAAGGAACGCCTGATTGCCAATTTCCAAGGCGACTGCGCTGAAATGGAAGGTGCGTCCATTGCACACGCTTGCTTCTTAAATCACATTCCTTTCGTTATCATCCGTGCCATCTCTGACAAGGCCGATGACAGCGCCGACATGGACTATCCTACCTTCGAGCTCAAGGCAGCCCACGACTGCGCCAGACTGACCAAGGAATTCGTACAGAAGCTGTAAGCACCGGGATTCTTTAGGAATTTGTGCAGAAGCTGTAAGTATTGGGATTCTTTAGGAATTCATGTGACGGTGTAGTAAGATTTTGAACATAGTGATGGCCCTTCTACCATGGTAGAAGGGCCTTATTTATCTGTAATCTCGTCCTTTACTCCCTCTCACTTACTTTGGCACGTTCGTAATCATAACCGCGGTCCGGCATGATTTTATTTGCCGCCAGCTCAAAATAAACTACGGCGTTTTCCTGCAATACAAAGTTTACTGTTGCCTGACCGTCCACAGCCTCCAAGCGTCCGGACTTCACTGCCGGCACCGCGCCCATACGCAGTAACTTCTTTTGCGCATCATTCAAATGTGCCGGTTCCCCCATATCATGCCACAGCTTCAAAGGATTGCAGCATTCCTCATCCACCACCTTGTATAATAGGGACGCTTGGCCCTGCATAGGCAGAGTTATGGATATCTCTAGGGGGCCGCCATTAGCTTGTGTTCCGGTCACCTCTATAGCAGCACCGCCGGTCTGTGTGCCAGCCTTCTCAACGTTTTGGCCGGTCTGCACGCCGCATGCCCGGTGGTTCCACAATATTCCATGGTAGTTGCCGTCCGGCTTCTCCATGACTACGCAAGTCTCATCGCGGTGCACGCACTTTCCACCTTTCTTTTGCAGCTCTTTGTAGAATGCAAAAGTCCAAAAGGTGGGCTTGGGAATACAACCATTTGCCACCAAACCGAAACCGCCGTGGAAGGGTGTGTACGGCACTCCCTGTTCCTCAAAAATATCTCCAAAAGTCCAATAGGAATAGGACTCATTCACCTCTCCTAACCGTGACAACTGTTGTGCCATAAACGCCGCATTTTCGTTAGTATCATGAATGGGCGCATTGGGAATATAAGAGGTATTAAACTCTGTAATATGTATCTCCAATCCTTTGTACTCAGGGTAACTGTCAATAATATCTCTGGTGGTCTGCAAATTGGCAAAACCTTCCTCCGGGTCCATCAACTTAATGTATCCGTAATGCCCCTGATGCTTGGGGAACTCACTGGTATAATGATGTCTGGTCACAAAATCCACCGGCAGCTTCTCTGTATGACAAAACTCCATAAAACCCTTAATCCAGATTTCGTCGCTACCACCACACACTGCGGGACCACCTACACGAAAGGCCGGGTCCACTTCCTTAATCGCAAGGAAGCTACGCTTAAATAGCTTAAAGTACTCCTGCATATCTGCATTTTCCCAGAAACCGCGTAAATTCGGCTCATTCCACACCTCAATCGGCCAGGTCAGCACTTCTTCCCTGCCGTAACGGTTCATAAGGTGGCGCAAAAGTGCCTGCACCATATCACACCACTTATCATAATCCTTAGGCGGCGTAGTATTACCCTTCCAATAAAAAACGGTTTGGGTACCGCTGGCTAGTTTCCTTGGCATAAAGCCCAATTCCAAAAAAGGCTTCAGTCCCACCTTGCGATAACTGTCCATAACCATATCCAAGTAAGTGAAATTGTACTCCACCTTGGTCTCACCATTTTCTTCGTACTCATGATAAATAGCCATATCATCGCAAAACAGCCCATGGCCACGAATATGGCGGAAACCAATTTCCTCCTGCACCATCTTTAACTGCTCCTGATACTCCTGCTGCAACGCCAGACCCATGCGTCCGGTCCCCACACAGAAGTCCACATTATTGTGAAAGGGAACTGTTTGACCTTTTTGAATTTTAATTTCTCTTTGCTTCATAACCTTCTCCTATTCGCTGTTAGCTTACACCTTGTACTGCATCCTTACCTACCGCGGGCTCGCATCCCTGTGCTGCATCCTTATCTACTGCCGGCTCGTGGCGCTTCCCACACTCTACTTTAATACTACCCCCTTGCCCCACACATCACAATGATATATAATAATTTAAAATTGACCTTTTCTCATATTGTACTTATAAAGGAGATTTGAAAAACCATGAATACCATTCATTTTGTTGGTTACAGCGCTGAGCATCCTGCTGACTTTATCTATGATTTTCCTTTGGATAACTGCTACTTGCTGTTGCTGGTCACCACCCCTGCCCAGTTTTGGGTGGACGGGGAGCTTTTAGAGGCTCCGGCCAATTGCGCCATCCTCTATGCCCCTGGTCAAAAAGTGTACTATAAAGCATGCCGGGAAGTCTATCGCAATGACTGGCTGCGTTTTTCCACCACGGAGACCTTTGTGTCCCACTTTCCTGTTATGGGCAGGCCCTTCCCCGTTTCCGATCCGGAATATTGCCACCACTTGTTCAAATTGCTCACCTGGGAATCCTCCATGACCTCGACCGACAGTGAATTGATTATTTCCAATCTGCTACATTCCCTGTTTTTAAAGCTTCGTCAGGACTCTGCCAAGCCACAACCTGAGCCTCACGCCACCGAGCTGACCCTTTTGCGCAAACGCATCCTTGATAATCCTCAGCTGGACTGGAATGTGGCGCAAATAGCGGAAGAGCTACACTTAAGCACCGGCCACTTCCACCTGCTTTACAAAAAAACGTTCGGTGTGACCTGCATGGATGATGTTATCGCCGGCCGCCTCCAAATGGCCAAGGAACGACTGATTTACACCTCCAACACCATTTTGGAAATATCAGAGCTCTGCGGTTACCACAACGTGGAACACTTCTGCCGCCAGTTCTGCAAATACATCGGCTGCTCTCCGGGCGCCTTTCGACGGAAGAAGTAATTTTCTAATCGTACAGGATGTCTATTTTCAACACACGCAAGATATCTATTCCCAACATGTACAGGACGTCTGTTCCTAACACGCACAGGACCTCTATTCCCAACACGCAGAGGACCTCTATTTCCAACACACACGCTCTTGCCCTGTAGCGGATTTGTGCTCATACGGCCCGGCAATGCACTTATTTCTCGGTTGTGGATTTCCTTTGCGGTCTATACAGAAAAATTACTCTTTCAGAATCCATTTTGTGCCATTTTAGTCTGATTTTGGGCAAAAAAGAAGGCGAATGCGGTCTATGCAGAAAAACTTTGCTCCCAGATACCACTTTTTCGAAAAAGTGCGGTCTCACGAATAACTTTTTTTCTATAGACCTACAAGCTGTCATTTTAAACACAAAAAGAGTATTTTTCCATCAAAAAAAGTATCTACAGAGTAATTTTTTCTCCATAGATACTTTTTACGTAATTCTACTTCTTTTTCTCCACTTTTCCGAAACCGCTAGTCAAAGTTCCTATTCAGGGTTTCCACCCCGCCGGCCAACCAAGGTTCCTATTCAGGGTTTCTGCCCCGCCGGCCAACCAAGGTTCCTGTTCAAGCTTTCCACCCCGCCGGCCAACCAAAGTTCCTATTCAGGGTTTCTGCCCCGCCGGCCAACCAAGGTCCTATTCAAGCTTTCTGCTCCACCGGCAAGCTTCCACTACAACCTGTCATTGCAACTCAGTAAATTCATGCCTATTTCTTCTTACGGAATACCAGCAATTTACTCAATATATAATTGCCCACAATAACCAAAATCGCCGCAATAATGGTGGTAACGAATACGTCCACTCCTGCCCAGCCTAATACCTGGCGCACTACAATATCCAGAATATAAGTGGAAATACGTGACACTACAAACTTACTGCATTCCTTGAAAACATTCGGATCCTTGCTTTTGAACACGAACTTACGGTTCATAGGGTATGCAGAAGCTACACCCGCTGTCCAATTGACCGTGCTCAACACCAAGTTTTCCGCTGCAGTGGGATGCAAAGGATTTCCAAACACTACAATATTCACAAAGAACATGGCTGCCCAGGAAATCACCGTGGTAATACCGCCTACAATCAAATATACAATTATTTCTTCGTACTTTTTCCAAAGCTCTTTTATCTTATCAATCATGTTATCATTCCTTATCTAATTCAAATCAAAACCTCGCTGTCGCACTTTCAAGACTCTTCAACAGCTTTTTCTACCTCTATCCTGCCTAGTTACCCAACTACAACTTTCAGCTTCACAAGCCTTTAATGGATTTCTAAACAACCTTCTTACCTCGTAGACATACTCTCGGTTTTATGCCTCTTCATCCAATGTTTAAACGGACACCCTCTACGGATTCACAATATTTCTATCCTCGCCGCGCATGAACGCCCGAATATTCTCTCTGCCGCCCTCTACGCAGCGTGTACGGGCCTCTACGCTTGCCCAAGCCAGATGAGGCGTAATAATCAGCTTATTGCTGTCCAAAATCGCTGTAAGGGGATTTGAGGGCTCAATAGGCTCCTGCTCCAGTACATCCAAACCTGCTGCCGTGATTTTACCTGCCTGCAGCGCCTCTGCCAAATCTGTATTATTCACTACAGGGCCTCTTGCCACATTAATTAAAATAGCTGACTGCTTCATCTTATTAAGAGCCTCCGCGTCAATAAAATTGCGGGACAGATCACTTAACGGACAATGCAGTGACAAGAAATCACTTTCCGCAAGCAAGGTATCCTTGTCCACCTGCGGATAATCTGTGCAGGTGCTCTTGCCGGTAACCGAATGGAAGATTACCTTGCAGCCAAAGGCAGTGGCAATCTGTGCCACCTTACGGCCGATGTTGCCCATTCCTACGATGCCCCAAGTCTTGCCTGCCAGCTCATAGAAAGGGATGTCAAAGTTTGAAAATCTGTCCTGCGCCGCGTAAGCGCCGGACTTTACATAATTGTCATAGTGGGGAAGCTTTTCCAACAAGGCAAGCGCCAAAGTAAAGGTATGCTGTGCCACCATTTCCGTGGAGTAATCTCTTACATTTGCTACTTTGATACCACGGTTTTTGCAATACACAATGTCCACATTATCATAGCCTGTGGCAAATTCACAAATCAATTTCACCCTAGGTGCATCTTTCAAAGTTTCCTCATTCAGGGGCGCCTTATTTGCCACTACCACATCCGCATCCTTTATACGCTCACGCACCTCTTCCACGGTTTTGGTATTACGATAATAGGTCACATTTCCCAACTCCGAAAAATCCACCGGAATATCCGTACCTACACTATTTCTCTCCAATACAACAATGTTTAACATAGCTTCGTCCTTTCCACATATACACAAAAGAAGTGCCGGGCACAGCCCTCTGTACCAAGCACTTCCCTATTCCCTTGTAACTATTCAGCGACCACATTCGCATGGCTCTGAATAATTATAGTCTCTTCATCAATTCTTCTCTCTGCGCCTCATAGCCAGGCTTGCCAAGAAGTGCAAACATGTTCTTCTTGTAGCTTTCTACACCCGGTTGATCAAAAGGATTTACTCCTAATAAGTATCCGCTGACACCACATGCAAACTCGAACATGTAGAACAATTCACCCAAGTAGAATTCGTTTACTTCAGGGATATTGATTACAAAGTTCGGAACCTGTCCGTCGGTATGAGCTAAGATAGTACCGTTCATAGCACTCTTGTTAACGAAATCAACGGTCTGACCTGCCAAATAGTTCAAGCCGTCCAAATCTACAGGCTCTTCGCCGATAATAATTTCTTCTCTGGACTTCTCTACGTTCAAAACGGTTTCAAAAATAATTCTTGCGCCGTCCTGAATGTACTGACCCATAGAATGTAAATCAGTGGTCAAATCCACGCTTGCAGGGAAAATACCCTTCTGGTCCTTGCCTTCACTTTCGCCGTAAAGCTGCTTCCACCACTCAGAAACATAGTGAACGCTAGGCTCGTAGTTTGCAAGGATTTCAATATTCTTGCCCTTGCGGAGTAAAATATTACGAAGTGCTGCGTACTGTAATGCATCGTTCTCTTCGAAATCAGCTTCCAATGCACGCTTACGTCCGCTTGCTGCACCTGCCATTAACTTATCAATATCTGCACCGCTTACAGCGATAGGAAGTAAACCTACTGCAGTAAGAACAGAGAAACGTCCTCCAACATCGTCCGGAACTACGAAGGTTTCATAGCCTTCCTCGGTAGCCAGATTCTTTAAAGATCCTCTAGCCTTGTCAGTAGTAGCATAGATTCTCTTAGATGCTTCTTCCTTACCGTACTTCTGCTCTAAGATTGCCTTAAATACGCGGAAAGCGATAGCAGGCTCGGTAGTAGTACCGGACTTAGAAATCATGTTGATAGAGAAATCTCTGTCACCGATTACGTCCATTAAATGCTTCAAATAAGTAGAGCTGATAGAGTTACCACAGAAATAAATCTCCGGAGACTTGCGGATGCTCTTGTCCACAACGTTTGCAAAGCTGTGTCCGAGGAACTCAATAGCTGCTCTCGCACCTAAGTAAGAACCGCCGATACCGATTACTAAAAGAACTTCGGAATCGTTCTGAATCTTCTCTGCTGCCTTCTTAATACGTGCAAACTCGTCCTTGTCATAGTCTACAGGAAGGTCAATCCATCCTAAAAAGTCATTACCTGCACCGGTCTTGGAAACTAATAAATCCTTAGCATCTAAAGCCAGCTTCTTCATATAGCTTACTTCTTTGTCAGAAATAAATGAACTTGTTTTTGAATAATCAAATGTAACTTTTGTACTCATAATAGCACTCCTTTTTCATCAAAATACTGTTCCCTGGGGAACAACACATCGATTACAGTGTAGCAAAGATAACGCAATTATTCAAGATAAACTCAAAATTTCTTTTAGAAGAAGCTCTAATTCTGCAGACTCCTCCGGGTCTAAAGGTGGAAATGTAAATTCCACAGGGGCTTGTCCTGCTCTTTTTCGTTCTTCCTCTGTTATATTTGACGGTGATTGTACATGGCTTTTCTCCGTTCCTTCCCATGTCACATCACCCGATATTTTCTCTGTGACTGTAGTGTCCCGACTAGCCAACCAACCGGCAATGGGCATTACCTCCACACCTTTGGGATACCCTGCGGCAGCTCCTCTCCGGACACCGCCTCTGTTCTCTACCCCCAGCGCAATCTCCTCTGCTTCCGCACCATACAACATCTGCAAATCTTCTCTGGTTACCTGCATGCGATAGGACAAGTGATTCTCCAGATAGTCGATTAAATTGATTTTTAATGCTTTCCGTTTGCCCTTAATATCCAAAAGAGTGGTTATGGAAAAGTAAAGATAAAGTTCCAGTAAGCTGCATATGTAAAAAGGTAGTATCTCTCCAAACATGCTTCCCGCAATAATGCTTCTGCACACTCCTACGCCGGAAAATACCACGGACAAAAGCATCAGCTGACCGGACAAATGATACAGCACCCGGAAAGAAAAAGGGCCGATTGCCAGCCTGCTTAAGAATTTTTCCACAAACACCTGCACATTTGACATGCCGTTGTTCAGTTGATAACAGTTGGAAAACTTCAGCTTACACTGCTTTAAAAGCTTGTTGTTGGTAGTAGCCATATTGTCTGTTTCACGAATCATTCTTTGGTATAGCGTGGCCAGAAGCAGCCGTAGCAAAATACTTACAAAAAAACAGGTAAGCATGCCGATTGTCGCAATTTTTTCTTTCATAAATATTGAAAACATGTCCTTTCCCTTCCTATCCTGAAATGATTTGTCACACTTTAGTATAAATACATTTAAACGTTTTTACAATATGTTTAAAACGGTCTTTCGTCGATAATTCTTGAGTTATTTCCATCCTTTACACGTTTTTCTTTCAGCTTTCGACACCATTCTCCTTTGTCAACTTTCGATTCCTAAGACAAACCTCTTCAAAATACCGCAAAATCAAATCCTTTTCGCATATACTATATTTAGAATTGTCGTATTGAGAATATTTTGCATATTTGGTATAATGTTCGTAAAGGGCAGAGTACGGTTCTGCCCACGATTTGTAAAACAAGAATGAAATGAGGTAGTATTATGAGATATCAAACAAAAGGAACCTGTTCCTCTGCTATTGATGTTGAGGTAAAGGACGGCGTTATTGAATCTGTGAAGTTTACCGGCGGTTGTAATGGTAATCTTCAGGGCATCAGCGCTTTGGTAAAGGGAATGAAGGTAGAGGATGCCATCGAACGTTTAAAGGGCATCCGTTGCGGTTTCAAGAACACATCTTGTCCGGACCAGTTGGCGCAAGCATTGGAAAGCATGCAATAAAATAAGGGAATGATTATTGGGTGCATTGTGTCACCTGATTTTTCGGAGGATTTTATGAAACGAATTGTATTAACGGGAGGCGGTACGGCCGGTCATGTGACCCCGAATATCGCTCTTTTACCTGCACTTAAGGAAGCAGGCTACGAAATAGCATATATGGGCTCCTATGACGGTATCGAGAAACGCCTAATCGAAGATTTTGACATACCCTATACCGGTATTGCTACCGGCAAGTTCAGACGATATCTGGACATTAAGAATTTGACAGATCCTTTCCGTGTTATTAAGGGATATTCTGAAGCCAGAAAATATTTGAAAGAGTGGAAGCCGGATGTGGTATTTTCTAAAGGTGGCTTTGTCAGCGTACCTGTAGTGCGTGCAGCAGCTTCCTTAAAGATTCCTTGCATTATCCATGAGTCCGATATGACTCCGGGTCTGGCAAATAAGCTTTGTTTCCCTGTCGCAGAAAAAATCTGCTGCAACTTCCCGGAAACCTATGAAACCATCCCGGGACGGAAGGCAGTCCTAACCGGCACACCTATCCGTAAGGAGCTGGCTGAGGGCAATAAGCTGACCGGTTTAGACATGTGTGGCTTTACCGCCAACAAACCTGTGATTATGGTTATCGGCGGTAGTTTGGGTGCCGCTAATGTTAATAAAGCGGTCCGTGACGCACTTCCACAGCTTTTGGAAGACTTCCAGGTGGTACATTTATGCGGCAAGGATAAGTTAGATAATCTGCTGCTTACCACTCCAGGATATAAGCAGTTTGAGTACTTAAAAGAAGATCTAAAGGATATTTTCGCTATGGCGGATATTGTTATCTCACGTGCCGGCGCTAATGCAATTTGTGAACTTTTAGCTCTTCGCAAGCCCAATATTTTGATTCCCCTGCCTGCTACCAGCAGTCGAGGCGACCAGCTTCTCAATGCGGATTCCTTTGAAAAACAGGGCTTCTCTATTGTATTGCATGAAGATGACTTGACCACTAAGCTTTTGGTAAACAAGGTTCATGAACTTTATGAAAATCGTCAGAAGTATTATGAAGCCATGGACAATAGCGGCCAGATGGACTCCATTACCAGGATTATGGAATTAATCAATGAGGCAGTAGAAAATTAAAAAATCCCCGAATGTCGGGTTGCCTATATTCCTATAAAGGACTGTATGAAAACGCCTTCACTTGGCGAGGTATTTTCGAGCCTAGTGAGGCTACGATTTTCATCCAAGTGAGAACGTGTCCGTATAGGAGTTTAGGCAACCTGACATCCGGGGATTATTTATCCAATATACTTACTTTCTCCCGGATTTACTTTCACAATTCCCTCCGAAGTCGAAACCCATACGGAGATAGCAGTGGGATTCTTCATCATCCGGCCGTCTGCGGAAAATTCTTGGCTACGGGTTGCTTGCAAGTAATCACAGATTTCCAAATTGGTGGCATACCAAATATCATCCTTGCCACTCATTTTTTCGCAGAACTTCTCTATAACACTGTAGTCACCCTTGTTTCCAAACTCAAAGCTGTGTCCCCACACATACATAAGGGGAAGCTCAATATAATCCGGCACATTCAAAAATTCATCTCCCAAGCGTTCCAAAGGACCATCATGATGACAAGTAGGATGCCAAGCCATGAAATCTGCCGGCGGGAAAAAACCGTTGGTTCCGTTTACGGTTCTGGAATATTTGATACCCAAGGGCTTGATTACCTCAATAATTTCACTGCTGTAGCTTCCAAACGCATAAGACATACCCTGCACAAATCCTCCCGTCAGCTTCTCCAAAGCTTTACGGTCTTCCTCAATCTCCATAACAATTTGATGCTTGGTCAAGTTAGGCAAATTGCGATGCTCTACACCATGCACTGCCACTTCATGACCTTTATAAAGCGCTGCCACTTCCGCTTTCTTTACAAAAACTTCTTTCTCCTCGTCACCGTTTCCCAAACTTCCGGAATTCAGATGAAAGGTTCCTTTCATACCGTACTTATTAAAAATCGCTACCAATTCCCGGTCAAACACCTGACCATCATCATAGCTGAATGTTAATGCTTTTCTCTTGCCTTGCGGAAATACATATTTCATACTTTCTTCCCTCCATACTGTTTTAATAACTGTTGTTTGCTAGCTACTACCTTTTCATTACTTCTCCAAAGCCTTTCGACACCTTGCTCTTTTTATTATTTCGAATACCTTATTCCGGTTACTATCCAATCACCATCCATGCGCCCATGAGTACTGCCAAAAATACCACATTAGCTACTGTAAAGAAGCCGAAATAGGCACCTTTGCTACACTTATTTTCTTTCACAATGTATTTGTAGGAAATCAGGCTGGCCATGGAAGCAATCAGCGTACCCAAGCCTCCTAAATTTGTTCCCAGAATCAACGCCTCTACATTCTCTGTAAAACCGGACAAAAGCAGTGCCGCCGGTACATTACTGATCACCTGACTAGCCACTACCGCTGTCAACACCTCATTCCCCTCAATAATACCCTGTAACAGCTCGCGGAAAGCGGGCACTCTGCCCATATTCCCAATAAAGACAAAGAAACCTACAAAAGTAAGTAATAAGCTGTAATCTATCTTGGGAAGCATGGCTCTTTCCAAAACGAGAAGATAAACAATGGTTACCACTAAAACAATTCTATAATCTAATACATTGGCCACCACCAACAGGCATAAAAGAAACAATACCACGAAACCTATCCATCTTCCCTTGCCACCTTTTAATTGGGTTTTGTCCGTCAATTGACTAAAACCTGTCATAGCCGATATATTTTCATTTTCTGCACTGCTTATTAAATTCGTATCGGAAGCCGTTATCTGTGAACCTTTGTCCTTCATTGCTCGTTTTCCTAAATACAAACAATACCCTGCCAATAGGACAAAAGAAATCAAACTGTACGGTAGAAGAATCATTACAAACTCTCCGATACCCATACCGGCTTTCCCGTATAAATACAAATTCTGAGGATTACCAATGGGTGTCAGCATACTTCCTAGGTTAGCTGCAATGGTTTGCATGACCACTACCGGAATCAATAGCTTTTTCTCGGCATCTTCTCCCAACATTCCCAGGATTATAAATGTAAAAGGCACAAAGGTAATGAGCGCCACATCATTGGTAATCAGCATACTGAAGAAAAAGCAAAGCATTACCAATATCATGATGATTTGCCACAGCTTCGTTACCTTCGACAAGAGAGCCTCTGCAATCTCTCGAAATACTCCTACGTCCTGCAAACCTGCCATAACTGCCATCAGACAAAACAGTATGCCTAAGGTACGAAAATCTATATACTCTATATATTCAGCGTCCGGTGTCACAATGAACATGGATACCACTGCCAAAAGCACTGCAACCACCAGTACAACTTCATTCTTCAGAAAGTCAAATAATTTTTTCATATGGTTTTCCTTAATATCTAGTACAAAAGGAGGGACGATTCACATCATCCCCCCAAATTGATTCATATAAATGTTTATCTTATACCGATTTCGGTATCAGTTGTAGTTACTACGCTGTGCTCCTTAATGTAAGCTACGATTTCATCAAACTTGGTGAATGCAAGACCTACATAGCTGTCAGCTGCGCCGTAGTAAATAGCAATCTTTCCGCTTTCCGGATCATGAATAGTTGCACAAGGGAAGCAAACGTTAGGAACGAAGCCTCTTTCCTCATACCACTCTTCCGGAGTTAACAGGAAGGTTTCGCAACGATACTTAACGATAGAAGGATTCTCTAAGTCAAGAATTGCTCCACCAATACTGTATACGAGACCGTTACAGGTTCCGCTTACGCCGTGGTAGAATAACAACCAACCTTCAGAGGTTTCAATCGGAGCAGCACCGCCACCGATCTTAACTGACTCCCACCATTCACTTCCGCGTCCCATAACATGTCTGTGCTTACCCCAGTAAACCAGATCAGGACTTTCGGAAAGGAAAATATCACCGAACGGAGTATGTCCGCTATCGGAAGGTCTGGATAACATTACGAAGTTACCGTTAATCTTACGAGGGAACAATACTGCGTTTCTGTTGAAAGGAATGAAAGGATTCTCAATTCTGGTAAAGGTCTTGAAATCTGTGGTCTTTGCCATACCAATAGCAGCGCCGTAGAAATCTCCACACCAGATAATGTAGTATGTATCCTCAACCTTTACAAGTCTGGGGTCATATGCGTAAACAGGCATAAAAGGTTTGCCTTCTTCATCTACAAAAGGAACCTTTTCCTTATCAAACTTCCAGTGAATACCATCATCACTTCTTCCCAAATATACATAAGGGATACCATTGGTCTGTTCGCCACGGAACACACCGATAAAGCCGTCTTCATAAGGCATTACTGCACTGTTGAAGATACGTGCAACGCCTTCAATCGGATTACGACCGATAATAGGGTTCTCTGTATATCTCCAAATGGGTGCTCCAACGATGCCTTCCGGCTTCTCCTGCCAAGGAACATTCTTTACAGGAGGGGCAATCATTTTAATGTCACTCATAATTTTCTCCAAACTATTCGGGTGGGGGCATAACGCACCCCGCCCGAACATAATTTAATATTTTTTAGTTTGTAACAATCTAAAACATTAAGTCTTAGTTAAAGTAAGCATCCAAACCGTCCTGAACCTGCTGCTTGTAGGTCTCCTGGAACTGTGCAGGAGTTACATCGCCACGGATTAAGCTCTGGAGGTCGTAACCGATGCTCATAGAGCTCCATAAGTCAAATGTAGTGTTAGCACCACAAGCCTTCATAACTTCGAAGTTAGCATTCTGAAGGTCTGCTTCTCTAGCAGTTACACCGTACCACCAGTTAAGAGCCTGCTTGTCATCACGGATAGAGGTATCATCAGCATACCAGTTCCAGTAGTCGTACAATACGCCAACTACAGTTGCAGGATCCTGAATACCAGCAGGGATGATATAGAACTCACCAGAAGTTAAGTTCTTACCAGCGTTAGTAGCTGCATCACCACTAGGACCTACAGGCCACTGAACATAAGCGGTATCCCACTGTAAGTAGAAGCCCTGAGTATCGCCGTAATCGTAATCGTAGTTACCAGATGCAATCCAAGCTGCGATCGGGAAGAATCCGATGTTACCCTGTGTATACTGATTTCTCATACTGTTAGAAGGATCACCTTCGAAGTCGTAAGGATAGCATACATTGTAGGTGTTGTACATATCGTACATCATCTGAAGAGCTTCACCTGTTTCAGCAGAAGATAATTCTTCTGTAGTACCAGCTGCAATGTTAGCACCGTTGGACATCATTAACTGCTCAAGAGTTTCGTTTTCGTAACCACAATAACCATACTGGTCAATCTGTCCGTCACCATCGGTATCCTGAGTTAAGGTCTGGCAGTACTGGATGAATACATCCCAAGTCCACTCGCCTCTAGCATATAATTCACGAGGATCTTCAAGGTTGTAATCCTCTAACATCTGCATGTTGAAACCTAAAGGATAGGTAGCTTCAACCATCTTCTGAGCTTCCTGTCTCATGATGATACAAGCCTTGCCATCGCCCATGTCTAAATAAGACATGTTCTGCTGGGTTGTAAATAAGTCATGATCTGCAGGTAAAACAGTCTTTAAGTCAATTGCAAGACCGTTCATCTGTGCAGGAATAGCCATACCAGCGTCTACTAAGTAGATATCACAGTCAGGAGCACCTGCTAAGATAGAGGTGTTGATAGACTCTGTTACACCAGTATAAGTTAAGTTCTGCCAATAGAACTCACAGTTGTACTTCTGCTCGATAACCGGAACGTTATCAAACTTCATCTGCGCGATGCCACGGTTGAATTCCTTGGACTGTAAAGTAGCCTCGTCATCACCTTCTGCATCCTGATTGGTTCCCCAGTCAGGAGCATCTTCCAAAGCATCATCTGAATCGTAGTACTGTACCCACCATGTACCAATGTTGATGATTCTCTTACCATCAGCAGTTGTCTGTCCTGAACTAGGTGTGTTAGCGCCTTCTGTACCACCCTGCTGGGTGCCTGCATTGCCGCCTTCACCGGTAGTTCCTTCAGAACCGCCACAAGCTGCCATAGAAAGGGTCATAGCTGTTGCTAAGCCCAAAGCTAAAAACTTCTTTAAATTTTTCATTTTCGCAATATCCTCCATTTTGATTTGCTATGTCAATTATTGAGCTGACTGTCCTACAGATACACTGAATACTTCCCAGTTAGAGTCAGATTCACACTGCATCATAGCGCCCCATGTAGACTTATCAGTACCACATAACTCTTCAATCTGCTCGTAAGTTACCTGACAGATACCGTTGTTGCAAGCTGACTTTCCGCCATCGCCTACACGCATCCAACCTGCAGTTGCCCAAGGCATTACGATCCACATATTACCGGTTTCTGAAGTATAGCTAATGTTTACTACGGAACCAGGAACTAATGCATCTACGATTTCCTGAGGCATTTCAAAACCGTTCTGTGCCCAAGCACCTGCTGAACATGCAAAACCTGCAAAATCAACATTACCAGATACCATCTTCATTTCGTTAGCAGTACCAACTCTTAAACCAAATACTTCCCAGTTAGAGTCAGATTCACACTGTAACATAGCACCCCATGTAGACTTATCTTCGCCACACATAGCTTCAATCTGCTCGTAAGTTACATAGCACTTACCGCCGTAGCATACAGAGTTGCCACCATCTGCTACACGCATCCAACCTGCAGTTGCCCAAGGCATTACTACCCAAAGGTTGCCGGTTTCTGAAGTATAATCAATTTCAAGAACTGAACCAGGAACTAATGCATCTACGATTTCCTGAGGCATTTCAAGACCGTTCTGTGCCCAAGCACCACCGGATACTGCAAAACCAGGGAATTCTACTGCATTACCTACAGCATATACAGGAGCCTTCTGACCAACCTTAACAGAGAATACTTCCCAGTTAGAGTCAGATTCACACTGCATCATAGCACCCCAAGTAGACTTATCTTCGCCACAAAGAGCTTCAATCTGCTCATATGTAATCTGGCAAATGTTCTTAGAGTTGTTTGTATATGACTTTCCGCCATCGCCTACACGCATCCAACCTGCGGTTGCCCAAGGCATTACGATCCACATGTTACCGGTTTCTGAAGTATAAGCGATTTCAACTACGGAACCAGGAACTAATGCGTCTACAACTTCCTGAGGCATTTCGAAACCGTTCTGTGCCCAAGCACCACCGGTACATGCAAAGCCTTCGAAGTTTACAGCACCCTTAACTGAGCAAAGGTTAGACATATCTAAACCTGAGCTAGAGAAAGCTTCAGGACCAGCAAATGCTACAGTTGTATCAGCTGTTAATAAGTTACCGTCCTTATCTAAGAAACGGATGTTATCAATGTACATGGTAGAGTTACCAAGACCTGCGTCCTTAGCATTATCAACCTTCATGTCGATAATAAATAAGTTGTTTGCACCGTTAACGAATTCTTCGCCTGCTGCTAAAGTAGCAACTGCTTTCTTAGGGTTAGCAGTCTCAAGATATACAGACCAAGTATCAACGGTTTCTACTAAATCTTCGCCAGACCAAGCAAGGATTTCACCTGAAACTGCCTGAAATTTGCCTGAAGGGTTAACTACACCTACAGATACTTCCATAGAAGCTACCTTCTCAGTGTTGTCGCCCAATAAGCTCTGAACGTCAATTCCGATGTAAGGAACATCGCCATTGCAAGTAACCTGTACTGCCTTGCTGCCGTTGAAATCAACTACTTCAAGAACAGAGTCATCAGCATTTGCAGGAACGGTATACACCTGAAGGAATCCCATGTTACCATCCTCAAAATCGATACTTGCATCTTCCACCACAGGAGCGGGAGCCGGTTCTGCAGTCGGCTCAGCTGCAGGAGCTTCTGTCGGATTCGGAGCTGTTGTAGGATCCGGCGTTGTAGAAGTCTCTTCACCACCACATGCTGCCATAGAAAGCACCATGGTTCCTGCCATAAGCAGGCTTAATAATTTTTTACTTTTCAACTTTTTCATCCTCCTTTTTTTTAAATAAAAGTTGATATTGGATTAAAACAAAGCTTAACCTACGATACCGCTTCGTTCTACACCCTCTATAAAATATTTCTGTAGCAAGATATAAATAAGTACAATAGGAAGAAGTATCAAAATGATACCCGCATCCAAATACAGCTCCTGAATAGGAACATCCAGAATTTTATCCTGGTTGGCAATTACTGCCTGCAAGGTTGCAATCTTCTTACTGATTACTATGTCTTCGCTAATCAGAAATAAATTAGCATAAAATGTGTCGTTAAACTGCCATACAATAGAGAATACCGTTACGGTAATAACTGAAGGCATAGCGTTTACCAACATGATTCTAAAGTAAGTATACCACACTCCGCAGCCGTCGACTAGTGCTGCTTCTTCAATTTCTTTGGGTAAACCGCGGAAAAATTGATTAAATATGTAAATATACAAGCCCGAACGTACACCACAGCCTAAAAATGTCATGATATACATGGGAATCGGGGTACCCATCAGGTTAATGGGAGCTCCCTTAATCATCGTTACCAAGCCCAGTGGGTCAAAGGTTCTGAAGGTCATGTACAAAGGTAACATGATGGTGTGGGAAGGAATAACAATCATAATTACCACGCAAGCAAAAAGTAAATTCTTCAGCGGGAAATTAAATCTTGCAAATCCGTAACCAACCATAGAACAAATCAATATCTGCACACCGGTAATACTTACGGTGTAAATCAAATCCTTTGCAATGGTTCTCCAATAATCCATTCTCAAAATAACCAATTCGTATTTCTCCCAAGTAGGATTCTCCGGGATAACGAATACCATAGGGTTAATTGCATCCTTATTGGATGAAATGGAGTTTACTACCAAACCAATTACAGGAGATAGAATAACGTATCCAACACCGACCAAAATCGCAATTCTGGCAATTACCATGAAGAACGCTTTAATATCATTGAAAAAGCTGTTGCGCTGGTCTTTGTCGTGAATTATTTCTTGTACTCTTGCAAAGAACGCAAGTTTTGAAATCTTTTCGACCATTTCTAATCTCCTTTCCTTAGTTATAGTAGAAGGTTTTCTTAGAAATCCAACCGCACACTGTAACTAATATTATACACGTAATAATCGTACTTGCCAAGCTAAATACGGAGCTTAAACCATAATTAAATTGCTTAAATGCTACTTCATAAGCTAAATCAACTACATCTGACTCGGTAAAGCTGTCTACGATAGTGTAAACGATATTGGTAATGATATGAGGCATTACCATAGGGAAGGTTACCTTCCAGAAGGTTTCATACGCCGTTGCACCTTCAATCTTTGCTACCTCGTACATAGATCCGGGAATGGACTGTAGGGCTGCAATAAAGATAATAATCTGTACACCGGAAGCCTCAATAATATCATTAATTCGTGCAACTGCCGCTACAATATAATCCAATACTTTAGCCGGTAAACCGAAGTTCATAAACATACTGATTAAGTAATCAATATCAAAAGCCACGGTGTTGCTGGCTGTATTGGTCATTTCTGTAACAGTGGTAGAAATACCACCCTGCATCATAGCTGCACTCAAATCCATTGCTGCGGTAATTGCTTCCGCATTTAAAATAACAGGCAGGAAGAAGATGGCACGGACAATGCCTCGTCCGGGGAACTTCTTGTTTAACATCATTGCCATGAACAAACTAAAGAAGGTAATCAACGGAACGTCTACCAACATGTTCATAACAGAAGTGGTTAATACCTGCTTAAAGGTACCATGTACGCGGAATGCATAATTCCAGTTCTCAAAACCCGCCGGTGCCAAGGTGTAACCACCGTTAATGGCATCAATGGTCATGGTAGAAAATGCAAACTGTCCGGTCATAACCAGCGAACGTACATAGAAGATACAAAAGCCCACAAACCAAGGAAGGATAAATAAATATCCCGATAAGCTACGTTTTTGGAGAAGAGTTAATTTTTTACGTTTTTTCATTGATTAAATCCCCTCCATTCTATAGCTCATTGCCGGTATTTCCATACCGTCAGCAGTCTGTGCTTCGCTACTGTAATTAATATAAATGCTTACTCCGTTATCATAGGTTACCTTACGAACGTCTCCATCCATAATTTCATGACCTACAATTGTCGAGCCGTTTACGTACTTTAATGCTTCATTCACATTGTTATAAATCGCTACCGCCTCATCCTTCCAGGTATTGAAGGTGGTTGCGTAGTAGTGATTCATACCTGTATTCTTCATCTGACTGGATTCTTCCCAAGTAAATACGTAATGAGGTGATGCACCTGCTTCAATCATATTCAAGGTAACCAGCGTTAAATCAATATCATCCTGATAGTTCAACAGCTTACTTGAATAATTGATGCAGCCATGTAAAATCATTTCGTACAACGGAATGCTTTCATCTACGATGAAGAACTCGTTGTGAAGAATCGGTGCATTGATAATATCGGTTGTGTATGCAAAGCTGTATGCATTACCTGCATCGGTCATAAGTCTCTTGCCGGTAGCTTCCAAAGTACCAAGCTGTGCATCTACAATATCCAATGCTTCTTCACGATGTACCACATTGGTACGTCTCTTATCAGATACCAAATAGCTACCCAAATCTCTTAAAGATACGCCATCAATATCCACTTTTTCAATCTTCTTTGCAAACTTCCCTACGTATCTGGGCAGGAACTTAGGTGAAAGAACATCATAATCTCTTTCCAAATAACCTAAAGCACTGGTGTTACGAAGGGTGGTAGGGTTAACCATACCAAAGCTTGCTACATAACCTGCACCATAGTAACGGGAACCTTCTGCATTGTAGTTAAATCCATCATCCGCATAACTTACTTTAGTGAATGCTACATCTGCAAAGAGGGTACCGCCGTTTGCTGCTACGGTTTCATTTAAATCTTCCAAACCGGACTTGCCGCCCAGCTTCATAGTTACACGAACCTTATCAGCGGCATCATGGTAATAACCTCCATTAAACCAACCCTGCAGATTCATAACCTGATTGTTAATTCCACTATTCTTGAGTGTGGTAGAAATCTCTCCAGCCTCGTCAAAGGAGGTCATAGCAAAGTTTCTCAAATACTGTACACCCAGGAAATGATGTGTTTCCTTTACACCACAAATAACATCATAGTAGAAAGGAATGTCTCCCGTTGTTGTATTCGGTGTTAAAACACCTTCTGCAATCAAACGGTTACGATAGTAATTTGCCATACCTGCATAACCTTCGTTTTCCTCAGTTAAGAAGGTATAACGCACTTCCATGTTAATATCGTACTTATCAGCTTCCATAACATAAACATCCATGGTGGAATCACCAAACATGCTCAAAGCATCTGCATTACGTAGTACGAAGGTAGGATATGCGTAGTTATATTCGTTGTACACGCCGGAGATACCTGCAGAAATAAGTGCGGTTGAAGCACCATCCTCTACCGTTACCAAAAGTCCGTTGTCTTCCTTACAGATACCGAAAAGTCCAAGCTTTGCACTGTCCACATCTTCCAATGTTGTATAGTTTGCTGCCATAGGATCCAAATCGTAAATGTACTGTGAGTAGGAAGCCATATTGGTTTTACCATTGTTAAAGTAAATCAAAGAACCGGAACCGTTAGGTACTACCATATAACCATCTTCGCTAGAGTGTCCTGCACCCATGTAACGAAGGAGCTGGATACGGCTTACATAACCTGCGCCATATTCCTGAATACCACATGCCGGAATGGATACGGTCAGGTAATCCTCTCCCAATCTGTATTCCAAAGGAATATCAAAGTAGATTGGTATAGAATCGCCCTTTGCCTTGGTATTACCGATGGTGTAAATATAACGTACACCGTTTGTAATACTTTCTACTGCCAGCTGATTCTTTGCCACACACTGGCTGTAAGAATCCATGGTATTTTCTGTAACGTCTGCATTGTAATAGCTCAAAATAAATGCTGACTTCAAATAATTCTTCTGTGCTGATTTTGCAATAGCATCCTCATCTGCTCCCAAAGGATTGGAATAAGTAGTTGTGCCATTACGCTTATCGTACACTGCAATATAACCTGTCTTGGTATCAGTATAAAGCTTCAGATTATCATTCTCTGCCACCAAATCCATACCCTTTACGCTGGGGGATGATTCATTCATGGGGCTGTACGCGGTACCTGCTTCATACTCATAAGAGGAAACATACTGCTCATACTCATCATAAAGCATAAAGTGGAATACATAGTACAACAGATAAGCTGCAACTGCCACCAAAGCAATGCCAAAGATAGCCAAACCCAGCTTCTTTGCAAAGCTCATAGGGCGTTTTCTCTTTTTTACTTTCACCTTTTTTTCTTTTACTTTTATTTCTTTTTCCTTAGAAGTTTTCATACTGCCTGCCTCCTACACTCTGAAAATAATTTCTGTGTATATACTTCTAAAGAAGTTAAATACCATACCTAATAAGTTACTCAAAAGCAGGATTAAGAAGATAATAATGAACATAGCTACAAAGGTAATAAACAAGGTTACCAATGTTTTGCCCAATGTATAATTATGTACCTGCATAATTCCAATCAACATCATGATTACACCGTAAGCAATGCCTACTGCAATAATCAAAGTGTAGAATGCCTGCTCGTCATCTGCTACAAACTGGCTGAAGATGGTTGCGATTATCATACAAATGCTAATCGGCACGGTACCATAACCAATTGCAGTAGCAATGTCCTTCATTCTGCCCTCACCGTTCATCAAACAGGTTACGGACCAATTGCTGACACAAATCAATAAATAGAATGCCAACACACCTATTAACTCATACAAACTGTCAACGGACATAGGATGTATGTCATTTACAACAAAGCCTGACAAAAGTCTGTTGCCGGTGAAGCAAAAGGAAAAGAGAACTGTCATTAATAGTGCCAAAGGAACACTGCCCTTATCTTCTGTATGGCGAATCCAATAATAACCGTCCATGGGATGAGAAATGGTATAAAACAAATATTTCCACTTGTCTTTTGAGAAATATTTACGCATCCTTCTTTCCTCCCTTCTTTTTCTTTACCTTTGAATATGCAAAGATTCCGACTACTGCCACGAGACCAACGGTTAAGATGATACTCATGTTCTCTGTCAAAATGTTGTTACGATATCTCTTATATGCAATGGAATAGTAGCTGCGGCTCATACCGATTTCCAGGTACTTCATAGCCTGCACATAATCACCGGAGGTAAGATAAGCCTTACCGATACCGGTATTTGCCAGCTCGTTATTCTCATCCAACTCCAGAACCTTCTCCCAAAGCTCTACTGCCTGGGTTTCATCACCGCTGTAACGAAGTGCTACCGCATCGTTAATCAACTTACCATACTCGGTTACATCAAAGCAGAGAATAGAAGCTCTGTTCGCATCCAATACAATAATAGTGGTGCCGATGTTTTCAATAGCTACCGGCAATGCAAAGGTACCTTCCTGCGTACCCATACCACCAAATACATAAAGGAGATTTCCTTCATGATCGTAAGTGAAAATACGTCCTCTCTTACGGTCTAAGCAAGAGTAAATACCGTAATCACGGTAAACAACGTCTGTAAACTGTGAAGGCCCTGCATACTGTGTGGTTCCGTCAATCTGCAAGTCACCACCCAAGTTCTGCTTGGTTCCCTTCTTAATAACGTCTTCACCCTTAGGATTCAGACGGCGTACACCCTGAATACCGGTTGCATCAATATTGGATGCATATACGAAACCGTCCGGGTCTACATCAATACCGGTAAATTCTGTAGGAATGAATAACTGCTGCTTGGAACGCTCTTCCTTGGTAGCAATCTTTCTCCAGAATTTCTCCCAAAGTGTAATTTCTACGTTAATGGTACCGAAGAAACCGGTGAATTCACCGTTGCTTTCAAATACCATGATACCCTCGAACATATTCTGTGCAATACAGTAAATACGGTCTGCATAGTCTACGGAAACCTTTAACGGTGTGAACTTGTAATTGTCTTCCAATACTTCCGCCTGAGGGTTATCTACGATTTTGGCAAGGGAACCATCCTCGTTCAATACAACAATACGGCGATTCTGGGAATCTGCAATGTAAAGCTGATTGGACTGGGACACTGCAACACCTGTAGGCTGCTTAAATTTATCCTCTGTGCCGTTGTTATCAAAGGTAGTGATTACATTCACAACCTCTGTCATATCCTGATTTAAAATAACAATTCTGTTGTTACCTGTATCTGCCACATATACATTACCATTGGGAGACTTACACAAATCCTGAGGTGTCAGGAATGCGCCAAGGCTTTCACCATTGTAGGTAAGTCCTGTACCGGAAATGGTCTTGGTAGGTGTATATGCTGCCGGTGTAAATACAATATCTTCCCAATAATCATAGTTATATGTATCGTAGGGAAGAGAGGTTGCACTTACTTCCATGGAAATGCCTGTAAATGCAACAACTACTGCCAGGAGAACAGATAAACAGCTGCTTATGATTTTCTTCGCTTTCATATCTCTATCCTCCTATTAGTCCTTCATACCGGATGTGGTCATGGTCTCTAAGACATTACTCTGACAAATCAGGAAGAAGGTAATCGGTACTGCTGCGATAATAAAGGTTACCGCTGCTGCTGCACCTGCACGCGCTACACCACCGGCAGTAATCTGCTGGAGGGAGAACTGCAGAGGCTTCAACTCTTCGTCTCTTAAGAACAAGCTACCGGTGTTACCCCACATCTGCTGGAACTGGAAGATTGCCAATGTTAACCATGCAGGCTTAACGTTAGGCATTACAATTTTCCAGAAAATGTGCCACTCATTCGCACCATCCAAACGTGCGGATTCCATCAGGGAATCGGGAAGCTGCTCCATAAACTGTTTCATCAGGTAAAGACCCATACCGAAACTCCATGCCGGCAGAATCAATGCTAAATATGTATTGTTGATACCCATATAAGAAATAATCAAATACTGAGGTATCTGGGTAACTGTCCAAGAGAACATCATGGACAATACTACCATGCCAAACAAAATGTCCTTGCCCGGGAACTTATGCTTTGCAAGCGGATAAGCAGCCAAGGAAGCAATAATAACGTGTCCTACCATACCGCCACCGGTAATAATAATGGTGTTCAATATGTATCTGGAGAACGGTACCCAAGAATCGTTCATAAGTACGAACAAATCTGAGAAGTTTTCCAAAGTAGGGTTTCTAACAAAAATCTTAGGCGGGAACTGATATAATTCATCCAATGGTTTCAAAGCATTGTTTACAATCATAACGAGAGGCAATACCATGAATAAACCACAGATAATCATTAATCCGAACAGGAGGGTGTTACCAGCCATGGAACGATTCAGCTGTTTGTTTTTTCTTTTACGAAAGAGTTTCTTTTTCATAACTATTCACCCACCCTTCCTAATATTTTCTGTACTAACTTATTGGTTCCAACCATTAACAGGAAGAGAATGGTTGCGATTGCGGATGCATAACCCATGTCGAAACGGGTTGAACCGTAGTCCAAAAGGTGAGTAACAACGGTTGCACCTGCGTAGTTTACGGAAGGGTTACCTGCTAAGTTAATAGAGATATCTGCTACCGCAAAGGACTGTGTGATCTGCATAACCGCACCGAACATCAGCTGAGGCTTCATAGCCGGCAGGGTAACATACCAAAGTTCCTGCCAACGGTTCTTAACACCGTCCAAAGCTGCTGCTTCGTACATACTTCTGTCTACGGTCTGCAAACCTGCGATAAAGGAAAGGAAACCAGTACCGAGGGATAACCACAACTGAACTACAATAAGTACCGGAAGGACATATTTCTCAGTCTGCATCCAAAGGATAGCTTCATCGATAATGTCAAGCTCCAGTAAAATACCGTTTAAATAACCGTAACGGTCACCAGTCAAAATCAGGTTCCATACCAAATACGCATTACCACAAATAGAGGGCGCGTAGAAAATCAAGGTTAAAAAAGCACGAAGCTTACCCTTAAACTCATTGATAATCCATGCAAACAATAAACAGAGCATGTAACTGATAGGTCCTGTAATTACTGCAAAGAGTAAGGTGTTTTTCAGAGAGATGATAAAAATATCATCCTCCAAAAACAGCTTAATATAATTTTTCCAACCTACGAATGTAGGCCATTCCAACATGTTAAAGTGTGTAAATGAAAGCACCACTGAAATCGCTACCGGCAAAACAGTAAAGAAGAAAAACAGGATAAAATAAGGTGCCATCATAAAGTAGGAAGCTTTGTTTCTGACAATCTGGTATTTCAGAGTCGCCTGCTTTTTCGCAATATCAAGTGCTTCCTGGGAAACGGTTGTTACCTCTGGTTCCATAGCTTTTCTCCTTTCTAGTTATTTCCAGTCGTGTTTTCAGCTATCGGTAAGCCGAATTCTTCACGCTTATAATTAATTTCTGCGTTGATGTACAATACCTTATCCATCAACTCTTCTCTCGGTGTTGCAACATAATCCGTACCTGTATTTGCTGAATCGGTTGTTACGGTATAGAATGCGTTGTTTAAGTTACGCCAAGAGTAATATCCACCGGGCACCTGAGGGATACCCTGTACCATCTCATACTGTGCCATAATTGCTTTATAGTCCTTAATCGGCCATGACAGATTACCCATTGCTTCTAAGTTTGCAGTTGCAACTCGTGCACTGGCACCCATTAAGCTTTCCATTTCACGTCCGTAAAGAGTCTGGATTTCTGCACTGGTCCACCACTTTAAGAACTCCCATGCCTCGTCCGGATACTCGGTACTTGCCATAATAAAGTCTGCCAGACCGGTACTACCTGTTGCATGATTAACAGTGCCATCCTCCTGTACTACGCCGGGAACTACAGTGAAGTCCCAAAGTCCTGCAATATCCGGTGCGGATACCTGCAAGTTGTTGTAGGTAGTATAGTCGGAAATAATAATCGGACACTCACCGGTACGGAAACGCTCTTCCACGCTGGTAGCCTTATCCAGCTTGTAGTCGGTGTAGTATTCGCAGTACTCTTTAAATGTGTTTACAGCAATATCGGAGTCAAGCATTGAGCGGTCACCGTTTGCACTGTAATATTCGCCGCCGTTCTGGAACAGAAGCATTGCAAAAATCTGCTCTGTAGGAAGCATACCGAATTCCATCTGGTTCTTACTAAGCACGGTCATAGCAACCTTTACTTCACTCCAGGTAGTAGGTACTTCCAAACCAATTTCTGCCAAGATGTCCTTACGATAGAACATCATCGGGAAGGTCTGTGTATCAGGTAATGCATAGGTTGCACCGTTAAAGCTGAACGGTACCAATGCACTTTCATCAAATCTGGTAACTACTTCATTAAAGTCACTAAACTGTGACAAATCTAATACTGCATTACGTAAACCGTAGTTTACAGGAGTATCATTACCGGTATTCAAAACTGCACCGGCAATACCGTTGGTATTTGCTACCTGAATCGCAATATCAGGACCTTCTCCCGCAAGAGTTGCACGAAGCAAGGTGTTCATATCTACCAACTGTACGTTAATACTGATATTCGTATTCGGTGTAAACTTCTCATCAATCAAAGCCTTAATAACGTTTGCCTGGTCACGACCGGTACCTACCCAAAGTGTAAGAATTTCTACATCCTCACCTTCTTCTGCTACATTACCGATAGCATTGTAATCAATAATGAAGGAGTAGAATAATCTCTGGATTTCATAAATAAGTCTTGCAAAGAAGCCTGACTTCTCAATGGTAGGCTGGCTGTCTGCAGAGTAAATCATCAATCGGTCTAACTGAAGAGGCTGACCAAGTACCTGGGTAATCCAGTTACCACAAGCACGGACGTTAACCTTGTAGGAAGAAATAACTTCGGTAAATCTTTCCTGGTCTTCAATCAACTCATCCAACTGGTCGTTCATAGTCTTTAAAACAGTAAGCTTATCACTGTTGTTACCTGCGGTTATTTCCAATGCTGCGATAGCCTTGTTCAGGTTTTCCTTAGCATCAATAAGCTGTCCTTCCAAGCTGGGGATGGAAGCTTCAATCTGATAATCTCTGTACTTATCCGGAGCAACACCGGTAATATAAATAACAGAACGATAAATAGCATTTAACTGCTGTACAGTTTCCTGTACCGTACTGATAATGTCAGCCATGTCACCAAGCACAACTTCCATACGGATGGTGTGCTTACCTGCTTCTAAATAGAAGCTGTAAGGATTGCCCTGTTCGTCCGCAAGCACTTCTTCTCTCCAGCTCTGCTCATATGCAAAGCCATATGCATTCATTTCTGCGAAAGGAACCTGACCATCAATATAAACCTTACGATAAACATCAATACCTCTTACGAAGTTCTGGTTACAATAAGCAGCGATGTTGTAATAACCATCCTGAGCCACTTCAAACTCCCACTCAATCCACTGACCTGCCTTTTTCCAGGAATCACCACCGATAGTGTTGTTCAAAAGCACCTTCGGGCTTGCCGGATAAACTGCCGGCGAAGACTGGTCCTGTCTGGGATAAAGCATCTGGGAAGATGTCTTATTTGCAGTTTCTGCTTCAATTCTCACAGAAACACCGGAGGTTTCCTTGGCACCTGCCGCATCCCAAGCAGCCTTTACAGTAGCATAATCAACTACTTTTTCAGAGTTGTTTAATATAATTTCATGGAGAAGCATGGGCTCTCTCATAGACATCATGGTAATGGTATGGCTACCCTTTTCCAAATATACAGACAACGGAGTGGTAATATAACCATTGCTGTCATAAAGGTAACTTTCTACCCATTCCGGACACTCCAAGGTACCCGGCTTTACATCAAAGCCCTGGTTATCCTTTTCCCATGCTTTTACTACGATACCGTTTGCATCGGTGGTAGTTTCCTGCACATCATTGGTCCAGATACGGTTGAACTCTACCAGAGACATTTCACCGTATGGCAATTTGCCATCGATAAAAAATGATCTCTGGATACCTGAGCTCTTCCCTGCTACGGGATAGTATAACAGGGATATATCGTAAAATCCGCTTTCTTCAATATTTACTTCGTATTCAATCAGCGCCTCTTCTGTAGTTAATACAGAAGTTCCACCACCGGGAACATTTTCATAGTTCTCGTAGGTTTCCGGAGTCACCTTTACGCTCGCGTCCTCATATCTCACATAAGAATCCGCCGGAATACGATATTCCTTATCCGGATAAGTTGCCGGATTGCTTGCTACATATTCACTATAAATAGGAATACTATCGTCAATGGAATAGGTACTGACAATATCCTGATACTCCTCTGTTGTAATGTCTGTTGCAGCCTGCGCTTCCATAGAAGCACCCGGGGTCAATCCCAGTGTCATCACTGCTGCAAGAAGAAATGCAATTGTTCTTTTAATTGTTTTATTCCTCATCCTCTTATCTCCTATCTTAAAGGATAATTCTTTAAATCCGGTAACTCATCTCTGGTAATTACATGTTCGTGCTCGTATACCTTTTTCAACATGGACTCTTCCGTGTATTGTTCTGAATATATGAACAACGAATCGGAACTACTGATAAACTCTCCGCCCCATGTACAGAAGGAACCCCACATTGCCCCATCACGGATAGCCAAATCCGGGTCAAACATGCAACCGTTCTCTGACAAGATAATCATCTTCTTTGCATCCGTATAGCTCATAACCTCTAAATACTTAGATGTTTGGGGTGTATATACTTTTTCACCGGGATATATATCTTCACCGATAATGTCAACATATTCATCACCGGGATACCAGTCTTTGTCCTGACCATTCCAAACCCATATCAGATTATCCAATCCGTATTCGT
The DNA here is from genome assembly GCA_045634745.1 of Acetatifactor sp. GTDB lineage: Bacteria > Bacillota > Clostridia > Lachnospirales > Lachnospiraceae > Acetatifactor. The sequence continues at coordinate 15,055 of JAZRAX010000004.1, read as the reverse complement.
TTACCAAACGGTCATACAATAATATGTACAATTCTTTATAGGCTTCCGGTCCGGATGCTCCCCACCAGAACCAACCGCCACTAGCTTCATGAAGAGGTCTCCAGAGAATCGGTACCCCTGCATCCTCTAACTTCTTCAATTGCACTGCAATCGCATCAATATCCTTCATCAGCAAATCGTAACCCGCCTGATCGGCACCGTTCATAATGGCCTTTAAGTCAATATTGGTATGTTCCTTATAGAATGCGGAATACCATTTGCCGGTAATGTACTTCGACGGTGCATTCCAATGCCAACAAAAAGTAACAATACCACCTCTGTCCCAATATTCAATAGCCAAATCCGTAGCCGTAGAATTGCTTCCATTCTCTACTCTGGAAGGAGAATATCCTATCATATCCAAACCTAACAGTGCAGGATACTTGCCTGTGGTCTTCCAAATGGTTGCATTTTCATGACCAAAAGCTCCTTCATCACAATTCTGCCCGGAAAGAATATCCGTACCATATATATCACACAAATATGTCATCAAGCGTTTGGCATTGTCCGAAGCATTTGGATTCACCAATGTAGGTTCAATATCAAAACGTGTAGGATCTAATTCATCCGAAAGCTTTACCCGAATGGAATCTACACAAACCCAACCCCAATAGGCCGTAAGCTTTACCGTATGGTCACCGGCTTCCATATAAACCCTGGAAACAATAGAATCTGTAAATTCTTTACCCTCTACAGAGGCCCGGCCTATTTGCTGACCATCTACAGTCACATAATTTTCTTTATAATTGCCATCCGCGCTTTTGCTGTAAAAATTCAAATCATAAAAGTTCGTTTCGTCAATATGTATGGTAACCTCTAAAGCATCCTCATCGGCTTTTGCAAAGCCTTCTACATAAGCAATATCTCCTGAGGTACCGGTTTTCGTTCCACCGATAAAGGTTCCTGACTCCGCTTCATAAACAGTCGCTTCATCCCAGGAATATGTCTTCAGTTCGATTGCCACAGCCTCTTCCTCCGTAGCATTTACTTCGCCGTTATTTTCACCATTGCCGCTTCCGTCCGCCGCCAAATCATTTCCATCCGAACATCCGCATAACGCAAAAATCAAGCCAAGTACCAGAAATTTTTTAAAACATTTTCTCACTTGACAGCTCCTTTATCCGTTTAAGTTAATTTAGGTAAATTTAATTTATAAACAAATATTACTATACTTATCAAGAAACTTCAATACTTTTTTATGCATTTTGTCAAATTATACATTTTTTATCTGTTCAAATTATACATTATGCTCAACCACCATTTGTAAGTTTATTTTAATCTACCATTCCCAAAAATCACCTGAAAAATCTATATTTAGTGGCTTTTTACATTTTTAACACTAAATTTTGCACTTCATTTAACTTTTACTTAGTTAATTTAAGCTAAATGTTAGGTATTTTAACTTTATTTAAACATTTATTTAATCTATTACTTGTTGAAATATTGTATTTTTCAGAATATAATGAGATAGTATGTGCAACGCAGTAATTACCACATATGCCCAAATAAAATCATTTATATGTTTCTATCAAATTTGCGAGGTAAGTTATGACTACTATATTATTAATTGTTATTTATATTTGTTTTATTGGTCTGGGACTTCCGGACTCCCTATTTGGCACCTCCTGGCCTGCCATTTACCCGGAGTTTCATCTGCCGGTATCCTATGCCAACTTTGCCACCACCATTAACTGTCTGGGAACCATCGTTGCAAGCCTCTGCAGCGCCCGTATAATTAAAAAGCTGGGAACCGGTGGTATTACCGTTTTAAGCACCGGCCTGGCCGCCATTTCACTGCTGGGTATTGCTTTTTCAGAAAACTATATTTGGATTTGTCTGTTCTCCATTCCTTTGGGACTGGGAGCCGGCGCCATTGACACCGCCTTAAACAATTATGTGGCTATGCACTACAACGCCACCCATATGAATTTTCTGCACTGCTTCTACGGAGTAGGCATTTCCTTAAGCCCCTACCTGATGTCCTTGGCCTTGGCCGACGATGCTGCCTGGCGGGAGGGGTATCACATGGTATTCTTTGTGCAAACCGGCATTACATTGATTGCGTTGGTTGCACTACCCCTTTGGAAAAGGGTGAAGTTTACAGATAATACCACAAACGATATTGCAAAAATGGCTGGCGATTCTTGTGCCACCCCTGAGACAACCACTCCAGAGGAAACAGAAAGCGACATAATTAACGAAACAAATACCAACAGAGGTGCAGCCGGCGAGGACGATACCTCCGTACACAACACGCATATAACTTCCACAAACGATGACGAAATTATCGTTTTATCCTACAAAGAAATGCTCAAACATCCCGGCATTATGACTGCATGCTTTGCCTTCATGGGTTCCTGTGCATTAGAGGCACTATGTAATATTTGGGGTGCCACCTATCTGGTAACTTCCAAAGAGTATCTGGCAGATACTGCCGCCAAACTGGTAATGCTTTATTACATAGGCTTTACCTTAGGCAGATTTTTATCCGGTGTATTAGCAAAAAAGCTCAATCTATGGACCATTACGTATATTGGCCTGGGAATTTGTTTTGTCGGCGTAATACTTATGTTCCTGCCACTGCCCGGCATCTGTTCGGCGATGGGGCTTTTCCTTATTGGTTTGGGTGTAGGACCCTTTTTCCCCAACCTGACCCACTTAACTCCTACGCTCTTTGGCAAACAGATTTCACAATCCGTCATTGGAGCCCAAATGGCCGCATCCTATGTGGCTTACTTAGTGCTGCCCCTTTTATTCGGACAGGTTGCACGCTATATTAGCATTGGCATGTATCCCCTTTTCCTGGCCGCAATGTTTGGACTTACTATTCTTTGCCTAATGAAATTGCAACGCTCAAACTACCGACAACATTCCCAATAAAGCTACCGCCAATACCCCTGAAGGAACTCCATAACCGCCAGCGGTATCTATACAAAATTTTTATGAAAATAGAATCCCTTTTTTCTAATTTCAAATGAAAAATCACTCAGATTCAAGACATTCTAGGTCTATAGAAAAAAACTTGTCCGTGAGATACCACTTTTGGGAAAAAGTGCGGTCTCACAGGCACATTTTTCTGTATAGACCTATGAAATGTCTTTTTTGATATTAAAATGCCAAAAAACCAGCGCAAATGGATTCTACAGACAAAGTTTTTTCGTATAGATACCCATTCACCATAATTACCTCTTTTTGTCCTATCATTTTAATTCCCGCCTTCCTATATCACCATTTTCCGAATCATTTTCTAAATCATTATGCGTTCCATTTTCCAAATCATTTCCTGTTCCATTTCCGAACCATTTCCCGTTCCAGCTTCCAACTCCAAGTTGGAAAAGCTCCTTATCCCCCAAACCAACGCGTCATTGTCTTCCACCACAAATCGCCCTATAATATAGTTGCGACGCCGCAATAATACTTCAAGTTAAATTAGGAGGAACTCATGACTAATATAAAACTTAAAGAACAAATTACTTTTCTGCGCAAACAATAAGCGGGCATAGTTTTAAATCTATGCCCGTCACTTTTTACAATATTATCTTTCTTGATGCTTCACTCTCCGTAACCACTCACTATACATTTCTACGAAATCAGCAATGCTACAATGGCAAATTTATCTCCTGTAGAACCTTCTTTCTTACGAATCTCTATGGTGTGCATCGCCGGTTCATCGGATACGTAAACTTCATCCGGTTGCAAGGTATCACCCCAGCCATTTTTGAAATTACCATCCAATGTATAAGCATATTCACCATCTATGTAAACCTCGTACTGTCCATAGGTTCCATCCGTTGTTCTTTGATAAGCGATACCAATATTGGCAGCCTCTACTTCAAACACAATAGGCTCGTCACCGGTCTCCGTGTACCAGTTATTAGGCAAATACCAATTCACCGTCTCTTCCTTGTAGCTGCCCCAGCTTACCGGTTCAATATCGTCCGAATCCAAAAGTGTTGCCTCCAAGTAAACCTCCTTAGTTACCGCATCCGCAGTAAAAGGAGTCACCTCTTCACTGATTTCGTCCAATCTGGAATATACGTCATTCAGATAACGATACATTATCTCGCCAATTATAGCATGTCCTCTGTCGTTGGGATGTATATTATCCGGGGAAATATCCCTCCAACTAAACTCCCCAGCCTCAATAGCCGGAAGCACCGCATTACCGTAACTAAGCATAGGCAACTGATACTTAAAACCAATCAGGGAATCATTGGCCTGTGCATTGGTACCGTTCTCCTGCGTAGTGAACAAAAGCATTACCGCCGGCTCTTGCTCCTCAAACATAATCTTTCGCACCAGGTTGTCATAGCTTTTCTTAAAGAAATTATCATTACCGTCATTTACGGAAAATTCCACTACCACCACATCCGGCTTCGCATACAACAAATCCTCATCCGCTCTATGTACACCTAAATAAGAAGAAGTGCCGCCGATACCCGCATTCACAAAGGTTACCTCTGTATCCGGGAATCGTTCCTCCCACCACTTCTGCACGTAAGAAGCATAACACTTTCCATAAGTACTGGCACTATATTTCTCCGTAATGGAACCTCCGATTACACCAATGGTAACCGGTTCGCCCGCCTGTGCTTTACGCATGGCCTTGGCCAATCTGGTCAAATCCCCCTCCAAAAACTGTGTGGCACGTTCATACATTTCGTCTGTTAAGTAATCGGTCTTTAAGGGTAACGGCTCCACTGCTTCTTTTGCACCTTCTGTACCATCTGCAGAACCATCTGTTCCGGCACCTTGGCTATCATCTGCTCCATCAGCAATTTCTCCTGACACTGCACCGGTTTGCACGTTATCCTCCACTCCCCCGTCAGACTCTGCTGTTTTTCCACAACCGGCCAGACACATACTCACCGTTATGCACAATGCCAAACATTTTATTAACCACTTGCTTTTCATTTTTACACCATCATTTCTTTATATAATTTCAAGTAAACTTTATCTTCCTCAATAATTACCTCTGCTTTATCCAGCATCACACCTAACAAAAGTAACTGACTGGATTCATTGGGATCTCCGGAACCTGCCAGTTCCCAGTAAATATCCTCCATCCCCTCATTTCTGGGCTCATTCAAATATCTGTTCAAATAATCCAGACGTTCCTTTTGTGTCGGATCAAAATTACTGGCAAAATTAATAATCACGGTTTTTCCTTCTCTCTTCACATGGGAAGAAATGCTATCCGCTCCCACACTAAAGAAAAACATGGTCAATTCTTCTACTATTTTTCCTATTTTCTTTTCTTCATGTATCACCGGCTCTATTCTCCTTATTCGTTATTTTTCTTTTTGAAAAAGAGCTTCTTTCTCGGATGGTACTCAAATCTCTTAATAAAACTTTCTACAAAAGGTACCATAATAATTGCCACCCAACCGCAACTAAAACCATTGTTGTATAAATTTAATCCGCCATATAGATTATTGGTACAGGTAACAATTGCCACATGCAACATCCCTGCAACAATTCCTATGAAAGGTCCAAACTGACCTGCTATAGGTGCTAAGCCCACACCAAAAATAGCTGCCAGCTGAATCGCCGGTGTGGTTGCCGTAAACTTATTAATAAACGTTGATAGGAACACACCCAAAAGCACCGGTGTATAATTTTTAATATGTGCACCAAATGCAGCAAAACCAAAGGCCGTCAAAATAGTTCCCAACACAGGACCGGACAAATCCCCTCCAATTAGTACAATATAAGTTAAGGATATGATTCCTACCATCCCCATATTCATAAAAGTAGCACCCGGACCATCCATTAAAATAAAGTCGGCTACCGCTCGTCCCGGATGACGCAGAATCCTAAGCAAACCTTCGAATTTCCCTCCGGTCAAAAAGCATCCATAAGCAAAGGCAAAAACAAAATAAACATAAGATACTATCATCAACCACAAGGGAATACCTTCCTTCCAAATAAATACCGCTTGTGGCATAATCCCAAAAGACTGTAGTACACAGGCAATCACAAACGCTACAATGCCCGCCGAAAATCCTACATTAAATAAATTGTAACCCATATGCATGGAAGCTGTATGCATTGATAACGGTGGTAAAACAAAACCGATAAATATACCTAATCCAATGGCAAACAAAAAGTTTACTTCCTTGGGAAAGGGCAGACTGTACATCATCTCCGTCATAAAGGGAGACAAACTGGTACCAAACAATGCCGTATAAATATATCTGCCGACTTTGGCATGATTAAAACGTGCATACAAAATAGTACCCATTAAAATCGGCAATACATTCACCGGATTCTTACCAAAAAAAGCAAAGCCTGCGTTAATAAACAAGGCTGCCATAGACAAACCTGTAAACGGCACCTTCTCCCGCAAAAGAAAGAGTGTACTCGTCAGGGTAATCAATCCGGCATTGAAAAACGCCGCACCGTATCCTCCCAGCTCAAAATAATCTGTAATCAATGCATCTCTGGAGGTAATAATCTTAATCATTCCCTCCACAATTTCTATAGGAGAATCCATTACAAAAGCGATTCCCCAAAACATGGCCACCGTTATCAGTATAAAAATCTGACATTCCTTACCCACTAATTTTTCCCGTAAGGTTTTTTTCATATACCCCTATCATCTCCAATAATAATGAATCAATTATAACTTAAACAACGTACTCAAAATACCTCTTCCTAAAGTAGCACCAATATTACCACCCAACTTCTTACCAAACTTGCCGCCAATAGACTCTCCCAGGTTATTACCAATTTCACGGCCTATGGTTCCGGCTGCGGAATTCGCCACACTCTTTACAATCTTATCGCTCTGCTTTTTCTTGGTTGATGCCGCTTTTCTGGCTGCTGCTTCTTGCTTTTCCTTTGCCTTTTGTGCCGCCGCTTCCTTCTCCGAAGCCTTGACTGCTGCCGCTTCCTCTGCCGCCTGTGCAGTTGCTACATTCTTTCTCTGCAAAAATTCATAGGCAGAATCCCTATCCACAGCTTCATTATATCTGACATATAATAGATTATTCTTAACTTCACTGTCTCGTTCGTCATCTTCGATAGGACCCATTTGACTCTGTGGCGGCAAAATAGTACTTCTCTTTACGATCGTCGGCACACCCTTCTCATCCAGCACAGAAATCAAAGCCTCACCAATACCCAACTCTATTAAGGTATCATAGGTATCAAACTCCGGATTCTCACGGAAAGACTCTGCCGCTGCCTTTACTGCCTTTTGCTCCTTGGGGGTATAAGCATGTAATGCGTGCTGTACTTTATTACCCAATTGAGCTAACACTTCATCCGGAATATCTCTGGGATTCTGGGTAATAAAATAAATGCCCACACCCTTGGAACGAATCAGCTTCACCACCTGTTCAATTCTATCCAAAAGAGCCTTCGGCGCATCATCGAACAACATATGTGCTTCGTCAAAGAAAAATACCATCTTGGGTTTCTCTCTGTCGCCGGCTTCCGGTAAAGTCTCAAACAACTCAGACATCATCCACAAAAGAAATGTTGCATACATGGTAGGATAATTAATCAGCTTCTGACAATCCAGCACCTGAATATTGCCTTTTCCATCACAGTCTGTGCAAAACCAATCACTGATATTCAAAGCAGGCTCACCGAAAAACTTATCGCCGCCCTCTGATTCCAACGCAATGACTGCACGGATAATAGCCGCCAGACTTTGCTTGGAAATATTACCATAAATCAAAGAATATTCCTTCGCCTTCTCGCCCATATACTGTAACATAGCACGCAAATCCTTGGTATCTATCAAGAGCAAGCCTTCATCATCTGCAATTTTAAACAATACAGACATAATATCTGTTTGCGTAGCATTTAAGCCCAAAATACGACTGAGTAACAGAGGTCCCATTTCTGTAACAGTGGTACGAAGAGGCATGCCTTTCTCACCATACACATCCCAATAATTGGTAGGAAATGCAGTAAAATCATAGCCCAATTTATCCAAACCCATAGCGGTTACACGGCTCTGTACATTATCGTTCATGGTTCCCTTTTTGCACATGCCTGCCAGGTCTCCCTTTACATCCGCCAAAAATACCGGTACTCCGCAAGCACTAAATGACTCCGCCAATACCTTTAAGGTAATGGTCTTACCGGTACCGGTAGCACCTGCAATCAGACCGTGACGATTGGCCATTTTCGGATATATGTACACCTTTTCTTCCCCGGACATAGCCACTAAAATCTTTTTATCCTGATACATAATAACCTCCCAATTCTCTATTCGAAAGCATCTTTGCCAATAGATAATCACTATTATTTTATTATAAGCTATTATTATAAAGAATGTAAAGATAAATACCGAGAAAAAGAGCGGCTATCTCTATGCAAAAATCATAGAAAATAACCGCCTTTTTCTTACTCATATTTATTTCTTTTTATCTTTTTTTGTTGCCTTAGATATGATTACAATAACCACAACAAGCACACCTACTCCCAGTGCACCGCCCAAAGTAGCGCCAACTGCCTTTATTGTAAAGTTATCATTGGTAGACACCTCTGCATTCGCTGTTGTATCTGCAGGTGCTTCCGTTGCTTCCGGTACTGCTGTTGCCTCAGGGACCTCTGTAACCTCCGGTGACTGTGTACTTTGAGGCTCCTCCGTAGCTGCCGGTTCCTCGACAGGTGCTCCGTTGGTTTCCATCAGACTCTGGTCCACAAATGCCCAATAAGCCGGCTTTACATTGTAATCATCATCAAACAACAGCGGACACTGTTTCCGGGTTCCGTCCGTGCCGCCGCCTACATTGGAACGGCTCTGCAACCAGGAATACTTATCAATGGTTCCCCAGAAAGTAAGACCTGTTACATTTACTCCCTGCTTACGAAGACTTAAAATAGAGTTGTAATAGTTTTTATAGCGGCTGGCAATTCTTTGATACTCCTCGTCCCTGGTAGCTTCCGTACCATCATAATTACTGCTTGCCGTAATATCCCACTCTGTAATCTGTACAGAACCGGCTACTGTAGCATAAACCTTCATGGAAGCTTCAAAGGCAGCGGTATCCGGACCGGATACACTGTAATGTCCCTGCATACCCATACCATCCAATCGGGTTCCTTCTGCATCTTTTACTGCATACAAAAGTCCCAATATATCATTGCGCTTCTGACTATTAAATTCATTATAATCATTATAATAAAGCTCTACCTCCGCAGGTGCATACTTGTTCGCATAGCGGAAGGCATTAATTATATACTCCTCACTGCCGTACACATGCCACCAACTGGAGTTTCCACTGTGGGTCGATGCGCTTAAGCTTTCCGAAGGATTTTCCGTATCCCTACGATATCCTCCTTTGTCGCTCACAGCTTCATTTACTACATCCCATCCATAGAACATGCCCTGATACTTGCTGTCCTCACCGGTAAAATGCTCCAAAACCGTCTTTATATACCACTCCAGACGCTTGTCCATTTCTTCCTTGCTTACATAATCCTTGGACGCATCATAATCTTCATGGAAGAACCACTCCGGTGTCTGTGCATGCCAAACCAATACATGTCCACGGATCTTAATAGGATGCTCCGGGTCTTCCTGATTCCACTGCCATACCTTATCTAAAATCTTTTCTGCTCTGGAAAAATCCATAACCGGAACTACCATTTCTTCTCCATTTAAGATATCAGTGGTGGTGCCGGGACATTTACTATTACTGTAACCGAACAATGCATCCGGCTTCAATTCATTACCAATAGTAAGCGCATTATAATGCTTACGGATAATCGCAGCCACGCCTTCATCTGCAATTTCGTTTACTGTTGTTGCACAGCCTACAATGAAATCCTCCTGTGTGTCTGCTACAACTGCCTCACGCAAAGGCTCCACATCCTGTAAAACAATGGGGTCCTTCTCCATTTCGCAAAACTCCACTGCCGTAACATAATAATTACCCAGTACACAATCACCCTGACCATAGTTGTTACCCTGCTCTAACAGACGAATTACAATCTGGTCAATGGTACCATTATAATCAATTTTAAAAGTACCCTCATAACGTGTCCATTCCCCAGGTGTCAAAGTCTGCGTACAAGTACCGGTCAATTCTCCCGAATAAGAGCCCAAATAACTGGTCTGACCGTTTATTGTCACATAAGGTGCAAAATGCAACTCTCTTTGGTCTGCCGGAGCGCCTTCATAATCCTCTGAAAGCTTAGCAAAAAAGGAATAATGATACTCCTTACCATTCTCTACTACTGCTGTTATATCCTGGGCAAAACACTCATAAGGCGAGGTTCTGTCACTAATTTGTCCATAGGTAGTAATACCGTCACTAATCTCATTCTCCCCGGCCACCGCTGTAATGGTAGCATTTCCCTGTCCGGCACCCCATGCAGATAAGTCACTTTCTGCAAAGTTAGGGTTTACAATTACATTCTCTCCATAGCTTTCCGCCTTTGCTTCCAGCGCAAAACCATTCATACTTCCTAAAATCATTAATCCTGCAAGCATTCCTGCCCACAAACGCTTTGTTCTCTTTAACATGAAAACCTCCCCGAATACGATATTGTATACATTATATCGTACTACAGGGAGGTTATCTCTTAACTTTTTGTCATTCTCTTCTCAAATATTGCGCAAATGCACAGATATTAATTCATTTTTCTTGTGATGAGTTTTGCAAGTTCTCCACCAAGCATCGGAATGAATGCAAGGATAAGAGCTACTATCATTTCATCAAAGGTAAGCGCTACTGTACTGAATACAGGATTCAGGAACGGTACATAAATACTTGCAATCATAAACAACATAGATACAAGTACACACTTGTTCAAATAGCTGTTCTCAAATACCTTCATCTTGAAGATAGATGTATTTTCAGAACGTGCAGAATAAGCTCTGAGTAACTCACCAAGTACAAGAGTTAAGAAGCAGGCAGTTCTTGCCACATCCAAATCATCATGTACATAGAATCCGTATGCAAAGGAACCTAAGGTACCCAATGCAAGTGCAATACTCTGCATAGCAACTGCAACAGTCATTTTACCATTTACAATCGGTTCAGAAGGATCTCTGGGCTTGCGGTCCATAATGCCGGCCTCTTCTTTTTCCATACCCAAAGCAAATGCAGGGAATGCATCGGTAATCAAGTTAATAGACAACAGCTGAATTGCTACTAACGGCTCTTCAAATCCAATAAGCATTGCAAAGAAGAGCACAAGGATTTCTCCGATGTTACAAGAAAGAAGGAATCCTACAACCTTACGGATATTAGCGTAAATGGTACGTCCTTCTGCAACTGCACTAACGATACTTGCAAAGTTATCATCTGTCAGAATCATATCTGCAGCTTCCTTAGATACGTCAGTACCTGTAATACCCATAGCTACACCGATATCCGCATGCTTCAGGGAAGGTGCATCGTTAACACCGTCACCGGTCATAGCTGCAATATTTCCGTTTGCACGAACAGCATCTACGAGACGAACCTTATGCTCAGGTGAAACTCGAGCAAAAATACTGGTTGTCTTTACACATTCGCGGAGCTCTTCATCACTCATGTCATTAATCTCACGACCCTCTACGGTACGTTCGCTTTCAATACCAAGCTGTGCACCAATAGCACTCGCTGTAACCTTATGGTCACCGGTAATCATCTTAACCTGGATACCGGCTTTCTTACATACTGCCACTGCATCCCTTGCTTCCACTCTAGGAGGGTCAATCATACCCATGAGACCTACAAAGATTAAATCGTTCTCCATTTCAAGGTCTACAACAGCCTTGTCTACTACACGGTAAGCCACACCGATAACACGGAGTGCTTCTTCCGCAAAGGCCTGGTTCTTTGCAAGGATTTCTTCACGCTTAGCATCGTTAAGAGCTACTACCTGTCCGTCAAGTTCGATGCTTACACAACGACGAAGCAATTCGTCCGGCGCACCCTTTGTATACATTACAATCTTACCATCGATTTGATGATAAGTAGACATAAGCTTTCTGTCGGAATCAAAAGGAATTTCCTGAATACGTGGATACTTGCTGTTCCATGCATCCTTTTCCATACCTGCCTTGTGTGCCAATACAACCATCGCACCCTCTGTAGGGTCACCAATGATAGATTCTTTTAAAGGATCGTAGGTTGCGTCATTACAAAGAAGACCACCCTCAACTACCTTCTGAACCTGTTCTGTAGCAAGCTTACCATCCGCATCCACAATTTCACCAATAGGGCTGTAACCGGTTCCGTCAACATCAAATGTATCTTTACCATTATATAATTTCTGAATGGTCATCTTGTTCTGTGTCAGAGTACCTGTCTTATCAGAACAGATAACGGTGGTACTACCAAGTGTTTCAACAGCGCTGAGTCGTTTGATAATGGCATTGCACTTAACCATCTTCTGCATACCCATAGCCAAAACTACAGTTACAACTACAGTAAGTCCTTCCGGAATAGCTGCTACTGCAAGTGATACAGAAAGCATGAAAATATCAAAGAATTCCATACCACGAAGTAAACCAAGAAGGAAAATAACACCACAAACTACAAGACATACAGTTCCTAGTACTTTTCCAAGACTGTCTAACTTCTTCTGAAGAGGAGTGGTCTCATCCTCAACATCATTCAACATATCTGCGATATTACCCATCTGGGTCTTCATACCGATATCAGTGATGATACCCTTACCACGTCCATAAGTAACAACAGTTCCCATGTATGCACAGTTGATACGGTCACCAAGGGAAGCATCTTCTGCCAAAACAACATTTGCATCCTTCTCTACAGGAACAGACTCTCCTGTAAGAGCTGCCTCATCTACTTTAAGGTTAACAACCTCAATGAGTCGTAAATCCGCTGGAATATAGTCACCTGCCTCCATGATAGTAACATCACCGGGCACAACATCTGAAGATGCCACTTCAACAATCTGTCCATTACGAAGTACCTTCGCATGCGGACTTGACATTTCTTTCAATGCCTTCAAAGCATTACTTGCCTTGTTTTCCTGATAAACACCAAGAAAAGTGTTCAGGATTACGATAGCAATAATGATAACACCTTCCAAGGTTTCTCCTAAAATTACAGAAACAACAGCTGCAATAATAAGGATAATTACCATGAAATCTTTTAACTGCTCCAAAGCCATTTGGAGGATGGTTTTTTCTTTTCCTCCTTCAAGACGGTTTTTACCGTACTTAACACTACGCTCTTGTGCTTCTGCGTCTGTCAGACCTACTGTCACATCAACTCCCAACGCATTGGCAGTATCGGCTGCAGACTGATTAAAAAAATTCTCCACGCTACTTCCCTCCTATTTTTTCTTGCTATACTTACTAAGTATATATAAGTATAATTTGAACAATTCGAGGTAATATTATCACATTTATATTTAAAAAGCCATATACATTTGTTTACTAAGATAATATTTTACATATGTTTTACATAAATTTTACATAGATAGTCATGCAAAATCATTTTTTTATATAGCATATTTTTTGGGGGTGTGTTATGATACTTGCGTATGATTTCATATAGTTTATAGTTTGAAGGAGGAAATGTTATGGATTATTTATTGGAAGGAGTAAGAGCCCTGTGCGACTTCAGTGGCGGTGGTTGGAAAGCGCTGGTTATGTTCGCAATCGGTATTATCTTAATCTGGCTCGCAATTAAGAAGGAATACGAACCTTCCTTATTACTTCCTATGGGTTTTGGTGCAATTCTTGTAAACTTACCTCTATCCGGTGTACTCAACCAGACCGTTGGTGGCATTGAAGCTCATGGTATTATTGAATGGTTATTTAATGTAGGTATTGAAGCATCTGAAGCTATGCCGATTCTTTTGTTTATCGGTATCGGTGCAATGATTGACTTTGGTCCGCTTTTATCTAACCCCAGCATGTTCTTGTTCGGTGCTGCGGCACAGTTCGGTATATTTGCAGCTATCCTGTTAGCAGCATTGTTGGGATTTGATATTAAGGATGCAGCTTCCATCGGTATCATCGGTGCAGCTGACGGTCCTACAGCGATTTTGGTATCTCAGGTATTGAAGTCCAAGTATGTAGGTGCAATTGCCGTTGCCGCTTATTCATACATGGCATTGGTACCCATTGTACAGCCTTTTGCAATCAAGCTTGTAACTACCAAGAAAGAAAGACAGATACATATGGAATACAGACCTGAGTCAGTTTCCAAGACCATGAGAATTATTTTCCCTGTGGCAGTTACCATGATTGTTGGTCTTGTAGCACCTCAGTCTGTAGCTTTGGTTGGTTTCTTGATGTTTGGTAACTTAATCCGTGAATGTGGTGTTCTTGGAACCATGTCTGACACCGCACAGAATCAGCTTGCTAACCTTGTTACTTTGTTACTTGGTATTACCATTTCTTTCAGTATGAAGGCTGAAGATTTCGTTGCAATTGAAACCTTGTTAATTATGGCAATCGGTTTGTTTGCATTCGTAATGGATACCATCGGTGGTTGTTTATTTGTAAAGTTCTTGAACCTGTTCCGTAAGAAGAAGATTAATCCTATGATCGGTGGCTGTGGTATCTCTGCATTCCCTATGTCTTCTCGTGTAGTACAGAAGATTGCAATGCAGGAAGACCCTACCAACATTATTATCATGCATGCTGCAGGTTCTAACGTTGCAGGTCAGATTGCATCTGTAGTAGCAGGTGGTCTGGTAATCAGTCTTGTATCTCAGTTTTTATAAGATGAGAAGAAAGGAGATATTTGTATGAACGAAACAGTAATGCAAGCTTTAGAAATTATGGGCAAGGGTATGCTCGGTATCTTTGTAGCTTTAGTTGTTATTATGATTTTTGTATGGATTATGGCTAAGATTGGTACCAAGAAATAATTTAGAATTAATAGAGCTCCCATCTATTTGAAGTAGATGGGAGCTTTTTTATGCTATAAACAGATATTTGAAGTGCACCCCAAATGTTAGACAAATTATATCTAACATTTGGAGGTGCATTTTTATGGCTAAATATTCATACCAAGAAAAACTCGAAGCAGTTATAAGAGTTGTAGAAGGTGGAATGGGATGTAAAGCAAGTGCTAAA
>JAZRAX010000003.1:0-252331 GCA_045634745.1 Acetatifactor sp. | reverse complement strand
ATCTATTATAATGTTAAATTCTTTCTCAATTAATGAAATCATCGTCAAAACACCAAACGAATCAATCAACTCATCCTCAAAAAAATCTTCACTATCTTCAAAATCTACACCAGGCTTGATTTTCGCCAAAATCTCCAGAATTTTTTCTCTCATTATATACTCCTACGCAGCCGTAACTACGGAAGTATCGCATGCGCCACAAACACACCATTCGTGCCAAACTTTTCCGCAACTCTAAGTACTGCCTTTTTATTTCTAATACTTTAAACAAACACTTCATCTACATAAGCAATCGATGGAGCGTTAGGATCAATATCTACAATCCCAACAAATATTCCCATTTCCTATACCTTTTGTACTACTGAAATTTGAAAAATCGGCACTCCTAAAATAAGAATCCTTTTCATTACTTACTCTTATTTGATGTTTGAAAAATACAAGATCATATTTCCTTTCTCTTTATTATTGCAATTCAACCTGTTCAAACGCTACACATTTTCGCTTTTTACTTACTGGATATATATCCCAAAAAATCTTTCAAATCAATATTAGTACTCTCCTTAAGTGTGTTTCTTCGCGTAATTTCTTTTATATGTGCATGAAAAATTGTTTTTTTATACCACTCATCATCATAATCATCTCTCAAAACAACTTTATAGCCTTTCACAGTTGCCTCTGCCACATTAATATCTAACATCATATTTGCATTTCCAGGATACATTCTTACTACATTACCATAGACATCATGGCTAACTACACGCCTCCATGTTTTTCTAACATCCGAAAAACCTTCAAATCCAATTGGCAATTCACAAAAAACCTCTATAATACGCTTCTCTTCATTTATCCAATACACAAAAGCATCATTTGCTGATAGTAAAATGATCTTCCCACCAGCATATACAATTTTATCAAACATGCTATTCGCTGCATATTTTTCCACTATACCTTGTTCTTTACGCCATTGAATAATACATTTCTCATCATTATCTACAAGCCAAAAATTAATTCCATCGTATGCTAAAGCAGTAATTTTACTATCCAATGCTTCAATGTTATATATAGCAACCTCTTTTGTAACTAGATTAATTTCAACAATATACGGAGATTTCCATATAACCCCATAGATTCTGTTTTCATATTTTTGAAAAACACTCAAAAAAACAGCTTGCTTCCTTTTAGCAATCTCCTCCGGAAATAACTCTGCAATACCATAAAATCTTTCTACTTCAAAGCTATTTAAATCCAAAATAACCACCGGATGCTCTGCATATGCATAAAAAAGCCACAATTTATCTTCGACTATAATCGAGTCAATACACCTGTTTTGTTGAGATCGTTTACTATCCACTACAACAAATTCCCATTTTTCTTCATATAGGTCATAAACATATATCCCTCTAGCATAATCAGGTGCAAATACCATATATTGCTTATACTTATATACCTTATGATGTGAAACCCTGGCAATAAGACTATCCTTTTCAAATCTACATATGTATTCTGCCTGACAAGTTTCTTTGTTTACCCTCAACATTCCATTAAACATTTGACATGATATATATAAATTTTCTCCATCATCATATGCTCCATCAAAAGAGACATATCTATAGTCATTTTCTATCATTTCATATTCCCTCTCCTGTGGATTACTGGCTTCAATTCTACGCTGGCGAATACCATTACTCAATTTGTTTATCCACACAAAATACATTTGCATACCGTACTTATACAACACAAAGGGCCTATTTCCAATAACTGGCAATAGACCTCATATTCTCATACATCCTTGTACTGTAATCGACCATCCATGCCTATACACATTTTAACATATATCTATGCTTTATCCCCATAACATTAGTTTTTCACTAAAATTAATAATTTCGTAGCCTTCAGTTTAAAAACTGATAATCCTGATACATCATAGGTTTTCCTGTACGTTTATACGTCGGAGCAATCACACCCTCATCACCGTAGTACCCATCGCTGAACATCATGGCTCTGGTCACATTTCCACTTTCATCGCAGATACCCCAATCCTGTGTTTTAAACTCTTCTATAAGCTTTTCGTACTCTATTAGCATATCCGGAACATAAAGGTATATAAGAGCCATATGTTCACCCTTAGGCTGAAAAGGCATCCACCAAAGAACTATATCCTTATTCTTCTTAAATGTCTCTAATACATTCTTTATCTTTTCAATCACATGACCACTATTCAACAGCATTGCTTCGATACCGGTGTAAAATAAAATCACTTTCTTTTTTCGCAGGTTCCCATCTTCGTCAGTTACATATACCTTATCCAACCACTCCGGAGGCAGTTCTCTTACTGCATCTGCATAGGATATGTTCTTTACTTCCTCTTCCGTCAAATCTCTCATGGTCATATCCATGTCATTTTCTTTATTTTGTTCCTTCAAATACACCAATTCCAAATGTTTCCCTAAATAATGTGTTTGATCTTTTTCAGCATTATGACGTTCTAAAGAATTCGTTTTTCTTATCACTCTATAATTTCCGTAGCACTTTCTCAAAACACTATCATAATCTTGTGGTGCATTTATCATAATATTCTCAAACGGTATCTTAATGGTTTTTAACCAATCCTTATGCACCGCTTTATCTCTATTCTTGGCAAAATGATAAAAGTTAGTCAAATAATCACTATCTTCCGCGGTTCCAATACGGCTTATTTGATCAAACAGAATCATAAGCTGCGTACGTAAGGGTCTGTCTGCCACGAACTTATAACCGGTAATCCGTTCCAACTCCACCAGACTTTCTGCCATCTCTAAATCATACTGCTGTTTTTCTTCTTCCGTCTCGGGATGTTCTGCTCTGTGAACTAAAATCCCTTCCAATTGCTGTATGAAATTTAATATCTTTCTGATATTTTCTGCAACTTCCTCATTCCTTGGAATATAATACAGAGGAAAAATATCTATTCCCATAGCCAGTGGACACCCATGGTGCTCCAGGCTTCTCTTACAGCTTAAGTCAATAGATTTACCATTCGTAATCTTCGTAAAATATTCAAACCAATCATCCGAGGTATACATATTAAAAATCCAATACTCCTCCGGAAGTTCTTCCCTTGCTACGCTCAAAAATTTAACATAGTCATCACCCGGCATAGCAATATCCATATCATCATCCCATGGAATAAATCCCTGATGTCGTACTGCTCCCAGCAAGGTTCCCCAGTAAGCATAATATGTCAGATTATGCTTCTCACATATCTCGTCTATCCTTTGAAGCACCTCCATTTGAGCCGCCCACATTCGTTTACTGGTTTCATTCACCATATGCTCGGTACGTATCTCACTCTTGAAAAATTCTTTCGGAAATTGCAACATTTTAATATACCTCTCTCTCAAAAAAAGGAGCCGGTTAAACCGGCTCCTCCTTGGTAGCATGTTAAATTACTGTAACAGAGATAATACACCCTGGTTAGACTGATTAGACTGAGCCAACATAGCCTGACCTGCCTGTGCAAGAATGTTATTGTTAGAGTACTTAACCATTTCACTAGCCATATCAGTATCACGAATCTGTGATTCTGCTGCTGTAGTATTCTCTACAACGTTGTCTAAGTTGTTAATGGTATGCTCTAATCTGTTCTGAACAGCACCGAGATCTGCACGAAGTGAAGATACTTTGTTAATAGCTGACTTAATACTTGCAAGAGCGCTTACAGCTCCGGTAGATGTAGCAATGCTTACACCATCAACGCCGATGCTAGCTGCTGACATTCCCTTTAAGCTAATAGAAATAGTCTTACCAGATTCAGTACCAACCTGTAAGCTGATAGTCTGAGTAGTTAACAATACCTTCTCATTGAAAGTAGTATCACCAGCGGTTCTGGTAATTTCAGCCTTAAGCTGAGAAACTTCCTGATCAAGATATCCTCTATCTGTATCAGTATTGGTTCCGTTAGCTGCCTGAGTAGCTAACTCATTCATTCTCTGAAGCATATCATGAACTTCATTCAATGCACCTTCAGCTGTCTGTACGCAAGAAATACCATCCTGTGCGTTTTCAGAAGCCTGTGAAAGACCACGAATCTGACGTCTCATCTTCTCAGAAATAGCAAGACCTGCTGCATCATCTGCTGCACGATTAATCTTGTAACCAGAAGATAACTTCTCAGTTGACTTAGCCTGTGTAGTCTGGGTTAATCCTAACATTCTGTTTGAGTTCATTGCTCTTAAATTGTGCTGTACTACCATAATTTTTCCTCCTTGAATTTACGGTGGCATCCTTGCCACTCGTTTGATGATTAATAGTTTGATGATATTCTTCCAGCCGTACGCTCTGTCGACATCATCTTCGAAAGCAATTACTTTATTTGCTTTACTTGATATATATATCGGAGAGTTTTTCGATTACTTTAGAGGTAATTTGAAATTTTTTAAACTTTTTTCAATTCTTTTTCTAAAATAACGCCGGTTTGTTATCACCTTGTTGTTTACAATTATTATATCGGTTGATTTTAGAAGAACTTAACCCCTATTTTTAAAAAAATTGCTAAAATATTGCTAATTCTTGGGTACAATTCTAAATTCGCCTCTGCCATACCTTTGTCATATTCATCACGAAATAAGTCCATAATCGCATCACACGCGTCACTTTCCTCCTCAAACAATTCTTCATTTGTTTTATTATTACATTCATCACTGAACGATATAAAGTATTTTGTCAATGAACACGATATTCTTTTGCAAGTTCTGCCACAGCATCCCTATCCGTCAAATCGTCTGTCAGATTCTTCGGCCAGAAATTCTCTTCTTTCGAAAGTCTGGATGAAATTATTAAGGCACTTCCCTTCGGAAATGCCCTTTCATACCCAAATTCTATTGTTTCAAATCAAATGCCCTGCTAGCCTCTAACGCCGCCTTATCCAAACTCTTGTAGTAGCCATATGCTGCCTTAGAGCTGACACGTCCCTCACGAATCTGCTTTTTCTCCTTAGCAAAATAACCTTCTATCAAAGCTTTATTACGTGATTCCTGTGCCTGTATAGTTACGCTTCTCTCAGTTACCTGACGTATCAAATCCTGCAATACTTTAATCTGCGCAGCATACTTTGCTTTATTCTCCTGCAGTTGCTTTGCAATATTAGCATACAGCGTTTCGAACCCTTCATCCAATTTGGTCAGTTCTTCAATCAGCCTACCCTTTTCCTCAATAGCTGCATCAAATCCTGCCATATCTACTTCTTCCGCAGAGAAACATTCATACTGTTTCTCATTGTACACATGAATTTTCTCAAGCACATTCAGTTTCTTACGAAGCGACTCTTCTAAAATACTAAGATAATTACCCATTATGAATTCCCTTTCACACGATTTATCTGCATCACTTCTTTCCAATTATCACGCAAGGAATGTAAATGTTCGTTGACCTCTTTTAAAATAGTCAAATCCTTTTTCATATTCGCCTCACGCAAACGTCTGGCCAAATACTCATAAATGCGTTCAAAATCCTGTGCCACCGGATAAGTCATATCCAACGTCTGACGCAAATAATCAATAATATGCTGTATTTTCATTATGTTTTTATGAGCCTTTTCCACATCCTTCTGTTCCACTGCCACTTCCGCTATATTACAGAACTTAATTGCTCCTTCATAAAGCATCAGGGTCAGCTCCGCAGGGGATGCCGTTAACACTTTATTATTGTTATATTGTGCATACGCATTGGGTAATGCCATCTCATCAACCTCCTAAAAGTGCAGTTACTGCGCTGGTATTAGATTGCATTTTGGCCATGGCGGTTTCCATAGCGGCAAATTTTTTGTACCACATATCCTCATAATCCGCCACCTTGGCTTCCATTTCCGCAATCTTTTTCTTGTATCCATCATAATCTGTTTTCATCTTCTTGTCATCATAAAAGTTACCGAAGCTACGATATCCATCCACAGATTTCGATTGATTGCTCATTGCCTCATGTACATTTCTTGCCAATTGTGTAAAGAAGGATACCACTGTATCAGGATCATTGCTTATCATGGTTTTCAGCTTATCACCTTCACCTGCGGTTGCTTCATCATCCGGATCTCCATTAATATGATAAGCATTTCTTTCATTCTCAGGTGCATTAAAGTAATTCAATGTACCAATCCCGAAATTTGACAGATAGAATGTTTTTCCGTCAATTTCAATTCCACCTGACATTGCCTGTCTTATAGCGGAACTCACTTTCGACAAATTACTGTCACCACTAAGCAAACCATCCTTAATCTTCTCTTCCCACTTCTCGATTTCGGTTTCCGTCATGGCTTCCTTTTCTTCATCGGTCAATGGATCGTACTTTTTCGCCGCATCAGCATTGTAAAGCTTATCCATTTCGTTGATGACAGAATTATATTCCTTCAGGAAATTCTTAATCATATCATAGATACCATCGGTATCATCCTGGGTAGTTACTGTAATTACTTCCTTTTCTGCGGTGGTATTTAATGCAGTAATAGTCAACCCATTAATCTCAAAGGAATTTGTATTGCTGAAAAACTTCGCATTATTCAAAGTGATTTCCGCATTTTGTCCATCAATCTTATTTGCGCCATTATGCTCAATCGATAATCCTAACGCTGTCAAGGCAGAACCAGCATCACTTAACGTAAAATCATTTGCCTTGCCGGATTCCTTAGCACTAACAAAAAGCCTCTGATTCTTCTCATCAAAGCTTGCATTTAAACCGCAATCATTCTTCAACCAAGTCAGCGCATCCGAAATGGTAGTCTCTGCCGTCACCTTCAGCGTCTTTTCCTGACCGTTTACAGTGCAAGTAATCTGCGCATCGTCGGAAATAGCACCCAACTCACTAATTTTCGTTGCTGCCGTTGCTTTTTCTCCTTTTAGAGTTTTCACCTCGGCACCGGTCAAATAAGCTGTCTTCGCCAATTTATCAATTTTTAATTCCTGCACACCATTCACAGCACTTTCACCGGTAATTACACTTACCGCATTACTATTGGATACCTTCGTGGTTTTCTTCATATATGCAGTACTAAAACGCATGTTGCCTATGTATTTATTCTGCAGATTCTTTAATTTCGTATTTAAATCCTTCCAGGCATCCTGCTTCCATTCCAGTCTGGTTTGGTCCTTTACTGCTTTATCCACCTTAGTCTGTCTGACAGCTACTAATTCCTGAATTATACTGTCTGTATCCATACCGGACATCAGACCCGTCAATCTCATTGCCATAACAGCCCCTCCTATCTTCTCTCATCTACGAGGATACCTGCCATCTCCCATACCTTAGCAATCATATCCAAGGTCTTCTCCGGCGGAAGCTCTTTGATTACTTCCTTCGTATCCTTATCCACAATCTTAATCGTTACACGGTTAGTTGCCTCATGAATACCGAATACTGCCTCTGAATGAGCCATATTCTTGTTCAGCTGTTCTACTGCTTTACGAATCTGATCGTTGCTTGGTTGTTGGTCCTTTCCCTGCTCGCCATAACTGTTTTTCTGCTGGGAATCCTGCACCACCGTCATATTCTGGTCTACCTTCTGCGCTTCCTGTACGGTCGCTGAAGAGTAGTTTTCACCGGTGCTTCGTTCCGTCTGCACTACCGGTTTCACCTGTACTGTTTGAGCTTGCACACTCATTACACTTCCTAATGGTTCCAATGCCATATCGTCCACCTCCATGTGAATCATTGTTTGTTTTCCGGTTCCTTAAGTATCCACTGACACTTATCTCACTCTTTGTATCGGCTTCATTTGAACAAATATTTAGGGTAAAAAACAAAAAAAGTCCTCCTTTTAGAGAACTTTTTTGACTATTGTCACACTTTCTTATCCCAACAAATTCTTCAATGCCTCAATACCATCCACATTAACTGCTTCCTTATTGGCATCCTGAATCTGCACATACACTTCTTTACGATAAATCGGCACTTCCTTGGGCGCAGATACTCCTATTTTTACCTGATCACCCTTAATTTCCAAAATGGTAATCTCGATGTTATTATTGATTACAATGGCCTCATTTTTCTTTCTGGATAATGCTAACATCTTATTCACCGCCCTTTCTCGCCTGTAAAATATCATAAATATAATATTTAACCGGGCAGTCCTCACCATCCACAATTACCTGACACGCCTTAAGTGCGTCCACGTTGATGATAATAGGTCCCTGCAAATTTACACTCATCTTCGTCAAATCAGACGGAACCGTTACCGTTACCAGCACTAATACGTTCTCTGTAGTAATACCACCAATATTCTTAAGCAATTCGTCATCCACCTCCGGATTATAGTCCTCTTTCACCAGCTGAGGATCCATAACCGGCAATGCAAAACAAGGCTCATCCAATGACTGCATCCAACGGATTCCCGCATTGGTTCCTTTTTCCTCGTCATAAATCAACGTAAACTTCTTCATATCCGGGAACCCGATAATTCCACCCGGAAAGGTAATGATTTTTTCCTCAGATACTTCAATTTCTCCAAAAAGTCTGGTGTTAATTCTCATATGGTCCTCTTTCTGCCTTTTTCAGGTCTTAGATATAGTTTAACAAGCTGGTCTGTGTTACCTTACCGGTTGCCATAAGGGCTGCTTCGTAAGTCAGCTGCGCACTACTTAATTGAATGGCAATCTCTGTAATATCCACATCTTCGTTTTCGCTCTTTAAGGTTTCAAAGGTGGTTTTCTGGGTCTGCATACGGTTCTTAATCAGCTCCAGCTTACTGCTTCTGGTACCACAATTGGTAATACTTAAATTCGCCTCATCCAAATATCCCTGCATGGTACTGATACCTGACTCAAACATTCTCTGTGACTTTTCTTGTAACAAGTCATAAGCCTTATTTACAGTCTCTAACTTGCTTTCAATTTCCTTTAATTCATCACCGGACGCCGTCTTCTGCAGTGTTTCCAAACTTTCCTTGATTTTCTGCATGTCAGCCACTTCTTTCATGGCCTGCACTAAGTCATCCACCGTTCTGCCGATACCATGCTTAAAGCATTCATCCGCTGTAGAATTCACACGAATGGTCTGGTTAAATCCTACATCATATTCAATATCCTGTCTCTCTACAATACCATCCAAATACGGCGCATTATACTCAATGGTTTTGCCATCCGCATCTGTAGAACTACATGCGAAGTAGTGTTCCGGTCTCAAATCACCAATCGCCCAATCGGACTTTTTGTAAGTCACTCTAATTTCGGACTCATCATAAACCGATGTGGTTGTATCATCCTTTAAGTTCATCAGTTTATCATAAGCCGCATCGCTTAAATACAATTCTCCGGTTTCAGGAATATAAATAGCGACCTCTTCTCCATTTTCAGAAGCTTCCTGCACTCTTTCTGCCGGACTTGGGTCATCTTCATACTCATGCACTAACTCGGTAGTAATCTCCTGCCAATCCAAAGTTACCTTACCCTCTGCATCCGTCTGCTGTACCGGATAGGATAATACCGGCAATTCCTCATCACAAATATTGTATGCCAAGCGGATTCTATGCACTTCTGTAGAAGTAACTTCTACTGCCTCTACATCAATGTCTGCATAATTTACATCATTAATATCTTTCAAATCATCACCAGCTGCCGACTTGGTATTAATCACTGTTAGGGAATCAATAGAATCCGCATCCAGCTGCTCTGTAATAGTATAAGTCAATTCCTCTTCTTCATCAAAACGCATGGGAGTATCTGTACGATAGCCGGTAAATACATATCTGCCCGCATAATCTGCATCTGCAGTACTATATACCTCATCACCCAGCGCCTGCAACTGCTCCAAAATAATTTGTCTGTCAGAGGTGGTCAAATCACCATTTGCACCCTTGGTACACTGACTGATCATATCGGTAATAATCGTCGTCAAGTTATTCAGGGAATCTTCCGTAATACTCAGCCAGCTTTCCGCATCCGGAATGTTCTTGCCGTAATACTGGGTTACTTCTGTTACATTACTACGAAGGCGAAGCGCACGGATTGCCACTACCGGATCATCCGAAGGACGGCTGATTTTCTTCTGCGTGGACATCTGTGTACTTAAGGTATCCTGATATACTTTGTTGGTATTAATATTTGCCAGATTATTGTTCTGGATAATTTTGTTGGTAATTCTCATGCTGCTCCTCCTCTTGAAGAACCTAACCTATTCTTCCCCGGAAAATATTGCTTAGACACCTGTCTGCAAAATCAATCTATCGTAAATTTCTGTAAGTGTCTGAATCATTTTAGATGCCAGATTGTAACCATTCTGGAACTTCACCAGATTCAACGCTTCTTCATCCTCATCCACACCGGATATGGATAAACGCTGGTTATCAATCACACCTGCGATATTTTCATAATTTTTGCTAAAAGTATTTGCTCTGCTGGCATTTAAAGCCACATCACTTAATACACACTGCAAGAACTCTGATGCATTACAACCTCTAAAGGTCATTTTTTCTTTATTGTACGCCATATTCTTTAAATCTGTCAGCAAATCATTCTGCTCCACACCATCTGACAAGGTATTTTTGTTTGCCAAAAGGTTTGCATCCTGCAACACTGCAGTCAGAATATTAAAGTTCTTGGCTGTCACTTTGTAATAACTGTCCGCTTCCGCTTCTACGGTCATAGTAGCCGCAGCTTCTGCTTCCTCCTGCGTCATACCACCGGCTACCAGTTCCTCCACCTTCGCCTGATATGCCTCATAGGTAAACAAATCGTATCGGTCATCTTCCGGGAAGTCATATTGCTCATCCTCTATAGGGTATTTACCGGTAAATAAAATGTTACCCGGATTATTATAGGAATCATATCCGCCCTGCAAAATATCGTTGAAATGCTGGGAGAAGGTACGAATCCATTCATTCATCTGATTCATATAATACGGAACGCCCTGATACTCTAAACCTGCACCGATGTTTGCCAACTTACCCACTCTGTCATTAGTGATTCTCTCGGGATTTTTCTGACCGTCTGAAAGTGTAAAGGTATAAGAATAGGTTGCGTTACCCTCTGCATCATAAGTACATTCATAGGTCCAAGTATCATAGTAAAATTCCTGATTTCCCAGATCAATGATACCACCCTGATCGGACAAGTTCGATTTGTTCAAATCCTGCAAATATCCTTTATCCACCTGAATAGTTACAGTATCCTGCTTACCATCTTCCGTAGTGCCCACACCAATAATATCTCCATGGAAATGCTCGCCATTGGTACCATCACGCATCTGAACCAGCCCCTGTAAAGTACCGCCCATAGATGCGTTATATAAATTAAACTTCAAACCGTTTTCCCAGTAAATATCATACAAACCATTAATATCCGACTGGTTCACCTTTTCATAGCTCTCTCTACCTACACACTCCAAACCATTGAATTCTCCGGTATCTACCAAAGTCTGACCGCCGGCAATCTTTACAATAAAACGGTTAGCACCGGTTTCTCTATCCGGATAATTTGTATCAATAATCGGTGTTTCCGAAATCTGCACATCCACAATTTCAGAAAGCTGATCAATCAAAAGCGCTCTTCTGTCACGAAGTTCATTCGCCCTACTTCCCGAAAGTTCAATTACGTTAATCTGTGTATTCAGCGTAGCAATTTCACCTGCCAGAGAATTAATTTCATCTATCTGTAATTTAATTTCCTTATTTACGTCTGCCTGCAAAGACTCCATATTACCGGCCAGGTTATTAAAATACTCCACTAACGCATCTGCACTTCCTACAAACTGCGCCTTCGCAGAATCACTGCTGGGATCCTTTAACAATTCTTCCAAACCGGTTACCATCATTCTGTCAAAAATGGTTTTAAATCCACTGGCTACACCATCATCCGAAAAATAAGTTTCAATCTGGGTCATGTAATATTCTTTGGAAGAATACTCACCTACCAGAGCATTATTATTCCAATACTTGGTATCATAAAATTCATCTCTGACACGTTCAATGGCAATGGTATCTACACCGGCACCCGCACAGCCATAGGTTTGAAATATACGGATAGCATCCGATGCCTGCTGCACTACCTGTTGTCTGCTATACCCATCTGTCTGCACATTGGCAATATTGTTAGATGTGGTATTCAAGGCTGCATTGCTGGCAAGCAATCCCTTATATGCAATATTTAATCCAAAAAACTGTGATGCCATTCTAAATCACTCCTTACCTGTTACCTACCCAGCGTACTGATAATATGCTCCAGCATTTCGCTAATTGCATTAATATATCGGCTGGATGCATTAAATGCATTCTGGAACTTAATCATATTGGAAAGTTCTTCGTCGGAAGAAACTCCCACAATCTGGTCTCTTGCACTTAATGTAGACTCTACAGTATTCTCCTGATTCACAAATATGCTTCTGGAAACCGAAGCTGAATTCGCAATCTGGGATACCAAATCATTGTAATAATCCAAAAAATTAGTCGTTTTCTTTATCTCCGGATTTAAAACATAAAGTTCTTCCGTAAAAGCATCCTTAAGTGCTTCTGCTGTGGTATTATCCACCGAACCGTCTTCCATCATAAAACTCAAGTTAGAAGGCGACTGCTTCAATTCCTGGTCAATCTGCAAATTCTTTAAGGTATAAAGGGTTTCCTGTCTTGCAAAATCCTCTTCATTGTAAACCCAATATTCCTTACCGTCTGCACCGGTCACCTTCTCATATGGTTCTGTAGTAATTTTAGCAAACATCTGAATAGGACTTCCGTCCTCCTTACGCATGTAGCCGTCCACTTCATTTGCACAATAGCTTACATTTTCCAAAACCGTTCCGTCTGCCAATGTAAGATTACCTTTGGTAACCCCTGCCGCCGTTGCAAGGATTTCATTTACCTTCATTGCTACATTATGCATCAGCTGGTCGAACTCCGCCTGAATATTCATAATTACGGATTCTGAAACCGAACTGTAATCCTTTTCAATATCAGAGTAATCTGCTCTGTGGTCACCTCTTGCCAAAAGTACCGCTTTTAAACCACCAATATCTGTATTCAAATCTGCAGAAATCTCTCTCTCTAAATCAAAAACTTCTGCACCGTCAATATTATATTCTCTGCTACCATCATCCAATACGGTATAAGTTGCATTCTGTGGCCAGAAAGGTGTGTAGAAACCATTTGATTCATCCACCTGTAACATAATTTCAAAGCATCTTTCGCCTTTAACGAAATCCACGCCTTCTATCCGTACTGCCACATCACCATAGACATTTTCGCTTACATTAATATCTACTAATGCTCCCAATTCATCCAGAATATCGTTTCTCCGGTCACGTAAGTCATTGGCATGTTCAATGCCACCTACTTCTATTTTACGAATCTGCTCATTTAACTCCAGAATCTGCTTTCCATACTCATTGATTTTATCAACATGCTGCATAACCTGATTATTCAGATTATCCTGATAGAACGCCATACCTTCATAAACATTAACTGCACGTTCTATCAATTCCTCTGCTCTCTGCACCATAAGTCCCTGTGTAATAGAGCTGGACGGATCTTTTGCAAGCTCCTGAACAGAAGTCCAAAAATCGCTCATGGTTGTCTGAAAAGCTTCTCCGTTTAATTCACCGAGCAAACTCTCTATTTCTTCCATTGTCTCTGTTGTTATTTCATAAAAAGAACAACGGCCTTCTTCTCTTCGATATGTCTGGTCCAAAAAAACATCTCTAACTTGTTTTACGCTGGAATATGTGACGCCCAAACCGGTTTCCTGGTTCGCAACGCTCTGCGGATTAATAGAAACTGTGACATAATGCTTCGCCGCCTGCTGCACCTGTTGTCTGGTATAACCGGCGGTATCCACATTAGATAAATTATGCGCTGTGGTATTCAGCGCATTCTGACTTGTCTGTAATCCGGAGGAACCGACATATAAACTTCCCATCAATGGCATATTATTTTCCTCTTCAAAATGTTACTGTTTCGCATCAAAACCACGGTAATTTACTCCCATGGTGTTTCCGGTGCTGTAAGCACCTCTATTGTAATTTGCAGTCTGCGGTGCAGCCTTCATAGACTGTAGCAGATTCATATCAAACTCAACCAACTCCAACGAATGCTGTATCAAATCCCGGTTTCTTTCATTGACTGTCTGCATTTCATGTACTACCTTCTTCAAACAATCCACCGCCTCCGAAAGCTGTTTCTGTTCCTCCGGACGCGCTGCCAGCATATCTATTAAATTGGTTAACTTTAACGTGGTAACATCCTTGTTAAGCACATTGGCAATGTCCGTGGTCACTTCTATACGCTTTTTCTCTAAGCGATTGAGGCGACCAACCCATTCCTGTTCCTCATCCGTGATTTTTTGTAAATTTTCCAAATCGCCTTTTACAATAAAGGCCGTTTTCTTTTGGGATAATTCCAGCAGCCCTTCATACTCGCTGCTTTCGCTTTTCAGTACCTCGATCAGGTTCTCCATCAAACTAGCCACTGGAATTACCTCATTTCTTCATATTTTTGAATTAACTTCTCCGCAAAGCTGGAAGTATCTACACTGTAGGTACCGCTCTGCACCTTCTCCTTTAATGGTCCTGTTAATTCTGCACGCACATCAGGGCTTGCCTTCACTGCTGCCTTAGCAATCTGGATATCCTTTCCAAAGCTACTAATCTGCACCTGATCCGTATAGGATACTGCAGACGCCTTCTGTGTCTTGCTAACTCGCTG
The DNA here is from genome assembly GCA_045634745.1 of Acetatifactor sp. Classification (GTDB taxonomy): domain Bacteria; phylum Bacillota; class Clostridia; order Lachnospirales; family Lachnospiraceae; genus Acetatifactor. The sequence continues at coordinate 237,681 of JAZRAX010000003.1, read as the reverse complement.
TGAACGATACAGCTGCTGCACCTGATTATATGCTTCTATTCTCATATAGACTCCTCCTTCCCTGGATTGTCTTTTACTTCGTTCTCACTATGTTTATCGGACGAAAACGCAATTTCTTTAGGGGTGTTTTGAAAAAAAATCCATGTTCCAAAAGAGGAACTGGACCGGGTGTGCCGATACCCCTATACGGACACGCTCTCGCTCCATGAAATACGTAGCAGTACTAAATTCGTAGTCGGACATAGCCGCCTACTCATTAAGTACTGACGAATTTCAAGGGTCCTTTATAGGGGTATCGGCACACCCGGTCCGGTTCCTCTTCATAAACATATTACTTACATAAAATAATCAATTACTCATCAATTGCAGTTCATACAGTTTTTTATAAAGTCCGTCTCTCGCCAGCAGCTCCTGGTGGTTGCCGGATTCGGCGATACGGCCTTTGTGCATTACGATGATGCGGTCTGCATGTTGGATGGTGGATAGTCTGTGGGCTACCATAATGGTGGTTCGTCCTTCCATCAGACGGTCCAGTGCCTGAGTAATCAGGCTTTCGGTTTCCGTATCAATATTGGCGGTAGCTTCGTCCAGCACTAATATAGCAGGATTGTATGCTAAGGTACGTGCAAAGGATAACAGCTGACGCTGTCCTGCGGAAAGCGTGCTTCCGCGCTCTGTTACCGACTCATTATATCCACCGGGCATTTTTCTGATAAAGGAGTCTGCGTTTACTACCTCCGCCGCATGTTTTACCTCCTCCAAACTTATCTTTTCATTCCTTAGAGAGATATTGCTCTTAATATCTCCGGTAAAAATAAACACATCCTGCTGGACCTGTCCGATGGCACCTCTTAACACATCAGTATCAATATCCAGAATATTTACCCCATCAATTAAAATCTCGCCCTTCTGAATATCAAAATAACGTCCAATCAGGTTCAGTATGGTTGTCTTACCTGCACCGGTAGCTCCCACAAAAGCCACCTTCTGTCCCGGTTCGATTACGAAGCTTACATCTTTTAAAATATAGTCTTCCTTTTCATAAGCAAACCATACATTTTTAAACTCAATACGTCCCTGAATCCGTATATCCACCGGTTCTGCCGGACTAACAATCTCCGGCTTCTCATCCAAAATACCGAAGATCTTTTCCGAAGACGCAATGGCTGACTGCAGTGTACCGAACTGCTCTGCCAGCTCCTGTATAGGCTCAAAGAAGGAGCTGATATAAGTGATAAAAATAAATAAAGTACCCAAAGATAAAGTATTCCCCAGTACAAAATAGCTTCCGCTACCAATTACAATAATCGTAGCAATAATAGATACCATATATATGGAGGGGCGGAAAATAGCAAAAGTCATAACCTCCCGCCAGTTTGCCTTAAACAAATCCTGGGACTTGTCTGCAAAAGCATCGTACTTTTCTTCCTCTCTGGCAAAAATCTGAATCAGTCGCATACCCGAAATATGTTCTGACAGGAAAGTGTTTAAATCCGTCAGCTTATTACGGGCAATCCGATATGCCTTTCGGGAGAAATAGCGGAACACAAAGGTCAATACTCCTACCACCGGCAACAGTAGAAATGAAACCCCCGCCATACGTGCATCAATAGAAAGCATTACTACTGCATAACCAATTATCTTTACAATATTCTTAAACAGCTTTACCAGAATATTGGCAAACAACTCATGAATGGCTTCCGTATCATTGGAAACACGGGTCACTAATTTGCCTACCGGTGTGGTGTTAAAGAAAGACAAAGACAAACTGTGAATATGTGAAAACACTTCTTCACGCATTTTAAAAATAATCTTCTGCCCCATCTTCTGCAGCATCCAGGTATCCACAGTGTTTAAAACTAACCCTGCTGCCAATAAAAACAAATACACTCCGGCTGCCCGTAGAATACCCTTAAAATCATATTGGCGAAGCTCTTTTAAATCCTCTGTATCCAAAAGTTTGGCACCTTCCGCAATATATTGCTGCAAAAGCACATTGTCCGCTTCCTTTAAGGCCGTACACTCTGTAGCAGTCAGTTCCCCGGCCATATAATACTGATTATCATAGAGGAATATCTGATAATACTCCTGCCTATCCGCTTCTGTATTCTCTATGGTATCTCCATCCTGCACCATTAGTGCATTCTGCGCTGCTTCCCGGGAAATCCACATTCCTTCGTAACGCACTGCACCTTCCGTGCCCTCTTCCGTTACCGCATACGGCTGATAATAACCGGTAATATATTTATCAATGGCATCCCCGATAATAATCGGCCGGTACAGCTCCACTACAATAATCAGAAGCACCAATGCAGTAGCTACCGTCATAACCCATTTATGAGGCTTTAAGTAAGTCAAAAGTCTTTTCATTACGCTGTCACCTCCTGTGCTCCAATGGCAGCCTCCAGCTGCTGTTTTTCAAACATGGCACAGTAGATGCCCTGACGCGCCAAAAGTTCCTCATGCGTACCGACTTCCACCGCTTTCCCTTTATCCAACACCATAATCATATCTGCATTCTGCACTGTAGAAATACGGTGGGCAATAATAATCGTAGTTTTACCTCTGCGATTTTCCTTTAAATTGTGCAAAATATGCTCCTCTGTATCCGTATCCACCGCAGACAAAGAATCGTCCAAAATCAATATAGGGGAATCCTTCATAAGCGCTCTGGCAATGGAGCTACGTTGCTTCTGACCGCCGGACAGGGTCACTCCACGCTCACCCACCACTGTATCGTAACTGTCCGGGAATGCTACAATATTATCATGAATACATGCCGCCTCCGCTGCTTTGATTACAGCATTTATATCCTTCTTCTCTACACCAAAAGCAATATTCGCCTTCAATGTATCCGAAAACAAAAAGTTGTCCTGAGGCACATAAGCAATATTTTCACGCAAGGTTTTCAATGGAATCCTACCAATATCATTCCCATCCAACAAAATCATGCCCGGCTGGGTCTTATATAAACGTAACAGCAAGTTTACCAACGTAGACTTACCGTTACCCGTCCGGCCGATAATCGCTAAGGTACTACCTGCCGGCACCTTTAAATCAATGTTCTGTAATACACTTTCCTCCTGTCCCAAATGGGTAAACGTCAGGTTCTTAAACTCAATATTTCCCTGAAGCGACGGAATATCCAACACATCCTCTTCATCCTCAATGGCTGTCTTCGCATTCAGAACCTCTTGAATTCTACGAATGGATGCCGCACCCTGTGTGAACATAATGGCAGCTTCGGCACAAGCCAGCATGGGCCAAACCAACATATTAATATATTGATGAAAAGCTACAAAACGTCCCAACGTAATGCCACCCACAAGCGTTAAATAACCTCCATACAAAAGCGTAGCCAGACTGGATAAACCGATAATCACATCCAAAAGCGGCATAAGTATTGCCTGAAGCTTTGCAATACGCAGGCTCTTGTCCATCGCATTCTTATTTTCCTTTAAAAAAGCGTTTAACTCCGCTCTCTCCCGTACAAATGCTTTGATTACACGTACGCCGGAAAAGCTCTCCTGTACAAAATCCGTCAACCCTGACACCGCTTTCTGCCTGTCCGAATACAGCGTTTCCAGCTTATTTCCAAAGTACAAATATCCCAAGCAAATAATCAGCATAGGTACAAGTGCCATTAAGGTCAACTTCACATCTACATAAACCATCATCTGGCACACTACCATAATCGTCATAACCACTGCATCAAAAATAGCAATAATCGCCGGTCCGATAGCCATGCGCACTGCATTTAAATCACTGGTAAAACGGGTCATAATGTCACCGGTTTTATTGGCATTGTAATACTCCACATCCAAGGTTTCCAAGTGGGCAAACATATCATTACGGATGTTCCTCTCGATTCTACGGGAGGCTCCAAACAAAAAGAATCTCCACAAAAATCTTCCAATTGCCAAGGTTAAGCCTAATAACAGGATTCCCACCAGGCACTTCACCACACCATTCCAATCCATGGTCTTTGCAGTCAAACCATCCGTAATCGTACCGGTTAACTTCGGAATATATATATTGGCAATATCCACCACAAACAATGTAACAATTCCTGCTATATACCGAACTTTATAATGCTTCACATATTTCATAATAAATGACAACGTACTCATAAAAACCTCTTATCTTACTTCTTCCATATTTTCACACAACAGGTTTATTATATTCTCAGGTTTGCGGTTCGTCAACCAATCATACACAACAAAACAGTGATTTCAACCATCCGTAGCGGACACTTAAAATCACTGCTCTGCATGTTCTCATTTCATTAATTCTTCCGACAATCTTAAAATCTCCGGTGCAATCCGTTCTCTCTCCTGCTTCAATACCTTATTATACAAAGGATACGCCAAAGCTACCGGCACCATTCCAACCAAACCAATAATAATACCGACTACCAATGCCACCATCTGTGACATACCGAATACTGCCCCCAAGTCTGTCATAGCCAGGCTCATTCCCGTGCCCAGTACCAATGCTCCCACAACACCTGCAATCAGTGATACCGTAGTTGCCTTTTGTCCCACACCTCTATCCAATCTACGCAGTTGCTCCATTTTGTCCTCTTCCGGCACCATATATTTTTTACGAATATTTTTAATCTCCTCCTGCTCCTTAGCAGAATAGGTATACTGAAAGGATTCTGTTCCCTTATTATGCTCCATATTGACTACTCCTGATATGTTTTATTTCTTTTGTAGATTTTATCATCATATAGACTGACATAACGATTACTGCAATGCTTACACCGGCTCCCGTTAATATTATCATCAGTCTCTGATTTTCCGGCGCCATTTCCTGTCCAAATTGGGAAAACATGGCAGTTTCTAAGTTTAACATAGATACCAATGCCGCACACAATGAAATTACCTTTGTGGTGGTCACCACCGGGCTGTTATATTTGCGGTACTTTATCAAATTAATAATGGCAAGTGTAGTGATGTAAAAAGTATAGGCTGCCATCGCATAAATCAGCATTCCATGATATTCAAAGCCTTTATCCTGATAAAGAATCATGAGTACTGCTCCCGATAATACAAAATTAATACTAAGTAATATAGCCGAACATGCCACATTGCTTTTTAGCTCTCCCAAACGGTCACTACCAATGCCGGTACCACGTACATAACGAACCAAAAGAAAACGCATTACCGCCAGAATAGTATAATAAACTGCCAAAACAATAAACCACATGGACCGATAAAATATATATGAAAGCACATTCACTCCTACATACAACAGATTAACACCCAGCGATGCATATAGGGAAATGTGAGTACGAAACACACCGTCATTTATATATTTATTCCCCAATGCAGTATTATTTATCTTTTCTTTCATTTGCTTGTATTGTCTCGGCACAGTCACACAGGCAAGAGCTGTAATAATGCAAACCGTATAAAAAGCTACTACATAAATCACATAGCTTATAGGAGCGGTCTCTAATTTATTTATCAACACATAGGGTACTGCCACAGCAGATACAAACGTTAATACAACTATTACCCATACCGGTGGAAACAGAAGCTTTTTTCCTATCTTCTTCCAATCCATGTCACATCCTCCGGATTTTCACAGTAAAAGTGGATCCCTTGCCAATGGCACTTTCCACGCCGATTTCGCCCTGCATAATATCCACCACACGCTTTACCAGCGCCAGGCCCAGACCATTACCACGGGTGGCATGGGAAGTATCTCCCTGATAGAATTTTTCAAAAATATGTGCACCTACTTCCGACGACATTCCACAACCGGTATCCTGCACCCTTACTACCGCATATTCATCCTCTGCCGCAAGGGATACACACACCTTACCGCCGGGCTCCGTAAATTTAAAAGCATTGGAAAATAGGTTATTCCATACCAGACTCAAAAGCTCCGCATCCGCTTTGACCCTTACATCTTCCGCAATGTCCGTATCAATTTCAATATCTGCCTGTTCCCAAACATTCTCATACTGAAGCAGGCACTCGCAAAGCTGTTCTCCCAAATCATACTCTGTAGTTTGAGGATAAATCTGCTGATTTTCCAGGCGATTCAGCTTCAAAATATTGGTCATCATATCCGCCATGCGACGCGAACCATCCGTCACACCCTTGGCATATTCCAAACGCTTTTCCTCAGACAATTCCTGCGCCTGCAACAGAGTACCATAATTTTGTATGACTGCCAGTGGAGTCTTCATCTCGTGGGAAACATTGGCGATGAAATCGGTACGCAAGGTTTCCACACTGCCCAGTTCTTCTGCCATTTTATTAAAGCACTCCGTAATTCTGTAGAAAGTATCATCCGCACCAAATTTACTCCGTGGCTTTATACGGACCGAAAAATCCCCTTGGATAATTTTCTCTGCCGCCTCGGTAATCTCCTGCACAGGACGCTCCACCGTATACTTTCTGCGTAGTGCATCAAGGGTCGTATATAGGAAACTTAAAAGCACCACATTGGCGAAAGTCAGCTTAGCAGCTGCGCCTATATTCTCACTGGTTAATGTTACCCCCAGGGTTTCCGATAAGGTAGTCACAAACAGCATGGTACAACAGCTGATAACAAACGCCACCAAAAAGAAAAACATAAAATAATTATTAAGCCACTTTAAAACACTTTTTACCTGTTTTTCGCCACTCACTTTATCACCGCCTTGTACCCTAATCCATGGACTGTTACAATCTCAAAATCATTACAATCGGACAACTTACTTCTGAGCTTCGTCATATACACATCCACCGCTCTGGGAGCCGTCTCCGTGTCTGCATCCCAAAACTCATCCATCAGTTGCGAGCGGGTAAAGGTCTTCTTGGGATAAGACAAGAGCTTATACAAAATACTGAATTCACGGTTAGTCAGCAATATTTCTTCTTCCTTTAAATAGGAAGTATGCTCGTCTGCATCCATAACAAAGCTTCCGATTTCCAGCTTTTTGCTGGAGGCAATCTTGGCACGGCGCAGAAGCGCTCCGATACGTAAGAACAATTCATCCAAATCGATGGGCTTGACCATATAATCATCTACACCGATGCGAAAGCCTCTCTGCTTGGACGCAATATCATCCCGTGCAGTCATAAAAAGAAGCGGAATTTCTTTGTTCATCTCTCTCACATCTTCTGCAAATTCAAATCCATTCACCCCGGGCATCATAATATCCGAAACAATCAAATCAATCACATTCTCATACAACGCATCATAGGCTTCATTGGCATCCAAACATCCTATTGCCTCATAACCACTATGATTCAAAAAAGAACAAACCGTCTTGTTTAATTCTTTATCATCTTCTACGACTAATATTTTGAACATAAGAAAACCTCCAAAGAAACATTCTCTAACATTATACAGGGTAACACACAAATGTTAAAGTTTTGTTAACGTTTGGAGGTTATGGATCTTACTTATTCCCCTTGACAGCATCTATACGCGCCTGTGCTTCTTCCTGACGCTTTTTTGCTTCTGCAATCTGTTCGTCACGCTCAGCCTGCATCATTGCCTTACGTTTCTCAGGGTTGCTCATTGCCTTTGCTTCTTCCCACTGAGCCTTGGATTCTGCCTTTACTGCGTTGAACTGTGCCTTGTCAACTTCATGCTGTGCCTTTGCACTTTCCTTCATATCATCAAATGCATTTTTAAAAAATTCTTTTACTGACATTATTATAATCTCCTTCTTTCTTTACCAATTTATATCTATTTTACTTATTATTCATTATCTTGTCGCTGAGTGCCATAACTTCATCTGCATACTTATTGCGTCTGCCACTAAGTATTTTCTTATACACAGGATAGTTGATAATCGCCATAACCATACCCACAATACCAATGATAATACCGGCAACCATGGCATTCTCTATACCGATGCAAGAACCAATATCTGTCATAACCAAGCTCATACCACCGCCCATGACGATAGCACTGATGCTACCAAATACATATGCAAATACGTTTGCCGGTCTCTTTACCTTTGCATCCAAAGCCTTCAGTTCATCCAACTGTGTGCTCTCCTTCTCTGTGTACTGTGTACGAATCTTCTGTACTAAAAACTCCTGATCATTCTTATTCATATTTTCTTCCTCCGTTTTCGAAATATTGTTGTTTCACTTGATGCTTAGATATTACCTGAGATTTTTTGAAATATTGTTTGTGAAATGTTTCTGTTTTGTTAAATCAAAAAAGACTTTGATTTTCACAAAACAAAAAATCAAAGCCCTTTAACTTTAGTCATTCAAAATATATAGTTCTTTTACCTTAGGCATCCCTGTTCTTCTAACTAGCCTACTACCTCATCCAGCTTCTCTTGTATACGTGCCTTTACCAAATCTGCAATCTGCCCCGTCTTCAAATCCTTATACTCCTCATATGGGATTGTCTTCAAGAAATGCACCTGCGTGGTGACCGTTCCCAAAATAGCGGTATCCAAAGCCTTATAAGAGTCCACCAATACCACCGGAACAATAGGTGTTTGGGACCTTTGTGAGGCTTTAAAGCATCCACTTTTAAATTCCATCAGAGTATTCTTCTTTTCCTTATCATACCCTCCTTCTGGAAATATGATGTAACGTCTACCCAGTTTAACTTCCTCAGAAACTTCAATGATAACGGAAAATGCCTGTTTCACATCCTGCTTATCCAGACGCTTTCCCCTTATTAAATCAATTATTTCCCTGACAAAAATAGTGTAGGATTTGGCTTTGTCCATTACTACCGTACAGTTTTTTTGTGCACAGCGGCAATTCCGTAGGCATCATACTTGCCCTGATGATTGGGATACATAACATAGCCGCCTTCTTTGGGAAGATTCTCTTCTCCATACACCTTCGTACGAATGTGACCTGTTTTTTGCATCAAACCAACTACATATTGCAAATACCTATAATGCCTTTCCTCTGAGTAATTCTCACTTTCCGCCAGTTGTCGCATTTTCTTTATGACTCCCGGTAGGATAAATATATTTCTAGCTATAACATAAAAAAATCTTGCCATAAATCTTCACCACTTTATAAATTATACTACTCATTATACCGGTCAAGCTTTTACCAAATCATTATGACTCAACCCGACGGGATATCGATGTGATACGCTGTCTGACTTCTTCCACTGAACGGATTCCTTCCGTGGCTCCCATATGTTCCACCGTACAAGATGCCGTTGCACAAGCCAACCTGCCACACTCCTCTAAGCTAAGTCCTTGAGATAACCCCCACAAAAAACCAGCCACAAAGCAATCTCCTGCACCGGTGGTATCTACTACCCTTTCTACAGGATAGGCCGGTATCTCTATGCACTCCTTGGAAGTACGAATAAGGCATCCCCTGCTGCCACATTTAATTACCGCACAAGAAGCCCCTGCCTCCACCAACAAACCGGCATTTTCATAAGGATCGTCTACTCCGGTTAAAAGTGCAATTTCAGACTCGTTGGGCATAATATAATCTATGTAAGACAACAGACCTTTTAAATCTTCCAATTTTTCTCCACACTTAGGCTTGGTCATATCTGCCACTAAAATTCTACTCGACTTAGACTTCACTTGCTGAAAAAGACTCTCCATGGAAGGAATATCCAGCATCGGTGATACAAACATACTGGCAAAGCTGACAATACCTGCTGCATCCTCTAAATAAGGCTCCACATCTTTCAAAGCCAGCTTCCGCAAACTTCCGCTGGGATTCGTTAAAAAATGTCGTTCCCCCTTTTCATCCACCAAAACAATATTGATTCCGGTGGCGAGACCTTTTTCCTGCTTTATAGCATCTGTCGCCACACCATTTGTCTGCAAAAATGTCAGCACCTGCACTCCGGCCTCGTCCTCCCCCACCTTAGAAACCAACTGCACCTGCACACCTAAACGTGTCAATGCCACCGCCTCATTCAGTGCATCACCGCCAAAAGAAAGCTTGGTGGTCTCCATAGGTTGGGAACCGGTGCAAAACACCTGCTCACTTACCGGACCTGCCAACACATCTATAATTGCCGCGCCAATAATGGTTACTGCTTTATTCGGTTGTTTATGCATCTGTACTATATTCCTATCCATAAACAGTCTTCCCACTAAACATAATATTTTAAAACAATACTATCTTACACAAGACCATAAAAAAAGTCAAATAGCCCCATCCGGAAAATCATAATCCGTTCTCTCGTATTATTTTCCGCAAATAAATCGCTACAATCAATTTCGTCCTCAAACTCTAACTCATTTACTGTCATAAGATAAGATATATACTCGTCCGAGGGATAATAGAAAAACAACAGCACCTCTCTTGGCGCATGATAATAGGACTCCACCAGTCTTGCCATAACCTTCCTAAGAATCTCCACAGAAAATGGATTAAAGAAATAAACACGATTTACCTCTACCGGAACCGGATATTCTTCTGCGCTCTGCAGTATAAATTCCACCCTCCCGGCGGCTACGGCTGTCTCTTTATTCTCCATTGCCCTATTATAAATCTGCTCATCATATTCTATTCCTATGGCTTTTGCTTTTGTCTGATAGGCAAGCAGAAAATCCACGCGCCCTTTCCCACATCCATAATCCAAAAGAACGTCTTGCCTGGTTATAAAACCACTATTGGCCAATCTCTCCAAAACAGCGTATGGTGTCGGCTCATATGGGTAACGATATTGGTCTGCATTAGAATCATCGCGACCGGTCGTTCTTATTTTTAATAATTTGTCCCACTTTGCTTCAGTTTGTGTCATCATATAGTAATTCCTTTGCTTTTCATGCCCTATAGAATATTGAACCTAAATCTTTCATCAAAAAGACCCGGCAACTCCTTGCCGGGTCAATAAAACTAGCTCTAACCTATGTTTACAATAAGTTATTTATCCAAACTCTTCATCGTCGGGAACAGCAATACATCCCTAATCGCCTGAGAATCTGTTAATAACATAACCAATCTATCGATACCATAACCGATACCACCTGTAGGAGGCATTCCCACGCAAAGAGCATTCAAGAAGTCTTCGTCTGTATGATTTGCTTCTTCATCACCGGCTGCAAATGCCGCATCCTGTGCCGCAAAACGCTCTCTCTGGTCGATAGGATCGTTTAACTCAGAGTATGCATTACACATTTCCCATGTATTGATAAATAACTCAAAACGCTCTACCTTGGTAGGATCGCTTGGTTTCTTCTTGGTAAGAGGAGAAATCGCAAGTGGATGATCCATAACGAAAGTAGGTTGAATTAAATTCTTCTCACAATATTCTTCAAAGAAGAGATTTACAATATCTCCCTTGGTGTGGCGTTTTTCAAATTCAATATGATGCTCCTTCGCAAGCGCCTTTGCCTCTTCATCCGTTTCTACTGTGTCAAAGTCAATACCTGCGTACTTCTTAATACAATCAATCATAGTGATACGCTCGAATGGCTTACCAAAATCGATTTCAATACCATTGTACATAATCTTTGAAGTTCCGCAAACCTTCTCTGCAAGGTACTTAAACATGGACTCTGTTAATTCCATCATACCTTCGTAATCGGTATATGCCTGATATAACTCCATCAAAGTAAATTCCGGGTTGTGTCTGGTGTCTACACCTTCGTTACGGAATACTCTGCCGATTTCGTATACTCTCTCTAAACCACCAACAATTAATCTCTTTAAATAAAGCTCTAAGGAAATACGAAGCTTTACGTCCTCATCCAGAGCATTGTAGTGAGTGTCAAACGGTCTTGCAGCAGCTCCACCTGCGTTGGATACCAGCATCGGTGTTTCTACTTCCATGAAATCACGCTGTGCAAGGAAGTTACGGATTTCCTGAATAATCTGAGAACGCTTAATAAATACGTTCTTGCTTTCCTCGTTCATGATAAGATCCACATATCTCTGACGATAACGGGTATCTGTATCCTGTAATCCGTGGAACTTCTCCGGCAAAATCTGTAAGCTCTTGGTTAACATGGTCATTTCTACTGCATGAACGGAGATTTCTCCTGCCTTGGTTCTAAATACATAACCCTTAACACCATAAATATCACCAATATCTGACTTCTTGAAATCAGCATATGCCTCTTCACCGATAGCATCTCTGGCAACATAAACCTGAATTCTACCCTTTAAATCCTGAATATTACAGAAAGAAGCCTTACCCATAACACGCTTAAACATCATACGACCTGCGATGGATACTTCTATAGGACTGGCATCCATAATCTCTCTTCTTTCATTATAATCAGCATTCAAGATTTCTTTTGCCTGTGCTTCATCTAAACCTTCTACATTGGGCTCTGTTCTTCCTGCCAACAATTTTTCCTCGTGAGCAAGATACAAATCACGCGCCTCTGTAGTATGGTGTGTCTGGTCATATTTTGTAATCTGAAAAGGATCCTTGCCTGCTTCCTGTAAGTTTGCAAGCTTCTCTCTTCTCACCTTTAACAGCTGATTAATCTCCTGGTTCTGTACTTCTGCCATGTTCGTTCTCCTTCTAACTTCTCGTATACTTCCGGAGTTTGCTTTGCAAACTCCTATACAAAACTTAGAAAATGTTAGGCTGCGTATTTTGTAGCCTTACATTTTCTTTTTGTATTAGGCGCGTTGAATCTCCAATACCTTGTAGGAAATAGTACCTGCCTGAGTATCTACTGATACGGTATCCCCAGCCTTTTTGCCCATCAACGCCTTACCTACCGGGCTTTCATTAGAAATCTTACCCTTTAAGCTGTTTGCTTCGGTAGAACCTACAATTTTGTATTCTAATTCATCATTAAATTCAATATCTAAAATCTTTACCTTGCAGCCAATGTTAATCGTATCTAAATCTACTTCATCCTCATCAACCACTTCTGCATTCTTAAGAATTTTCTCCAATTCTTCAATACGGGCTTCGATGTCCCTCTGCTCATCCTTTGCTGCATCATATTCTGCATTTTCAGACAAGTCACCCTGCTCTCTTGCTTCCTTAATCTTCTGTGCTACTTCCTGACGTCTAACCACCTTAAGATGTGTTAATTCATCCTCGTATTTCTTTAATCCCTCATAAGTTAAAATATTTTTCTTCTCCTGCATTGTAACTACCCTTCCTTTGAAAATTCTATAATATTCCGTCAACGGCTCCGCAAAATCATGCGTTACCCACCCAATCTGTCTATTTTAACTTCCGTATTATACTCAAAATTACCGACAGTGTCAAGGGTTTGTGACATTTCTCTCTTCCAAAGATTTTTCAGGGAAACATACAGAATCCCTGTCCTGCGGTCCTCCATACTGTGTCGCTTTGCCTCTATACTATCCATATCCAGCCAAATGCTTCCCCGACAGATGCCTGCCACAGAAATTACTGCATTTTGGCTATAATCAATTACCAGCACCGGCTCTACACTACGAAGCCTTTGCTTACGTAATTCTCCTGGGGTGGTCAGCTTTACTTGCGGCACCAGACCAAACTCCTCTTCGATATCTGTCAATAGTTCTTCAAACCCCTTTGTTACAAACTCCGCATAAAAGGTCAGACTTCGCAAGTGTCCTGCTATCCAAGGAATCCAGTCCTGCATATCAGGACCATACCCTAGCACAAATGCCTCCTTTGGCCAAGCCACACTCTGTCCTTCTTTTCCAAAAACAGAATCCAGCATTTGTCGCAAATTGGTCTTGTCATGGTACTCTGCATACATCGGTGCACTCCATAACCGCCGCCATTCTTTATCGTAACGGACACTTTCCAGCCACTTTTCAAAGCCATCCTCGTATACTAAATACGTAGGAGGATACGCTTCCTGTTGTCTGCCCAATGCCAATAACCGATATAGTGCTTTTTGCATTTCATCCTTTACGGAAAGGACGCTATCTACAGAAGGTTGCCCGCTTACCTGTAGGTAAAAAACATCTCTGCCACCTACCACCTTACGAAATACCTGCACCCGATAACCATTTGTATATTCTTTTTTTCCGATAATTCTAAAATATAAGATTCTGTCCATAGTCCATTGTATGTCACAGACTCTTTTCGTATACAAAACTTTTTCTAAGATTTCTGAAAAATCTGTTCTACACTTTCCAGCAGTTCCTCCATGCTTTCCATGCTGTTAATCATTTGGCGGAAGCGTGCAGAATTCGGATATCCCGTAGTATACCAGGATAAATGCTTACGCATTTCTCTCACACCGGTATATTCTCCCTTAAACTCTAACTGAAGCTTGGCATGACGGATTACCACTTCCTTTACTTGCTCCGGTGTAGGCTTCGGCAATATTTCTCCGGTTTCCAAATAAGTGGTAATCTCTTTAAAAATCCATGGATTTCCCTGGGCCGCTCTTCCCACCATAACACCGTCACAACCGGTCTGTTCCAATAACGCCTTGGCAGAATATGCATCCACTACATCACCATTACCAATCACCGGAATTTTCACTGCATCCTTCACTGCTGCAATAATGTCCCAATCTGCCTGACCACTGTAATACTGTTCTCTGGTACGTCCATGCACAGCCACCGCTGCCACACCGCAACCTTCTGCTATACGGGCAATCTCTACTGCATTCACCATTGCATCATTAAATCCTTTACGTATTTTCACCGTGACCGGTTTATTGATGGCCTTTACCAATTTAGAAAGAATCTCTTCCACCAACTTCGGATCCTTCATAAGTGCAGAGCCCTCTCCGTTATTTACCACCTTAGGTACCGGGCACCCCATATTAATATCCAAAATAGCAAAGGGACGTTCCTCGATATGCTTTGCCATCTCACTGATAATATCAGGGTCCGAGCCAAATAACTGCAAAGAAACCGGTGTTTCCTCCGGATGTATGGCCATTAAATCCTCTGTATTTTTATTATTATAATAAATCGCCTTGGCACTGACCATCTCCATACAATTCAGTCCCACACCCTGCTCCTTGCACAACAAACGAAATGGCAGGTCTGTTACACCTGCCATAGGAGCCAATATTACATTATTCTCTAGGGTCACATTCCCTATTGTAAGTTTGCTCATGTTTTCCTCTTTCCAATTGTCCGGTAATATTTGTAAGAAACCGATTCTCTCTACTTGCGATTCTTTTCATAAACTATACGTAGCCCATCCAACGTCAACGAGCTGTCATATATATCGATAGCATCCGTTTCATCTGAAATGGTTCTACCCAAACCGCCGGTTGCCACCACCTTCATATCTGCAATGCCGGTTTCTTCCTTTACCTTTTTGATAATATACTCTGTTTGACCAATCTGTCCGTACAAAAGCCCCGCCTGCATACTGGTAATGGTTTCCTGGGCCAAAATAGATTTGGGCTTTTTGATTTCTACATTCGGCAACTTTGCCGCAGACTTCCACAAAGCTTCCAAGCTAATACGGATACCCGGTGCAGTGATTCCTGCTGCGAATTCTCCCTTGTCCGTCACATAATCATACGTGGTTGCTGTACCGAAATCAACTACCAACACCGGTCCGCCATATTTTTCGTAAGCCGCCACTGCATCTACAATACGGTCTGCACCAATACCACGGGGATTCTCGGTTACCACCTTAATACCGGTTTTTACTCCCGGTCCTACAATCAAAGGCTTCGTACCTGTGTACCGCACAATTCCTCCTGTTAGAGAATGCATTACATCCGGCACCACACTGGCAATAATACTACCCTCTAACAAGGTAACATCTATACCCTTCCGCTCCAGCAAATCTAACAGAATCACTCCGTATTCATCGGAGGTTCTGGGCGTCTTGGTGGTAATATGAAAGGTGCCCTTTAGTTCCTTGCCCTGATAGACACCATAGGTTATATTTGTGTTTCCTACATCTACTACAAGTATCATGCATTACTCCTCTAACATACCCGAAATATCTTCCTTCAAAATAAACACTCTGTAAAATAAACTCAAAGATTCCAACAAATCCTGGCGCTTTCTGCGTACTTCAGAGACAAGAAGTCCGCTGGAAATCTCATCATAGTAAAAATCATCGGCTTCCGCTTGTGTTTCCAATGACACAGAACCATCCTGTTCAAACACAATAGTAAAGATACCACCCACTTCCTCGGTAAAGAGTACACAAATAATATGTAACTCATCCTTTATGGATTGGGGAATACCATTAAACTGCTCATTAAAATAATATTTTTGTTCATACGCATTTGCGCCGCAAAGTACAATTCTCTCTTCCAAGCTATTGCCCTTACCTTTCTATACATACCCGTACAATCCTCGCACGGATACTTCTCCGGCATATACCTTCTGTACGGTCTTATCACTTTTCTCCACTAACAACTCTCCGGTATCCGTAACGCCCAAGGCAATTCCCTCATATGCTCCGGATGGCTCTAAAACCTTCACATTTCGGTTTTTATTGACCAAATGTGCATTATAAGCTTCTAATATAGGTGACAAGGTTTGGGCTTCTAAAAACGCCTCGTACGCCTCTTCAAAAGCATTTAATATTTCCTTAAGCAAAAATTCTTTCCTTATCGCAACTCCCTCTTCAACTAAAGACGTAGCCTTATCCTGCAACTCCTCCGTAAAAGAAGTCTGCCCAATATTTATACCCACACCGATTACACAGTATGCGCAATTTTGCTTCTCCAGCTTCATCTCCGACAGAATACCGCATACTTTTTTATTATTTATAACGATATCATTCGGCCACTTAATACCGGTTTGTAATTTCGTAACCTTTTCCATGGCTTTAGATACTGCATAAGCCATAACCAACGTCAGCATGGTTACTTTCTCCGGTGCAAGGGTAGGCCTTAGCAATAAGGTAAAATATAAGTTCTCCGGTGAATCCGAAAGCCAGCTACGGCCTCTGCGACCTTTCCCTGCCGTTTGCCTGTCCGCCAAATATACTGTACCATGTAAAGCCCCTTGGTCTGCACCACGCTTGGCTTCCTCATTGGTAGAATCCACACAATCTTTGCGCACAATATTTTGACCTGCCCACACAGCCTTATCCTTCATAGCCTAAGGTAGCAGCCATAACTGCCTTAATCGTATGCATACGATTCTCAGCTTCTTCAAACACCAATGACTGGGAAGATTCAAACACCTCGTCTGTTACTTCCATCTCACTGATGCCAAACTTCTTTTCGATTTCTTTGCCAATGGTTGTCTTTAAATCATGGAACGCCGGTAAACAATGCAGGAAAATAGCCTGCTCGCCTGCGTTATCCATAACTGCCTTATTTACCTGGTAAGGTGACAGCTCTTCAATACGCTCTGCCCAGATTTCGTCCGGCTCACCCATGGATACCCATACATCAGTATAAACTACATCAGCCCCCTTGGTACCCTCTTCCACACTATCTGTCAAAGTAATAGTAGCACCGGTAGTCTCTGCAATCTTACGACATTCCTCTACCAGTGAAGGGTCCGGAAAATATTTAGGTGTAGTACATGCAGTAAAATGCATGCCCATCTTAGCACAAGTTACCATCCAGGAGTTACCCATGTTGTAACGGGCATCCCCCATATAAGTCAGCTTAATGCCCTCTACCTTACCGAAGTGCTCGCGGATTGTTAACAAATCCGCCAACATCTGTGTAGGATGGAACTCATTGGTTAAACCATTCCAAACAGGTACCTTAGAGAACTTCGCCAACTCCTCTACAATTTCCTGACCATAGCCTCTATATTCAATACCATCGAACATACCTGCAAGTACTCTTGCCGTATCTGCGATGCTTTCCTTCTTACCAATCTGTGAACTGGAAGGATCCAAATAGGTAGTACCCATGCCCAAATCATGTGCAGCCACTTCAAAGGAGCATCTGGTTCTGGTACTGGTCTTTTCAAAAATCAAAGCTACATTGCGTCCTCTCAGACCATCCACAGGAATTCCCTGCTTCTTCTTTGCTTTTAAATCTGCCGCCAAATCTACCAGATATGTAATTTCTTCTGCAGTATAATCTAATAATTTTAAGAAATCGCGTCCCTTTAAGTTCATACTTGTTCCTCCATAAAAAAAGATACCATTACTATACTGCAAATCCGTGGAATTTTCAACCAGATTTTGTATGGAATCCGGGAAAGCCACCGGGGAAGCCACCCCATACTCTCTATACTGACCGCCCTGAAAACGTCGGTCCTTGGCTTGCGTTTTTTTGCAAGCCTAGTACCGCTACGTTTTCATTAAGCGAGAGCGGGCCGAAGTATAGAGAGTATGGGTGGCTTCCCCGGTAGCTTTCTTGGATTCCCTCAAAAAAAGGGCACTCCCATACGGAAGTGCCCTAAAAACTCTTATAACTTATTTAGATGCTTCTTTGAAAGTAGTTGCCATACTTGCAATACCGGAAAGTTCGGAAGGAATAAGGATGGTTGTTGCCTTGCCGTCTGCTACCTTCTCAAATGCTTCCAAGCTCTTAATCTTAAGAACTGCTTCGTCAGCACCTGCTTCCTTTAACATTCTGATACCATCAGCATTTGCCTGCTGTACCTTAAGGATTGCTTCTGCTTCACCTTCTGCTTCACGGATCATCTTTTCCTTTTCAGCTTCTGCACGTAAGATTGCGGATTCTTTCTCTGCCTCTGCGCGAAGAATTGCAGATGCCTTTTCACCTTCTGCCTGAAGGATGCTTGCCTTCTTTTCACCTTCTGCACGGGTAACAGCCTCACGTCTCTCACGTTCTGCCTTCATCTGTCTCTCCATTGCATTCTGGATTTCTGCAGGTGGAATGATGTTCTTTAATTCTACACGGTTTACCTTAATGCCCCAAGGGTCGGTTGCAATATCAAGTGCAGAACGCATCTGTGTATTAATGGTTTCTCTGGAAGTTAAAGTTTCATCTAATTCCAAATCACCGATGATATTACGAAGTGTAGTCGCTGTTAAGTTTTCAATTGCCATCATAGGATTTTCCACACCATAAGTGAAAAGCTTGGGATCTGTAATCTGATAGAATACTACAGTATCAATTCTCATGGTAACGTTATCCTTGGTAATAACAGGCTGAGGTGGGAAATCCGCTACCTGCTCTTTTAAGTTTACTCTTCTGGCTACCTTATCAAAAAATGGTAACTTCAAATGAAGACCGGTATCCCAGGTTGCCTGATATGCACCGAGACGCTCTACAACATAAGCCTGTGCCTGAGGAACCACTTTGATACAAGACCAGAAAATAGCTAAGATAATAATAACAATAATAATTAATGCCGGCATTTTAATACCCTCCTATAATATAATTAATTAGTTTCTGTACTACTTGGTACACTTTTTTCAACTTCCGGTGTAATGTCATGAACCATCAATTTCACACCACTGATGGCATCTACCACAACTACCGATCCCACCGGAATAACCTTGCCTTCCACAGAGCTTCTGGCACTCCACTGCTGACCGCCTACCGTCACTTGACCTATCCCCTGCAGATTATCAATTTCACTGACAACAATCGCCTGTTTTCCAATCACGCCCTGTACATTGGTTTTTGCTCTACTCTTATTAAAATACTTCACAGCAATTGGTCTGGTGAAGAATAAGAGAACCAGGGAAGTGATTAGGAACAAAATAATCTGTAACCAAACCGGTGCGTGTAATGCAGCGGCAATAAGTCCTATTAATGAGCCGCCTGCAAACCAGATACTGGCAAGCCCCAATGTGGCAGCCTCAACACCTAAGAAAACAACCAATAACACAAGCCACACAATTACTTCCATGTTTTCATCCTCCTCTTTGTTTTAAGTTATTTTAAATATACTACAGTTATTTGCACTTCGCAATCTTTTTATTGCTACGTTCCTTCCTCTTAATGTAGCAAAATTTGCACGTTAAACACAAAAGGGCTTTGGTATTAAAACCAAAACCCTTTTTTCAACCTTTTAATAAAATACGTGGTTACCGATTACCAGACCATTTCTTCCGTCGTTTCTTCTAAAATAAAGTCTGTCGCCTACATTCGATACACCGGAAATTGCTTCTTTTGCCGCTTCCATACAGCTATCATTAATTTTGCCGGATGCAAGCACCTTATCTAATTTACCACTCATAGCAGGTGAAAACTGACCGGATGCATAAATAACACCATAGATTGTATCCGGATATGCTGCACTTCTGACACGGTTCATAACAACCGCACCAACTGCTACCTGTCCTTCGTAAGATTCTCCTCTTGCTTCGCAATGAATCAATGCTGCCAAAAGAACAAGCGTATCTTCATCCGTAGCATACTCACCGTACTTCACATGACGTGATGCTTCCATCTCTTCTTTTTCACGCTGTTTAATTTCTTCCAAGGTTTCACCGGCATCAATGTGGAAGTCCAAGGTAACGAACTCTTCCGATACATAACCGTCAACCTCATCATAATTTACGAAAATCCAGCCATCCTCTCCAACAGAAATCACTTCCAGGATTTCATCTTCGGAAACAACACTAAGACTTTCCGATTCCAGACTTGCTTCCTTTCGGATATGCAAAGCCTCTGCATCGACTACAGCATACATTTTACCTACTTCGCTGGCCAATGCCTTTGCTTCCTCACCGAACAGGAGATATTCATTACTTGCCCAGCCTACTACATTACCGGACTGTAACTTAGTCCAACCATCCTTCTGTTCAATAATTCTGCCGCCACAATCTTTGTATAACTTACCTACCTTTGAAGAATCACTGGTTGCTTCAGAACGGATATTCAATGCATTATTTACATTTGCCATAACCAACGTTGATTCTTCTGTTTCTTCTGTGGATACATTCTGACTTAATTCTTTTTCTGTAGCGTCCATGAGCTGTTCTGCACTGTCCTTCTGCATATTCAGCATAGCGGCCACTCCACCGTTTAACAATTCCGGGTAATTATTATTGCTGCCAGCTTCCACGGACATGCTCATACCACCTGTTAGACTAACACTTAAAACCAAGCCCAACAAGGCTACAAGCAGCCTTTTGCTTTTTAACATTTTCTTTACCTCCAACAAATAGCTCTTTATTGCAACCATTTATTTCCATAAATATTACAATATTGTTAAATTTGTTACGAGGCACATAATAACATCATACTTTTTATTTGTCAACACCTAAAATTTTTTTGTGTAAACGCTTACAAGTTCTTGGATTTCTCAATACAAGCCTCCATAGCATCCATAACTGCCGCTCTAAAGCCCATTTCCTCCAGTACTTTTACTGCTTCAATCGTGGTACCTCCGGGAGAACAAACCATGTCCTTTAACTGTGCCGGATGCATGCCGGTTTCCAACACCATCTTGGCACTTCCAAGTACTGACTGTGCCGCAAATTCATACGCCTGCTGCCTGGGCATGCCTGCCAAAACTGCCGCATCTGCCATGGCTTCAATAAACATAAATACATAGGCCGGCGAGCTTCCGCTGACACCTACCACTGCATCCATGAGACGCTCCGGCACCTGCTGTGCAATACCGAAGGAGCCAAGTAATTCCAAGGCCTTTGCAAGTTCCTCCTTCGTAACATTTTCATTGGCACAAACACCGGTACAACCTTCCCCTACCAAAGCAGGTGTATTGGGCATACAACGGACAATTTTTTTATTACTGCCTATATAATTCTCTATAAATGCAATTGTCTTACCTGCCACAATGCTGATAATAACTGTATTTTCTCTTAAGGAATCACTGATTTCCTCTAACACCTCAGGTAAAAAGATAGGCTTCACTGCCAGAAACAAAACATCCGCCTTTGCCGCAACTTGGGGATTTCCCGCCTCTATTTCAATGCCAAAGCTTTCTTTTGCCTTGTCACACATTACAGAAGCTTTGTCTGCACCGCAAATATCCTGCGCCTCCACCAATCCCTTCTTTAAAATACCGCCAATAATGGCAGTTGCCATGTTACCAAGTCCTATAAATCCAATTTTCATATTGTCCCTCCGTTTTACTGTGAAATATATTCTGCTCAATTATGATGTTCTTTTATATATAGCCATTCGTTCTACATCCGGGTTCTCTACAAAACACTTCTCTGCCTGTGTGCTTCGTACATTAAAAGAGAAGTAGCTATCGCTGCATTCAAAGACTCCACCCGTCCCTCCATAGGTATTTTCAGGTAAAAATCTGCTGCATCCGCCGTACTCTGCTTTAATCCATTTCCCTCATTACCAATTAAGAAAGCTGTGCCTTCTTTAAAAGAAAAACTATTGTAGTAGTTTTCGCCTTTTAAGTGGGCAGCATAGGTTTTTACTCCTGCATTATGTAAACTTTTTATGGTATCTTGCATATCTTCTATATAAACAAATGGTACTCTGTAAACAGAGCCCATGGTGGCACGGATGGTTTTGGGATTATAAATATCCACCGTATTCCTGGTCATGAGTACAGCCGTCACTCCGGCACCTTCCCCGGTTCTGACAATCGTCCCTAAATTACCGGGATCCTGCAAGTCTTCCAACACTACAAATAAGGGTTGTGGCACCTTTAACAATTCTTCCAATTTATAATTTGGTCTCTCTAAAACCGTCAAAATCCCTTGGGGAGTCTGGGTATCAGACATCTTACCAAAAACTTCCTTGGATACGGTTTCATAACCCACCCGTTCCAGTTTTTTGTAAACCTCTGACTGTTTATCCAAATTTTGCAGTACTTCTTCTATTATATATGTTTCTTTAATAGAATTTTCCGGAGCCTCCTCAAACATCTTCATGCCTTCTGCCAGGAAAATATTGTCTTTTTTACGCTCCTTGGCTTTGGTCTGCCAAGCCACTACCTGTTTTACTTTTGCATTTGCAACGCTTGTAATCATTATTACCCTCCAAGCAACAAAAGGCCGCCATACTCCCCACGGTGTATAACAGCCTCTTTTCCAAAATTAAAGTATACGTGCCACACTGTACTGATATTCATCAATACTCTTCTGCATGCTCAACGCTTCGTCAATGTCGTAGTCCACGAAACCACCATTCTTGTATGCAACCACACGATTCGATTTGCCTTCCATCAGGATGTCCACTGCATAGGAACCCATAATAGATGCAAAGTAACGGTCTCTACAGGTAGGATTACCACCACGCTGCATGTAACCTAAAATCGTCGCACGTGTTTCAATACCGGTAGCTGCTTCAATTCTTCTGGCCATAGAAGTGGAGTGACCGATACCCTCTGCATTTATAATAATATGATGGGTTTTACCACGTTTACGATTATTAATAATATTATTAATGATACCCTGCTCATTGTAGTCATACTTTTCCGGAAGCAAAATATCCTCTGCACCGTTTGCCACACCACACCAAAGGGCAATGTAACCGGCATTTCTACCCATAACTTCAATTACGCTTGCTCGTTCATGGGAAGACGAGGTATCCTTTACTCTATCAATCGCTTCCATGGCTGTATTAATTGCAGTATCAAAACCAATGGTATAATCCGTACATGCAATATCCAAGTCAATGGTACCCGGTACACCTACCGTGTTAATTCCCTGTGCTGCCAGAGCCTGTGCACCTTTATAAGAACCATCTCCACCGATAACCACAATACCGTCAATACCATGCTTTCTACAAATATCTGCACCCTTCTGCTGACCTTCCAGTTCCATAAATTCCATACATCTGGCCGTACCTAAAATCGTACCGCCACGCTGAATGATTTCTGAAACATCCTTGGCCTTCATATCGATAATTTCTTCATTTAATAAGCCCTGATATCCTTTTTTAATACCCTTGACATTCAAGCCCTTTGCAAGTCCGGTACGTACTACCGCACGAATGGCAGCGTTCATACCCGGTGCATCACCGCCGCTTGTCAATACGCCAATGGTCTTTATCTCTTTACTCATGTTGTCTCCTCCTAAGAGTTCCAAAAAACTTTACGGTTTATTTTAATGCATTTCTTATTGCTTTTCAATAGGTTTTAAGCGAAACTTGACATTTTCTGCGCCGAACACCTCTCCCAAATGCATTTGCAACTCTGCATTTGCACATACATTACGATTGGGGGGTAATACTTTAATCGCCTTGTTTTCCTTAATAAAAATAACCACCTGGTCATTTCCTTCGGAATCAGCAATGGCATCATACAATTTTCTTTCTGCCGCTTCAAAATCTGCTACCGTAGCAAACTGAATCCATACGCCTTCCGGTAATTTATTGGCTTGAGAACGAGCCACATTTCCACCTGCCGGAACACCCGCCATGCCGGCTTGTAGTGTGCCGGATGTGCTGCTTACGGGTTGCCCTACTCTGTTTCCTCCATTATTTCCGGACTGGCTGTAGCCCCATGAATTTCTTCCGCTATTGTTGCCACCTCTGCCATAACTATACTTCTTAGGGAACAGTTCTCCTCCCTGCATAGCAGCCTCAAAAGACACTATCTGCTCACAAATAAGCTTACCATCTTTTTCTTCCTCCACGGAAGTTCTTCCCTTAATAAATACCTTGGCATCCTCCAATAAAAGTGCAGAATACTGTTCATAATCCTTAGGAAATACTACAACTTCCACATTACCTACCAAATCTTCTATATTTAAGAAGGCCATAACCTTGTCGTTTTTGGTATATTTTACCGTCTTCTCCGCAATCATACCACCGATAACCACATTCACCTGATCGGGCACAGTTACTGCACCGGTTTCCTCATCCAACATAAAGTCCGTGGTCCGATTGGTAATATGTCTTTCCAAAAGCTCTTGGTATTCCTCCAAAGGATGTCCACTGACATAAATACCCAATACCTCTTTTTCAAAGGCAAGCTTCATTTCCTTGGGATACTCTCCCACCTCCGGCATGCGGATATCAAACTCCTCCTTAGAGTCCTCGGTTGCAATATCAAACAAGCTCATCTGGCCGGCCATATTGTTCTTTTTATCTTTCACAATATGATCCAGAATCTGCACATATACGCTCATACACTGCTTTCTGGTTCCTCCCAGACTATCCAGTGCTCCGGCCTTAATAAAGTTTTCAATGGCACGCTTATTTACATCCAAATCTGCCACACGGGTGATAAAATCCTTTAGATTGGTAAATCGGCCACGTTCCCGACGCTCACCGGCAATACTTTCAATGACCGGTCTACCCACACCTTTAATAGCGGTCAGGGCATAACGGATAGCCTTACCTGATACAGAGAATCCAGCCTCACCTTCGTTAATATCCGGTGGCAAAATAGAAATACCCATATTACGGCACACCAAAATATATTCGGACACCTTCTTACTATTATCAATTACAGAGGTCAAAAGAGCCGCCATAAACTCTACCGGATAGTAATACTTTAAATATGCTGTCTGATAAGACACCACTGCATAGCAAGCTGCATGGGACTTATTAAAAGCATACTTGGCGAAATCCATCATATCCTCATAAATCTGACCTGCCACCTGCTCACTGATGCCCTTGGATACGCATCCCGGAACGCCCTCTTCCTCATTACCGTAGACAAAATTGGCACGCTCCTTCTCCATAACGGACTGCTTCTTCTTACTCATGGCACGACGTACCAAATCGCTTCGTCCCAAAGTGTATCCGCCCAAATCACGCACAATCTGCATAACCTGCTCCTGATACACAATACAACCATAAGTGGGCGACAAAATATGCTCCAACTGCGGGCAGGAATACGTAATATCTCCCTGATTACTCTTACCCTTAATATACTTAGGAATAAAGTCCATCGGACCCGGACGATACAGGGAAATTCCCGCAATGACATCCTCCAGATTTTGCGGCTTTAACTCCTTCATGAAGCTTTTCATACCGCCACTTTCCAGCTGGAACACACCATCCGTTTTACCGGTACCAAGAGAAGCTAACACTTCCTTATCATCATAATCAATATTATCAATATCTATACGTTTTCCGGTGGTTTTTTCCACAAAATCCACCGCATTTTTAATCACAGTTAACGTACGCAGACCTAAGAAATCCATCTTAAGTAAGCCCAGCTCTTCCAAGGTAGTCATGGTAAACTGAGTAACGATAGAACCGTCACTTCCTCTGGACAAAGGTACAAATTCATCTGCTGATTTGGGACAAATAACTACACCGGCCGCGTGCATGGAGGAATGTCTGGGCAAGCCTTCCAATCTCTTACACATATCAATCAGATACTTCACCTGCTCGTCTTCATCATACAACTTACGAAACTCCGGATTCTTCTCCAAAGCCAGATTTAAGGTAATATTTAACTCATTGGGAATCATTTTGGCAATGGAGTCCGCCAAAGCATAGGGCAAGTCCATGACTCGTGCCACATCACGAATTACACCTTTTGCCTGCAAAGTACCAAAGGTAACAATCTGTACTACCTTATCCGCACCATACTTGTTGCCCACATAATCGATTACCTCCTGGCGTCTTTCGAAGCAGAAGTCCACGTCAATATCAGGCATGGAAACACGTTCCGGATTTAAGAAACGCTCAAACAGCAAGCTGTAACGGATAGGGTCAATATTGGTAATCTTCAAGCAATATGCCACGATACTTCCTGCCGCGGAACCACGTCCCGGTCCTACCGGAATCCCATTTTGTTTGGCATAGTTAATAAAGTCCCACACAATCAGGAAATAATCCACATAACCCATGCGTTTAATAACACCCAACTCATAGTCCAATCTTTCCTGCAAGGTCATGCCGGTGTTGCCTGCCGGCTTGGAGCTGTCACCATAGCGCTCTGCCAAACCATCACTACACAATTTATTTAAATAAGTCCAGGAATCATACCCTACCGGCACCTCAAAATGTGGCAACTTGGTCACGCCAAACTCAATCTCCACATTACATCTGTCCGCAATTCTCTGGGTATTTTCCACTGCTTCCCAAGCATAAGGAAACAGTCCCTTCATTTCTTCTTCACTTTTCACAAAATACTGACCGCCTTCGTAACGCATACGGTCTTCGTCAGAAAGTTTCTTTCCGGTCTGCAGACATAATAAAATATCATGGGACTCTGCATCAGTCGCATAGGTATAATGTACGTCATTGGTTACTACCAAGGGAATCTGCAACTCACGGCTCATTTTCATAAGCTCCATATTTACCGTTCTCTGCTCCGGTATGCCATGATCCTGCATTTCCAAAAAGTAATTGCCCTTGCCAAAACACTGCTCATACTTTAAAGCACTTTTGCGTGCTTCATCCATAAGCCCTTTCGCAATATAACGCTGTACCTCTCCTGCCAAACACGCAGAAAGTGCAATAATCCCCTCATGATAGCGGTTCAAAATCTCCATATCCACACGGGGTTTATAATAATAACCTTCCGTAAAGCCGGCAGATACAATCTTCATAAGGTTGGCATATCCCACATTATTTTCCGCAAGCAAAACCAGGTGGTAATATCTGTCATCCCCACCGGTCAATTCTTTATCAAAACGTGAATTGGGCGCCACATACACCTCACAGCCCAAGATAGGTTTGATACCTGCCTCCTTGGCTGCGCGATAAAAATCAATGACACCAAACATGACACCATGGTCCGTAATGGCAGCACTGTCCATGCCCAGCTCCTTTACCCTTTTCACATACTCTTTTATTTTATTGGAACCATCCAACAGAGAATACTCTGTATGAACGTGCAAATGCGCAAATGCCATACCCGTTTCCTCGCTTTCTAAAAGCCCTTATCCTTCAAATCCTCAAACAACTTCACATAAAATTCACTCACGTCAAACCCTTTGATGTTGCGACGCATTAAATCAATCATATCCCCATGGGAAATCCCTTGTCCCTTGGCGCTGATAAGCCCTAAATAATTGCCCCACTGTGCAGAACTGACGCTAACTAATCCGTCATTGGCTCCTTCATACTTCTTTGACAACAAATAACCCACATTCAAAGGAAAACCTGCACTATGCACCCCTGCCATCCTAGACATAGAGCTTTGGTAATATACCTGTGGACAGTCCTTTACCTTTTCATTAAAGGCTGCACAGGAACAAGCCGTCAAATCTCTTACTCCTGCCAAAAAGTCCGGTCTTTCATCTCCCAGCTTACAAAACAGCTTATTATATTTATCCGCCACAAAGTAAACCAGCTTTTCCGGAAGCTTTTCTAACAGCACCTCTGCAAATTCACATCCCCTATGAGGTGTATTAATGGTAGTTAATGAAGCTACCTTATCTGCTAATCCAAGCATACTGATCGCATATCTGGCGTCCAAACCGCCCTTAGAGTGTGCCACAATATTCACCTTTTCAGCTCCGCTCTCCTGCAAAATCTCCAGAATTTCCTCCTTTAACTCTGCCGCACTGTCCGCAACACAAAGAGAAGACTGCTGATTGCCGTAATACACATGGGCACCATTACGCTTTAGCTCCTTGGGCACACGTCCCCAATAGTTAAAGTATTGCCAGTCTCTAAAAAAGATACCATGTACCATGACCACCGGATACTTGGTTTTACACACCTGATTTTCTTCTCTGGCCACATCCAGCAAATACTTATCTTTCTCGAATATTAATTCTCTACGCACTAGCGTACACCATTTATGAAAGATTACCAGATTTACCAGGGGCATCCACCAGAAAAATATCATAACCAAACGTATCCCTATCCCCAACTGCCCGGAGGTAAACACTGTTCGCCAAAAACCATTTAAAAAATGTAAGACTAACACGATTACTGCCACGATTGTATTTACCAAATCAAAGGACCAAATGCATAACCCTATTTCGATTAACAGTGCCCAAAAAGAACTTATAATGATTTCATATCCGCCTGCCAATACCTGCAAACGCAAATTTAAACCCTTTTCATAGCAGGGAATCCATTCCAAAAACATATATATAGCAAAAACGATTCCTGTGATAAGCACTTTTCCCAGCGTAGTTGCTACAAAGCCGCTGACACTCCATAGCGGCGCCCATACAAGCATGACAATATTCATAAATAACAGAAGTACACTAATATTTCTTATCCTTCGTAAAAATTTCATATACTACACCTGACCTATGATTTCCCGCCGGATTTTACCAAAGACTTTACCTGCCACTTTCCCTGAAAATAACGGATTACACATACTACCGCCGTAGTCGCCCAGGTAGCACCTGTGGTAATCCAAATGCCCCAATATCCCAACACCGGAATCCTGGTTAATATCTGAGAATACATTACCCTGCACACTACCTCTGCCAAACCGTTAATCATGGCAAATCCCGTATCTCCGCAGCCATTTAACACTGCACGGGGTACATAAATCATTCCCAGACCAAAGTAACACAGACTATTAATACGCAGTGCCTTGGCACCTATTTTAATAACCTCCGCATCTTTTACGAAAATACCTACAATCTGTTCTCCAAACAGATAAGCAATCGGAAGCAGGCAAATACTGAAGATAAGCACCATAATGGTAGCCTGACAGAATCCCTTCTTTACACGGTCTGTTTTGCCCGCGCCCATGTTTTGCCCGCTGTAGGAAGTAAGTGCCGCCCCCAAAGAACTGAATGGTTGCTGCACAATCTGCTCAATACGACCGATAATGGTATAGCTTGCCATAATGGTCTCTCCAAAGGTATTGACTACACCCTGTAATACCATGCAGGAAATAGCAATCATAGAATTCTGCAAAGCAATGGGTACCCCTGTGTTTATGGATTTTAATACAATCTGCATATTTATCCGCAGTTGCCCTCTGCACAAACGGAAGTATTCTATCTTTTTGTAAGCGTAAATAATACAAGTCACGGCAGATACTGCCTGGGCAATAATCGTGGCCAATGCCACTCCCAATACTCCCATATCAAATCCAAGCACGAAGGTCAAATCCAACACTACATTAATAATACTGGACACAATCAAAAAATACAGCGGTGTCTTGGAGTCTCCCAACGCCCTAAGTATAGCCGCCACACCGTTATAAGCCGCAACAAAAATAGTTCCGGCACAGGTGGTTCTCATGTAAATAATAGAATCCCCGATAACCGAATCCGGCGTCTGTAAAAGTCGCAGGATTGCAGGACAAAACAAAATACCTATGATGCTTACCAGTATGGAAGCACCTGCCAAAACATAAATAGAATTAGCAATAGTATTACGCACATTCTTTTCATCCCCTGCACCGAAAAACTGGGCAACAATGATGCCAATACCAATCGCCAATCCGGAACTTAGCGAAAAAAACAAAAAGTTCATGGAACCGCAGGCACCAACCGATGCCAAAGCATCCGCACCTACAAAATTACCTACCACAATAGAATCTACCATGTTATACAATTGTTGAAATATATTTCCCAGCAAAAGTGGCAGCGTAAATCTAATAATATGACCGGCAGGATTCCCCACCGTCATATCCGTTATATTCTTGTTACTCATCTATCAAAATACTCCTTATATATACCATCCGATGACGCCATCTTTTTTCACAATATATCCCTCTGACGTTTCCTGCACTACTTTCAGTTCATCACCTTCTGCAACCTGCAACCACGCATCACTGAAATCGCTGCAATTATATAGTCCATTATTACAGCTGTACAAATAACTCCAGGGAACCACAAATTCTTTCCCCGTGCTCACATGCCGCACTTTTGCCACATCAGACCACTTCTCCAAAAGCTCTACCTTAAAATCAAAAAAGCGAATGGTGATGGTGCGTTCCTTGCCTGCCTGCGTCCGTTTTGCTTTTATCACCGGCAAATCATCATACGCCACCCACTCGGCATCTTTCAAATCCACCCATGCATTAGTAAGCACCAATGCATTTAATTGAGCTCCGTTCTTTAACCCACAGCCACCGTCAATAGCCACAATATGTTTCTCATAATCAAAAATCGGATTCATACTATCCACATCATCCCGATATAAACAAACCGGCCAGTGGCCTACCACTACATTCTTCTGAAATTTCACATCCTCTTTCAAAAAAGCATCTCTCTTTAGATATGAAAACAAATCCTCTTCCTTCAGCCTCTCCAAATCATCTGTAGGAATCCCTGCATGCACAAATATGTAATCACCGATTTCCAATATGGTGGGCAAATCCTCAAAAAGAGCCAGCTCGCGGCTATAATTTTCTTTTATCTTCTGCTTCACAGCACCGATATTTTCACCGTTTACTTCCTCTAAATCGATGCCCATTTCCTCCATCATATCTTGAAAAAGGCTACCGCCCCAGACTTTTTGGGACCAATGCAACATACCGTCAAAATCATAATCAGCCTGTTTTCCTTCTTCCCAAAACTGACCTATTCTATCATAATCCACATTTCCTTGGGTCAAATATACCTGCGTGCTTTCCTCCATCAGCTTCTGCACAAAACGCACTGTTTTCAGGCTTTCCGGACCCTTCTCTATTAAATCTCCCACGATAACCAATATATCCTTCGGAGTATAATTTACCTTCTTTAATACCCCCTCTAAATAATCAACGGTACCATGCACATCACTGACTGCAATAATTCGCGTTTCCTTATCTGCATCTACTTTTTGTATGCGAAATCTTCCGTAACTCATGTATTTATTCACTCAACCTCTGCAAGCTTTTTCGTCAAAATCTATATTATTGTTTTCATCTATATCTACAAATTTCCCCTAATATCATACTACCACGAAACCATGAATCACGCTATTACATTTTTTTCAAAAACCCTATTGACAAACAAACTCTCATGCATTACTATGTCAACATAAGACATGTCGAGCCTCGACGCATCGAGATAAAACATGTCGAACCAAGACAGTTTAACGGAGGAAGAATATGGAGGATAAATTACTCAAAAAATACTGTCCCATGACAGAGACCATATTCTATACACTTTTGGCTTTGTTAGAACCAAACCATGGTTATGGAATCATGAAATTTGTCCTGGAACTGACAGGTGGACGAATCAAGATGGGTACCGGAACACTTTACACCATGCTGGGGCGATTGGTAGAGGACCAGTTGATTATTGTGGTGAATGAAGTGGACGGTAAGAAAACCTATCAAATTACGGAGGATGGTAAAACTCTGCTGATACTGGAGCAGGAACGTCTGGAGAAACAGTGTGATAACGGAAGGAAAATTCTGGGGGGTATAAACGAATGAAAAAATTAAAATTCAATTTGAGTTTGGTAAAAGAACGTGATTGGCTGGAAAAAATGGCAACACAGGGATACCTGCTTACCAATATTACCGCCGGTGTTCTCTTCACCTTCAAGGAATGTGAGCCCTGCGAAAAGGTATATGAGGTGGAGCGTTTTGCCGTTTCTGCACATCCCACGGTTTCAGAGCTGACAGCCAAAAACAGGGCACTTGATATTGCCACACAGTTCGGTTGGGAACAGGTCACCCATGATGAAGATATGAACTACTATTTCTGCAAGGACAAAGCAGGTGATGAAACTGACGAATTTTATGATGATGCAGAGTCCCGTCAGGATAGGGCCGAACGATACCGAAAGCACCTTTCCATCGACCAGCCCCTTTCACTTCTACTTGGAGAGCTGCTGATTTCCTTCCTATACATAATCCTATGCATTGCTTTAGGTACGGAAGGCGCACATAGCCTGTTATGGATTTACTTACTGCTTACCACCTTTGAGATAGGTATCATTGTCATAAGCATGGTTACCGGTCAGCGGACCTACAAGGAGCTTTGCATGAGCCGAGAAGAATGGAAAACCTACAAGAAGCTTTCTGAAAAAAAACGCTTCAAAAAGGTGCAACAGCTTCGCTCCTACTTACAGGAAAAAAGCGAGTTTGGCTTATCCTTAAAGGAATGTGATGGCAATGTTTTTACTTTTGAAGAAGACACCAAGCGCTACAACTACTTTATCGATACCAAATCCAATTTAAAGAAGCGCATGAAAAAAGAAGGTACTTCCTTTAAGGATGACCATAAAGACTGGAGCAGCAATGGTTTGAAGTGGTACGAAACAAGTATTGCCGATGCAACAAAGTACAATTTAAAACCTGTAGCCGTTGTGGGCAAAAATGCAATTGTATACAAAAGACCCCATAGCGACGGACAGCTTCCTTGGGAAAATGGTAATGAAAACTTAAATATTTCTACCCCCACTTTCGCTGCCGCCATGATACTGGTTGCTGCATTTACCTTAGGAATTATTGTGGGCTTCGTAGGTGCCTTTTTAGCCGATGTTGTATTCTAAGCCTATTATTTAAAATCATTACATAAATATATTTAAAATGAGGAGAAAAATCATGGAAACAAATGTAACTGAACCAAACGTAACTGAAAACAATGTATCTGAAGTAAATGTATTAAAAACCGCCAAAAAAGATTTTTCCAAAATCGGACTGTTTTTACTTTTAGGCACCCTGATTATTTTTGCTGTGCAAATGGTATCTTTAGCTATCAGTGAAAATATACCCGCCATTGCAAATAACGATGACCTATCCTTTATTTGCAGCATGCTCCCTATGTATGTGATTGCCATGCCTATTATCTTTTTGATTTTTAAGAAAATTCCGGTAACCATAACCGGCGAAAAGAAAAAAATGAAGCCCATCCATATTTTAGCAGCCTTTGCTATTGGTTACACAGGTACCTACGCTTGTAACCTAATTGGTACCCTTATTACCACTATCATCGGTTTTTTAAAGGGTGGTCAGGTAGATAATGTAGTACTGAACTTAACCACCAGCATCAGCCCTATCACCACCTTAGTCGTAGTCGCTGTTTGTGCCCCCATCATGGAAGAGCTTATGTTCCGTAAAATGCTTATTGACCGAACCTACAAATACGGCGAAGGCATGTCCATCGTATTCTCCGGTTTAGTATTCGGCCTGTTCCATGGTAACTTAAACCAGTTTGCTTATGCGTTTTTCCTGGGTATTTTCTTCGGCTTCATTTATGTAAAAACCAAGAATGTTGTATATCCAATTATTTTACATATGATTACTAATTTTATTGGTTCTTTCGTGGGAACCTTCATTTTGGAAAAGAGCCGCTATTTAGAATTTGCCACAAAATTAACAGAAGTATCTGCAGATCCTACCACTATGGATCCAAACGCCATGATGAATCTTTTTGCAGAATATGCCGGCGGTATCCTTCTTTTCTTCGGATATGCAATGTGCTTATTTGCAGTTGTGATTACCGGCTTGATTATCTTCTTAGTAAACAAAAAGAAATTTATTTTAACCCCCGGCGTAATCACTATTGAAAAGGGCAAACGTTTCAGCACTATGGTATTGAATGTCGGTATGGTTTTGTACAGCATCTTCTGGATTGTGAATATTGTGATGCAGCTATTCCAGTAAAACTTTAATTCCCCAATGCCTGCTTGGGCATTGGGGAATTATATTTAGTTAAACTTCTCTGAAATATTCTGTATCACCTGTGCATTTGCCTCTTCCTTTACCGCATGATTAAATCTATCGTAAAAATTACCATGCACATCCCACAAAACCGGTACAAATCCATAATCAGTAATCAAATTCATCATTTTTTCCAGACACTCTGAAGAGGTGCCTGCTTCCGCATTGGCAGCGAATCGCTCCTTATCATAGATTGAAGTACATTCTCCAATAAACACCTGAATTCCCTTATCTGTGAAAGCTTTTTTTAATAGCTCGCATTGTGCCACGCTGTAGTCCCACCATTCCTGACTGCCAATTTTATTGGACCAATACATGTTATTGTCTACATAATGTACTGACACCATCAGCCTATCCTCTACCGTATCAGTGGGCAGTACATAGGCATCACTGGTAGTTAAATCAATATTGGTCCAGTAACCGGAAGCAATGAGCAGACGATTTGCATTATTACCACCTGTTGCTCTTACTGCATCCACAAATGCCTGGTTCATACGATTTACATAGGCAAACTTTTGTGCTTCCGTATAAGACACACCATTTTTCACATTACCAAGTGCCTCATTAAAACCTTCAAATACCAGATAATCTGAATAACCTGCAAAATACTCTGCAATCTGCTTCCACAATACTTCCACTGCTGCAACCACATCATCCTCTGTATGGGTCTTAATCAAAAAGCTATCATAATGATGAATGTTAATAATTACATACAAGCCATTTTTCAGACCATAATCCACGATTTCCTGCACACGTGCCATGTAGTCTTCATTGATGGTATAAGTACCATCGTTCGCCATCATATTACCCCAATATACCGGCACACGAACAGTGTTAAAACCTGCATCCTTCATACCGGCAATCATTTCCTCATTGGTAACCACAGCTCCCCAGCAGGTTTCGTAAGCACTAGGTTTATCATAACCAATGGTCTGGGCTCCGGTGGTTTTTCTCTTGGTATCCTCCCAATAAGCCTCCATAGTATTGCCTAAATTAATACCAACACCCATTTCCCGCGCAAAAATTGCTGAAGTCATTCCTTCACGCATAACGCCTTCTGTGTAAGTATCCACCGCCGCCTTCTTTTGTTCTTCGGTAGACGCTGGTTCCACGGTGGGCTCGGATGTGGGTACTTCTGTAGGTGCCGGTGTGGACAATTGGATTTCTTTGCCTGCTTCTGCAGTACTCTCACTCATACTTTCGCCCACCCAAACAGCATCCGGCGTAGTTCCCGCCGTCATCTCTTCCCAATTATCAGCTTGCCCACATGCTGTGCAAACTACCAATACCAAACCGGCTAAAAACAGCCCTATTTTATGACTCATCTTTTTCATATTTATACCCCTTGTCCAAATATAAAACTTCAGCCACTCCACTTTAAGCGAAATGGCTGAATAGGTACTCCTAACAATTATATTACAAATATTTCTTTAAAACATCAACCTTCTCCAAAGCTTCCCAAGGAAGGTTCAAATCATTACGTCCGAAATGTCCGTAAGAAGAGGTCTGCTTATAAATGGGCTTTCGCAAATCAAGCATCTTAATAATGCCTGCAGGACGCAAATCGAAGTTCTCACGAATAATGCTTACTAACTTATCCTCAGATACTTTACCGGTACCAAAGGTATCTACTCTAACAGAAGTAGGCTGTGCAACACCGATTGCATAAGAAAGCTGAATCTCACACTTCTCTGCTAAGCCTGCTGCCACAATATTTTTTGCCACATAACGTGCTGCATAAGCTGCACTACGGTCTACCTTGGTACAGTCCTTACCTGAGAATGCACCACCACCATGACGAGCCATTCCGCCGTAGGTATCTACAATAATCTTACGACCGGTCAAACCACTGTCACCGTTAGGTCCGCCGATTACGAAACGGCCGGTAGGATTAATAAAGAACTTGGTATTCTCATCAATCATATCCTTCGGTAATACCGGTTCAAATACATACTTCTTAATATCTTCATGAATCTGTTCCTGGGTAACCTTATCATCATGCTGAGTAGACAACACTACTGCTTCTAAACGGCAAGGTTTATCATTCTCATCATATTCTACAGAAACCTGACTCTTACCATCGGGTCTTAAATAAGTAAGGGTACCATTCTTACGAACCTCTGTCAGCTTCTGAGTCAATTTGTGAGCCAAAGAAATAGGATACGGCATATACTCTTCGGTTTCATTGGTTGCATAACCAAACATCATACCCTGGTCGCCGGCACCGATTGCTTCGATTTCAGCATCAGTCATTTCGCCATCCTTTGCTTCCTTTGCCTTATCTACGCCCATAGCAATATCAGCAGACTGCTTGTCTAAAGAAACCATAACTGCACAGGTATTGCCATCAAAACCCTTCTCGGAAGAATCATAACCGATTTCTGTTACAATTTTACGTACGATAGAAGGAATATCGATATTTGCCTTGGTAGTAATTTCTCCCATAACCAGCACAAATCCGGTATTGGTACAGGTCTCACAAGCCACACGACTGTACGGATCCTGCTCCATTAATGCATCCAATACTGCATCAGATACTGCGTCACAAATTTTGTCCGGATGACCTTCAGTTACAGATTCGGAAGTAAATAATCTCTTTTCGTTTTCCATGTTTTTCTCCTTTTGTTGTTTGGGGGTGGATTAAAAAAAGTCCGCAATAATGCGGACTTTGCTCTATCATCTGATATTCAAATCCACTTATTGTTCAAGTTAATCTCGCTCAGGTTGGCACCTTCCTTCTTAAGGGGTTGCCGTGGCTTCACAGGTCCTATGTACCTCCACCACTCTGAATAAGTTGGAATTATATTTAATTGGATATAACTCTTTCGTGAGATAACAATACACTATATAAAGTAAATTGTCAATTAGTTTTTAGCATACTCTCAATTTAAATTTCTGCAACTCTCTTTCGGAATTTACCAATTCAATCTGCGCTCCCAAAGACTGTAACTTCAAGTGGAAATCTTCATAGCCTCTTGCAATGTAATGAATATCATCTACAATCGTTACGCCTTCTGCACTCAAGCCTGCCAAAACAAGTGCCGCACCTGCACGTAAATCCGGGGAAGAAATGGTTGCACCGGTATACCTGCCCACGCCGTCAATAATGGCAGTAGTACCTTCTACCTTAATACTTGCGCCCATACGGGTCAATTCATCCACATATTTAAAACGATTTTCAAAAATCGTATCTGTTACAATACTGGTTCCCTGCGCTAAAGCCAATGCTACAACTATCTGAGGCTGCATATCTGTAGGATATCCCGGATAAGGCAAGGTCTTTACGTGTGTAGGTTTTAATCTCTTAGAAGCCACTACACGCATACAATCATCTGATTCCTCTACTTCACAGCCGATTTCCATGAGCTTTGCGGAAATAGACTCCAAATGCTTGGGAATCACGTTCTTAATAGTAATATCTCCCTTTGTTACTGCTGCTGCAAACATAAAGGTTCCTGCTTCAATCTGATCCGGAATCACTGTATATTCCGTACCATGCAATCTTTGTACACCCTTAATACGAATTACATCCGTACCGGCACCTTTGATGCTGGCACCCATACTGTTCAAGAAGTTCGCCAAATCTACTACATGCGGCTCCTTGGCTGCATTTTCAATAATGGTCTGACCTTCTGCTAAGGTAGCTGCCATCATTACATTAATGGTTGCGCCTACGCTGACGCAGTCCATATAAATATGACTTCCCTTTACAGTTTCCGCCTGTGTTTTAATCAAACCATACTCAATACGTACATCGGCACCAAGAGCCCTAAAGCCTTTAATGTGCTGATCAATAGCTCGACATCCGATATCACATCCACCCGGAAGTGCTACTTCCGCGTGCTTATATTTTCCTAACATAGCTCCTAATAAATAGTAGCCTGCTCTAATTTTCTTAATATTGTCATCTTCTACAACTAAGCTGTTAATCTGTCCTGCATTAATCTTTACACTGTGTCTGCCGGTTCTCTCCACCATAACACCAATGTTCTGCATAGCCTTCAACAATACGTTAATATCACGTACATCCGGCAAATTATCTATATATACGGTTTCATCCGTCATAACGGAAGCAGCAAGAATAGGAAGTGCTGCATTCTTGGCACCCCCTATTTCAACTTCACCTACTAATGGATTACCGCCCCTAATTGCGTACTGTTCCATTTTGTTACCTCTTTATTATATCTAAAATTCAACGAATTAGTCACATCTAAAAAGCAATTCTTCACTTTATCATAACACATTTACTTTAATTTGTAAACAGAACGCCCGTTCCTACAAAATATAGTGTTAATCTAAGTACTTCAAAGGATTGACCTGCTTACCATTAATCAATATTTCAAAGTGTACATGAGGACCGCTACTAATACCGGTATTACCACTGAGTGCAATCTTTTCGCCCTGCTTAACGGACTGCCCCACCTTAACCAAAACCTTGCTCAAATGTGCATAACGTGTCTGACGGCCATCCGGGTGATTAATATATACTACATATCCATAACCGCTTCCCCAGCCGGCCTTAGCAACTGTACCGCCACAAGAAGCCACTACCGTTGTACCTACAGGCGTAGCCCAGTCCTGACCTTTATGATAGGTGCTGGCGCCCTTGGTCGGTGCCTTTCTGGGACCAAAACCGGAAGATGCCCGGCCACCGGAAATAGGCTTAATGTAGCTGGGCGGTATCTTGGTACCACGCTCTACAATCTTAGCCACCGCTTCCATTACTACCTCTTCCTTGAGAATAGTACGGTCTGTTTGCTTATCATTTACATAAGTTTCCTCTACTACAACCTTACGAAAACCTGCAGACGGCTGCTGAAGCACTACCGTCTGGGTAGTAAACCAATCATCATTATCCACGTAAATAATCTCTGCGTCATAAATCTCTTCATAATAATTGGTTTCATGGCGCACTACGGAAAGCTCCGGTTCCGGAACCGTAATAATCAGCTCCTGTCCAATCTGTAACGTAGAACTTACACTGTCCAGACTATCGTTCATAGCCACAATATCTTCCATAGGGATATTTACCGTAATAGCAATTTCCGACAAAGTATCCCCACTTTGTACCTCATAAATCTGCTGCTGTTCCTGTTCCTCGGTTAGCTCTTGAACAGCCTGTTCCAAAGAAATCATCTGATTTACCGGCAAATACGCTTCCACGATTTCGATTTCTTCCGAAAAATTAATCCCTGAAAGGCCCAAATCAAAGTCCTCAAACTCCGGTTCCTTTTCCGGCTCATAAGCAGCAAATAACATTTCCATATGCTCACTGATTCCGCCATTGACAAAGATATCTTCTTCCTGAGACTGTTCTTCTGTTATTTTCTCCACCACTTGTGCATTTAATACACTCAACTCACGTACTTCATCCTGCACTAGTTCAATATCAAAAGCATCCTCTACATCATACTTTCCAATCGCTGCCTCTAAAAGCAGTTTTACCTCCTCTGCCGAGGAAAGATTTGCCATGTACTCATTTACCTTCACCGTATAAGAACGCTGCATGGTTTCCAATACACTGCTTTGCAATGCCTGATATATTTTGTTCTTTACCGTCTGCACTTCATCCGTGACACCCCAAGCAACCTCTTCGCTCACAAACTCTGTAGTTACGTCCATAAATACCAATTCATCGCTTTTTGACGCAATTTCTTTTCTGGCTTCCCACAGCCACTGCTCTGCCTGTTGTGCATCTGCAACGGTTCCTACCTCTATACCGTTTACCGTCATGTGATAAATCGTACCGTTCACAATTTCCGTAGGCACATATTCTTCATAATCTGCCAAAATAAGTAAACCTACAATCAATACCAGCATTACGGCATATATATATGTAAATTTCAATCCTTTTGCATACTTTGTTATTTTCATGTATCCTTATTCCATATCTTTAAGTAAATCTAATTATGTGTAACAATTTCGTAACAGATTCATTCTATCAACAATTATTTTAATTGTAAAGTCCCACTTAAAAGAGTACAATAAAATATATAATGAAAAGGGAGGGCTTTTATGAGTATTTTTTTCCATATTGATGTTAACTCTGCATTTTTAAGCTGGACCGCATTGGAACAATTGGAAAATGGTTCTGATGTAGATATTCGTACCATCCCCTCCATTGTAGGCGGCGACACTGAAAAGCGCCATGGCATCGTACTGGCCAAATCCATCCCTGCCAAAGCTTACGGCATCCAAACTGCAGAACCTGTAGTAAATGCCTTCCGCAAATGTCCTAATTTGGTTATGGTTGCGCCTAATCATTCCATGTATCATAATCGTAGTCAGGCTTTCATACAATATTTGTCCGATATTTGTCCGGATATTGAACAGGTCAGCATTGATGAATGTTATATGGATTATACCCCTATCGCCGACAAATATACCTCACCGGAAGATGCTGCGGCCTTCATTAAGGACACGGTTTATGAAAAGTTTGGTTTCACTGTAAATGTTGGTAT
Organism: Acetatifactor sp.; assembly: GCA_045634745.1. GTDB lineage: Bacteria > Bacillota > Clostridia > Lachnospirales > Lachnospiraceae > Acetatifactor. The sequence continues at coordinate 197,105 of JAZRAX010000003.1, read as the reverse complement.
ATCGAACCGGAAAGTTCTGGCAAAAATGGCCTCCGATTTTAAAAAGCCCAATCTGGTGCATACCCTATATCACCATGAAATACAAACTAAACTGTGGCCACTGCCGGTTTCTTCACTTTTTATGTGTGGTCGCTCCAGCGTGGAAGCCTTACATAAGCTGGGTATATTAACCATTGGGGATTTGGCAAAAGCTGATGTAGAAATCCTGAAATCCCACCTAAAGAGTCATGGCATCACCCTTTGGGAGTATGCCAATGGTATTGATTCTTCCGCAATAGGAACACAACCTGCCAAAATGAAGGGCATCGGCAACTCCATTACATTAGTTCAGGATGCCGAAACAAAAGAGGATGCATATTTGACACTTTTGAGCTTGGCTGAGTCCGTAGGTAGCCGCGTACGTGCCTCCGGAGAATTGGCAGGCATGGTAAGTACAGAAATTAAATATGCTACCTTTCAGTCAGTTTCTCATCAGACCACCTTAGATATTCCCACTGACTCTACGGATATTATTTATCAAACTGCCTGTAAACTGTTTGATGAGTTGTGGAACGGTTCTCCCGTGCGCCTTTTAGGCATCCGCACATCTAAGCTGGTTCCTAACACGGTACCTACACAAATGAGTCTGTTTGATTTGCAAACTGCTGCACCCAAAAGTGAAAAGCAAAAGAAGTTGGATACTGCTTTAGATTCTCTGCGTGGGAAATATGGTGATGACATAATAAAACGGGGAAGCCTGTTAAGCTCCCCCGGAAATTCAAAACCTCATTAAATTATCACCTTCATAACACAAAGGCTACTATATTAATTTTTCTTCACACTATAGCCGAAGGTTCCCAACTGCTTACCGGTTTCCAAATAAGCTCCATGCGAATACACAATAGGTTCCGCCTGCTCCAGGTGGAACTTTCCTTTTTCGTCCATATATTTATCATCTACATGCACGGATACTACTTCTGCTAAAAACATATCATGACTTCCCAAAGAAATCACTTCTGTTACCTTACACTCTAAATTCACAGGACTCTCTGCAATAAGTGGTGCTTTTACCTTATCCCCCTGTATAGGTGTCAGATTCATCTCCTTAAACTTGTCCACGTCTCTGCCACTTTTCACACCACAATAATCGGTGGCATACACCAAGTCCTTCGTGGTCAGGTTAATCACAAATTCACCCGTTTCTTTAATCATCCCATAAGAATGCCTCTCCGGTCTAACAGAAATGGATACCATAGGCGGATTACTACAAATAGTACCTGCCCATGCAATGGTAATAATATTATTGTTACCTGCTTTATCTGCCACACTCACCATCACTACCGGCAACGGATACAACATATTTCCGGGTTTCCAAACTTCTTTCCCCATGGTCTGCCTCTTTCTATTAGAAAATACCTAAGCTGCGCAAAAGTAAGACTACAACTGCTACCAAAGATACTCCCGAACAAGCCAAGGAAGCAATTACCAATTTAACTAACAATTGATTCTTTGCCGTTACCTTATTTAACATAGAAGTCATACTTTCAGACTGTTTATTCGCTTCATCCACTACTACAGCCTGCACATTACGATATACCTTAACATTCTCTTTGTGAACATAGTCAACAATCTGTTCCTTCTGTGCACCCAACTGACCTTCTGACTGTGTCTTCAAACCTTCTAACAATGCAGCTGCCTGTTCCTTCAACGCAGAAAGCTGTGCCTCGGAAAATTCATTATTCTTCTCCTCAGAGGACGCAGCTAATGCAACTCGCATCTGCTGTAAAATCTTATCCTGTACCGCATGCAACTGACCGGTAACCTGAATAGACAACTTCTCCTGAGCATCCTGCACAGTCTGCATATCCTGTACCTGACTGAGCATTTGTCCACTCAGCTTGTCCTGGGCATCCAATACACCCTGTAAGCGCTCTGCAATACCATCCTGGGTACCCTGAATACTCTGCACCTGTTCAGCCAAGCTACTCTGCACACCTTGCAACTGCTCCTGTAACTGACCGGACACGCCACTCTGTACGCCCTGTAACTGCTCATATATCTGACCTGACACACTATTCTGCACACCCTGCAACTGCTCCTGCAGCTGACCGGATACACAATCCTGAATAGACTGAATCTGATCTGCTAACTGACCGGACAACTTGTCCTGAATGTCACGCAACTGACCACTCATCTGCTCCTGTGCCAAATCCTGCTGAAGCTTCGCTTCATTCTGCGCTTCCTTAATGGCATTCATATTCTCTGCAATCACTGCATTGATATCATCCACACCATCTTCAATTGCATTCTCAACCACAGTATGAATATCGTCTGTAGGCATCTGGATCTGTCCAAACTTCTCAAAATCAATATCCAAAGATTGCTCCAGCTTCGCCAAAGACTCCTTCATGGACTCATTTACATTCTTCATCTCCTCTAAACAAGCTTCGTACTGCTGAACCTGCTCACGAGTGCGCTTCAATTCTGCCGCCTCGGCTGAGGAATTTGCTTTAATAATTTCCTGTGCTGTAAATTTCTGTGCCAGCTTGTCAATAAAACTATCCATATGTTCCCACCAAACCTTTCTTAATTTATCTCTATGCATACTGCCTGCAAAATACTATACTTTACATTATTTTAACATTTTTATCAAAACAAAACAATAAGAACTGACTCATAAATTTAAGAAACTTTTAAATAATCATATCTTTCTAATAATAGTTCAAAAAGAAATATTGTTTTTTGTATGTTTTGCACAAATATACACCACCAACTTAAGTATTTTTGTCTAATTTATCAATAATTTACACCTTGTTATCACTTTGTTCATATTTTGTTCATATTTTCCTGCTATACTAAAAATGTCTCAAGAAGATACCAAAATGCATACTACTAATGTTCGATATTACATTAGATAAATTTTTTCATAATAGCCTGGACGCCGAAAGGTGTCTGGGCACTCCTCATTTTTAGGGTATTTTTCAATATAAAAAGCAGCTTATGTATTTTCTCACATAAGCTGCTATATTTTACGCCTTCTTCACTTGTCTCAGTCGGTCACGTTCCTGTGCCTTTTCCTCACTAATCTGCAGAATCTCTTCATTCAATGACAACATCCGCGCATCCAAATCCATAACCATCCGGGCACATTCGATTAACTCACTTTTTACATGTTCCGGAGCATCTCCCTCTAATTTATAGTGAATCTTATGCTCCAGGCTGGCCCAGAAATCCATAGCTACTGTTCGAATCTGTACTTCTACCTTAGCATCTACAATTCTATCCGACAAATATACCGGCACAGTTACTATCATGTGATAGCTTCGGTAACCGCTTGCCTTGGGATATGTAATATAATCTTTAATACCAATTACCTTTATATCCTTCTGTTCACGGATCATTTCAGCAATTCGATAAATATCGGAAGTAAATGAACAAATAATTCGGATACCCGCAATATCATTAATATGATTCACCATATTTTCAATGGTCGATTCCCTTCCATGCCTCTTCAACTTCTTCACAATACTTTCCGGGGATTTAATACGGGCTTTAATATGTTCTATGGGGTTGTACTGATGAACATGCTGAAACTCATCGTTCAGAATCTCCATCTTGGTCTCCATTTGTTTCAACGCGGCATTATATATAAGATTAACCTCTTTCCAACTATCAATACCATCGTCACCTGTAAATTTCAGTTCCATATGTACTCCTTGTTTACACAAAAATCTAATGCTGTAATTATTATAACATAGATGTTCAAAAAAATGTATATTTCTCACAAATTATTAATCCTTTTTTAAGAAATTTTATGACTTATGCCTATTACCGGTCGCAAATGCCACTATACATTTATATGTGAATATGTAAAAAACTATGACAATTATATTTTCTAAAATTCAAAAGCATGCTACAATATAAGTCACACACATGGCCTCGTTTTTTCAGACAGTCGCCTGATTGAATTTTGGCATATATTTAAAAAAGAATTGAGGGAAATTATGTTTCGATTATGGGCAAAAGAATTTAAAGATAATAGATTATTACGGGACATGGTCGTCTGCGATGATAGTAAGGATACCAGAACGCACAAGGTTTTTCGTGCCATTGATGAAATTTGCTATGCTTTTGATTTAAGTAAACCTATTTGGCTGGATAAAACTATTATGGAATTTAAAAGACACGACAAAGCCCGTTTTACTCAAGACAACTTTATTGACAGCATAGATTTCGACTATTTAGAAATTCATGTTATAGAGGAAGATTAAAGCTTAAACCCGAAAGGTAAATAAATTGCCTTTCGGGTTTTTCTTATTCACCAAAATAATGCTCAGAAAATTTCTAACATTGTGTTGACATTTTATTTTCCATGTTGTAGTATTAACTTGTGTTACATATAGTTTTCAAAACTACATATAATAGTTTTATATAGCATCAGATATAAAAGGAGGAATAAATATGCAGATAACAATTAGAGAACCCGGTAGCGCCTTTACTCATTTAATCGCCATGATGATGGCATTACTTGCTTCAGCGCCTTTATTAGTAAAAACCGCACTTGGTGCAAACAGCAGAGAATTTGCTGCTATGTGTGTCTTTATTGCCAGCATGGTATTGTTGTATGCAGCAAGCACCACATATCATAGTGTTAATGTAACCGGAAGCCGCCTAAAAATATTTAAAAAAATCGATCATATGATGATTTTCGTATTAATCGCAGGTACTTATACTCCGGTATGTTTAATTATTCTCGGTGGCGAAATCGGTTATACTTTATTAACCGTCGTATGGAGTATTGCTATTGCAGGTATATTAATCAAAGCATTCTGGGTAACCTGCCCTAAATGGTTTTCTTCGTTGATTTATATTGCCATGGGTTGGGTATGTATTTTTGTATTCGGTACCCTTAGAAGTACCCTTCCTACTGCTGCATTCCTTTGGCTTTTGGTTGGTGGCATTGTATATACTATCGGCGGTGTAATTTACGCTTTGAAACTGCCGATTTTTAATTCCAAACACAAGAACTTCGGCTCCCATGAAATCTTCCACCTGTTTGTCATGGGTGGCAGTGTATGTCATTTTATCTTTATGTATATGTATGTAGCATAAAATAAAACATCAAAAACCCCCGGCAGAAACCTCATATATATCCTATTCGGACGCGCTCTCGCTTAATGAAAGACGTAACTTCACTAAGCTCGCGAAAACCTCGCTAAGTGAAGACGTCTTTCAGCGTTACCTCATTAGGATATATATTTCGGTTTCTGCCGGGGGTTTTATTTGTAATTTAGTATTCCTTCTTCTCCAAACCCACCATGGAAATAATCATGGAAACCAACACTAACGCAAGCATAATTCCCCCACCCAGACAAACAAGCTGCCAATCTTTTAAGGATACTAAGTTTGCAAACAATTCAGCTGCAGCGACTTCTACATCACCCACCAGTGCCTTAATCGCTAATGCGATAACTGCAATAATACCATATACCGCGAGAATTGCCATTCTTGCATTCTCTCCTCCAAAGATGATGTAAATAGGCGTCATAATTGATAACATAACTGTAGCAAAAATAGCCGCCACTACAAGCATCCCCTTCATATCTGTCAGTTTTAAGTGTTCCAACCCCATATTAGCACCAATTGCTGCAAGTAATACAATAATTCCGCTCATCATCACTACCACCAGCAGGGAAAAGATATATTTAGATATTACATAAGTTTTTTTCTGAATCGGCAGGGTCATCAAAAAGGCCATACCATTATCGAAACTGTCATAAGAGATACTGCTGGTTGCAAAAATCGATGCCATCATCACAGTAAACATTAAAGCAAAACTTACATCCACTCCTGTCAACAGAAAGTACAAACCAATTCCTATAAAAATCAACAAACTACTCTTCTGTCTTAATAAAAATCTAAAATCTTTAACTAATAAACCCTTCATATTATTTGCCTTCCTTCCTGTCACTGAGCATTAATGTAATGATTTCATCAATTTCACTCTTCTCTATTACAATGTCCGGATGATTCTCCATAAAATACTGTTTCTGATTGGTTAAACAGGTATAACCATACTTATCCTTTTTGGTACAGAGAATGTATTCTTGCGCCAGCTTCTCATACTGTTCAGGAGTTACCTTTAAGATACCGTAAGCATCCATCAGGGTATCCGTTTCCTCATGCATGATAATCTGACCATTTTCGATAAAGTACACATCATCACATAAGCCTTCCAAATCCGAAGAAATATGGGAACTGATTAAGATACTGTTTTCTTCATCCTCCATATATTCCCTAAGCATATCCAGGATTTCGTTACGAACTACTACATCCAAACCGGAAGTAGGCTCATCCAGAATCAATAATTTTGCACCATGAGACATAGCCAAAAGTACTTTTAATTTTGCCTTCATACCGGTAGAAAATTCTTTGATTTTCTGATTCAGCGGGATATTGAAATGTTCACATTTCGCAGTAAAATCTGTTTTATCAAACTTTTTGTACATGGCACTCATGGTGGCAATTACATCCTTCACGGTCATATATCCGCTAAATCCCGAATCAGAAAGCACCACACCGATATTTTCCTTATCCGCCGCCTTCAACTCCTGAGGCTGCTTACCGTCAATCAATACCTTTCCGTCAGTCAGCTTAATCAATCCTAAAATCGCCTTAAAGGTAGTACTCTTACCGGCACCGTTTCTACCGATAAGACCGGTAATCGTGCCCGGTTCCAAGGTCATACTCAAATTCAGTTCAAATGTTTTGTATTTCTTTTTTACATTTTCCAATACCAAAGTCATAATCTTACTCCTCCAAAATCAATTGAAATAATTCTGTCAGTTCTTCACTACTCATTCCATAGGTCTTACCCTTACGAATTACCGTCTCCAAATCCTGTTCTATTTCTTTCTTTTGCTCTTCTTGACGCAACCCCACATTTACCCCTGCTACAAAGCTTCCTTTGCCGTGAACGGTTACGATAAATCCGTCCTGTTCCAAAGTATCGTAAGCCTTCTTTACTGTCAGGGCACTAATGCGCAGATCCTTAGATAAGGTTCTTACTGACGGAAGACTCTCTTCCTTCTTTAAAATTTCTTTCATAATCGCTGCTTTAATCTGCTCCACAATCTGCTCGTAAATGGGCTGCATAGATGAATTATTAATAATAATGTTCATATTGGGTACCTCTCTTATATGTTACTTGAATGTATCAAATAACAATGTTTAACTCTCGTCGACAATAACAGCATATAACAGTTTATAACTGTTGTCAACTGTTTTACACTGTTTATTTTCGTTTTTTTGCATTTTTGTATGTTTTGCACTATTTAAAACATTCCATATTATAATATTTTGCCATTGTTTTATGCTACTGCACATGTTATTCTGTATATACCATATATATACAGAATAACAAGGAGTGTGCCATGGACATTATATTAAGCAATGCATCAGAGGAGCCTATTTATCAACAGATTATCTCTCAGATCAAGGCTCAGATTTTAAACGGTACGCTGGCGGCAGGGGACGCCCTTCCTTCCATGCGATTACTTGCAACACAATTACGAATCAGTGTCATTACCACCAAGCGTGCCTACGAGGAGCTGGAACGGGACGGTTATATCGAAACCATCGCCTCCAAGGGCTGCTATGTCAAAAAACAGAACTCAGATTTTCTTCGGGAAGAGGTTCTTCAGCAAACGGAAGAGCTTCTGGCGAAAGCCTGCCAAAAAGGCAAAATGTGTGGTCTGTCTATAGAAGAAATGAAGGAAATGCTAGAGCTTGTTTATGGAGGAGAAACAGATGAATAATTACGAAAATGCCATAGAAATTAAGAATCTCACCAAGAAATACGATGGTTTTACCTTGGCTAATATTAGCTTTAACGTACCTAAGGGAAGCATTATGGGCTTCATCGGCCAAAACGGCGCCGGCAAAACCACTACCATCCGTGCTCTGTTAAACATTACGAAAACCGACGGCGGTTCTATCAAGATGCTGGGGATGGATTTACAAGAGCACGAATACGAAATTAAGGAACAAATTGCCGCAGTCTTTGACGAATTGCCCTTCTATGACGGTTTTACCGCAAAAGGATTGGACTTTATGTTTGAAGGCCTGTACAGCAACTGGAATAAAGAACAATACTATGCCTACTTAGAGCGCTTCCACTTACCCTTAAAGAAGAAAATCAGCAAGTTCTCTAAGGGTATGAAGATGAAGCTGCAGATTGCTACCGCGCTCTCCCATGGTGCCAAGCTTTTGATTATGGATGAAGCCACCACCGGTTTAGACCCGGTAGTACGTAACGAAATCCTGGATATTTTCAGAGAGTATTTAAGCGATGACACCAACAGTATCCTGATGTCCTCCCACATCACCAGTGATTTGGACAAAATTGCAGACTCTGTGACCTTTATTGATAACGGCAAGATTCTGCTGACCGGTTACAAGGACGAAATCTTAGAAAACCACGGCCTTGCCAAGTGTAGCAAGAATGACTTTAAAGAAATTGCGCCTACCGATTACATAAGTGCACGTATCAATGATTTCGGCGTAGAATTGATGGTCTCTGACAAAGCTGCCTGCAAACAGAAGTATTCCGGATTACTTATAGAAAATACCAATCTGGAAGAAATCATGCTGTTCTACGTGAACAAGGAGAAAAAGGAGTGGTCGTAATGAAAAAGGGAAGTTTCAAAGGTCTCCTTTTCAGAGAATTTTATATTGCCCGCAAAAACTATGGCTATAATCTGTTGGCTTATCTTGTCATGGTTGCAATCGGTTTGCTGGCACTGCTTAGCTACAAATATGGTAACTTACACCGATACAATCACTTAATGGATGCGGAAACGAAGTCCATCATCGACCTGATGATTAAATATATGCCGGCCTATACAGGAACTTTCTTTTTCGGTGGTGCCTCCGATGCTACCCCCAATGACGAAAAGACACCCTGGCGAAGATTTCGTCTATCCTCTGCGGTAACACCCTTCCGATTTGCTTTGGCCAAATATAGCTGTTTATTCCTTACGCTTCTGGCTTCTTTTGCAATGACCTTGGGATGGTTGGGAATATATAGCCTCTTAACCGGTACCGCTGTCACCACAAACGATTTAGGAATTACCATGACAATTTATACTCTCGGTGTACTCCTCATCATATACATGCAAAACATTTGTATCTGGGTACGCACCATGGAACGCGCTGTGATTGTTTGTATGTTAACCGTATATGGCATTATGATACCTGTAGTATTTAAACACCCCAACCTGCTGACTGAAGATGGCTTGAACCAAATGAAGGAACTCTGTACGACACTGCTTCCTCTTACTCCTGTTATCATTCTGGGAACCTTTTTGCTGGGACTTATATGTACCACTATGCTTTACGGAAGGAGGGAGAAATAATGAAGGGACTGTTATATAAGGATTTTGTACTTTTTAAGAAATCCCTGTTAACACTGGGAATATTCGTATCTTTATTAATGTGCTTTTGCTTCTTTTTTACTTTTTTACAAACCGGCATTGGTATTGTGGACGAGGATGGCGGCCTTAGTGTAATGGCAATTACCGCCATGGTCTACTTTTGTGCCTTTTTCATGCTTCTCACTCTGTCCACACAGCTTTTTACTCCGGATGAAAAGTCTGCCAGTGCCAGCTTTTTGTTTTCTACGCCGCCTGCAGCTAAGGGACAGATTCAGAGCAAATATTATTTTTTGTTGATTGTTAACTTAGCGGTGCTTTTGGTATGCTTTCTGACAGATACCATCGTCATGTTAATGGTGGGCGAATACGCTGCATCTGCCTCCCTGGCATGTGTGATTTTCTTTTGCCTTAGCTTAATACTGTTGGCGATTCGTATCCCTTTTAGTGTACGCTATGGCGCTTCCGTAAGCTTTGAGGTACAGATGGTGTATATTATTTTATTCAGTGCTTTTTTTAGTATTTATACATTGTTTGGAGACATTTCTTTCTTCTTTCAGGAGAATATTTTTAAAGCATTAATGGACTATTTACGAAGTGAAAAAGTGATTTTCGTAGTATCTTTTATACCATACATCTCGGTATTGGCATATTATATTTCCTACCGGATTTCTCTGGCACTTTACAGAAAGGGGGTAGAGACCTATGAGCAATAAAGAAAAGAAACAGCTTCTCGTACGATTGGTTATTTTCTGTGTACTGGCTTACTTACCCCTTTATATACTGACACCAATTTTAAATGTAGTATGCGGGGAATTAATTTTTTCTGAGCATATCAGCAACAAAACCGCCGTGGTAGCTTATGCCTTGGGTGCATTGGGCATGTTTGCACCTGCTGTGGCGCATTTGCTGACCAGATTCTTTACGAAAGAAGGCTTTCAAAATACCTATCTGGGACTAAATATAAAAGGCAACGCCCGCCACTATATCGCGTCCATATTTGTTAAGCTTTTGGAAGTATCGGTTTTGATGCTCCTGATTTGGGGGATTTTTATGAAAGGTCTTTCCCTTAGCGAGGCTTATCCTATGGAAGATATGCAAATGAAAATCGGCACCTTCCTACTCCAGCTTGCCTTTTCCATCATTCTTTTTATGCCAGCTTTTGGCGAGGAATGGGGTTGGCGTGGCTATATGATGCCCAAGCTCATGCAGATTATGAATAAGCCTGCTGCCATTGTAATCGGCGGTATCATCTGGGGACTGTGGCATGCACCACTGACCGTTTCCGGCCATAACTTCGGTACCGAATATAAGTTTTATCCCTGGCTTGGCATCCTTCTTATGTGCACCTATTGTATCTTGGTAAATGCCTTATTAACCCTACTTACTGAACGTACCAAATCCATTTATCCGGCGTCCTTCTGCCACATGATAAATAATAATTTAAGCTTTGCAGTTATGCTTAGCATCTTCGGCAGTCAAACAGCCTTGGATAAACTAGAGAATGTTTCAAATATTAACGCTTTCTGGGTAATGTTACCCGTGTGTGCAGTAACTGGCATAGTGAGCTTTTTGTTGTTGATGAAGAAAGAAACAAAATAATTGACTATGAAAAAATTCCCTGAGGGGTAAGATATATTTCCTATAAAGGACTGTTGAAAAACGTCAGCACTTGGCGAGGTTTTTTCGAGCCTAGTACTGCTACGTTTTTCATCAAGCGAGAGCGTGTCCGTATAGGATGTATATCTTACCCCTCAGGGGATTTTAATCTTTATTTCTCTTATTCCTCATACCCATTAGGGTTGTTACTCTGCCATCTCCAAGAATCCGCACACATTTCCTTAATACCATACTGTGCTTCCCAGCCAAGCTCTTCCTTTGCTTTGCTTGCGTCTGCATAGCAGGTGGCAATATCTCCGGGGCGACGTTCCTTAATTATATAAGGCACCTTCACACCTGTAGCTTCCTCGAAATTCTTCACAATGTCAAGCACACTGTAGCCGGTTCCGGTTCCCAGATTATAAATCTTTAAGCCTGCATTTTCCTCTACTTTCTTCAGTGCCTTTACATGACCCAGTGCCAAATCTACTACATGAATATAGTCACGTACACCAGTACCGTCATGAGTATCGTAATCATTACCGAATACGCCCAATTCGCTTCTCTTGCCCACTGCCACCTGTGTAATGTAAGGCATCAGATTGTTCGGGATACCGCTGGGATTCTCACCAATAGTACCGCTCTTGTGCGCACCAATAGGATTAAAGTAACGAAGCAAAATTACATTCCACTCCGGATCTGCCTTCTGAATATCGGAAAGCACCTGTTCTAACATAGACTTGGTCCAACCATAAGGATTGGTACACTGTCCCTTAGGACATTCCTCTGTAATCGGTATAAATGCCGGATTACCATACACTGTTGCGCTGGAAGAGAAAATAATATTCTTGCAATTATTCTTGCGCATTACATCCACCAGCGTCAATGTACCTGCAATATTGTTTTCGTAATACTCCCAAGGTTTCTGCACAGACTCACCCACTGCTTTCAGTCCTGCAAAATGAATTACCGCATCAGGTTTCTCTTTAGAAAAAATTTCCTCCAATGCTACTCTATCCAATATATCAGCCTTATAAAAAGGTACTTCCTTACCTGTAATCACAGCTACACGTTCCAAAGACTTCTCGCTGGAATTGCTTAAATTATCTACCACTACCACATCATAACCTACATTCTGCAGTTCTACTACGGTATGGCTTCCAATATATCCGGCACCGCCGGTCACTAATACTTTCACTGTTTGTAACCTCCTGTATTTTTATCACTAACATCTAACAATTTGTTACATTTCTTGCTCCTAGGATTATAAATATAATACCGAATCAAGCCACAGACCACAATGTTCATATGTTAGCAATATCAGTCGTTTTGTTAAATCACTACTCCATTTTCCTTCAAAAGCGCCTTGGCACTCTCTACAGAGTCAATACCTGTCTTATTCTTAATTGGTGCAAATTCCTTGTTACGTACTACTTCATAAGGCAGACAGCTGTCTAACTGATGAATCATATCCAATACCAAATTCTCAAACTTATATCCGTTAGGTGTTTCCGGTTTCACCAATTCGCCGGCTTCGTTCAAATAAGGAATCTTCTTCTCCACAATGTGAAGTGGCAAGCTGCCGTCCAAAAGCTCCTCCAAAGCCTTTTCATTAAACAAATAATTCAGAATAACTCCGAAATTATATGCCGGATTACCCTTTTCATCCTTGGCATTCATCAATTCTTCTGTCAACTCATAATATTCTACTATGGAAGGTCTGCCGTCCTCTAAGCACATTACGCCTACCTTCTCATCCGGTGCATTTTTACGCACCACCTTGGCACCTACCACACAATTCTTCTGAATAGTAGCGCCGATAAAGCAAGGGTCCGCAATTCTCTGTAATACATTATCTACTGCAAAAATATTCAGCCATTCAATACCCTCAGACTTAACCAGCTCCAAAAGGCCACTGTTCTTCATGGATACAAACCAGCCACCATTACCATTGGGAGAGGTAGATAATTTACCCTTTTCCTCCAGATAAATCTTACCTTCATAATCTGTAGCCGCAGCCATTTCCTGTTTAAAGAAATGTACATAGTCTTTGTTATAACCAAAGAATTCATGGTCTGTTAAGAACTTAATGGTACTTTCATTATTCTTATCACTGGTCATAATAAAGAAATGAATGAAGCAGCCTGCCTGCTTTACCACATCCATAATATTGTTAAACAAACACTCAAATATGTACAAATCTCTGGTTTCACCAATATTGTACATACCCTTGGGATCGTCAGAACCTAAACGAGTACCCATACCACCGGCCAAAAGCACCGCACCAATCTTACCATCCTGAATCGCCTGAATACCGGTAGCAGTAAAACTTTCTTTATTTGTCTCAATTTCATCCAACTCCATAGCAGCAAGAGGTGTAATTACGCCCTTCTGCGCCAATTCTTCTTTATTTTTACATGCCGCCAAAATACTCATATCTGTCTCATCAATCTGAGTGAGCAATGCTTCCTGCTCTTTCTCTGTCAATTCATCAAAATATTTTAAAACATGCTCTTGTCCGTATTGCTCTAATTTTTGCTTTGCAGCTTCTAAAGTCATCTCTACTCCTTTTCTGCACTTATAAAGTGCCGGGTACCTTCATGATAATTACTTATTTAGTATACACTATTCTGCAAATTTATTCAACATCTGGTACAAGCTCAGTTGTCGCACATTCATCTACCAAATCATCTAAGGAACCAAAACGGTAACCCATCTCCTCCCATTTGGTCAATAACTCATCCATAATCTCCCCATTGGTCTGTGAGGTACTGTGTAGCAATACAATCGCCCCCGGATGAATTCGCTTAAGCAGTTTATCATAAGCTTCTTCATGGGTAGGCTGGTCATCCTGGTACCAGTCCACATATGCCAAACTCCAGAAAAACGTCTTATATCCCATTGACTTGGCCATGGTCAGATTTTCCAGACTATACTTCCCCTGGGGTGGTCTGTAAAACTTCCGCATTTCTTCTCCGGTAATCTCTTTGTACAGCGCTTCCACATCCTGCAGTTCCTTAGCAAAACTTTCCTCACTTGCAATGGCAGACATATCCGGATGGTTATAGGTATGGTTTGCCACAATATGTCCCTCTTCCACCATACGTTTTACCAGCTCCGGTGCTGTTTCCAAATAATGCCCCACAATAAAAAAGCATCCTTGGGCATCATGCTTCTTCAATGCATCCAAAATCGCCTCTGTATGACCATTTTCAAAGCCTGCATCAAAAGTCAGATAAATCACTTTGTCCTCTGCATCTCCCACATAATAAGCATCATATTCTTTTAACTTATTTACCGACACATTACCGGTAGGCTGTGTACCGGACTCTCCAAAACCCAGGCCCCAGTTTTGTACCTGTGCTACTACTCCTGCAGTTGGCACTTTATTGCCGGCAACAGAAGCCATTGCCCTACCTAAAAAAAACATTGCCAGCAAAAACACAATCGTCACTACGTTTTTCAGTGTCAGCCATGCCGGCAATGTCATTTCTTCTATAAATTCTTTCATATACCATCCCTGTCACTTATTTCTTTCATAGAAATATATGACCGGATATTATAAATAATTCTTTTCCATCAAATCCTTTTTTCTTCTCCTGCAAAACCTACAAAATACCACTCAACTCCTGATATAGTCGCTTTGCATAACTATCCGTCATACCGCAAATGGAATCCGTCACCAAAAGAAGTCGTAAATATAGCTTTTCTTCTTCGCTCTTTCCCTCACTAAATATTTTATAAATCGCTTTATAATTATCTGAAATCAATGCAATTAGTTTATGCTGCACCTCTGTCATAAACTCTCCAGTATCATACACAATAGCAGCTCCTACAAAACGCTCCAATAAAAAGTACATCATATTTTCCGCTGCAATTTCCAGCTTATATATAGGTTCTGAAATAAATGCGTATCGATACGCAATATCACCCAAAACATACGCCATGGTAGCACCATATCCATCCCACAACAGTTCTTTTGTGTAGGTACCACTCATAATCTCTTCATAATGTTTTGCAAAGCTTTCTGTGGCAAAACTGATAAGTTTGCCCTGTACAATTACCATCCAATTTTGAACCGCATTCATAGCAGGTTCTGCCATATTACGAGCCTTTGCCTGTTCGTATTTATGCTCCAAAATCTTAATTAGCGTAAAATATTCACTATCCGCCGGCTCTTCCTTACCACCTTTATACAACTCGTCCAATAATTGCTCATAATTAATACACCCTTTTTTAAATGCGTCCTCCATATCCGCAGTTTTATATGCAATATCATCGGCCGCTTCTAAAAGGTACGCCAATGGATGACGTCTTCCATTGGTTCCAAGCATATCCTGAATCTGAGCAAAAAGCTCCCTTTCAGCAAAATAGTAACCCATTTTCTTAGTATGTATATCTCCGCTCTCCGTATTCACTTCTAAAGAAGATACCGGATACTTAATAATCGTTCCAAGCAATCCTGTAGTCAAATTCATACCATGTTCATCAATTAGGTAATGAAGCTTTCCTACCAAACGCAAGGCCTGCGTATTACCTTCGAAGTTATAAAAATCATTCTGCATCTGTGGAGTCAGCCACTGCTCCAGAGACTTTCCGCGAAAATGAATCTTACTCATATTTATCTGAAACCACTCACGGATTACCGTTTCTCCAAAATGTCCAAAGGGCGGATTTCCAATATCATGAAGTAACCCTGCGCACTGTAGAATATCACAAACATCCGCCTGGTACTCCGGCAAAAAGGTAGGATCCTTTATCTCTCTTAAAATCTTCTGCGACACATTCTGCCCCAAAGATTTTGCAAAAGAAGACACCTCCAAGGAATGCGTTAATCGAGTACGAATAAAATCACTTTTATCCAATGGAAAGACCTGTGTTTTATCCTGTAAACGGCGAAAAGACGCACTACCGATAATTCTATGATAATCTTTTTCAAACTCTGTTCTCAAATCACCGGAGCCCTGTTTTGATTTTACATTACGAATACGCTCCGGGCAAAGTAATTTACTCCACTCCATACTGCTTTCTCCTTAGCACCTTACTACTTACATCTTACTATTTCTAAATACATTTCGCAACTACTCTCTCTAAAATAAAAAATGCTTCACATTTTTAGTTATTCTAAAATTTTAAGAATATTTTCCACATTTAATTGGGAGTATCTGTAATAGTATTTCACTTTCCTAAAATATCTTTAAAATATTTTATGTTATCTAAATTATTGTTTATGAAGTGGTGGAGGTTACCATGAAAAGACAATCCCCAAAACAAAAAGGTGACATATCTACATTAGGTGGAAAAATCACATATTTGCGCAAACAACGAAATATCAAACAAGCTGATTTTGCCAAGCAATTACATGTAAGTGTCAGCACAATTTCTAATTACGAAAACAATGTTCATCAACCGGATATTCCTACCTTAACTAAAATAGCAGACTATTTTAATGTTTCGGCAGATTATCTGTTAAACAGAACACAATATACATTCCCCATATCCTATTTGGAGACACAAAAAATTGACCGTTTTTCCATTGCGTCCTTTTTTAATTCTGTGTTGCAATTATCGGAAAGTAGCCAGACAGATTTGATTAAATACTTGAACTTATTGGAAATGCACGACCGCAAAGAAAGTGATAAATAATTTTTTATATATAATAAATGTTTTCTTCTTGCGTCCAAGCGATATTTGATATATAATTAAATCAGTTATAGATACTAAAAAAAATAAGGAGGCACATATGATTACTTCAAATACAGATATGGATCTCGCTAAGAGAATTCGTCAGATTCGAATTGATAATCAGTTGACTCAGGAACAGGTTGCTCGTGCATTAGACGCTACTCCGGGTTACATCTGTAATGTAGAAAACGGCAGAACAGCAATGTCTTTACGTATGTTGGTTTACTTTGCAAAGTTAACTAACACCACATTAGACTCTTTGGTAGGCAGTATGGACAGCTCTTACACTGCAACTGCTATTGATAATGAAATCATGGGCTTGTTAGCTGATTTTACTGACAAAGAAAAGTTAAATCTTATTAACACCATAAAAATTTGGAAGGACAAATAAGTCCTTCCTTTTTTTATTTTACTTAAGTTCTCATATCTACCAGCCATTATATACCACAATGGTTCCTACTACATTCAACATACATCCCAGCAAGAAAAATGGCACATAATACTTTACCAATTTAGGATACTTTGCCGAAATCATACCAACCAATGCATATACATAAGGAAGAATATCTATGGCATATCGATTGCCGAAATGCCACGCTCCCATGGTACGATGTAACACCGTAATCGTCAAATATATAACTACTAAAATGGTTGTTAATCCACCTAGTCCTAATAATTTCCAATCTTTTTTAATAGCCACAAAAAAAATTCCCAAAACAGCCACAATTACAATAGGGCTGGCTAACATAAAATTCAAATTACCAAAGTGATCAATTACTAATTTGCCTTCTTCCGCAATCTCCGGCAACTGAAATAATGACTTTACGTTGGCTGCCATGTAATCTATGTGAAACTGTCCCTTTTCCTCCCGCATAAATTCCGGCAAATATTTACGTCCAAATTCAAAAATACTACCAAAACGCAAATAATTTAAAATCATATATGACAACGCTACCACAGCCATGGGAATTGCCCAATACCAACGCCTCAGTATTATTTTCGCGCCCGAACATTTTTTATCCCTCTCCCGCTCATAGCCATATAACATTACAAGCAATATGGGTAAAAATACAAGCTGCATGGGACGACATCCCACACTACAAGCCCACCAAAACAGCGACAGACCACCTTTACCTATATTTGCGTAATAAATCGCCATCACCGCTGTAGCAAAGCACAATAGTTGCGCAAAGAACCAAACCGAAGGCTCCTGCATGATGAATAGAGTGTTTGCCCCAACGGTTACGAAGAGAGATAAAAACATCCCCACACAAGGTGTTACCCTTAACTTAAGTGCCAATTTATATAAATACACTGTCAAAAGAACATTTACCGCATACATAATACAGAAGTCCGGAGTGCCGCTACCAAAGAAAAGAGTAAAGGGAAACAATACATAAGAGGGAAAGGACGGAAAACTGCAATAATAGTTCCCTTCATAAATAGCCAATTCCAGCCATGGATAATCCTGCCCCAAATGAAGCCTTCCCTGACGCCAGGAATCCGCCTGAAGAGCATAAGTATTATAGGGATTACCACTGCTTATACCATTTCCCAGCATGACGGCCATAAAAACCATAACACCAAGCATAGTCAAGACCGTTAGCAGACCATATTCTATTTGCTGTTTCTTTTCTTCATTCATTATTTGCCTGCCTTTTGCTTATCCAATAACTCCCGCAACGCATCCTCGCTCACACTTACCCACGCATCCTCTTCCTCTTCATTTAACCCCAGATACTGTGCCAACGTACGTTCATCATCACTCATGCCCCACTTGTAGCTATAGTCATCAATTGCCTCAAATTCAATTTCACCTGCAAGATATTTTTCTTTAAAACTGCTCATCCTTTTACTTCCTTTCTTATCTCAGGACTTCTTAATTGCTCAAGTGTTTTCCTTCATAAAATAAAGGTAGAAGGTTTTCCCTCTACCTTTATCAGTTTACTTAAATCTTGAAGATTACCAAACCTTCCTTTAATGTATCAGACAATTCAAGCAACTTCTCTGATGACTCCCGTAACTGCTCCATAGTCGCTGTCATACCCTGAGCAGCATCCATGGTACACTGTGAAGCTGCTGCATTTTCCTGGGAAATCGCTGCCAAATCCTCAACAATATCTCTTACCACATCACGTGACTCACTGAGTACATCCATTTCACTCTTAATACTTTCGATATTTGCAAGCGAATTTTCAACACCCTTGGATACATCTCGATACTTATCTTTAGTTTCTTCCAACTTCTCCTGCTGATGATTCATGTTCATACGTACTTCGTTCATAACTGCAACCATCTTCTGGGAAATTTCCATGAAACCGGTGATAATCTTTTCAATTTCCTGTGCAGACTTGCTTGACTGGTCAGCCAGCTTACAAATCTGCTCTGCAACCACTGCAAATCCCTTACCGGATTCTCCTGCTCTTGCTGCTTCAATTCTAGCATTCAGTGATAACAAATCAGTTTCATCTGCAATATTCTGAATCATTTCAACTGCACTCTTAATGCCCTTAATGGACTTGTGCATAATATCAATCTGCTCTGCAACCTTATCAATGGATTCCTTGGTTTCTTCACTGGATTCATTGAGCTCTTCAATAATTCTTTCTGAGACCTTCTCGTCCTCGTTCATCTGCTGTGCATACGCCGTGAGGTTTTCTACCTCTCTGGTAATATGGTCAATCTGTTCACTGATTCGAACAATATTTTCATTTGCTGTAGCACTGTTCTCCGCCTGTGTAACAGCACCCTGAGAAATATCATCTACAGAGCTTACTACATCATCCATGGTATTCTTGGTATCTTCTGACACATGAGTCAACTTATTAGCAGAAACCATCAGGTTGTCACAAGACTGCTTAATATCGGTTACAATCTTAAGCAAGGTTTCCTGCAACTGACTAGCAATTCGATAAATATCACCCAACTCATCATTACGATTCAGCTGCTTCACTTCTGCTTCCGCATCCAACTCACCATTTACAAGCTTAGTTAAGAACTTATGAATAGCTGTCATAGTCTGTGCCATATTCTTAGAAAGGAATACTACCAATACCGCAGCCACTGCCATAAAGATGATTGCAAACAATACAATCTTTGTTACCTGCGCCTGAATCAACTCTTCTACCGAAGTTGCTTCAACTGCAGATTCAATAGCACCCATAACGGTTCCGTCGGAGTTAACCAAACGCAAATAATATACGTAATATGTTTTTCCAGCAAACTGGTAATCGGTTATGTATAAGTAATCAGATTCTACAATTTGTTTATACAGGTTTGAATCCAACTTAAGTCCGGTTGCGCGTGCACCGTTTTCCTTAAGCAAAGTGGTAATTACTCTTCGGCTGCCACCCAAACCATCATCGAATACAAAAGATACCTCAAATCCGGTCTTGGCCTTCAAAGCATCAATTAACTGGGTCTGTCCTGAGATTTCTACTTCACCCTTTGTAACAGTACCGCTCTTATCCTGCTTGTAGTCACCCGCATACAAATTAGTGTATGTTTCATTTACAGATACCGCTACGATATTAAGTGATTTCTGAATTTCCTGCTCCAAACCTGTTCGAATTGCCTGGGCACTGAAAATTGTAATGGAAATAGAAATTAAAATCATGGGAAGAATACATAACATTAACAACTGCTGGGAAATCTTAATTCTCACTTTACTCAGCTGCTTTACCTTCGTCTCTTTACCGAGCTTCGGCAATTTAAACTTTTTCGCACTCTTCTCTTTTTTCTGCTTCGTGCTTTCTTCACGAGCTGCTTCCTCTGCTTCCAGTTCTTCCACCAAAGCAATGGCCTCCTGTGCTTCGTCAACAGCCACTTCTGCAGCAGTTTCCGCAACAACACCTTCCTGTACTTGGGCTGTGAACTCATCTACAGCTTCTATCAGAACCTCTTCTGCATCCTGTGCCTCAGCCTGGCCATTCTTTTTCGCTGCTTTCTTTGCAGCTTTCTCCGCCTTTGCAGCCTCTTTGGCTGCCTTCTTCGCAGCCTGCTTCTCCAACTTAGCGGCCTTTGCAGCTTCCTTCTTTGCCATATCTTCCGCACGCTTCTGAGCCTTCTCCAAGTCCTTCTCCAACTTCTGTTGTTCCTTCAGTTCCTGCTCTAATTCCTTATCCAAACTCATATCTGTTTCAAAATCTTTGTTTTTATTCTTCATAAAGTCCTCCAAATTTTTTCTTCTGTCCGAACTTATTTTTATCATTCTACCACAAAACTCAGATTTAGTACAGCTTTGAGTTGAGAAAAAATTAATTTTTTCAATTTTTTTGCCATGTTTTTACAATTATTAAATTATAGAATCAAATTATCAAAAAAAACTAACAATTTTCCTATCAAAAAAGGCTTGTGATTTTTGCGATTTCCTATATAATATTATAGAAGGTTATGTGACAATGAATCACTGTGCCCATATAACGGTGGCTGAGAACAAAGGAGGATATATAAATGCCAAAAAGAACAGACATAAATAAAGTACTGATTATTGGTTCCGGTCCTATTATCATAGGTCAGGCATGTGAGTTCGACTATTCCGGTACACAGGCTTGTAAAGCACTTCGCAAGCTTGGCTACGAAATTGTATTGGTTAACTCTAACCCTGCAACCATTATGACTGACCCCGAAACTGCTGATGTTACTTACATCGAACCCTTAAATGTAGAACGTTTGGAGCAAATCATTGCAAAGGAACGTCCGGATGCACTTCTGCCCAACTTAGGCGGACAGTCCGCATTAAACTTATGTGCAGAATTAAATAATGCTGGAATTCTGGACAAATACAATGTAAAGGTTATCGGTGTTCAGGTAGACGCCATTGAGCGTGGTGAAGACCGAGTTGAATTTAAAAAGGCTATGGATGCATTAGGCATTGAAATGGCACGTAGCGAAGTTGCTTATACCGTAGAAGAAGCACTTGAAATTGCAGATAGATTAAACTATCCCGTTGTTCTTCGTCCTGCGTATACCATGGGCGGTGTAGGCGGCGGTCTCGTTTATAACAAAGAAGAATTGAAAACCGTATGTGCCCGTGGCTTACAGGCCAGCTTAGTAGGACAGGTTCTGGTAGAGGAATCCATCCTTGGTTGGGAAGAATTGGAAGTAGAGGTTGTTCGTGATGCAGACAACAACATGATTACCGTTTGCTTCATCGAAAATATCGATCCGCTGGGTGTACACACCGGTGATTCCTTCTGTTCCGCACCTATGCTGACCATTTCTAAGGAATGTCAGGCACGCTTAAAGGAACAGGCATTCAAGATTGTAGAATCCGTACAGGTTATCGGCGGTACCAACGTACAGTTTGCACACGATCCGGTATCTGATCGTATTATTGTTATTGAAATCAACCCCCGTACCTCCCGTTCTTCCGCACTTGCTTCCAAAGCAACAGGTTTCCCTATCGCTTTAGTATCCGCAATGCTGGCTGCCGGACTTACCCTGAAGGATATTCCTTGTGGTAAGTATGGCACTCTCGACAAGTACGAACCGGACGGAGATTATATTGTAATTAAGTTTGCTCGTTGGGCTTTCGAAAAGTTCAAAGGCGTTGAAGATAAATTAGGTACTCAGATGCGTGCCGTTGGTGAAGTAATGAGTATCGGTAAGACCTATAAGGAAGCTTTCCAGAAGGCTATCCGCAGCTTGGAAAACGGTCGTTACGGTCTTGGGCATGTCAAGAACTTTGACACACTTTCCAAGGATCAGTTATTAAAAATGTTAATCACCGCTTCCAGCGAACGCCACTTTGTAATGTACGAAGCATTAAGAAAAGGTGCTACTGTAGAAGAAATCCATGAACTCACCAAGGTAAAGCATTACTTTATCGAGCAGATGAAGGAATTGGTTGAGGAAGAGGAAGCGCTTATGGCTTCTAAGGGCAGTCTCCCTTCTGATGCGCAGTTAATTCAGGCAAAGAAAAACGGCTTTTCTGATAAATACTTAAGCCAAATTCTTACGATTCCGGAAGCAGACATCCGTAACAAGCGTATTGAACTTGGTGTAGAAGAAGCTTGGGAAGGTGTACACGTTAGTGGTACTGAAAATAACGCTTACTACTACTCAACCTACAATGCAGAGGATAAGAACCCTGTATCTACCGATAGACCTAAGATTATGATTTTAGGTGGCGGTCCTAACCGTATCGGTCAGGGTATTGAATTCGACTACTGTTGTGTACACGCCGCTTTAGCACTTAAGAAACTCGGATTTGAAACAATCATCGTTAACTGTAACCCTGAAACTGTTTCAACCGACTATGATACTTCAGACAAATTATACTTCGAGCCTCTTACTTTGGAAGATGTTCTCAGTATTTACAACAAAGAAAAGCCTCTCGGTGTTATCGCACAGTTCGGCGGTCAGACTCCTCTGAACTTAGCTGCTGATCTTGAGAAGAACGGTGTAAAGATTCTCGGTACCTCTCCTGCAGTTATTGATTTGGCAGAAGACCGTGACTTGTTCCGCGAAATGATGGAGAAATTAGAAATCCCTATGCCGGAATCAGGCATGGCTGTTACCGTTGATGAGGCTTTGGAAATTGCTCACAAGATTGGTTATCCTACCATGGTTCGTCCTTCTTATGTATTGGGCGGACGCGGTATGGAAGTTGTGTACGATGATGAAGGCATGATTAACTACATGAATGCTGCCATCGGCGTTACCCCTGACAGACCTATCCTCATTGACCGTTTCTTAAATCACGCACTCGAGTGTGAGGCAGATGCAATCAGTGATGGTACTCATGCATTCGTTCCTGCAGTTATGGAGCATATTGAGCTTGCGGGTGTTCACTCCGGTGACTCTGCTTGTATTATTCCTTCCGCTCACATTTCGGAAGAAAATGTAGCAACCATCAAGGAATACACTAGAAAAATTGCTGAAGAAATGCATGTACGCGGTTTGATGAACATGCAGTATGCTATCGAAAATGGTAAGGTATATGTACTTGAGGCAAATCCTCGTGCATCCCGTACTGTTCCGTTGGTATCCAAGGTATGTAATATCCGTATGGTACCTTTGGCAACCGATATTATTACCTCAGAACTGACCGGCAGACCTTCACCCGTTTCCGAATTAAAAGAACAGGTTATCCCGAACTACGGTGTTAAGGAAGCAGTCTTCCCGTTCAATATGTTCCCTGAGGTTGACCCGTTACTTGGACCTGAAATGCGTTCTACCGGTGAAGTACTTGGTTTATCAGCATCCTATGGCGAAGCCTTCTACAAGGCGCAGGAAGCTACCCAGTCCAAACTTCCATTGGAAGGTACTGTATTGATTTCCGTAAACCGCAAGGATAAAGCGGAAATCGTAGAAGTAGCACAAATGCTTCACGAAGATGGTTTCC
Source organism: Acetatifactor sp. (assembly GCA_045634745.1). Lineage (GTDB taxonomy): Bacteria > Bacillota > Clostridia > Lachnospirales > Lachnospiraceae > Acetatifactor. The sequence goes on along the minus strand of JAZRAX010000003.1, from coordinate 173,063 downwards.
ATATTTTAGCTACCGGCGGTAACTGCGATATCTTAAACGAAGCAGGCATTCCTGCAGAAAGAATTAAGAAATTGTCCGAAGGCCGTCCGAATGCATTAGATGTGATTACCAATGGCAAGGTTGATTTAATTATCAACTCTCCTGTAGGCAAGGACAGCGCAAGTGATGACAGCTACTTACGTAAGGCTGCTATCAAGGGCAAGATTCCTTATATGACTACCATTGCTGCTGCTAAAGCAACTGCAGAAGGTATCCACTATGTGAAGAATCATGCTATCAGCGAAATCAAGTCATTACAGGAATTACACGCAGAAATTCATGATAAATAAAGTTTAATATTCTACTAAATGAAAAAAGAGAGGATATCCTCTCTTTTTTCTTGAAGAAAACTTAGTGCCTCTCAGCTCGTGTACTTTGCGGGCATAGAGGTTCTTTTTCTCCTATTCGTTGGGAGCCTGATAAAACCGCCCCGCCAACTGTTCTGTTTTTACCACATTTACAAAAGCTTTTGTGTCTACTTCCTTCACCAACTGTACTACTTTCTTGCGTTCTGCACCGGAAACGATAGAATATACCACGTACCTCTCACAATGCTCAAAGGAACCTTCTCCCTCAATAATCGTAGCTCCGTGATGACTGATTTTGTATATTGCATCACAGATTTCTTGAGGTTTATTCGTAACAATAAGCAAAGTTTCCTGCTGATACTTCTTGTACAACGCATGTAACACTTGTGTCGATGTGAATTGGAAAATAATGGAATACAGCGCCTTATCCCAGCCAAACAACAGACCTGCCACTGCCAAAATCCCCATATTAATCCCTAATACCACATTCCACGAATCCACACCCTTTTTCTGAGATAAAAATATAGAGATAAAATCCGTTCCACCTGTGGTAGCATTCACCGACAGGCACAGACTAATCACAAAACCATTAATCATACCGCCGAAAATACTAATCAGCAAAATGTCATAGGTAATAACATATGCAGGAATTAAGTCTGTCAAAATATTGGTCAAAAAAATCATTAAACAAGAGTACAATGTAAACTTCTTACCAATAAACCGAAAACCTATATATATGGGAATTGCATTTAACAGCAGATTTACCACTGTATAGGGAATCTGTAATTGAAAAAACATTTCTGCAGCTCTTTGAATTAATATGGTTAAGCCTGTTGCACCACCCGGAAACAAATCCCCCGTCCGCACAAAGGTCTTAATATTCGTAGCCATAAGTACGGCCGCCACACAGATTACCCCAATTCTTTTCATTTCTTCCTTATGCTTTGACATAATTCACATCCTATAATCCCAGTACTTCCTGCACCACTTCCACACCTATCTTAATACAATCCGGACAAGTGCAAAGTACTTTCCCTGTTTCTATGCCCTTTAATTCTTTACAAACGGTACTTCCGGTCTTTTCCTGGAATTTCAAAAACAATTCCTTAGACAGCTTATAAGTCTCTGCCTTGGTTGCCGGAGCATCAATATTGCCATCACTGTTCTTCAGTCCTGCCAACATAATCGCCCCTGACAATGCACCACAAGTACCTTCTGTACATCCCATACCTAATCCGAAGCCCTCCCCTACCTTAAAAAGTGCAGCTTCATCCATACCTACTTCTTCACAAAATGCACACGCTACCGCCTGGCAACAATTATACTTTTTATCATGCAATGCAATTGCTAACTCTTTCTTATCCATAATTATTCTCCTATACTTCAAAATCAATACATGCTCTGGTCTTTGTATAAGGTCTTACCTTTGTATCTGCCACTTCCACATGTGCCGGATGTACTGCGTACCCCTTTAACGCTGCCTCATCTACAAAAGTAGAATCCAGCATCACATCTACATTGGAACTTGTCAACATCTCGGTCTGTACCTTAATCTCTGTAAGTCCCGGAATCTGACCTGACAAACCTTCCAGACCTTCTTTAATACCGGCTCTGATGGTCTCTTTTTCCTCCACACTAAACTCATCCTTTAACTGCCACAAAATAATATGTTTTACCATGACTCTTCTCCCTTTCTATGTGTATTTTATATTATGCATTCATTTGCCCTCTTCGGTTAAACTCATGCAGACATACCTTCTTTTTTCGTTGCAATTTCTTTACAAATACGTTCGTATTCTTCTTCATCCAACTTATATTTCTTTTTATACAAGAAATAGGAAATTAACATCAGTGCACAAGGAAGTATCGTCATACAAAATAGCAATCCCAGCGTCTGACCACTCTGTACTCCTTTAATAATACCTTCTATAGCACTTAACTTCTCTGCTTCACCAATGGTTCCGCCAGCCGACGCACTTTCCAAATCTGAAATCCGATTCGTATAATCTGTCACCCCAAATATCATATAACTTGCAGAAGTAATCACTACAATTAGCGCCGACCCCAGCTTTGTCATAAAGGGGCGCACCGAAGCTATAATCGCCTCATCGCGCTCACCGGTCTTATACTCATTATACTCCACCGTATTAATAATGGAAATCATCATTATCAGGTAATAACTGTATTGTCCGAAATTTGATAGCATGTACCCAATCACCAAAATCCAGAAACCAACGCCACCTGTAACCACACGCGATACCACCATCAGCACGTATCCTGCTACAGAAATAACCGCCATAATACCCATTAATTTCTTTCTACGAATTTTCTTGGAAATAGTTGGGTAAAAAATCATTAAAAAGGCAGTTGCCGACATTCCCACTGTGGTAAATACAGAATACAAGCCTCCATTATAACCATATTGGAAATAGATATATGTGGACCCCAAACCTCCTACTACAATACCATTACCAATCTGTTGAATTAAGAAAATCAGCGAAATCCATAACAACTGGTCATTGTTCTTCAATGTATTTACAATCTTTTTTAAACCGCCGGTGGACTTTTCTTTTGTAATATCCTCACGATGTTCTTTTACGCCAAAGACGGTAAAGCACAAAAATACCGGTGCCAAAATACCAATAACAAGTGCAATTCTGCCATAGGCAATATTAGCACTACCGCCAAGTGCCATCGAACCGGTCGTAAGCATAGGAATCAGGATTGATGCCAATGTACCACCAATACCGGCGCACAAAGTTGCCCGTGAAGTAAACTGATCTCTGGCATTGGCATCCGAACTAAGTGCCGGAATCATCCCCCAATAAGAAATATCATGCATGGTATAGGCAATGCTGAAAGTAAAATAAAACACACCAAACAAAATTACAAAATCCCAGCCCTTTAAGCTAGTGGAAAAGACCATATACACAATTACCGAAGTCAGCAAAATACCTGCTACCAGCCAGGGCTTAAACTTGCCCCATTTAGTCCGGGTGCCTTCGATAATATTACCCATAATCGGATCATTGAGTGCATCAAATACCCTCGCTGCCACCATAATAGCAGTAATAGCTCCCAACTGTGGCGCTGTCAACCCTTTGGTAAAAAGTATGTATGTCAGCAGAAAGTTCGTTACAAGGCAATACACCATGTCTCTGCCAATGGTTCCAAGAGGAAACATTAAGAGATTTTTCTTTCGAAGTCTTAAATCTTCCATATGAGCTCTCCTCTCTACATTTTATCCATGAGATAGATATCATCCGGACCAATTCTTCTTTCTTGCGTAAATACAATCCAATCCGTAATGTCCTCATACGGATAGGTACCTATATCCCCTTCGTGCATACCTTTGACCATGTAAGGCTCTTGTGTCAGCTTTGCTGTAAAGGTATTCTCCTCCACGCTCTGCAATTCAAACCAGATATGTTCACGCTCATTGGTCTCTGTCTTGTATTCTTCATCTACCCTTAACCCAACCTTTATAAGCACCACCTTGGCGCCGTTCAAAAAGGCCTTCTTCATATATTCCACGCGTTCAATAGCAAGAGACCGCAATCTGGCTGTTTCCTCATTTGTCAACATGAACATAGGGTTATTTTCCAATAATTTATCATATACAGACAGATGGGAATACCTCTTATTATCCATATCTTCTGGACTCTGATATACATAAATACTTCCGGTATAACCATTATGACCATTCTCATCACTTCTGTCTGCCGGGCCTCCCAGACTTCCTTTTTTAATCATACCCATTACCTGCTGCCAAGGTACCCATGCAGCCATAATAGGCTGATTGTTGCACAGCTTTGCCACATACATTACACCACCTTCATCCAACGCATCCGGCTCATCAATCAACCTGGAAGCAATGGCCTCCATAACATGATAGTGATTCTGCGAGGTGTCCTTAGTAGAGTTCAACACCTCCAGCTCCATGATACCGCAACGGTTCAATCCGTGCGTATGCAACCATACCTCCTTCCCGGTATATACCGCCTGCGTGGTAAACAAGTATCTGGGTGCCGGCGGTGTCTGACTCTTTACCGCATAAGAAAGCCATGCACCGGATATAATCTTCTCCGAGCTATAATCCAATACTGCTAAAGTTTCCGGGAAAATAGTATGAATAATCTTTAACTGCAAATGATAAGACTCTAATGGTTTCTCCGAAAAGTCCATAGCTACAATAAGACCCATGTCTTGCTTATCAATTTCTGCCACATCCACGTCTTCAAAAAAGTGTTGCACTCTAAACATTTCCGGAATTTTATAACTTTCCGGATAAATCAAGAACTGGTAAATCGTTCCCTGATACTCAATTTCATGCCAAGGCGTCCCGTCTTCATTCTGTCCCATTTCATGCAAAGCGAAATCCGTCGCATTCTTAATCCTATCCATTATTAAATGAACATCCTTTAACTCCTCCGGATGTTTCGGAATCGCTAACATGTACGATTTTTCTTTTATCTTCTTTACCTCAAATGTTTCTACCGGTTTCACTACCTTTTCTGCTTTTTTCTTTCCAAAATTAAATAAACCCATAATTAACACTCCTTTTTTCCTAGAAATACCCAATCCGTTTCACTATACCAAAACTCTTCCTTCAAGAAATATTGATACACCTTTTCCACAGCTATTCCCAACCAATCCACTGCATTCTTTAATTCAATATTTTCAGGATTTTCCTGCAACATCTGTCTGGCAAAATTCATCCGCTGTATAAATGTCATATGAAAAATATCGATTTTCTCATCAATACTTTTATTGCAAAGATCGCGTATTCTGTGAAAATCTTTTACGCTTTCATATCCTGCCTGCATTAAATGACCGTATACTTTTCGGCCATAAAAATGATCTGAAACTCCCGGAATAGATAAGTGACGCTCTAGTACCTTTTGCACTAATCCGTTGTCCCCACAGGACATAATACTACTGTCATCCTGTTCTCTAATCATGAAATAGCCACCTTTTACAAGGATTTTATGTATGCGTTCCATGGCCAGCTGTGGTGATTTTAAATGTCTCAAGAATACGGTAGACGTTACCAAATGAAATCCCGGAATTCCTTCCCGTTTCATATAAGCTTCCATCACTTCCTCAAAATCATCTGACTCCACTTCAATATTGGCAAAATGGAATCCCATACCAGCACATTCCGCTTTTGCAACCTCTAGGATTTCCGGACAACGGTCAATACCTACCACATGTAAATTTGAATACGGCAGGTTCTGAAAACGGTCTTTCATTACTTTTCCACCGGCGCATCCAATATCCATAATATAAATGGTTTCTTCCTCTTTGAACTGCTCTAAGGCATACTGAATCGCCGGCAAATCAGAATCCCGTGTTAATTCGCATTGTATCGCCAAACGACGCTCCTCATCTGCCGCCAATGCGCTATAGCTTGAATGTTTATCTATTCCCGCATTAAACTTATTCTTCGAATAATCCTCAAAAAACATTCCGTGCGTTGTCAAATAATTAATAATAAAAGAAACCACTTTCTCCTTAGAGTCTCTTTCAATCAAAAAGGTTTCCAGATTACGCAATGCGCGGGGCTTATCATTTCTGGCTATATCTTCGGAAAGATAAGGAATAATAATCGCATTCTCCTTAGCATCTGCTAAAATTTCTTCATGAAAACTATCCCATTCATACCTTACCCATTTAGACTGAATATAATCAACTTTGGTCCCAATAAGCAATAAAATCACGGACGAGTCCAAAGCATCTTCAATCGCTTCTTTGTAATGAGATTCCCCCAACTCATGAAGTGTTACATTACTATAAAAAGTCGGAATATGATTTTGTTCCAGCTTTTTGTATAAGGATTCTGCAATATGCGCATCTTCCGTCATACTATCTCCGTCAGAATTCTTATAAGATATAAATACCATTGCTTTTTCCATAGTAAATCCCCCTAATGATTTCATCTATTGTTTAAAAACTGTTTCATATATCACTTTGGTACACTCTTTGATACCACCATAAGAAAACTTCATATAATCATCACTAGTCTGCTTTAGTTCATTGGAAACACACTTAAGCATAGAAAAGGGCTTTCCTGCCTTCTGACAAGTTACCGCGATGCCGGCCCCCTCCATATCAGAAACATTGGCTCCAAAGTTTTGTATTACCACATCCCGCTCCGGCCCGGGATCCAAGAAATTATCACTGGAGGTTAGCTGCTTCTGCACATATCCTAAAGATTCAAAATAGGATGCATCCGCTGCAATAGCCCGCTCACTCATACCATCATACTGCCCCGGTTGGTTACCAAATACCGATAAGTTAAAGTCACTGTGTACAACAGACGTAACATTTACAATCTGTCCTAACCGCAACGTTTCACAATAAGCCCCCACATAACCATAGTTAATAATATGCTCTACTTGATATACGGAAAGCAAAAGCGTAGTAGCCATAGCTGCTCTGATTTCCCCCACCCCGGACTGCACCGCAATAATATCCGGATAATCCTTAAACGTATATATATTATTTCCCATGACCGAAGTAATTTCATATTCACCACACAATTCCAACAGCGGCGCCAATTCCTTTTCCATTGCTACTACAAGTCCTATTTTCATATTTCTTTCTCCAAACAATTCATTTCATACTGCCCTGTCATAAGAACTTTTATTCACAGGCTTCCTTCCACCATTCTTGTGGAATCTCATCCCTCTCAATAATACAGGTCTCCTCTATGGCAAACAGTTTTTTACAAACCTCATAAATCTTCCTGGCATCGCAAAGAATACAATCTGCATCTCCGAATTTAACGGGAATTGCTGCACCTAAATCATAAAAAGCCTGTTTCATCTTATCAAAATGATCCGAAAAAGCTCCTGTCCCCAACACACTATTATAGTGGCGATGCATGTCAACATCCTTTACACTTCCATCCGGCATCAAAATATGCATAAGAGTGGTTTCCTTTGTCAGACGGTCTTTTATTCTCAATGCTTCATCTACACTATGAATAAAAGTGTTTCTGCCATGAGTGACACCCAGCAATAATATCTTGGCATTTACTTCTCTTAACCGGTCCCAACAGCCTCCCGGTGGACAGGGAGTGGTTGCATTCTCCTCACCCTTTATGTATTCCTCTGCGTTCTTACCATATGCCGCAATGCTGTGTGTTGGATGCAATGACCGAACCACACCTTCTCGTTTTCGAAATACATTGGTGATAATTCCCACGCAAGAAGGTTCTGTAGCCGGCTCAAACGTGGAATATTCTGCACTCATCTGTGCCCAGGTATGAGTAGGTGTCATAAACAGACCCTCTTTAAAGTACTCCATAAAAGCATCTACTACTGTATCTGCACCACCTTCCACCTCACCTATCGCTTTCATGGAAGAATGCACCATAATTGTTTCGGTTCCGGATAGACCCATATTTTTTATATCATTCATTAATGCTTCTTTTGTATACATGATTAGCTCCTTTGCTTCCCGTTACCTCAGGCTTGCTCAAATTTTATCTTCTCCATATCAGGAACATAATTCCAAAAAGGATATATTATATAGATAATACTACAAATTATCTCTATTTTCAATAAACACCCACGCCCCAAAGACCATTGTGTACATTCAAAAAGCACCACTTAGCAGGTAAACTTGCAGTGGTGCTTTTTCTACAGTCTGAACGGCGAAGATTTCTCTGTGACTTTTAATAGACCGGTACAAAATATTTCTGTGGCTGTATCAGTTCTTCCCCTTCTCGAAAGGCATTGATGGCCCTTACACACTCTTCGATACATTTGTGAATACATTCCAGACTCATATCATAGGTGTATATTTCCAGATCTTCTTTTTCTGCTGGCGGGTCTTCAAAGAAATCTTGATATAGTCCCCATACCACATCATCATACAGGTCCATACGAAGCCCTTCCAACTCCAGATTTCTATCTTCTTCCAAATGATATACTAGTTCAAACTCCTTTTTCAAAATATGATTCAAACGATGATAATCCTCATACCCCTTAATAAATAATGCCTGACGTTCTTCCTTAGATTTCACTTTGGAACGTATCTGCGTATCCATAATGTCATGATACCAAATTACATCTGTAATAATGTGACACATAATCCCCAGATACAAATCATCCTGCTTAATTCGCTTCTCATACTTAGATACAAAAGTTTTCCAATTACATCCTTTTCGGTTTCCATGAATCTCCATGAAATGTGTAAGATGTTTGGAACCATCCTCTCGGGCAGACATGTCCGGGCATATGGAACCCATCTTAAAGCGATTTCGGTTCTTTATTTCTACCTGCTTTGCCACTTCCTCTTCAACTAGGTAATGAATCATTCTGGAGGGCATATCTTAAGCCTCCTTCCTGCAACAATACAGATAAGTGTCTCTTTCTAAGGCAAAGTGTCCCTTATCATCCTGGTATCTCTCCAAAAATGCTAAAAACTCTCTTCTCCTAAGCTCCAGCGTTTCTCTCACCGGACGGCATACCTGTTGAATATATTCCATAAACTCTTCTGCCGTTTCAAATGTAAGCGTTATCACATAAGCATGCTTTTCCACTACCGGAAATACCTCATGTAACTCCCCTTCCCATTCTTCCACATGCCTTCTATGCTTACGATATAGCTTGTCCAGCTCCGCAAACTCATTTTCCCCAAAGAAATCATGCAATAATGGTTGCAATTTTTCATAAAAAAGCAGTCCACCCCAGGTACAAACAAAGACACCATCCTTGGCAAAAGCTTTCGAAAACTTCTGGTACATAGCCTTTCGGTCGCTAATATGTGAAACCACATGATTAAAGAAAATACGATGATACGACCCCTCTATGGGCATGACTTCCATATCACCCCATATAAAAGAAAATGTACTGTTTTTGTCTTTTTCAGCCAGCTTTCCTTCCTCCACGTATGTACAAAAGGTATCCATATGGGTATTATGTCTATCCACACATGTTACCTGAAGGTGCTCCGGTAAGCGGTCCTGATTATAACGCCACAGATTTCCATAGCCTGCTCCGGCATCCAACACCTGCATGTGAGACTGTAATTTAGCAGTATCAAAAATAAATCTGGACCAACCACATGGTTCGAACCCATGCTTCATCAAACTTCCAACAAGCTCGTCCGCCCGCTGATTTTTCACAATACTACCCAATGATTTTAGAAAAGCATTGCTATCCTGCTCCTCCATCTGACACTCTTTCACAGCCCTGTCCACATGGGCAATCACGGTATTTAACTGTGCTCTTTTCTTCTCTAATAAACGCTTCTGCTGTATTAACATATTCTCTCTGCTGACATTTTCGTACAGCTGCAAAAAGTCCGCAATTTGGTCTAACGAAAAATCCAAGTATTTCATCAACTGGATTTTCTCCAAGGTTTTCACTGCTTCTTCGCCATAAATGCGATAGTCGTTTTCCTCATTACGTTCTGGCAAAAGCAAGCCCTCTCGTTCATAAACACGCAGAGTTTTGGTGGATATTCCGGCCAACTTTGCCAGCTGACCGATGGTATAATATTGGTTCATTTTTCCTCCTTACTTAAGGTTCCCGGGAGCATTTTGTGTGTGAAATATTTGCTTTCGATTAATCTTAAGCATAATATAAACCTTGCCCTTAGGGCAAGGTCAAGAAGAAAAAAGAGAATATTTAGAGACCCGTACCTCATATTTATATATGCAAAGGTATCGTTTCCAAATACGTTCTTTCCACCTATGCATTGCGCACTCCAAACTCAATCATCCCATGTTTCATCTCTTACTAAAGATATTTCAAACCATTTTTCCTTAAGTACAACTAACAATTTTTCATCACTAAAGGCATGGCAATACCAGTTTTCCTTCATGTGCCGTTTCTCATACTCCCTATTACCTCTAGTCCATCCGGGAAATCTCGTATAACAAAAGCACTAGTATTCGTTAATCTGATATTTCTCTTTAACGGATATTCTACCTTCCCTCTCGCTTCTCCATCCGGACAGTGCACATCCAACCTTGTATTTATCAATCCTAAATTTCCTGCCAAGTTATTTGCAAAGATAAGACTTCCGGCACTCACACCAATTACCATTCCATTCCCCCTAATATACTCCATTAAAGTCACATTAAATCCGGTAGCATTTACCCTTTCGAGCAAATAAGCAGTATTTCCTCCACACAAGTATACCACATCAAATTTCTGCAGTTCAGTTATTTCCATTCCTATATGCAAATCAAAGACTCTGATATTCTCATTTCGAATACCGCACTTTAACAGATCATTCATGCATTTAGGCAACACCGCTATTGCTCCTGCATCTATCGCTGCTGTTGGAATAAATAGTGCCTTTACCTCTGACACATCTTTTTCTAACATCTTCAAAAAACAATCTTTGATTTCTTCTGTTTCTAAACCTGCTGATGTTAATAAAACCCGCATACCTATTCTCCCCAATTCATTTCCTCGTCCGAAATACCCATTTTGCGACATTCTGCACATACATAGTCTTTTTCTGCCTGATTGCCAATCTGATATTTTAATATTTTGTCCTTGAAAACAATGTATTTTATATTCCCTGCTTTAAAATCCACAAACCAATTGCCACCATTATCCGGGTCCGTACTCATCACTTTGGCTATTTGTTCCGGGAAGTCTTTCTTATCACTGGTAAAAAACAATACCGTCCAATATTTAGGCTTTCCGCCGGTATTCCATAATTCAATCTTATGTACATTCAGCAAGTCAATAATGGTATCATCTGTTACACTTTCTTTAATCAATACTCCTTCATATACTTCCTGCCTCTTCCCTTGAATTGCATTATTTCCGCATCTATGCACTTCCTTAACTTCACTTAATATCAACTCATCCTTTAACAACACATCCATGGAAACATGAAATAATTCTCCCAGTATTAATAATTTCTCCGTTTCCGGCAATGCAATGTCCGCTTCCCACTTGGATATGGATTGTCTGCTTACATTACACTTTAATGCAAGTTCTTCTTGCGTCATTCCATTTGCTTTTCTTAATTCTATTATTTTTTCAGATAACTTCACGAAAGATTACCTCCTGCAATTATTGATTTCATTGTACAAAATCTTTAGTATTTTTACTACCAATTTCAAAGTTCTTTTTCGCAACCTATAGTTGCTATAAATCAACATAAAAAATGGCGCACTATATTCCGAAAAAAACCATAATTGCATTTTCAAAACGTACTTCTGCGATGCACGTCAGCGACCTACGGTCACTGACTACGCGCGCAAGCGCGCTATATCTGTAAATAAAAATGGGCTAAAATAAATGTTTGGGTGTATGATTTTAAATCATACACCCAAACATTTTTTACTTTCTTTTAACCATCACTATACAATTGTTCTACTTCTAATCGCTAAGCTTTTTCCTCTAGCTTCTTCGCTAAATACTTCCAGAAATTCTATCAAAACCTCCTTTGTCAAATAACCGCCTCTCCAATGGTGCAAAGTACCTTCCAGATAACAGGCTCATAGTCCCTGAAAATCTGTTTGTCCGATAAATTCACATAGTTGAATTTACCATTCTAACAAATACTTCATTTAATGGTTCCCAATCCGGATTTCTATCATCGGACATCGTTTCTAAATGTTCTTTATAATACGTGAGTTTTTCTCCTATATACTGGTTTATCTTTTCCAGCTTAGGCGCCTTATCTGACTCAGACATTTTTACCTTCTTTGCTAAAAGTTCCTCCACTGCCACCTTCATATCCTCTTCCAGGACAACATTCATTAAATCACTGAAAAGCACTGGCGGAGGACATTTCTTTTCTTCAATCCATTTGCATGCAAGAATAGGGCGAAGCACATAGAAATACTTCTTATACTTGACCATATCTTCCATAAGATATTCATGATAATTTTTATTTGCAGTACCATAATAGTGATACATAGAAGATTTGCACGCAAAATACTTTGAAGCAACGTCCTCATACAACTGCTTCCATTCATTCGTTGTATAATAAACTACCGGGGAATTACTCCACTCAAATAAAGTAGCATTGGATTTGTGAAAATGCTGCAGTGCCTTCTTCAAATCCCAGCCATTGATATCAAGCACCTCGTTCAGCTCCCAATCAATAAAATCCTTCTTATCCTCAAGACTCAAATAAAAATTACTATCTCTCACATAAATGAATCTAACATCATAGTCGCTATCGGGAGATGCAAAGCCCCAAGCTCTGCTCCCTGACTCAACTACGTGCAATACTCTCACATGCTCTTTCTCTTCAATTTCCTTTATTTTCTCCAGAATCAGGTCGCGAACTGATCCTTTAAATTCCTCATATTTCATCTCGAACCACTCTCTCATTAATTGTCATTACCAATTCCTGTACTGCCTTCATATCCGGCTCATCCGGCAAGTCTGTATTTTCCGCAGCATAGGTCAGTCTTTTTTCATAATCTGCTAACATATCATAAAAACTCTCATGGAATGTTCCATCCGCTTTCTGATACTTCCCAAATCTGATATCCATAAGCAGCTCATGCTCTGCCAAGCGGTAAGTAACTATCTCACCCTTCTCCAGAATATCCAATGCCATCATGAAAAGCCTAATCAAATGCATGGCATGCTTATTCAGATGCAAATCATCCTTCTTTTTATTCCGTTTTCCAATCTTTTCATAATCTCTTACCACATTAGCCATAGTATTCCACATGTTGGAATAATCCCTAAGCGGATAATGTGTCATATTCGCATTCACAAAAATCTCCGTTTCCAACTCCGGATTTACTGCTTTATCAATAAATATTTCAATGCTTCCGTTCTCAAAAGTCTTATAGCGGCTATTAAAGTCATGCATTGCATTCTTTACAGAATTGAAGATATGCTGCTCCTTCTCGCTCTGCGGAAAAGAATCTCTTGCCAAAGCATTTTGCAATCTACGAAGCTGGGCATCTGCATATCCTCCGAAAGAATTGATGGCTCTCTTAGAAAGAAATAATTTTCTATTTTCCAAAAGCATCCGACCCATGTCATTGAGATAAAGATAATGTTCCGGATTCAATCCCAGTAGTTCAATGGTATTGGGGTTGCAACTGAGTAACAAGGTAATCATCTTATTAAATGCGTAGATTACAGAATCGGTATTCTCATCCACATACTGTTCAAACTGTGTAAGTCCAATCAAATCCGATTTCTGATTCAGTGTAATTCCTCTAAGGTCAATATCACTTGTCTCGATATTGGTTCCATAAGAATAACTACCTGCCAATCCCAGGAGGATCACATGCTTCCCAAGATGCTCATTGGTCCGGATAAAACTATATTCAGGTCTCTTTAGTATTTCAGAATAGTTCATCTAATCGCCCCCATCCCTCAAATTAATTTCTAAGGCACATCTAATCCATTATCTTCAGCAAACACCTAAAATACTTTTACATTTTAGCACAATTTATCTTCATCGAAAAGTCTCAAAGACTATAAATAAAAATAAGTAAAACGGAGAAAAAGTATTAGAACGTCCTTATCAATACTTCTCCTTCCGTCCTTCGAGCAGTCCTGCCACATCCTTATGGACTCGCATTGCTCCTCCATAAGTAGCGTGGCATGCCTTCAAATAGCCAAAAGACAAAATAAGCACCAACTTACAAGCAAGCTTGCAGTTGGTGCCTCTTTTATCTTTTGACTGCTCTCAGTCCATGTATTCACTTTATTCCCACTCAATCGTTCCAATCGGCTTTGGTGTCAGATCCATAAGAACTCTATTGATTCCGGGCACTTCATGGGTGATACGGTAAGTAATCTGATGCAGGATAGAATAAGGAATCTCCTCAATGGTAGCGGACATAGCATCCTTGGTATTGACTGCACGAATAATTGCAGGCCAACCTTCGTAACGGCTCTCATCCTTAACACCTACACTCTTGATGTCCGGTACAGCAATGAAATACTGCCATACTTTTTCGCTTAAGCCGTTCTTTTCGAACTCTTCACGCAAGATTGCATCAGCCTCGCGAAGTGCTTCCAAACGGTCGCGGGTAATTGCGCCTAAACAACGAACGCCCAGACCGGGACCGGGGAATGGCTGGCGGTAAACCATGTTATGAGGAAGACCAAGTGCTTCACCAACTACACGTACCTCGTCCTTAAATAAAAGCTTAATTGGCTCTACCAATTCAAATTTCAAATCTTCAGGAAGTCCGCCTACATTGTGATGTGACTTAACTGCCTTCTTTCCTTCAGCTGCTTTAATAGATTCCAAAATATCAGGATAGATAGTTCCCTGAGCCAGGAATGTGATATCTTCAAGCTTTCTTGCTTCTTCAGCAAAAACAGTGATAAATTCTGCACCAATGATTTTACGCTTACGTTCCGGATCCGAAACGCCGGCCAATAGATTCAGGAAGTGATCGGTTGCATCCACATAAATCAGGTTTGCATCCAAACCTTCACGGAACATTTTGATAACACCTTCTGATTCATTTTTACGCATCAAACCATGATTTACATGTACGCAAACCAATTGCTTGCCGATAGCTTTGATGAGAAGTGCTGCTACTACAGAACTGTCTACACCACCTGATAATGCTAATAATACTTTCTTGTCGCCTACCTGCTCGCGAACTGCCGCAACCTGCTCTTCAATAAACTTTTCTGCCAATTCAGGTGTGGTAATACGCGCCATATCATCGGGTCTTACGTTTGAATTCATAATATCTCCTCCTGAAATAATTATTCCAAATCCAATCTTTAACGATTTACCGCACATAGCGGTCTCAATAACAAAATTATTGTAATCAATGCGTTATCATAAGTCAATTATTTTCTTAAGCAGTTTTTCTTTTTCTAAATATAATAAATAAAACTGCACTTACTGCCATTAAGACCGGATAATAACAATAAGGAATAATATCAAACGGCGTAAGTCCGGTTAAGGTAGCTGCTGACAAAAGCTGTGCGCCCCAAGGGATTAATCCCTGTCCTACCGAACTAAAAATATCTAAAAGAGAAGCCGAACGTTTTGAATCTACACCGAATTCATCACTAATCTCCTTGGCAATAGGACCTGCCATAACTATGGCTACCGTATTATTTGCCGTACAGGCATCTACTACGAGAGACAACCCTGCAATACCTATCTCAGCACCCTTTTCACTCTTAATATTGCTATGAATTAAATCCAGTACAAACTGAATACCACCATGTACTTTTACTAAGGAAACAATGCACGCTACCACGATGGAAATTACAGTAATATCATACATTCCTGTCACGCCTTCGCCGACTACTACAAACATCTGATTAAGCGCAATACTTCCTGTAGCCACACCTACTATTAAAGAAACAATCGTACCTCCAATCAGTACCACAAAAACATTAATACCGATTAATGCTCCTATTAAAACCAGCACATAGGGCAAAACCTTCCATACATTATAGGCCAGTTCCTCCGTCAATTGGAAATCACCATTTCTGGTAATGAAAAAGAACACCACAATAGTAATGATAGCCGCCGGAAGCACAATCAAAAAGTTTTCCTTAAACTTATCCTTCATTTCACATCCCTGGGTTTTTACAGCTGCAATAGTAGTATCGGAAATCATAGACAAATTATCGCCAAACATAGCACCACACACTACCGCACCGATACAAATCGCCATAGAAAAGCCTGTCTTTTCACTAATTCCTACTGCGATAGGTGCCAATGCCGCAATAGTTCCCATGGAAGTTCCCATGGATACCGATATGAAGCATCCGATAACAAACAACCCTACCACTGCAACGCTGGACGGCAGTATAGACAACCCTAAATTTACCGTACTTTCCACACCACCTGCTGCAGTTACGGCACCGGAAAATGCACCGGCACATAAAAAGATTAAGCTCATGGTAATGATATTTTCATCACCCACGCCCTTGGCTATCACAGCAATCTTATCATTAAAGCTAAGGCTCTTATTTTGTAAAAAAGCTACCGCCAAAGCAATCAAAAATGCCACAATAGCAGGCATTGCATAAAAGTCACCTGTAATAATTCCCGACCCCAAAAATATAATCAAAAATACCAATATGGGCAGCAATGCCCATACGTTTCCTTTTTTATTATTTGTTTCCTGATTCATTATACTTTATTCTCCCTTACCTTAGAAATTATTTTCGTCCTGTGCCCAAGCAAATGCATATTTTACTGCTTTGTTCCAGCCTTTGATTTTACGGGCCCGTTCTTCTTCACCAATTTCAGGTTCGAATACTTTATCTATAGCCCAATTTTTCACTACATCTTCCTTATCCTTCCAGTAGCCTACTGCCAATCCTGCCAAGTAAGCTGCACCCATGGCTGTAGTTTCTACACAAGAAGGTCTGTTTACCGGTACATTAATAATATCTGCCTGGGTCTGCATCAAAAAGTTATTGGAACTAGCACCACCATCCACCTTCAACGTATTGATTTCCATGCCGGAATCTGCACGCATAGCCTGCAACACATCATTGGTTTGATAGGCAATGGATTCCAACGTAGCACGAATAATGTGATATTTATTTACTCCTCGGGTAATTCCTACGATGGTTCCTCTGGCATACTGGTCCCAATGAGGTGCGCCCAATCCGGTAAATGCCGGTACCACATAACAACCATTGGTATCCGGTACCTTCTTTGCCATGTATTCTGAATCTACCGAGTTATCGATCACCCGCATTTCATCCCTTAACCATTGAACCGCTGCACCAGCCACAAAAATAGAACCTTCCAAGGCATAGGTTACTTTACCATCCATTCCCCAAGCAATGGTTGTCACCAATCCATTCTCGGAAAATACCGGTTTCTCCCCTGTATTCATCAGTAAGAAGCAACCTGTTCCATAGGTATTTTTGGCGTCACCGGAAGCAAAACATGTTTGACCAAACAATGCTGCCTGTTGATCACCTGCCGCCCCTGCAATCGGTATCGATGCCCCGAAAAACGTCGCATCTGCCATACCATATACGCTACTGGATTCTTTGACCTGGGGCATCATGCATTTCGGAATGTCAAACTCCTTCAGTATCTCCTCATCCCAATTCAAATCTACAATATTAAACAACATGGTTCGTGACGCATTAGAATAGTCCGTTACATGTACTTTGCCTTTGGTCAGCTTCCAAATCAGCCAAGTTTCTACCGTCCCGAAAAGCAATTCCCCATTCTTTGCACGTTCTCTGGCACCCTCTACATGGTCCAATATCCATTTCAGCTTCGTCCCGGAAAAATAGGCATCAATAACCAAACCGGTTTTCTTACGAAAGCTTTCTGTCATGCCTCTTTCTTTTAAGGAATCACAGTACTCCGAGGTTCTGCGGCACTGCCACACAATAGCCGGGCATATAGGCTCTCCTGTCATCTTATCCCACACAATAGTCGTCTCACGCTGGTTCGTAATACCAATCGCCGCAATGTCCTCCGCCACTGCACCGATTTTGTGCATTGCCTCCACCGCCACTCCAAGCTGGCTCGACCATATTTCATTGGCATCGTGTTCCACCCAACCGGGCTTCGGAAAATACTGGGTAAATTCCTTTTGCGCCATGCTGCAAATCTGACCTTTTTCATTAAAAAGTATACATCGGTTGCTGGTAGTCCCCGCATCCAAAGCCATTATATATTTTGCCATGATTTTCCTCCAGAAAAAAGGTTGTATCAACTAAATATTTTACCCTATTCTTTATCACTTGTCATCTATCCAAATTATTTTTTATGCATCTTGTCACTAATTTTCTGCAAAAATAAAACAAACTTTTCCAAAATGTGAATTGTCAACAGACTTGTTTTGTGATAATGTAACAGTGGTGTTATTTTTAACAACAAACATTCCAACAAAGAAGGGAAAATCTAATATGAAAAAGATTTATGAAGGAAAAACAAAAGATGTATTCAGCCTTGACAACGGAAATGTAATGTTAAAGTTCAAAGACGACTGTACTGGAAAAGATGGCGTGTTTGATCCCGGTGAAAACACAGTAGGCTTAACTATTGAAGGTATCGGCAAAGCAAACTTACAGACCTCTATCCATTACTTTGAATTATTGAAGGAAGCCGGTATCAAGACTCATTATGTAGGTGCAAACGTAGAAGAAGCTACCATGGAAGTTCTTCCTGCAACTGTATTTGGTCACGGTCTTGAAGTTATCTGCCGTTTAGTAGCGACAGGAAGCTTTATCCGCAGATACGGCGAATATATTGAAGATGGCACCGTATTGGAAGGTGGCTACGTAGAGTGTACTTTCAAGAACGACGCAAAGGGTGATCCACTTGTAACAAGCGAAGGTCTTGCTGCACTTGGCGTTATGAGCACCGAAATGTTTGACAGCATGAAGGAACAGACCTTAAAGATTACAAAAATCGTTGCTGATGATTTAAAATCTATCGGTCTTGATTTATGGGATATCAAATTCGAATTTGGTTACAATAATAACGAAGTAATTTTAATTGACGAAATCGCTTCCGGTAACATGCGTGTTTACAAAGATGGTCAGATTGTTGACCCTGTTGAGTTAACCAAGTTGATTTTAAACAGATAAACAGAGAAAGGTAATGCCTTTCTCTGTAAATTTGTGTCAGCACTGTGCCACAAATTTATGATTTAATAACAGTGCAGGAAGAGGCTATATATGGAAAGAAAAGTTGGTACTATTTCCAGAGGTATCCGCGGTCCTATTATTAGAGAAGGCGATAACCTCGTAGATATCACTGTTACAAGTGTATTAGAAGCAGCGGAAAGCGAAGGCTTCTCACTTCGTGACAGAGATGTAGTTGCATTAACAGAGTCCATCGTTGCAAGAGCACAGGGCAATTACGCTTCTATCCAGGATATTGCAGATGACATTAAGGCAAAAACCGGCGGCGGAACCGTAGGTGTTATTTTCCCTATTCTTTCTCGTAACCGTTTTGCTATCTGCTTAAAGGGTATTGCAATGGGTGCTAAGAAAATTGTATTAATGTTAAGCTATCCCAGCGACGAAGTAGGTAATGCATTATTATCCTACGACCAGCTTGACGATGCAGGCATTAATCCATACTGCGATGTACTGACTCTTGAAAAATATCGTGAATTGTTCGGCGAGAACAAGCATGAGTTTACCGGCGTTGATTATGTTTCATACTACTCAGATATTATTACTGAAGCTGGTGCCGAAGTTGAAGTCATTTTTGCCAATCAGGCAAAGACTATCCTTAACTACACAGACTGTGTTGTTACCTGTGACATCCACACCAGAGCAAGAACCAAGCGTATCTTAAAAGAAAATGGTGCAAAAGTTGTTTTAGGTATGGACGATATCTTAACTGCTCCTGTTAACGGAAGCGGATATAACGCTAAATATGGTTTGTTAGGTTCTAACAAATCTACCGAAGACAAGATCAAATTATTCCCTAGAGAATGTCAGGACTTAGTTGAGGATATTCAGGCAGAGCTTTTGAAGAAAACCGGCAAGCATGTAGAAGTTATGGTTTACGGCGACGGTGCATTCAAGGATCCCCAGGGCAAGATTTGGGAATTAGCTGACCCGGTTGTATCTCCTGCTTTCACAAGCGGTTTAGTAGGTACACCTAACGAACTGAAATTAAAATACCTTGCTGATAATGATTTCAAGGATTTAAGCGGTGCTGAACTGAAAGAAGCTATTGCCAAGAGTATCAAGGAAAAGGATTCTAACTTAGTTGGTAACATGGCTTCTCAGGGTACTACTCCCAGACAGTTAACCGACTTGCTCGGTTCTCTGTGCGACCTTACCAGCGGTTCCGGCGACAAGGGAACCCCGATCATTCTGGTTCAGGGTTATTTCGACAACTTTACGGATTAAGTAAGCAGTGCAAAAAAATAAACCTAGTGCTCAGTATCGTGCTTGCACGAATACTGACATTAGGTTTTATTTTTTTATAGGGCGTACGGCTCATTATTTATCCTTCATTCTCCTCTTCACCAAATACGGCACCTCATACACCATCATTGCAGCCCATCCTACCAAATACGACCAAGGCAGAGCCTCCACACCCATGTGGAAGACAAACACCAGGGGAATGCTGGCCAACACTCTGGCGCCCATATTCACTATACTACTCCACAAGGTAATCTTCAGATTCCCCATGCCTCTGAAATATCCTTGAATACCATTGGTAATCGCCGGGATTACATACATGCAAGATATCAATCTCAAATATCCGGCTCCCATCTGCATAACTGCTTCCGTCTCGGAAAACAGCCACATAATCGGTTCTGCAAATAGGAACAACACGGTACCCACAAGCGCACCATACACTAGCTCTATACACATACCCACTTTGAAGGTTTCCTTCACTCTGTCCATCTTACCGGCACCACGATTTTGCGCCATAACACTCATCATGGCATGACTAATATTATGCTCCGGTATTAGTGCAAAATCATCCACTCGCGTTACCGCCGTAAAGGCTGCTGTAGACTCCATTCCCTGGGTATTTACAATGCCCTGCATGCCTACCTTGCCCATTTGCACTGTGGACTGTTGCATGGCACTTACAAAGCCATATTGCAAAGTCTCTTTTAACAATCCCTTGTCAAATACGAACCAATCCTTGCCCAAATCCAACATGGGCACCTTTCGTTTAATATAAATCCAACAAAGCAAACAACTTAATGCCTCGCTTGCTACTGTACTAATGGCACAACCTACCACACCCATTGAAAACCAAAGCACAAAAATCAAGTCTCCCAAAATATTAATCACCGCACTGATACTCAAAAAAAACAGCGGCGAAGTACTATCCCCAAGCGCTCGCAAGGTACTTGCAAAAAAATTATAAAAGAATTTAAACACCAAACCACAAAGTACAATCCTTAAGTATATGACTGCTAAATCCAAAATCTCCGGGTCCACTTGCAACACCCGTAGAAGTAATGGTGCCGCCAACAAGCAAACAATCATTACAATCAATGAAAAAATCAATCCGGCTATCATAGCAGTACTAACCTGTCTCTTCAGTCTATCGTACTCCTTGGCACCATACATGGTGGACACCAACACACCTGCCCCCAGGCAAATTCCCTGCACGAAAATGATAATCAGCGTAATCAGCGGATTACCGGTTCCAACCGCTGCCAATGCCCCGTCTCCCACAAAACGACCCACAATAATACTGTCTACCGCATTGTAGGTTAACTGTAATAAATTGCCCAGCACCAAGGGTATCGTAAATTTTATAATCAAAGGAAAAATCTTCCCCTGCGTCATATCTTTGGCCATAATACTTTTTCTTTCCTTTCGCCTATATGCATACCTTGCCCGTTTGCTTTATCTTTTTCCTAATACACCTAGCTTTTTCTCAGAAACAATCCTGTATCCTATAGCAGCCTGAAAATCACCCACAACACACCATACGCAATGGGTTGATGTAACATGTAAATCCACAAGGAATTCTTACCCAAATTCTCCAATACTGCACATTGCCCCTTCTGCAAATACGCCAACCATTCCTTTTGCTTGATAACACCATGCAAAAAATATCCTGCCATAAAAAGAAAAATCCACGGAAACAGAGAAAAGTAATCTGTAGAAAAGAAACTGCCTTCTGTAAATCCTAGGAACGTTGCCACCCAGCCGTGATACCAGGTCTCCGGCAATTCCATCAGCACAATATCTTCAAAGCCCAGCTCTCCTTCATTCACATTCCTCACCACCAAAAACAACAGAAAACTCATTATAAAACCCAGCATGGGTTTGCACTTACTGAAAATCTTATCCAAGGGTATCATCAAAAGCATAGCCGTTCCCAAAAAGGTCAGCACACCGAAAATAATACGTTCCTGTGGCATAGTAATCAAAGTCACCACTGTAATCACCATACCAGCCAGAAAAACCGTCAGCCCCCGCTTCCACTTCGACCTTCCAAATGACCAACAAAATCCTGAAAGCAAAATAAAACACCAGCAAATACTCTGTTGCCAAACATAAGCCATGTCGGACTTGTACCAATCCCATTTCACATCAAATATATACACCATATCCCACACTGTATGGTAAGCAATCATACTAATCAACGTTAATCCTCGTAAGGAATCTAACATTACATATCTTTTTGCATTCATCATATATCTACCCATACTACAAATCAGTCTGCCCATTGCACATTCGGCAGCAGGCAGACCTTTTACCATCTTACAATAATAAATTTGCCATTAATACAATTAGTGGAATAGCAATAATCGTTCTTTCCAGGAATAAAATCAATAACTTCCAAAAATTCAGTGGAATCTCACTTTTAATAATAATAGCGCCCACCTCTGTCAAATAAATAATCTGGACCAATGATAATACACCAATGATAAACTTGGTCTTTACAGACTCTATACCGGTAATCAAAAGTGCAGGAATAAACATGTCTGTAAATCCTATCAACGTAGCCGGAGCCACTGCAAACGCCTCTTCTACCCCAAGTACCTGTAAATACAAGCCCATAGGATAAGAAATCCAGTCAAATACCGGCGTATATGTAGCAATAATCAGTGCCACAGTTCCCCATGCAATAACAATAGGGATTAGGTCAAAGAACATACCCACTACTACCTCAAATCCACCTGCAATAACATCCTTGGCATTGAACTTCTCCGCACGCTTACAGCTTAATTCCAACGCATAATTAAAGGTTCCCTTTTCATTGGGCACTTCCTCGTTAAGCTGTTTACCCACCTGTTCCTGATAAGTATCGGGAATGGTACGAATGGGTGGAATTCTAACCAAAATAATTGCCAGCAAAACACCAACCACACAAATGGTCAGGTAAAATGCCGGGAACTTATCTGCAATACCAATCGTTTCTGCAATTAACAAACAGAAAGGAATGGATACCAGGGAGAAGTTGGTCATAATATAGCCTGCTTCACGCTTGGTATAAAAACCTTTCATGTACTGCTCACGTGTTAAAATAACAGCTGCATTGGAAGCGCCGAACCAAGACGCAATTAAATCCACAGATGCTCTTCCCGGTACCTTAAATAAGGGACGTACCACCGGCTTCAAAATCACTCCCAAAAACTCCATAATTCCACAATCTGTCAAAAAGGGCAGGAAGAAACTGAAACCGATTACAATACAAAACAATGTACCGCACAAATCTACCATGGTCGCACCGGTATCTATGGATGTGATAAATTCAGGACCTATATTCAATACTACCAAAACCACCACAACCGCACCAATTAACTTTGATACTAAATAAAACGGCGTGGTGGAAAATGCCTTTTTCAAATAATGATTTTTGCGAATCCATTCCGGCTTACAGATAAAATCATACAAACTCATAATTGCAGATACTACAATCATAACCATCAATATGTATGGCAAAGAACCACCAAACAAGCCTAACAAAAAATTCTTTACAAAATCCAACAAAGTGGTAAATGTACCATCCTTGGGAACCGGCAATAAAAACATGGAAATACCGATTGCAGAACAAATAACGAACTTCAAAATATTTTTGGTATTAATACTACTTTCTTTCACGTTTTCCTCCATTCTTCACATTCGAAAATTGATATCACATCACTTCCATGCTTCTTTATAATTCTTCAACTACTTTCATAGCTTCAAAAATCATTTCTTCAGTTACTTTATAAGGAATATGCTCCATATCCGGACCGGTTACCGTTTCTGTTAAAACCGCCTGCAAATATTCTTCCTCCACAGGAACCTCCATCTCAGCCAAAGTAGTGGGAATATCCAGCTCCTTCATAAATGATTTCACACGTCTTGCCTCTTCTAAGTCCCCATCCACTGCCAACTGTACCAATACTCCGTACGCAACCACATTACCATGCAAGTATTTTTCTTCAAAACCCGGCAAAAGCACCAATCCATAATAAACAGAATGAGCAATGGCACAATTATAATCATCCAGAACCATTAAGGAAACCAGACCGGTGCTTACCACATTCGCCAGCACCGCCTGTTCCAAAGCCACAGTCACTTGGTGCGCTTTGCAATCCTTTAATGCCTGTACACCGTATTCCAACAGCGGCGTATAACACATATTACTGATTTCCCGTCCCAATGCAGAACTGTGCTCCAGCTTATCACCTCTGGCGGAAAAGTGACATTCAAAAAACTCTCCTATAGTATCTCCCATACCTGCCTGCAGAAAATGCGCCGGTGCCTTGGCTATAATACCTAAATCAATAAAGCAATGTCTGGCCGGTCTGTCATAGAAGTAAAAACTATCAAAACTACCATCCTCTTTATACACCACGGAAAGTGCCGTAGTTGCTGCACAAGTGGCTGCAATGGTAGGAAAAGTAAATACCGGAAGTCCAGCTCTGTCTGCCGTACCTTTGGCAGTATCCAAAGCCTTGCCACCTCCCATGCCGAATATCATATCCGCCTTTATTTCACGGGCATGTACTGCCCATTTATCTATACTTTCATATGTGCAGTCATTTCCATACAACACCGTATCCACAAGCTCCAATCCGCTGCCTGTTAAATACTTTTCAAGACGCTCTTTGCCGGCATTTAAACCCTTCTCACCGCCAATCAAAAGAATCCTGCTGCCATACATACTACAAATCTGCGCGACCTCCTCATAGGGATTTGCCCCAATGGAGTAACTGCAAAAATAGGTTGATTTTGTTTTCATTATTTCAATAACTCCTGTAATTTTGCCAAACGTGCCAGCGCTTCATCCAAGGTCTTTTCTTCTCTTGCAAAGTGCAAACGAATCAAATGGTTTACCTCCTCCTTAAAGAAGCTGGAACCGGGCACGGCTGCCACGCCAATATTCTTAATCATCCATTCACAGAATTCCAAATCGCTCCAGCCTTTAAACTGTGGCAAATCCAAAAACTCCCGGATATCAATCATCACAAAATAGGTTCCCTGGGGTACATTATGTTTTAAACCTATGCGGTCCAAACCTGTTAAGAAATAATCACGCTTCTTCGTGTAAACTGCTAGCAAATTCTCGTAATAACTTTCCGGAAAATTTAGACCTACTGTTGCTGCCTCCTGCAATGGAGCCGCAGCACCTACCGTCAGGAAATCATGTACCTTCTTTGCCGCTTCAATCACTTCTTCCGGTCCAATTAAATAGCCCAAACGCCAGCCTGTAATAGAATAAGTCTTGGACAGGGAATTACAGGTAATCGTATGCTCATACATCCCCGGCAGAGATGCCATACAAGTGTGATGGTTCGGTGCATATACCATATGCTCGTACACCTCATCCGTTACCACAAATGCATCATATTTTAAAGCCAATTCACCGATGGCAACCAGTTCTTCCCGGCTAAATACTTTACCACAAGGATTGGAAGGATTGCAGACAATAATCGCTTTCGCTCCCTGCTTAAATCCGTTCTCAATAATACTTATATCAAAGTTGTACTCCGGCGGTACCAACGGCACATAAATCGGATCTGCGCCGGACAAAATAGCGTCTGCACCATAATTTTCATAAAAAGGAGAAAATACCAATACCTTATCTCCCGGATTACAAATAGTCATCATGGCACACATCATGGCTTCTGTACCACCGCAAGTAACCACAATTTCCTTATCCGGATCAATTTCTCTCCCAATGGCCTTGCCCTGTTTTCTGGCAAGTGCCTCTCTAAAATTCTCTGCACCAAAAGTAATAGAATACTGGTGCGGTCCTTCATAAGCAGCCTTTGCCAAGGCATCCATAATCTCCTTTGGTGGGTCAAAATCCGGGAATCCCTGAGACAAATTAATGGCTCCGTGTTCATCACTGATGCGGGTCATTCGACGTATTACGGAATCCGTAAAGGTCTGTACTCTGTTACTTAATTTTGGCATTTTATTTCCCTCTTCTTTCTGAAAACAATTCCTTCTTTATTTTACTTCTGTTCACTCTGCAATTTAACCTATCGCAGCCATACATTGCCTTGCTTATGCATACCGGCCTGCTGTGCAAACTCACAGGCCGCCTGCGCTGCCTTTATATACTCTGCCTCTGTTTCCAAATGTTCCAACATGGCCGGCGTATCCTCAGGCAAGCTGGCAATCTCTTCCATAAGCGTCACATATTCTATTCCACCGGTTCCTAGTAATACTTCTTCAAACGCTACTGTTAGAATATCCTCTCGCATTGCAATATCCTTCAAATGCAATGTTACCACATTCTCCTTTAATAAGCCAAAAGTTTCTCTAATAAAAGCTGCATTATTATAAAAACGTCTGGGATGATTCATGGTATTGCAAATGTCCAAATGTACTCCTGCTGCGCTTCGGTTCACAGCTTCTAAAAACCGTAAATATTCCTGGGGAGAATCTAAAAAACAGTATGGCATCATTTCAAAGGAAAGCTTAGTATGCGAAGGCTTCACTGCATCAATAATTCGCTGACTGACCTCTACCGCTTCTTCAAAAAAACTTTCACTATAACACTCCTTATGAGGACCACACCAATAACCGGTCTGCTTGGTTCCCAAAATATTCACACAAGTAGCTGCCTCCAATTCTTCTGCCAAACGAAGCCGTCCTATCATATACTGAATTTGTGCTTCCGCTTCCTGCTTGTCCGGATGCATTGGATTACACCAAGCCCCTACCTCAGCAATACGAACATCATGCTTTTTCATGGCATCCTTAAAAGCCTTTACACCCGCCGGATTCTCAAGCGATACCCAATCCGGACAAAGCGCTGCGCCAAAGCCCTTTTTCACATGTGCCAATGCATATTCTTCCGGATCCGTTCCATTATAAAAAACATTCCCACCAAGTCTCATTCATCTTTCCTTTTCAAACTTACACACGCTTCATTCATACATCTGCAGTTCTCTTACTAAACCATGTTCCAATTCTTAAAATGCAAGCCGATGTATTATCGTAGCATCAAAACTCTTCGTATCTGCCACGCCTGTATATGCCATAACACCCTTCATCTCTTCTGTCATAGCCACGATGCGTTCTGCCACAGCATCCGCGCCACCTTGACGAATATACGGTATTAGATGTACACCTACACTTACTGCTGTAGCTCCCAAAGCCAATGCCTTATACGCATCCATTCCTGAACAAATACCACAGTCCACAAAAATAGGCATCTTATCTCCTACTGCCTTTACAATCTCCGGCAATATATAAAGTGGCGGTACAGCATAATTCAATCTACCGCCATGATGCGACACTACAATCCCCTGTACACCGATTTCAGCACACTTTACCGCATCATGCACACTCAATACCCCTTTTACTATAAAGGGTAACTTCGTAAATTCTATGTATTTGCGCAAATCCTCTGATGATTTTACAGCCATTTCCTCACCCACACAGATATCCGGATTACCCTTTAAATCAAACATGTGGTCAATATCCATACCTACCGCCAATGCTCCGTTAGCTTCTGCACATCGAATTTGCTCATAAATCTTCTCTTCCGCCGCATAAGGCTTAATAATACGTATGGTAGGAGCCCCTGTAGCCGCAACTGCTTCAAACTCTTCATCACTGCCCATACCTATCCAATGTACCGCACCGGCAATCGCTGCTCCCTGTGCATACTGTACCATACCATTGGGCATATCCGGATGAAAGGTTCCGATATGTGACAATGCCGCCGTCATAATAGGTGTGTGAAATTTCTTTCCGTAAAGCTCCATTTCCGTACTGGGAACCACACTATCCATCAGACGTTCCTCCAACAACAAACTATCAAAATAGGCTCTGGTAATATCCTTGGATGATGCCGGATTGAAGTTCTTATAGTCTGTTACTTGCATTATTTTCTTTCCTCCCATACGCTTATATATCATTCTCATATATACTATACGCCGCCCCCAACGAACGACCTACTTCCCATAATTTCATACTATCACAACTGTGACAAATATTCTACCAATAAAGTAATACATCCATACATTTATTTCTTGACACGTCTATTCCCAAGCGATATACTGAAAATTAGGAAAAAACTTTTAAATTTTCTTTACTTTTCGGACATATTTTTCCGGAAAACAGAAATTTAAGATGGGAGAGGCATATTATGGTAGATTATATTCTTGGCAATTATCTGGTAGAAACCGGTAAGATTACCGATGAACAGTTAAAGGAAACTTTGGACAAGCAGGATTCTGTTCGTGTAAAGTTAGGTTTAATCGCTGTTTCAGAAGGTATGATGACTTTAGCACAGACCGATGAAGTAAACAAATTACAGGCAATCATGGATCAACGTTTTGGTGACATTGCTGTCAGCAAGGGGTATTTAACCGAAGAACAGGTCGGTAAATTATTAAAACAACAAGGCAATGCCTATTTAATGTTTGTACAGACATTGGTGGACAGCGGATACATAACCATGGAAGAAATCGACAATGTATTAAATGACTTCCGTCAAGCAAAGGGTTACAGCAACTCCGAAATGGAAGATATTAAGAGTGACGAAGTAGAACGTATTGTCCCGCTCTTCCTCCCTACTGAAGGCAAACAATATGCAGAGGTTATTTCTATCGCAGTTCGTACCTTTATCCGTTTAATCGACAGACGTGTATCTATAGGTGATGTTACCATGGTAGATGCTTTCCCGGCTGAAGGTCAGGTAAGTCAGTCTTTGGCAGGTAGCAAAGGTATTGTTGATTGCTTATCAGAAGGTTGCGGTGCCTTATTAAAAACTGCTTCTGTTTTCGGTCAGGAAGAATTCGAACAGATTGATATGGATTCCTTGGATGCGGCAGGTGAATTTCTTAACTGTGTAAACGGCTTATACGCTTCTTCCATGAGCAGACACGGCGAATTCCTGGAGTTAATGCCTCCGGAATACGTAGATGTAACTAACAAAGCGAAAAACATTTGCAAGGTACCTGTTCGCATAGGTGACCAGTGCTTATTCTTTACAGTAGCAGAACTTGTGTAGGAGGAGATTATTATGGCAACAGTGTTATTAGTGGATGATTCCAGAACATCCAGAAGAATTTTAAGAGGTGTTT
The DNA here is from genome assembly GCA_045634745.1 of Acetatifactor sp. GTDB lineage: Bacteria > Bacillota > Clostridia > Lachnospirales > Lachnospiraceae > Acetatifactor. The sequence continues at coordinate 143,816 of JAZRAX010000003.1, read as the reverse complement.
TAGAGCAGGGTGGCTTTGAAGTAGTAGGTGAAGCAACCAATGGTGAAGAAGGCTACCTGAAATACAAAGAATTGACTCCGGATATCGTAACCATGGACATCACCATGCCGGTAATGGATGGTATTGAATCCTTAACTTTAATTAAAAAAGCTAATCCTGATTCTAAGGTTGTTATGATTACTGCCGCTGGTCAGAAGGAGAAAATGGTTGATGCATTAAAGCGTGGTGCAGATGAATTTATCACCAAACCTTTTGATGCGGATGTAGTATTAGATACTTTAAAGCATATTACAGAGTAATATAAAATGAGGCCGGACAACTGTCCGGCCTTTATTTTATGACTGCATATCTGTGCAAGTCTCACTATACATAAATTACTTCAATCCCCATTTCTTTTGCACGGGTTTCATATCCTTCTGTCATGTATTGCCCGGCAATCAATTCCCTACGCACATAACGGCCACCAAATCTTCTGGCTACCGTTTCAAGTTCGTATAAAGCCATCTGATTTACCTTACCATTTTTGCAAGATGCAAATACCGGAATATAGCCTTCTAATGCTAATACGTCAATCTCATTTTCTACATCCAACTCCGGACCGGTGGTATCACCATCCCAGTCAATATGTACTCCCACACGACAGTCTGTATATCTCTCATCCTGCGCCTTTTCATAATATGCATGCAGTTCCAATGCACATCCGGCATCCAGCATACATTCCTTTATTATAGCATTTTTGTACTTATAGCCTATCGCTTCCGGACTGCTCCAAACATTTTCTAATATGCCTACTGTACCTAATTCCATAATCATTATTTCAGCTTGCTTATAAGTAATTCCACTAGACTGCTGGACGGCTCTTATCAACTCTTTTCGAGATACAATAACATTTAAATCATCATCCTCTTTATTCAAAAGTTTCTTAAATACCCCTGACAATCCATTCCATCTTCTGGAATCCCTTTTTGCCACGCTCCACAACTTCTGAAAATCCTCTACAAATGCAGGATCATCCATCTGGCTCTTCACTACCTTCTGTTGCTTGTAATTAATACTACCACCCCACATGGCTATTACATCATCTAAGGTCAACTTAATCTTACGAGGTTCTGCCAATTCTTCTAATCCGGGGAACTCTCTGTTATTTAACGTATTCAATTCGTTTTTCCACACATTATACTGATGCATGGGTGTCTGAAAGCGGGTAGAAAGTATACCCATGGCAACCAAAATCAAACCCTCTCCGCCGGTCAAATCAAAAAAGCAATGACTTCCCCGCTTCATTTCCACCTGTATTTCCTTTTCCAATACCTCAAGCACCCTGTAAAGATTTTTCTTACTCATTTCTATAAACCTTATATCTGTAATGCCGCATATCGTCTTCAACGAATTTCTGGTGTTTTCTATTCTTTCCTGATTCATCAAATCACTGTGTCCGAAGAAAATAACCTTGTCCATCTTGTAATTTAAGCAGGTAATCAGGTTTTCAATAGGCTCCTTGTCAAAAAACTCAAAATTCACATTCATAAAACTTCTCCTTTGTACCTCTATGCCTTTTCCCATTTATGTCCCTTAAAACGTATTGCATAACACAACCCGCGGAACATCCAATCCACTGTCATTGCAATCCAAATACCCATCAGACCGATACCCAAATACGTGCCTAACAACCACGACAAACACAATCTAAATACCCACATGGACACAATCCCAATGGTCATGCTCCACACCACATCTCCTGCCGCACGCAATGTATTCGGTAAGGAAAAAGAAGGTATCCAAAAAAATACTGCCATAATACCATGATACGAGAACACTTTCACTGCCAACTGTGAAGCCTGGGGGCTTAAGTTATAGAAACCAATAATCCAATCCGCTCCAAACAATATCAGAATCGTCATACTCGCCAAAAACACGGTTGCTACCTTCATAAGCTTCTTTGTATAATATCTGGCCTGTTCAAACTCTCCGGCGCCTACACATACTGCAGCTACCGCCAACAACGCATTATTGATTGCTAATCCCGGCAACACATTAAAGCCTGCCAATGTATTGCATACTGCATTTGCAGCAATGGAATAAGTCCCATAAGCCGATACCATGCTCAAGGTCAAAATCTTACCTAATTGAAACATACTGTTTTCCAAGCTATTGGGAACACCAATGTACAAAATCCTCTTAATGTACTCCCATTCAAACCGCAGTGTAAGCTGACCACAGAAATTAATATCCTTTTGACGGCGAAACATAAATCCAAAAATAATGACTGCCGCCACCACGCGACTTAGCGTCGTCGCCCATGCAGCGCCGGCCGCTCCCATTGCAAAACCATAAATAAGCACTGCATTACCGGAAATATTAATAATATTCATTAATACGGATATCCACATGGTAGTCTTGGAATCACTCATAGCACGCAACATTCCTGCACAAGAATTATACAACGCCAATGGCGCAATGGACAATGCCGTAATAATTAAATAATCCTTGGCATTCTCCATAACCGCTTCTTCCACGTTACCAAATACTAAATGCAACAACCCATCATGAAATACAATAAACACCATGGTCACTACCACTGCCACCAATACTGAAAACAGTGTGGTCTGCCAGGCCGCCTTACTGGCCTTTTTCACATCCTTCTGCCCCAGAAAATGTCCTGCCACTACAGCACCGCCGGTACCAAATGCCACAAAAATATTTATAATCAGTACATTTATAGTATCCACTAAGGATACGCCCGATACCGCTGCTTCCCCCACACCGGATATCATAACCGTATCCGCCATGCCCACCAGCAGGGTAAGAAACTGCTCCATGACCAAAGGAATAATCAGCTTCCTTAAATCCTTATCTGTATATAACATCGCTTAATCCTATGTTAAACCCTTCTACTATTTCTTATCTCATTTTACTTCATAGGTATGTGTTGATGCAAGTACTTTTCCTTAGTTGCCAGGCCGCCCCTGATATGTCGCTCTGACTTATTTACGTCTAACACCTTTCTGGCCTGTTTTGCCAATGTGGGATTAATCTGCATCAGTCGTTCTGTGCAGTCCTTATGTATGGTTGGTACAATTTGGAACGGTTTCGTTTGTGGATGTTTCTGTTGCGCTTTCAGCGATTTCTTCTGCTCCCTCTGCACTCTCTGTTCCTTCGATAAGCACAGTTTCATCTAATCCCAAGTCACCGATAAGACGCAAGTAAATATCCACATTGCCGTCCTTGTCTACTTCAATTTTATTGATGAGACGCTTCAATTGTGTATTAGTCATTTCATGAACATCTGTGATATCTTCCATCTCTTTAAAAGTGCTGTTTAGAATTGCTTCCAACTGCTCTCCCTTTGTCAGATTGTAAGATACCATTTTCAGTTCATTTTCCAATCTATCAATCTCTTTTCTCATGCCACCGATTTTCTCGTTTAATTCCTCTCTGGAAATTAAATCATCGGTATACATGTCCATATATTTCTCACGGGACTTACGCAGTCGGCTTAGCTCCGCATTCAGTTCCTTTTCATACTCTACATTCTCATCCTTTGCCTTGTAGATGCGCTGGAACTCTTTTGTCACATGCTCAATCACTCTTTTTTTCTTGCTGAGTACTTCCTGAAAATACTCCTGCAATACCTGAATCAGTTCTCCCTCATCCACTGTAATAGCATTAGGGCAACTATCCGCACCACGCCCATTGTGACCGGAACACACCCAACGTACATAGGTGTTTTTATACTGACGAACGGTTCTACGAAAAGACCAGCCACAGTCCTTGCATTTAATTAATGTAGAGAATAAATACTTGTTGCTCTGACGCTCATGAGTCAATTTGAAGGAAGCATGACGACCTTTCAGAATCCCCTGTGCTTTATCAAAGGTTTCATCATCAATGATACGAAGCTCCGGCCGGATAGTCACCAACCATTCCGATTCATCCTTTTCTTTTCTCTGCCCGGTCAGGAAATCCGCAATCTCCTCCTTGCCATTAATAATCTTGCCGGTGTATATCTCATTGGTCAAAATACGGCATATGGAATTCTGACTCCAGTTGTTTCCTCGCTTGGTTTTGATCCCACGGTCATTGAGCATATTGGCAATCTTAGCTGCGCCGTAACCTTCCTCAGTGTACCAGGTAAACATCTGACGAATAACCTTGGCTTCCTCTTCATTGATAGATAGATTGAAATAGTCGCCGATGGTCTTATCGTATCCATAAACAATGTTAGGCACACGACCTTTCTCTGCATTCACCTTCTTACCGAATTTAATGCGCTTTGAAGTGTTGGCACTTTCCTCCTGAGCCAATGCACCGAAGATAGTTAATACGAATTCAGAATTACCCATACTGGTCATATTGGCAGTCAGGAACTGCGTCTCGATACAGAGCGATTTTAACTTACGGACGCTCTGTAACAAATCAACGGTATTTCTGGCAAATCGGGAAATATCCTTTACCACAACCATATCAAATAAGCCTTTTTCTGCGTCTGCAAGCATACGCTGGAATTCTTTACGATTCTTGATTTTAGTTCCAGAAATACCTTCGTCTGCATATAATTTAATCAGGTTGTCCCCCGTGCGTTTGGTATATTCTAAGAAAAACTCTTTTTGAGTTTCTAAGCTGTTGAGCTGGTCTCCTTTATCTGTGGATACTCGGCAGTATGCGGCGATGTTCATGACGGTTAACCTTTCTGTTAGAGTTGTTGCGTTCTGTTACAACTATTATAGCACGCAAAAACCAAATGTAAACACTAAAAAAGGAATGCCTCCATTGTTTATAAGGCATTCCTCTTTTATGTTTACATATTTTAATTCATATCATCCGCCGCTTTACTTTTGTCCTCCAAATCTATATCTATTTGAATTCCAAGCAGCTTGCTTTCCGGAGCATCATCATTGAGTTCCAAAATGATATTGTTCTTCACAATATTCTGATACTCTTCTGTTCCCATCATATTTTCAAATGAATCAAGGGCATCCTCGTTAATAGAACAGATATATTGAAAATCTTTCTCCGTACATGTTTCATACACAATTCTAAAAAGTGTTTCTCTTTGTCTCGGGTCCATATTGGCATACATTCTACTATCATGGGCAATGAACTGCATTTTACTTATCTGGCAATTCAATATCAACCAATCAAAGCAGAACATTCTCACCTCGTTTACACCATCAGAAGAATCATCTTCTATTCGAGCTTCCAACATATACCTAAGCAAATTTTCTCCCGAGTTGTTTTTGATAACTAAACCACTCTTTTTCTTTGGATAGAAACGTTTAGCATACTCCCAATACTTATTCCGCAAAGTTTCCAAATATTTACTTTCTTCCTCAAGATATGCATCTGCCGCCTTATCCTGTTCAATCATAGCAGATTTTATGCTCAGTTTAGTGTCCCGATAAGCTTTCAGTATCTTTTGATACTCCTGAATTCTATTTAGTTCATTCTGTAAAGAAGATAACTGTTTGGTCAAGGCAACATATTCTTCTAATGCACCATGCGAATTCAAATAATCGAGTAGTTCGTCCATTCTCCGTCCTAGACTAATAATTTTATCATCAATCTCCTGCAACTCAGCTTTATGCTTTGCCAATTCCTTACGAAGTCTTGCATTCCTCGTAGATAATAAATCACTATGAAACCTAGTCACTTCCTCAAGATTCTTCTTTACCATTTCGGGAATCTCTATTTGAGCCGCCTCATAAATTTTTAAAAGTTTTTCTTCCTTTACCTCATCAGTCTCTTTAGTAGAATCTTCTATATTTTTTATATATGTGCTAACCAGAACCCTTTTATTTTCCAACTCCTTCTTTTGGTAACTCTTTTCATCAGCCTCTCTTTCCAGCTCATGATAATTGTTTGACACCTTAAAAGCTGCAATCTCTCTTGCGAGTTCAGCAATTCGGTATTCTAAATCAGCAACGTCCAATTCCGCATCGTTTTTTCCCAAATAATACTGTCGAAAAAGAGGGTCCTTTTTTATTGCCTTTTCTGTTGCTATCGCTGCCACTTGCTTGTCTCGAAGTTCTCTCTTGGCAACAATTAGTTCCTTATCAATACCCAACAAATAACAGTTATTCAAAATTTTGCTGTAATCACTTTCTCTAGGAACAAATGCATCATACATTGAGTAACATAACCGATATCTTCTAATGAAACGAGAAAATAGCGTAGTCCACGTCATATCTTTTGGCGTGTCCTTCAGTCCAAAACAGAGTTCGAGCAATCTTTCCTGTACTTCTTTTGGTTTTAATACCTCTCCATTAAATTCAATTTTATTTTGGTCATTTGTTGTTCTTGTACAATAATACTCTTCCCCATCTATTTCAAACTTCAGAGTAAATTCCCAATCGGGAATAGCTTTTGCAAAAGAATCAATTTTCTTCGCTCCCAGACAAAAATGAATTAGATGCAATGTTAATGATTTTCCAACACCATTATATGTATTGCCATCATTCTCATTATGAGGTGCAACTTGCTTTCCTACAATTATGTTAATTCCATCTTTAAAAACAACCGGATGAAACGACTGCTTATTTGCACTCAAACTAATCAACTTCATAGCACAGTAGCCCCCTTTCATCTTTTTTTATTGCACCGATAATAAACAAATAATCCAACGCCATTATATATTGGTCAAAAGAAAATTTAATTGGGTACTTTCTATTCGAATATGAATCCTTATAATATTCCCAAAGTTCATCTATCGTCATCGGTTTAGATAGTTGTTGAAGAAGAAAACCACCAAATCCGAAAAATGACTCATTAATTGATAATTGCTTTTTTGGTAATATCATTTTCCCCATCCTTTCTGTTATTATTTGTATCTCTTATTTTGGCTCTTCAAATATATCACATGTTGAGAAATAATATGCCATCAAAACCCAAATACATGTAAATATCGGCATGGTTCTTTTGGGAGCCGAACTTTCTAAAATGTAATAACACCTACAGTCTGCCACATTTTCTTGTGAATCCGCAATAATTTCACATGCCTGCAAGTATAAAGCATTAAACTTCTTCTGTAAAACTTCTTTTATTCCCGGATTTTCATTAAAATATTTATTTAATAAACCTTCTTGATAACTACCAGTAGTAAGTTTTACCTCTATCTCTTTGCTCAAATTATTAAATATAATCTTTTCTGCAAAATCTGGCACCACCAATTTATCACCTGTATACTCCGGTAATTCTGCATCCAGTAAATATTTTACGACTTCATTCAATGCATCATATTCAATCATCCCAATAGACACATCCGGAATAAATCCAACCACTTCCTGCATGTCCATTTCATTCAACGACTCGAATACTCTTTGTAGCTCCTTTGCTGTAAAAGTAAGAATCTCTATGCCAGAATATAGCGGATCCGAATTCAATTCACACACCTTTTGAAGAATAGGTGCTGGCAAACCCTCATACCTATCATTTACAACAAAATAATACTTCTTTATTTCGCATATATCATTCCAGTTTTCATACAAACCTTTGAAATCAGTCTCAAGCTTTTTTACAGCATCTCCTATCGTCTTTTCTTTACTAATCTCTTCTGGAGCATAAACTTGATAATAGGTGCCTGTACTTCTCACAAAACCGTCATTTTTTCTATCGCCTATATTACCATATGCTTTTACCGGCTGAAAGCCATGTTCCGCTTTCGTCATAACAGAAACAAAAAAATCTTCAAACGATTGACCTTTATACTGTAAAACCTTATTTTTAAAAAGTATCTTGGCAACATATTTTTCTTCGTTTGTCAACACACATAACCTTCTTCCATTTTTTGTATAGTTATTTATATTATAGCACATATGTTCACTTTTTGCATCTGTTTTTAACATAATAATTTTATTTTTGTTCACAAAGCACACGTTATATAGCAATACAATTTTCCTGTTATTCTTTGCCTTGTAATAGTGATTCCAACAAAGCTTCTATTTGTGCGATTTTTGATTCAACACTCTCTATACCGATATTTTCATCCACTTTATCGACCGATTCTTTAACCTCCTTGAGTTCAGTCCTTATTGCTTGTATCTCTTCTGAAACCTCTTTCTTAAACTCACCATTTTCTAAATATTCTTCAATTTCTTCTAATTGCTGACTAATAGTAACAAGATAGTTCGGCTCCTCTGGAGAAAACAACGTCTCTACTATTGGCAAACATGAAATCAGCAGAGCAATAATCGATATAATTAATGGAATTCTATACTGCCATTCTCCAGAAGTAGTATAAAATTGTTGAGCATAAACACGTAATTTAGCAGTCGGAAGTATCTTCCTTCCAATATAGTTTTCACAGTTTTTTAAATGTTCTTCATTTATCACCCACTTCTCATCCATATACGATGTCATCAGAAATGTTGGTTGTGAATCATAAAATTCATTGCTATCTGGATTTATTCGAATGATTGGTTTAAGTGTAGAATCTAACTGATTATGCTTAAGAACAACAAAAGGTTCTTCAGGTTTTGGTTCACAAGGTTTTAATTCAAACAATAATCCCAATTCCTCAGCTGTGATATCTTTAGAAACTTCCAAAACCAAGGATTCCTGACACAAAAAAGTCCACAAACTCATAAATTCTATAATATCATCAAAGCTATTAGCAATATTTACTCCATTCTCAACAAAATCAAAACTGAATGTTCTATCCAAATATTCAACTTCAACAGGTTTAATATTACTAATTAATTTCGCCTCCTGATATTCCCACGCATCATCTGGTATACTTGGTTTTCGAATTTTTGTATCAGTGTAATATGTTCCAAATCCCATATCTATGGGGGATTTGCTTTTTATATAGGCTTTATCCTCATCAATGATAACTTTATATTGTTTTCCTCCTTCAGCCTTAGAAAATTTATCAAGTGGCTTTGTCAGATTATACTGTCCTGTGTGCACTTTCTTAAATTCCTTCAAATATGTTGGAATGTCATATACTTTCCCACTAATAATTGCATCGACTATTTTCTTTTGATGTTTAGAAAGTTTCATATCTTCTCCTAACAAGTAAATAATATGCTCCAATAGAGACGCTGTTAGTATAACATGAAAATATCCATTAATCTATTGCCATCCTCAATTTTCTCTGTTCCTTAGCGTCCTCCTACACTTCTACGTCTTATACTCACCGGCTCCTCCACCATCTCCACCGTTTCCGGCTCTACTATGTACTCACTTTCTTCTGTACACTTCACCATTGCTTCTTGTAACACCCGTTCTACCTTCCCAGCATTGGCTTCAATCAAAATCTTACATAAGTAGTTAGCGGTATCCTCCGCTGAATTCGGATTGTGAAAACGATAATTTAGTTTCCTCTGTTTCAAGCGGAATCTCCACCCCCTCTGCTTGTCCTTCTCTCCAATACTATGAGACCCACTCTTAAGTTAGACCTCATTTGAACCTATTTTACTTCAGACAAAACAGAAAGTCGTTACCCAAATATTGTACCAAAAGTCTATTCCTACTGTACTTACATTTTCTGCAATTACAAAATGGCAAGCAGTGCATTCGTATATACTTCATGCCTTTTGGCTTGTTGTGGAGTATCCCCAATCCCCTCAGAATGTTCAACTACGTTGAACAGCTACACCCTCATAACATGAGTGTTAGAAAATATCTTACACCTGCAAAATTTTATAAAAAGGATTATCCGGCAAATTAAAATCCTATCACTTCACATCATCCTCCTGATAGATAAGATAAGTATTACTATAATCAGTCTTATTAATATTAGTATTATTACATCGTACTTTTTACGAGTCTTGAATCGTACATTCTACGAGTCCATACTCGTAAAAACAACGAACGACATCATCAACATTATCACAAATACTAAAAAAGACAGATTCCTCAAATTAGAAATCTGCCTCATATTAATTTATTCAATTATTAGCCAACGGCGTAGCTTCTTCAAAATGCAATTTGAAGAATTCGATGGGTTTGGGATAATGTCCCAACAAGCAAAAGCTGCCGAGTGCGCACCGATGCACTGCTTGCATATTTGCAAAACCTGTACAGGCTTGCCTTGCTTGCCACTTTTGTTCAATATTTTATTCCACACTTGTCAGCACTAACTTCTCATACGCCTCTTCTGACATGTATTTTCCTAAAATCTCCATTGCTTCTTCATACTCATTTACTGCCGTTCCATAAACATCGTATCTGGATATGCAAAAGCCAAAGTCGTTATAAAGCTTAATCGCTCGATACGACCATGGTTGGGTATGCAGGTATATCTTCTGCCCAGGTGCATACTTCTCAAAAAGAATCATCACCTGGGTAATCAACATCCTCGCATAACCTCTTCCTGAATACTCATCCGCCACAGCCAGCCAATGCAATACCGGAACCACCTTGTCCCCCTTTGTTTCAAACCAGGCCATACAAGTTCCAATGTATTCTTCCTTGCGGTTGTCTTTTAAAAAAATACATCGTTTTTCCAACTCTGATGGTTTACAGCCATACCTTTCCATAAAGTACGCTTTCACCTGTTCGTTAGACTCTTTTTCGAACTCTTCGGCAGATTTCTGTACCTGCACCCACACGGCTTCCATTCCTGTTTTATAGAACTCCATCTCCACCTCGGAAGCCAATTCTCGAAATGCACTTTTTTCCATCCGGTCGCAGCGCATAATTATACTTTTATATGGGATAGCATTATCTATCATATTTCAACCACCTCTTCATCATCAGCACCTTTTCCTGATAAGCATACAATGCCGTAATGGTTCCAAGCACCTGTTCTTTTCCCAGTTGTACTTCATCCTCTGTAGCTACCTCAATCCCCAATGCTCGTCTCACATTGTATTCCAGCCATCCCAACATGCCCATGTAGCTACCCGCAAACACCGCATCCCAGTCTACGCTTTCCAGCTTCACATGTTGTGTATATGCGTCGAAAAGAGCGTCGAAATGTTCTTTCAAAAGTCCGCCCTTTCCATCGTCTGCCCAGTAATTAATCACCTCCAGAAGCTCCTGATAGGGATTGACATATCCTGCCGCCTCCCAATCAATAATCAGTGGTTCATTACCGTTCCACATCACATTTTTGGGGTCCAAATCACGGTGGCTGATAACCAATGTTTGGGCAAGTACATCCTGTGCATCACATGCCACCTGATTCCAAGATTTGATATCTGAAACCGCTGCTTGATAACGGATTGCCCAAGCTTCGTTTTCATATCCCTGTAATAATTCCTGATACTTATCCCAAGTAAACATCAGGGCACCATCTTCTTCCGGTATCACTCCATCTATAGCAAGATTCTCATGATGCATCTTTCCCAACACCAATCCGATGGCATAGCAATTCTCCCTAGTAATTCTCGGTGGAAAGATTGAGGCACCTTCCACCCAGTTAAATATCATATAATGTGTCCCGTGCAGTTCGTGAATCTGCTTTCCACCAACCTCCAAAGCGGCCACCACTGGTATCATCGTTTGAAATGCCGCAGCAATCTTCTCCGAATTCACAGTATGCCGTAATGCAGTGGGACGTTTCATAATTTCCGAATTGAGCACTTTCACCGCATATACGCCTTTATCCGTGTTCACACGATACATCTTGTGAAGCAACCCACCTTTCACTTGCACTGGTTCATTCAAAATAGTTCCTAATTCCAAGTGTTCTATTAAATTATCAATTCCTACATAACACATTTGTACAAATCCTTTCTAGCAATTCAACACAATGCCGTTCCTCATTCTGCAAACGTAATATCCAAACTCCAATTAACATCTCCCATTATACCAAAAACACTCCCAGTTTTCTACTGGGAGTGTCCTTGCTTATTCATTCTCTGTTTTAAAATAAAACGCCGTTAAATTCTGACCGTTACCTTTTGCCATGAACCTATCATCAAGAGCTAATGCAATCATTCCTTCCATCATGCTCCACATAGATACAATTGCCCCTACCTCATTTGCTTCCAATATTGCAGCCGGTGTCTTCTTTCGAAGTTCTTCTCCTGCCATATCTCTATGTTTACCAATCAGCTCTGCCATCTGATTGATTCCATCAGCCAGCTTACTCTTTACCGCCTTATAATCTTCATACGAAATCGTAGCAAATTCTGGACATAGTTTTCCGTCTTTCACACTAACAAAACCATTTTCCAAAAGTGTAGACAGTGCCGCTACTTCTTCTGGCTCCTGCTTTCTTTCCACAGCTGCTTCAAGCATTTGTCCTGTAGCATTTCGATATTCGAAAGGATTCAAAACCTTATCTGATAACTTTACAAAATTCATAATGCGCATGTAACCCTTGTTTATATCATATTGTCCATAGATTCCCATGGTATCTGTATGATACTCTCCGCGAATTCCCATAACGTATCCGTTACTACCATTTTGTAACAGCGGAAAAGTCATCTTTGTACTCATCTTCTGTTCAGACATCATACTCGCTTCCCAGATAATCAATAGAAGTACAAACCACTTCCTTGTGTTAAGATCTGCTGCTTCATAGCAGTAATCTGTCTCTGCAAGGTATTCCACACCTTCATCAACAAGTTTCTTTATATCATCAAGTTTGGTGTGAAGTAATTCTGTTGCTTTGTCATATACCGTTTTTCTCCACTGTTCATCATACAGAACCATATTGCTCTGATAAGTTTTTCCTTTTCTAACAAGCAACCCCATCTTTTCCAATATCGCAATTTCATCCTCAAGGTACGGAACCCCCACACCCATTTCCAAGCTAAGTTCCTCCAATGTTTTGGGGCTGTCATATGCAGCAATAATCAGATTGCCCGGAAGTTTTCTTTCAAACAATTCCCAATATCCATTTGAACTATTTCCCCAAAAGTTCATAGTAAACTTTTCAGGAGCATAACTTAATTCGCCATATTCTCTAACCATATCCATTCCTTCTTTCAACTTTTTTCTACCTTCAAAGAGGCACTGTTTCACATTGGACACAGACAGATTATATTTATTCGCAATCTCTTCGCAAGATTGACCACTGATATAATAGCTAATCATAACCTGTCGATACTTCTCTCGAAGCAACGATAATTCTCTACGCAAAAGCATTATCTCTTCTTCTCTAACATAACTTTCTTCAGGCGAAAAGCAACAAGCCCCTGCAAAGTCTTCCGGAATTTCTGTATAACTTTCTTTTGCACTTCTTCTCCAATAATTCTTGCATAGATTATTTGCAACGCTCCACATATACCCATATACCGCTTCATCATTTTGAATTCTGCTATATGAGCGAAGGAGTTCCAGAATAATGTCTGATGCTACATCCTCTGCCACTGCTGTGTTCTCAAGTTTCTTAACGCAGTATAGATATATCTTTTGCATATTCTCTTGGATAATCGTTTCTATCTGTTCCTTTGTCATAAGTTCTCCATTTCGAAATGTTCTTTTGAAAGCTTTCATATGTATAGTGGCAAATATCGTCCACTGGTTAGAAAACTTTTTCAAAAAATCTAATTTTATTTTACCACCATAATCCATTATACTTTATCGATTTTTTACAATCTAAAAATAAGGTGTACTTACGCACACCCTATTTCTTCCATAATACTGCCTATTCAACTACCCAAACAACCTTACCCATCCACCGCTCTATTTTGTTACAACCACATGTACAGTCGACTTACTCACCCCAAACTCCTTCGCCGTCTGCCTGACCGTGGCATTGTAATCAATGATATAATTGGCAATACTGATTGCCCGTTCTTCAATATAATCTTTCAAAAGAAAAACCCCTCAAAATGCTTTTTTACATTGTATGAGGGGGTTGACGTTGTTATGACTTCTCAGTTCAACATTCTTAGGTTTAATCATTTCACCTTCGCATCAGGATAGTACTCTTTGATATCCTGGGTTGCAAATTTTTCTACCAACCCATACATCTCTCGTAACTTTTCCTCTACATTCTCCATGGTGATCCGGCCCATATCCTTTGCCAGCTTATCGCATATATCTCGATTAATCGTTTCTGAAAAGTGAACAGTATCCATATAATTATCCAGTTCAAATGCCGCGTCATCTGCTTGATAAAAATATATTTTAACATTATCACAAACCTGAAACTTCTCGGTTAGATAATACACAAGATAGAGATATTGTTCTGCTTTGCCTTCTCTGTACGCATTATCCCACCAAAGTACACTGGCTGGTGAAAACACAATGTCAAATTCTGTTTCGGGATGACTCAATATTTTTTCATAGAGAAGCTCAATATTTTCATAATATATCTCATCCATTTTCTCTATCGATTCCATCTCCAGGAAATCTTCTCTTGGGTAGTATCTGGACATAATTGCTTGTTTACTGAATTCCTTTGTGGCATACCAGCTGTATGCTTCTCCTTCATCATAAGGCAGAATATAAGAATACGCCAACTGAATTGGTATTTTTTTCAGTAAAACATCTTTGTTTAATACATATTCTATATCATCAAAGGGATTATTATTTGTGATAAAGTAGGTATCTTCTGATGCAAAAGTCGTTTCCAGAGAAGAACCTAAAGAAGAATAATCCACAAAATAGAATACCCGCTCTACGTCACAGCTTTGGTAAGCCCTGTCCAAATAATACAAAAGGTCCGCATTTGAACCACTGGCACGTATGCCCTTTATAGTATTCATTCCGAAATTTTCCCGAAACTGATTTGTATTATAATTTTCTGCAATACTAGTACCTAATATAATGGCCTCATATTCGAAATGGTCTAAAGTACCTACGACTTCATATTCTTTTTCTTCTAAAACAGCCTTCATATTTCCTAAAGGACCATGATAATGATAAAAGGGGTCAAAGATAACCACAAGCAATATCACAATTCCCAAAAACGCTCCCGAGCCTATAAAAAAGCGTTTTAAAAATCTTTTTTCCATAAATCACATGACCTCATTCAATCAACTAATTAGAAATTAAAATATAGGAATGTACTAACCTGCGTCAGTGAAAGAATTGCCCAACCGGTTAGCAATACCAATCCTACCGTAAAAGGCAATGTATAGCCTTTTTGCTTCTGCTCTTGTAATATTTCATGGGCATTTTTTCCTCTTAATATCATAAAAGATAGGAACATATATAACAGCAAAATAAGAGGACATACAACATTTAATAATTCTACATTTTTGATTTCAATAAATTTGGTCAATACATACCACTCCGCCATATCCCTAAAGACCGAAGTCAATTCTATCGTTATAGCTGAAAAAGAAGGAATAAACATAGCCTTCATCATACCGATAAAGGTATCCCAATTCTCACTACGAAAAATAGCAGAAGTAAATACAGTAAAACCAAATGTACAAATCAGGGTAAACGGACTCTTCTTTAATTTAAAATGCTTTCTTTGTGCCCAAACAGTGGCTATCCCTTCACACAAGCCCCAAATCACGAATGTCCAACTGGCTCCATGCCAGACTCCGCTAATTAGGAATACTACCATCGGTGTCATTATTGAATAAATCTTTTTGATTTTTTTATTCTTTTTACGCATACCGCGAATTGTTAATGGCGTATAAATATATGTCTGCCAGAATCTAGTCAAGGTATAGTGCCATCTCTGCCAATACTCCGGCACCGAATAAGATTTAAAGGGTGAACGGAAGTTTATAGGCAAGTCAAATCGGAACATTTTTCCCAAACCATTCGCCATATCACAATATCCGCTAAAATCAAAATATAATTCCACTGCATAACATAAAGAAATCAGCCATGCTGACGGGGTGTCCAAATAATAAACCTTCGCAAATCCTTCATTGACAAATAAGGCAATCGCATCAGCTAATAGCACCTTCTTAATCAAACCCAGAGAAAATAAAATAACGCCATCTGCGAAATCGGTTGCATTGAATTTTCTCTTTTCCAAATCACGAAACTGTGGAATTATTTCACTATGTAATACAATAGGACCAGCTATTAATTGGGGAAAAAAAGATACATAGGCCAAATATTCTATTATGTTATAATGTGGCGCCGTTCCCCAACTTCTGTCAATTATGTAAGACAATTGTTGCAATGTAAAAAAACTGATTCCAAGCGGAAGAATAATATGTTTTAATGCAAAATCTGTGCCAAATACCACATTCACATTCTCAATAAAAAAATCATAATATTTGTAATATCCTAATATGCCTATATTAAAAATCAGCCCAATGACCAGACCAACCTTCAAAGCATACTTAGACTTCCACCTATCCATCAAAAAGCTGTTTGCATAATTAACCAATATGCTTCCTATCATTATCCATAGGTATGACAGATTAAAATAGGCATAAAACCATAAAGACATACCACTTAAGAATGCAAGTGCAAGATTATACTTTTTAAAGTAATTTATCAAATACCAGCCCGCCAGAACCAGTGGAAGGAATAGAAAAATAAATATCTGTGAATTAAATAACATCTCTTTCTACTATCCCTATGACAGCTTAGATGCAATAATATCAACCATTGCACCCACATTCTTCATAGAGGACACTTCTCCCATACTGAATTTTATAGAAAAACTTTGCTCCACATTTACAATCAGATTAATATGGGCAAAACTATCCCAATCTTCAATATCCGATGATACTGTCTCATCTGTTACTAAAATGCTGTCATCATCAAAAACATCCCTAAACACTTCATTCAACTGTTCAAAAATTTCTTCTCTTTTCATTCGTACTTATCTCCTTTTATCGATATCACATTATTCTGCTTTGTATATTCTCCGGAAATATCTAAATACCAGACAGTATTACCATTATCTTCTTCACATAACGTAAATCCCCGTTCCTCATAGAAACTGCAAACCATGCCATTCTTTGCAGTCGGATAATAGTAGCCATATATAGCCGTAATTCCTCTACATTTACATTTCTCTACCAGCATATCCATCATGGCACATTCCATATTACGCTTCAACACACGACAACTCATTAGCCACAAATCAATATGAAATCCCTTGTTATCATCCTCATGGCCACAAACCACACTAACAATCCCGTTGTCTCCGAAACGGTCTTTCAGTCTGCCATATAAAGTTATATTTCTATGGTCAGCTAACACTTCCTCTAATTCATTCTGAGTATATCTTCGGGTGGTCAAATTAAACTGATTGCTTTTATTTGTAAGCTGGGTAATTCGCGGTAGCGACAATGTATCAAATTCTTTAATAACTGCCTTCATCTCTAAAGAAACCAGATATTCTTCATAAGATGCAAATGCTGCCTGTAACTGAATGCGCTTTGCATTCTCCCGATACATGTCATTTCTCTTCAAATCATCGTCCGAAAGTGTTGTAGTCTCAAAATAACCGGCTTTATCAATGATACCAGCGTATTGTTCCACCTTATCCATAGGCGGTGCCAAAACCCCAGGGATTTGTTTCGTAACAATCTCTCTTTCCACCGGATTATCATCAATAAATACAAGACTCTCCGGTAATAATGCTAATTCCTGAGCAATCTCAGCCAAGTTTCTATCCTTCGATTGCCAATTTGCTTTTATGCAGGCGAAATCGTTTACAGTAAGCACCGTATCCCTTACGCTCAATCCCAATAAAGCATTTTCCATATCATTCTTGGAATTCACTGCCAGCACCACGCCGATTTGCTTCAATTCTTTTATGTAATCTTGGAACTCACTATACACCTGTCCCATAGAAGTTTCCGGCCCTATTTCTATACCTTCCTGTCCATCGTCTCCTATCACGCCACCCCAAAGTGTATTATCCAAATCCAAAACTAATCCCTTTTTATTTTTGCCAAATAGAGACTTTAGTATATTACTTAGAGAATAAGCAAAGACTGGAATGGCGGGTACACACATACAATATTTATACATATGCCAATAGAAGGGGGCTGAAAAACGTTCCAGCCCATAAGTAGCCGCTAAATATTCTAAATCATGTATATAGAAATTATCATGGTTTGCCGCATAATCGGCAAACATCTGATTCATTCGTCGCACAAAGGATGTTTTTCCATGAAAATCTACCCCATCCTTATTTCCCAACAGTCTATATAAAGGTAGCTCCATATTATTTTGAATAATAGGACATTTATACACCTCACGCAATCTGTCCCACATAGTGGTAAACTTATCCATTTGTGTTTCCAGCAAGGCATCTACCTGTTCTCTTGAATCAGCCATAGTTGGAAAAGCTGAAATGTTTCTGTTGGAAGTATGTACAAAAATAACATCTGGAGCAAACTCTTCCAATTTACCATTCGGAAACATGACCTCTTCATAGTACTGATTATATTCAGATTCATAAAAAAGAGGTGCAATTCCGTTATTCAATAAAAAAAGCTCTAGGATTTCAATTATTTCTCGTGTTGTTGACCCACCCAGCACTGCAATCTTTTTTACTATTCTATTTTCATTCTGTGCCATCAACTCACGTTTCAGGCTCTTTTTCTTTTTTAAAAGAAATTCTCCCTCAAACGGATACTCTAAACATTTCATTTTGATGCCTCCAATAACTCAATCATTCCACTATTTGCACTAATCAAGAAGCATACCTTTTTGCCTTGAATAGCTACAGCTTCCATGGGTTCGTCTAACACCATATATCCGTTCTTACTTAACTCCTCTATATCGCTGCTCATATCTGTACTACTGTAACATATATGATAAGGTGCGTTTTTAAACTTCTTTAGAAGATCGTAAACCACCGACTTTTCACTTCTGGGAGACACAAGTTCTACACAATATCCGTCCTTTTCCCAAAAACTAATATCAGCATCTCTCAAAGGGTCATAAATTGCGGATGTGATACATTCAAATCCCAACCCCGCAAAATCCATTTCTGCCTTACTAATTTTTTTCACAAGATAACCAACATGATGTATTTTCAACATAGTTTTTCTCTCTTTGTACATATTTAACCTAATGCAAACATTTTAGCATAAATAATACGCTTTTTCAATTGTATGAGAGGTCCGTTATAACTTGATTTATTTACGTTTCTTTCCAACCTTAAAAATAAACAACAACAGCGCTACCAGATATATTATGACTAGCCCCAGCACTACCCATACCATCATATCACTTTTTGCCGCCAGACTCACCAAAAGGAGCACCGGTGCACCAAACACAATACCAAAAGAACTTCCTGTAATCAGGTTATTGGCTGCCGGAGTATCATATTCGGGATCAATTTCACGAAGTAAAAGTACCCCTGAGCTTATGGTACCGGTCAACATACCATACATGGAGAAAAATCCTTCATACACATAGTCCGGATAGATTTTCTTGCACATATACATTAAATACAAAAAAGTCACAATACCCCCCAACACAGCCATTAGGATAAAAGGGATCCACATACCGGACAAATCATCAATATTGATACTTGCAATACCTGCAACAATCATAATATCAAACGCCAAGCCTGAAACGCGGCTAAGTAAATAATTATTCTGATATTGATGATTCATCCACTTTGCACTACGCAAACCATTAAACAACACTCTACATCCCATAGCCATTACAGAACCTATAATAAAGTTAAAGCCCCACAAAAGCGTAGAAACCATAGATGCGACTCCCGGAGCAACCGTTTCCAATAAAACAGTAATACCCCAAGTCACCAGATAAGTAAGCAGGTACACCAAAAATACTAGCGCTACTTGTACACTTAAACGGTCTACCGATTCTGAAATCGGTATTTCATTCTGATCCTGGAAGGTATCTATGGTTACAGAGCCAGACATTTCTTTCTCCGCATTTCTACGTTTTAAAACACCCTTGCGATTATAGACATTTAAGAACACTACACCAACCACACAGGCACATAAATAGCCTGCTGCAGCAAGTGACAGACCAAAAGTACGTCCGCCGGTCATACCAAGCGCCTGATATGTGGTACCTACATTATTTGCCTGTCCCGGTCCCTGACCATATGCCATAGGAAGCAAAATTCCGCTTGCTTTAAAGAAATCCGGCATAATGGTATATGCCAATCCTAAAGACATCACCAAACCTACAATCGCCTGTACCAAATAGGTACTTACAATTAATGCACCACTCTTACTTCCAATCAAAGCGCCCGAATCGCTTTCCTTGTTCGGAATACGTAAAGACATTGCAATAAAACCAATTGCCAAACAATGATAAGTCAGCATCTCCATAAACTGCATATTAATATTTAAAATATTTAATGAATTGAGCAAGAGCAAAATGAATCCCGCCAATACTGCAGTGGGCATTAGGCTCTTACGAATAAAGGGAACTTTTCTGCGAAGTAAATTCGCTAATAAAATCAAGCCTGCAATCAAACCGATTTGTATAATCCAATTCCATAGAGCTGTATTTGCTGCTGAAAAGTCCATATTGTTATCCTCCTGTTATCGAATCGTACCTGTCTTGTACACCTCATAAAGCAAATGGAACTTCAGTGCGTTAGACTCCACCGAAGTTTTCAATTCATAATACTTATCTGTCGTTGAAAATACTAGTGCATGCCTGCCATGCATTGCCATATCCATAATATCTGCAAAGGGTATTTCATACTCTCCGCAAACCAGCTTTTCTTTTGAAAGCAATATCGCCCCCTGTGCCAATACTACCTCTTCTCCCTTGGAGACACTTTGCAGTACACCATCGGTAGCTGTATAAACCAACTGACCGTCTGCCGCAGACTGTATTACCTGTTGCTTCTGCCATGCATACAGTTCCTTCACTGTTTTCTGCTCCACGCCTTCCAGCATAGCATATTCATTATATGTAAATTGTAAATCACACTTATCACAGAAAACAGTATCTTTTTTAGAATGCATGGAATCTACTGCACCACACTTGGGACAAATAAACAGCAAATTCTCCATACGCACTGCCGTTTGCTTACCTTTATATCTAACAGGGGCCACCAGCTGACGCTCATACGCATCCTCATGCAAATCCTGTGCAATCACTCTATTAATCTCTTCCACACTCATGGAAGCAACTTGCTCCTTGGTATACACATTTACTAATTTACCACTTACAGGTCCCCGCCTGGTGCCGCCTTCACTCCAGTTAGGACTGACAAAATAGCCTCCTTCAATACGGAAGGTTACCAATGCACATTTTGCACTTTTGATTACCTTACCGGTAGCCGGCTGTATATATGCCGTCACACCATCCCAGCTGCGGGCACCCTCTGCAAACATACAGACACTTTTGCCCTCTCTCACCTTACGTACCATTTCCATAACCGTAGATGCCGCTGTAGTACCCTTATAGCGGATAATCGGTGCAAAAATATGGTTAATTAACTTAGAGGCAATTCCCCACCGGCTAATGTGCTCGCTTGCCACAAAATACATTTGTTTTTCAAAGCTGACACCTACAAAAATAGGGTCGAAATCCGTCACATGATTCGATAACACAATATAGGTCTCCGGCAACTCCTCTGCCTTTATTTTTTTATATTTATAACCAAACTTTATCTTAACCAGAAGCTCACCAATCACATGGATGATTTTCCAATATCGACAATGTCTTTTGTATAAGTCCATCTTTTCCCCACCAATTCTAAAAAATCCATAAATTCTCATATTATAGTAAACGAAAACGGAGGCTTATGTCAAGCATAGGCCTCCATTGTTCACATAATATTCCTAGTCAAAACTTTTAAATCAAGTACGCCGCACCGATGATTCCGGCATCATTGCCCAACACGGAAGTCGTTATTTTAGGCACCTGCCCCAAGCTTCCTCCAAAACACATTTTATTCACCTTTTCCTGCAAGGCATCCGTCAAATATTCCTTCTGTGCAGACACACCACCACCTAAAATCACTACTTGCGGTCGGAAGATATTGATAAAGTTAGCAATGCCTTCACATAAAGCATCCTCATAAGCATCCACCACCTGTATTGTAGCCTCATCGCCCTGCCTGTGGGCTTCAAAAATAATGCGACCATCCATCTTGCCGCCTTGTTCCTCACACAGACGATTTAACAAAGACTCCTGATATTCCGCTGCTTTTTCTCTTGCCGCCTGCATAAGTGCCGTAGCAGAAGCATAGGTTTCCAGGCACCCTTTTCGTCCGCAAGTACAAGTTCTTCCACCCATACGGATTACCGTGTGCCCCAATTCACAGCCTCCTCTTAAGGGTCCTGCAAAAATCTTTTTATTTATAATCACACCGCCACCTACACCGGTTCCCAATGTAAGAAGCAATGCATTATCTTTACCTGCCGCCGCACCTGCAAGTACTTCCCCCAAAGCCGCCGCATCTGCATCATTTGCCAGTGCCATAGGAATATTCAGCGCCTTCTGCATCAGTGCAATCAAAGGTACATTTTCCCAGACAATATTATTGGAGTATACCACTACACCTTCCACCGGATCTGAAGTTCCCGGACAAGCAATGCCCAATCCTTCACACGCCTCTTCCTTCAGCCCATTCTCCTGTAATAGCCCCTTTACCGCCTGCACCATAGATTCTGCCACTTGTTCCGGAGTCTTTACCTCTGATTCTGTTGGAATCACTTTTTTCGCCATTATTTCATAAGCTTCATTTACCAAACCGATTTTAATGGTCATACCGCCAATATCAATACCCACTCGCATAGTTTATCACCTTATCTTCACTTAATTTTCGCAGCTCACTTCACACAACTATTCTACATACAAACTCTTTAATAATGCAATTTCTCTTGCATATCCATCCATTTCATTGGGTGTTTCCAGATAAAAGGGTAACTCTCGTAACTTCTCATGATTAATCATAGCACGAAAAGCTTCCACTCCAATACTTCCCTCGCCAATCTTTTGGTGACGGTCCTTATGGCTTCCCAACGTATTCATGGAATCGTTTAAATGAATGGCTTTGAGCCTTGGAAGTCCGATAACGCTGTCGAATTCCTCCAACACCTTATCCAATCCCATTACAATATCATAGCCTCCGTCAAACACATGGCAGGTATCCAAACATACCCCCAGCTTCTCCTTACATTCCACCTTATCCATAATAGCACGCAACTCTTCAAAGTTCCTGCCCACTTCACTGCCCTTGCCTGCCATAGTCTCCAAAAGAACTGTAGTAGACTGAGCCGGACTTATTACTTGATTTAAAATATCTGCAATATAATCTATACCAACCTCTACGCCTTGTCCCACATGACTGCCGGGATGAAAGTTATACATACCATCCGGAATATATTCCAACCGCCTCAAATCATCTGCCATGGTATTCTTGGCAAATTCACGAAGCCCGGCATCCTTTGCGCAGGCATTTAGTGTGTATGGAGCATGGGCAAGCAGTCTGCCAATCCCCTGCTCTTTACAAAACGTATTCATAGCTTCCAAATCAGCCACATCCAGTTCCTTTGCAGCTCCACCTCTGGGGTTTCTGGTAAAAAACTGAAAAGTATTCGCACCTATAGACTGTGCTGCCTTTCCCATAGCTAAAAAGCCTTTGGATGATGATATATGACAACCGATTCTAAGCATCCCAACCTCCATTATCACTTTCAGTGTATTTCCTGATTTTAACAAAGCAGAAGACTAGCGCCTTCTGCTTTATCATTCTTTTACTACTCAATAATTCTACGTACTGATAAAATCGTACGATAGGTGGCTTTATTTACCTTAATACCTCCTTGAGGATATGGTTTACTATTGCTTGCATGAACAATATAACCGCCACCCATGTAAATACCTACATGACCGCTATAGCAAATCAAATCGCCCGGTTGAGCATCTGCATAAGAAACTTCTTTTCCTGCACTACGCTGTGAGTAAGACGTACGTGGCAAATCATATCCAAACGCCTCATACACACGCATAGTAAATCCTGAACAATCCGTACCATTTGTTAAACTAGAACCACCATATACATATTTATTTCCAATGTACTGCAGACCGTATTTTGCAACTTTTTTGCCTTCTTCACTACCGGTTGCACCGTCTACAATTTTTGTATAATCCGTTGTTTCGTATGTTTTATTTAATGCTTCCTGACGACGGGCTTCTTCCTGGCGGCGGCGTTCCTCTTCCTTTAATTTCTTCAGTGCCTGCTGTTCTTTCTTAAGCTCTGACTTGGCATTTTTCGCCTCTGCTTCCGCAGCCGCAATTAACGCATCATAATCGTCCGCTTTCTGTTGCAGTTCTGCCTTCAATTGCTCACAATATGCTTCCTGCTCTTCCAAAGCGGCTTTATCCGTTTCTAAAACAACCTTTTCCGCCTCCAACTGATCCCACATATCATGAACTTCCTGTTTCGTCTGTTCGTACTGCTTCAACATTTTGGAATCATAATCAATCACGCTTTCAGCGTAAGTTGCACGATTCAGCAACTGTGAAAAACTTAAGCTAGACAAAATACGCGAAATAATGGACTCCGTGCCACCGGTTTCATAGCTAAGCTTAATACGCTGTGCCATAGCGATTTCCTGCTCCTCCTGGATTTGCTTGGCCACTTCATATTCTTTCTGTTTAACAGCAATATCCGCTTCCTTTCCGGTAATCTGCTCCTCCAACAAACCAATACTTGCCAGCACATTAATAATTTCCGCATTTAAATCGTCAATCTGCTCCAAAAGAACATCCTGTTCACCGGCATAGGACTCAATCTCACTCTCAATACCTTCAATGATATTCTCCCATTCCTCGATTTCTTTTTCTTTCTCCTTGATTGCTGATGCATAAACAGGCATACCATCCCCCAACAAGGGTGCAAATACGAATGCTGCTAATAATATAGTACATATGAAATTAAGTGTTTTTATCCCAAATCTTCTCATAATATAAGCATAACATATTTCTGTCAAAAAAACATCCCTTATATTCTTAATTTTTCCGGAAATATAATCCATGCCACGCTCGATTTGACTGCTTCGCAGTCTTTCCCGCTGCTACGCAGCTAAAAATCTCGCGTACGGCTAAACGCCGTATATAAAAAAAGCACCGCTGTCCCTTATGTAAGCAAGCTTACAGCGTGACAGCAGCACTTTTTATGCATGGCTTATTTTACAACTCACAATTATTTACTGTTCTAGGGAATGGCAATACGTCTCTGATATTGCTCATACCGGTTAAATACATTACACATCTTTCAAAACCTAAACCAAAACCGGCATGACGAACAGATCCATATCTGCGCAAGTCTAAATAGAAATCGTAATCTTCCTTATTCAGTCCCAGCTCATCCATTCTCTGCTCTAACAACTCCAGCTTATCCTCTCTCTGGCTACCACCGATGATCTCACCGATACCCGGTACCAGACAGTCCATAGCAGCTACTGTCTTACCGTCTTCATTTAACTTCATGTAGAAAGCCTTAATTTCCTTGGGATAATCGGTAACAAATACCGGACGCTTAAATTCCTGTTCTGTCAGGAATCTTTCATGCTCTGTCTGCAAATCACAGCCCCAGAACACCTTGTAATCAAACTCATCATTGTGCTTCTCAAGAATTTCAATAGCTTCTGTATATGTTACATGTCCGAAGTCTGAATTTACTACATGGTTTAATCTCTCAATTAAGCCCTTATCTACGAACTGATTAAAGAACGCCATCTCTTCCGGTGCATTCTCCAGTACGTAACGGATTACATGCTTTAACATGCTTTCTGCCAAAATCATATCGTCCTTCAAATCTGCAAAAGCCATTTCCGGCTCAATCATCCAGAACTCTGCTGCATGTCTGGTGGTGTTAGAATTTTCCGCACGGAAGGTAGGTCCGAAAGTATATACATTCTTAAATGCAAATGCATAGGTTTCTACATTCAACTGTCCACTTACAGTCAGATTGGTAGGCTTGTTGAAGAAATCCTGCGAAAAATCCACTTTACCATCTTCTGTCATTGGTAAGTTATTTAAATCCATGGTAGTTACCTGGAACATTTCACCGGCACCCTCACAGTCGCTTCCGGTAATAATGGGGGTGTGTACATATACAAAACCTCTGTCCATAAAGAAGGTATGAATAGCATATGCAATTAAAGAACGTACACGGAACACTGCCTGGAAGGTATTGGTTCTGGGACGTAAATGTGAAATAGTTCTCAAGTACTCAAAGCTGTGACGCTTCTTCTGCAATGGATACTCTGCGTTGGACGGTCCCTCTACAAATACTTCCTCTGCCTGCATCTCAAAGGGCTGTTTTGCCTGCGGTGTTGCAACAATTGTTCCTCTTACCACCAATGCTGCACCAACATTAGTCTTGCAAGTCTCTTCAAAATTTGCCAGCTTATCACTGTATACTACCTGCAACGGCTCAAAAAATGTACCATCATTAATTACCAGGAAACCAAAATTCTTCTGATCACGGTTACTTCTAACCCATCCACCGATGGTAACTTCCTTTCCAATATATGCTTCACGATTACGATATAACTCTTTGATATCTGTTAATTCCACGTCTTTTTCCTCCTAATGTATCCTTATTGTGCAGTTACCACTGCATTATTTACCAAATACTCTACTGCCACTTCATAAGTAAAATATTCTCTATAATCATCCTTGGTATTGGTACCCATAAACTCCTCTACAGAAGTATATCCGTTTGCGGTTGCCGCTTCGCTGATTTTTGCATCCAGCTCTTCCT
Source organism: Acetatifactor sp. (assembly GCA_045634745.1). Lineage (GTDB taxonomy): Bacteria > Bacillota > Clostridia > Lachnospirales > Lachnospiraceae > Acetatifactor. The sequence continues at coordinate 117,316 of JAZRAX010000003.1, read as the reverse complement.
CTGTTAAATTCAAATCCTGCTCATTTGCAACTGCCTGAAACGCCAGACTCTGCTTTGCGGATTCCGGAGCATACTTATCCAAGAAAGAGGCCAAATTCATACCATAATAATAATTACATAAAGTTTCTGCATCCGTACCGTAAGCTGTTGCTTCTGCAGTAATACTATTCTGCAGATTAGTCTTATACCTATTGACCAAATCCTCCGGAAGTTCTGTAAATACGCACTGTTTCATAAAGGCTTCAAGCACTGCATTTTCCACGTTGGTTTCATAATAATACTGATTATACTCATACAGATAATCGTAAACAAACTTCTTTAAATCATCCACTGTAGTGTAGCTTGCATTTCCCCAGGAAGCCACTTCTTCATCATTGTATTCCGGATAAATGTAGTTTACGGTAACTGTAAACACAACTGCCTGATTTGCCAATTCACCATAATCCTCGGGAAAAGTCAAATCTATATCCACTGTTTCCCCTGGATTTACGCCAACAAGCCCTGCTTCAAAACCTGGAACAAACATACCTGTACCGATACCCAAATACTGGTCTGCAGCAGTACCGCCCTGGAACGCCACACCATCTTTTTTACCTTCATAATCAATATTTACTACATCTCCATCCTTTACTGCACGGTCTGTAATCTTTTCTTCTTCCTCTACCACCATATTTCCAAAATAAATCTGCTGAAAATACTGTGTCTGTTCTTTTTCGGTTACTTCTGCAGATGGTACCGTAACATTAATACCGGTATATTCTCCCAAGGTAACATACTTCTCTACCTTCATCTCATGCAAGGCCTTTCCTCCCTCGGAACCACAGCCTGCAAATAAGCTCATAACCATCAAAGCCAATGTTAATATAGACAATCTTTTTTTCATAATTATTCTCCTATCCATTTTACCACGAACAACATTATACCCTACAAGAGCGGAGAAAGCAACCTGCAAATCTGTTCCTTTACACGAATTTTTAGGGGACGTCTCGCATAATCATCTTTGGTAATACAGGTACTATGAGCTAAATCCAACCGGAAATACTGTTCCATTTCCTTTGCCTTCTTCACATCGTACACTACTGCATTTACTTCAAAGTTTAATGAGAAACTGCGAATATCCATATTGGCTGTACCATAACAAAAAACCTCGTCATCTACTATCATACCCTTTGCATGAAAAAAACCGTTATCATAAGTGTAGCATTTAGCCCCCGCCATAACCAAATCTCCAATATAAGAATACGTTGCCCAATACACAAACATGTGGTCCGGTTTGCAGGGAATCATAATATTTACTGCAACGCCGGAATGTATCGCCAACAATAAGGAGTCAAAAATTGCCTCATCCGGGATAAAATAAGGAGTCTGTATATAAATACTTTTCTTTGCCTTGTGAATCAACCGCAGATAATTATTACGGATCTGTTCGCCTGCATTGTCCGGCCCGCTGGAAATTATCTGCATTTTACATAAATCCCGATTCCCTACTTTGGATATCTGACAACAAACTTTATCCTCAAACAGATTATCTTTTGCCGCGTAGTTCCAATCAAATATAAACCGTAACTGTAATCCTGTCACTGCACTTCCCACAATACGCAAATGGGTATCTCTCCAATATCCGAATTTTTCATCCAGTCCAATGTACTCTTTCCCAATATTAAAGCCGCCGATATACCCTACCTTATTGTCAATTACCACAATCTTTCTATGATTACGATAATTTATTCTTAAGTGCAGCCTGCGAAACAATGCAGGAAAGAATTCAGCTGTTTCAATGCCCTCCCTATTTACCTTCTCCCAAAACTTTTTGCTCACCGTACGGCATCCCATACCATCATACAAAATACGTACCTTTACTCCTTGCCCAGCCTTTTTACGTAAAACCTGCAAAAGTCGTTCAAACAGCACATCCTCCCTAATAATATAAAACTGTATGTGAATAAACTGTGTAGCGTTATTTATATCCTCCAGCATATTCTCAAAAAGCACATCACCATCCGTATAAATATCCACATCATTATCTGTAGTCAGTATAGCCCCTGAGGTTTTCATATTATACCGCACCAAATCCATATAGTTACTTAAACATGCCTCCACTCCCTCTTCCGTTATAGTAGTCAAATCATTTTCCTGCTGTTTGACCACATCCCGAATGGTATCCTCAATTTCTTTCATCCGGAACATTTTTCGTTTACGCATATCCGTTCCCAGAAAAATATAAAAAACAAATCCCAGCACCGGAATAAAGAAAAGCAAAAGCAACCACGCCCAAACACTCTTTGGACTTTTCCGTTCAAAGAAAACTATGACCACCGCAAATATTAAATTTAAAAACATAAAAACCTGTTGCATTTTTCTCACCCTGTTTAGTCATATGCATCTGTCTGCCCATATATCCTATTCTTTCCTGAATCATTCTAAAATTACTCTTAAAAATCACAAAAAAAGCAATTGTTTATTGCTTAATGCGAAAAAGAATGTTAAAATGTGATGTGTTCAAATATATGGATATATTTAGGAGGTTATTTTCGTGATACTTGCATTGACAACATTTCAAATTACCTTGCTGGTAATCTTTATTGTATTAATCGTAGTAGGCGTTGTGCTTTACTTTGTAGGTAAGAAGGCGCAGAAAAAGCAGGAAGAACAGCAGGAAATGCTGGAAGCAAACAAACAAACGATTTCCATGCTGATTATTGATAAAAAGCGCATGAAAATTAAAGAATCCGGACTTCCGCAGATGATTATCGACCAAACTCCGAAAATGATGCGTAATTCCAAAATGCCCATCATCAAGGCTAAGGTTGGTCCCCAGATTATGTCTCTAATCTGCGATGAAAAGATTTTCGATTCTGTCCCGGTGAAAAAAGAAGTAAAAGCAGTAGTCAGTGGTATTTATGTGCTTGGTGTAAAAGGCTTACATGGAAAAACAGAGGCACAGCCTCAAAAGAAAAAAGGCTTCTTCAAACGTGCATTAGAAGCTGCCCAGGAAAAAGCTGGTGCAAAACCACTATAAAAACAAAACAGTCTGTTGGATTTCCACAGACTGTTTTTCATTTCCTAGCTTTGATTGTTATTTGAATGCTGCAATCTGCCATCACCTGTTCCTCTGATTCCAGCATATATTTAATATCAATACGTATAACATCTTCTGACTCCAGCACTCGCAGTTCCCTGGTCCGAACTCCGAGCTGCATTCCTCCGAAAGGTGTTTTATACTCTGTCATATACAAAGCTTCCGGCTCAAAAATCATATGTGACTGAATCAAACCTTTCTTGGTCAATTCCACACAATTATTTTTGATTTTCAGCATGCTCTTCACACTTTCCGTGAAACCCTCCTGAATTTCCTCAAACATAACATATCGGCTTTGTCCGCGCAAAAAATAATCTGCCGTCACCTCTGTTACGGTTTCTAAAGGTTCCTCTCCCGGATACTTTTGTATACCCTTTATGGTTAACATAACATCCTTTGTCATTTTCTGTCTCCCCACTTAATACTCTTCAATATTTACCTTTTTCGCAGACAGAATACCATACTTTATAATAGAGTTTGCAAAAATTTTAAATTTCTCTGCCATATCGCTTACATAAAACTGGTATTGATTTTCTCCTAAGGAAGGATGGTGTTCATTAAGAAGTCCTCTTTCCTTCAAAAGAGCCTTTAATTCTATAGCTGTTTCATAAGCCGGATTTACCAAAGTCACATCCTCACCAATAATTCTTCCCAATGTCGAACGAATTAAAGGATAATGAGTACATCCTAAAATCAAGGTATCAACATCCAAGTCTATCAGCTCATTTAAATAACGCTTTGCAATCTCATCCGTAACAGGATCAACCCAAAGTCCTTCCTCTATTAAAGGTACAAACAGCGGACATGCCTTACCATAAATGGTTACATCTTTATTAATTTCTGTTATGTACTCATTATAGATACGGCTACTAATGGTTGCCTCCGTAGCAATAACACCTATCTTACCATTACGTGTCACTTCTGTAGCCACCTTAGCTGCCGGCTCTACCACACCGATAATGGGAATATCACATTCTTTTTCCAAATCCTCCAATGCATAGGCACTGGCAGTATTACATGCAACCACAATGGTCTTTACATCAAAGGTTTTCAAAAAGCGAACTATTTGCTTGGAAAAACGGGTAACCGTTTCCTTTGACTTAGCACCATACGGCACTCTGGCAGTATCACCAAAATATATTATTTTTTCATTGGGCATCTGACGCATAATCTCTCTTGCTACTGTCAGACCGCCTACACCCGAATCAAATACGCCGATAGGTGCTCCTGCCTCTAATTTAAAGCCGTGTTCTGTAATCATCACTCGTCCTAACCTTTATTCAAAATATTCTTCTATCCATTCCAACAATCTGCTGCGAAACTGTATTTGGTCACTGTCCATTTTGAGAAAATCATAAAATGAATATTCACTAAATTCATATTTTATCACTTCCTCCGATTTCTGTACAGTCCCCTCCTCGTAAACAATCCTGTATACATCTGCCTCTTGGGTAATCTCCGGATACCAAAAATCCCACCAGCCGATTGCTAAACACATACTAATCATAGCTCTAATACCTAATAACTTTTGACTCATTACAATACTCCTTTTTCTTTCTTAAAAGAAGTATTGCCTGAAATTTAAGTCTTAATCATTTATTTGATATGCTTTGCCTTTTCCAAACGGATCTGTTGGATAATCGCTTGCTCTTGATTATCTATATGCAGCTTTGACGCCTGACTTGCCACTTCTTTGTTCTTTTCTTTAATTCCTTCGTAAATCATCCGGTGTTCCTTAATCAGACACTCGTGACGGCTAATATCCTTCAAATACTCAAAACGATAACGATACATTTGCTCTGATAAATTATTAATCAACTGCACCAATCTTTGATTACCGGTTGCCTGCACAATAATATCATGAAGTGCTACGTCAGCCTGTGCAATCACACGGATATCCTTGGTTTTTACCGCTTCTGCAAAAGCATTGCAGGCACTTTCCAATTTTTCCAATTCCTCCTGCGAAATGCGGTCACATGCCAGCTCTACACAAAGAGCATCCATGGCACGTCTTACCTCTAATACATCATTCATGCTTTTCTCTGTAATCTGGGCAACCTCCGCACCTCTACGGGGAATCAAAATTACCAAGCCCTCCAGCTCCAGCTTATGGATTGCCTCTCTGATGGGTGTACGACTTACCCCTAACTTATTGGCCAGATGTATCTCCATTAGCCTCTCCCCCGGCTTAAGCTCTCCTGTTAAAATCGCCTGTCGAAGTGTATTAAATACTACATCTCTAAGGGGTAAAAAATCATTCATTTGTATTTGTAAATTATCCTGCATAGACTACCTCTTTCTATCAATAGACCCTTTGCATCAAGCATCTGCTTTATCTTCCGTCACAAAAATTCGTTACAAAAACCTGTTTTGCCAAATCCATTTGAACAATCCTGTCCGCTGTCTCTTCGGCCAATTCTTTTGCTGCGAAAATACCAAATACCGTAGGACCGCTACCACTCATTAAACTTCCTAAAGCGCCGCCCTCCAGCATTACTTTTTTAATATCATTAATAATTGTATATTTCTTTACTGTTACCACTTCCAGAACATTGCCTAATCTATCTACAATGCCCTCCAAACTTCCCTGCTTAATCGCTTCCACCATACCGTCTATGTCCGGATGCTTCGTTACACCTTCTGCATCCAAATGCTCATATACATACTTGGTGGATACATTAATCTCAGGCTTGGCTACAAGTAAGTAACAATCCGGTGGTGCCGGTAATCTGGTCAATTTTTCACCGATACCTTCTGCCAACGCAGTCCCTCCCATAATACAATAGGGAACATCCGCGCCAACCTTCACCCCCAACTCCCGTAGTTCTTCTTCACTTGCCCCTAATTCAAACAGTTCATTCATACCTAAAAAGGTACCTGCCGCGTCGGTACTTCCACCGGCCATGCCTGCTGCAATGGGTATATTTTTCTCTAAGTGAATACTCACTCCCTGTGCAATATTATATTTCTCCAGCATTAATCTTGCAGCTTTATATATTAAATTATTATCGTCCGTAGGCAATTCTCCATTGTCTGTTGTTACCACAATACCCTCAGGTATTTTCGCCAATGTCAGCACATCATAAATGCCTACCGTCTGCATAATCATTTTTACTTCATGGTAGCCATTTTCCAAACGTCCAACCACATCCAACCCTAAATTAATTTTGGCATATGCTTTTCGAATGCATTGCTCCATTGATACAACCTCCAAATTACTAACTAAAATATAATTTTTACGCACAGAATCAGCCCGAAAAATCCCACAAATTAATTTTGTATGCTTCTGTACATTGTATACAAAGATTGTACTAAAAAAAATACATTATAGCAAGGAAAAAACTAAACTTTTTGCAAAATAATCCGATAACCTATGTAGTGGATAATCACTTTTTTTCAAAATTCAAGGAGGAATGAATATGAATGTAAATGGAGTTACATCAGTACAGGCAACTGCTGCGTACCAAAACTATGGAACAAGCAGTAAAAAAGTTTCGGAAGAAACTGTAGCAAAAAGTGAAGTGAATTCAATAAATGACTCCGGTGTTGTTTATGAACCTTCCAAAGAAACCACTGTTACCAAGAAATATAAGCCTGACACCGCATTGATTCAGAAGCTGAAGGCAGATGCAGATGCAAGAACTGCCCAGTTAAGAAGCTTAGTTGAACAGATGATGGGCAAGCAGGTAAATGCTTTCGGTCAAGCAAATGATATTTGGAAATTCTTAGCAAGCGGCGATTACGAAGTAGACCCGGCTACAAAAGCACAGGCTCAAGCTGATATTGCTGAGGACGGTTATTGGGGCGTAGAAGCTACCTCTAGCAGAATTGTAGATTTTGCTACCGCACTTACCGGCGGCGATCCGGATAAGGTAGAGGAAATGCGCGAAGCCTTCAAGAAAGGCTATGCAATGGCTGAGGAAAAGTGGGGCGGAGAGCTTCCTGAGATTTCTAAGCAGACTTATGATGCTGTCATGAAAAAATTTGATGAATTAGCAGGGATTACCGAATAATATTCTATTACAAAAGGAGGGCTTATAAGCCCTCCTTTACTATTAACAGCTTTTGTCCCGGCTGCAATATATCGCTTGTCAGATTGTTTAATTTCTTCAACCTATCCACAGACACATAATATTTTTTTCCGATGCTCCACAAACTATCCCCCGGTTTTACTACATAAACCACCATACCCGGCAAGCTAGCCAGTTTCTTTACATCCAAAGGTGCTGCATTTACTGCTCCTACCAGATAATGCTCCTTTTGCCGAAACGCAGTTACACGAAATACCAGTACCGCTCTTACATCCAACTCTTCTCCATCTAAAATAGTAATCTGAAGTTGCTCCAATGCAGCCTGTACCTCTGCACTGTCTCCCGTCATAGCTCCCGGCAACTCCATTTCATACTGAAAAGGAAGCTGCGTTTTTAACACATCATACGGTTTTCGGTCATCTCCACTGATATAAAGTACCTGTAGCTGCACGGTTCCGGATAAATGCAAAGCATTTTCCTTCATTTCTTTTTTGTCCAAACAAATATTACCCTCGCTATGAAGAAGTGACAAAATACTACTGTTCTTCGCACCGATACGTACATGTTCCGACACTTTTAATTTGCCGGTATTCTTGGCCAAAAGATTACGCAATACGGCCTTCCTATCCTCAGTGGTCACTTCCTGAGCCACACCATATACATCCGTAATCAGCTCTACCTTTGCTTCTTCATACAGCTTGATTCCCAATTCCAATAATGCCTCTACAGAAATCACACGTTCTTCTCCATCATTGTCAGGACGAATACTTAATTCCTGCTGTGCAATATGATAATCAATATCCGCAATCATTCCCTCCTGGCATCCATAGCAGTCAATATTACCGCTAAAAGGAACTACGTTCTCCATACTCCGAATCGTCTCTTCGTCACTTTCATATATTAGAAGTATCCGCAAATCCCCTTGAATAGACAGCTTATCCCCCAAAGGACGAATTTCCACATCATCCAAAATCATGGTACTCCATAAAATCTCAAACAGATTCGGATAATTTCCCGGCAAGGTAACTTCTTCACGAATGCGGAAAATATCATTTTTACTGACAGCTATTTGTGCAATCTCTGTTGACGTACGACGGTATTCAACTCCTTCTGCGCCATGAATACCAATCGGTACCTCCTCATCATAAATATCCTCCGCTTTTACTGCCAAATTAATTAATGACTGCACACTAAGCTTCCGGGAATTAATGATTCCAATGCTCAAATCCTCAATATTCCCCTTCGCCTTTAATGCATCCCCACCATCTACATCCTGCATATGTATCTTTTCCTCAAAAGGTATTTTCCCCTCCATGACCGCAAGTGCTTTATTTTCCTCCTCTGTATGATACAATACAGCAAACAGCAGTCTGCCACGCACTATGGCACCGTTCTCTACAGCCTTTACTTCATCAATTAAAATTGTACCCTTTTCCAGGCAAATGCAATCCACATCCGGCTTAGTATCAGACAAATTAATATCATCCTCTACCACAAACTGTGTAGATGCAGAAGCCTTTGTATAGTCCATATGTATATTCTTTTTTACCAGCTCCACAAAAAACACCTCCATATATGTACCTAAGTATATATATGAAGGTGGTTCTCCTTTTATTCCAATATTTACAATGTATCGTTGAGCCCTATTCCTTATTCATTCACCGCGCCAATCAAATCCTTAATATCTGTCACGCCATAAGTCTGCATATATTTCTCAATACCTTCGATTACTTCAACAGTGGTATACGGATTCACAAAATTCATAGCTCCTACACTGACTGCAGTTGCACCGGCCAAAATGAACTCAATGGCATCCTCTGCCGTTGCAATACCGCCCATACCGATGACCGGAATCTTTACCGCATGCGCCGCCTGATAAACCATACGAACTGCTACCGGCTTAATAGCAGGGCCGCTCATACCACCAGTCTTGTTTGCCAGCGCAAATTTGCGCTTATGAATGTCAATCTTCATACCGGTCAGCGTATTAATCAAAGAAATTGCGTCTGCCCCTGCTGCCTCTGCCGCCTTAGCCATCTCCGTAATATCCGTTACATTCGGACTCAGCTTCATGATAATAGGCTGTTTCGCACGCTTTTTAATCTCTGAAGTAATATTGTAAAGGGCATCTGCCTTCTGCCCAAAAGCAATAGCGCCTTCCTTTACATTAGGACAGGATACATTAATTTCCATCATGGCTATATCCTCGTGTCCTAATCTGTCCACAACTTCTAAATAATCTTCTACACTTTTTCCACAAACATTTACAATAATCTTTGTGTCATACTGCTTTAAGAAAGGAATATCTCTCTCGCAGAACACCTCAATACCCGGATTTTGCAAACCGATGGCATTGAGCATACCACCATATACTTCTGCTACACGAGGGGTAGGATTGCCCGGCCATGGTACGTTAGCAACACCCTTGGTAACTACCGCACCCAATCTGTTTAAATCTACAAACTCACCATATTCCATACCGGAGCCAAAAGTACCGGAACCAGTCATAACAGGATTCTTTAATTCTACACCGGCAATATTTACACTTGTGTTAATCATTAGATTTCTACCTCCTCTGCCTCAAATACAGGACCATCCGTACAAATGCGGGCATTATGTACATGGGAATGATGATCCACTTCCTTGGTTTTTACCACACAGCCTAAGCAGGCACCTACACCACAAGCCATGTGCTCCTCCAAAGAAATATAGGCCTTGATACCCTTTTGTGCAGCATACGCCTTTATTGCACGAAGCATAGGCATAGGACCACAGGCAAAAATCACATCTGCTTCTAACGCATTGGCTTCAATAGCATGCATTACATTCCCCTTGGTACCTACGCTACCATCTTCTGTGGCCACATAAACAGTTGCATACTTGTCCAAATCTTCCTTTAAAAATAAATTGCTGTCACGATAGCCTACCAGCACACTCTTCTCCGCATCCAACTCCTTTGCCAGTTGCAAAATCGGCGGCACACCAATACCGCCACCCATCAGGAATACTTTTTTTCCTTTGCCTTCTTCCAAAGGGAAACCATTACCGAGGATACCTAAGATTTCTACCGCATCCCCTGCCTGATAACCGGAAAACTCTTGGGTTCCCTGACCGGCAATACGATACACCAAACGTAGCGCCGTATGTGCCTCATTTACCTCACATATACTAATGGGTCTGGGCAAAATGGTGCTTTTGTTCTTGGGATACACCCCCACAAACTGTCCCGGATGTGCCTGACTTGCCAGCTCCGTTTCAATCCACATATCAAAAATGTTTTCTGCAATTTCTTTTTGGGAAATCACTTTTGCTACTACTTTTTCTTTCATCCCTGTGTCCTCTCTTTATTTTAACAAATTTAATACTTTATCCTAAATCTGCTGCAATCGCAGTCGTAAGCTCTGTATATTGCAACCACATTTTACGCCTGAAATACTACCTTACCGTCACATATGGTGGTACAAACCACGCCGTCTAACTCCCAGCCCGTAAAAGGCGTATTGGAAGCCTTAGAAGCATACTCTTCAAATATCTGTATCGCTTCTGTATCCACAATAATCACATCTGCCGGACCACCTTCCGCCAAATAACCTGCATCCAAATGATACATCTGTGCCGGATTATAAGCCATCTTTTCAAGAACTTGCTTCATCGTCAAATGACCACCATTTACCAACACCGTTATTGCCAAAGGAAGTGCGGTTTCCAGTCCAATAATACCACTAGGTGCTTCCGTAATCGGTTTAGATTTTTCTTCCAGCGTATGTGGTGCATGGTCTGTAGCAATCAAATCAATAGTACCATCTGCCAAGGCTGCTATAATAGCCAATCTATCCTCTTCCTCACGAAGAGGCGGATTCATTTTTGCCATGGTACCATACTTAATGGCAGCTTCTTCATTTAAGGCAAAATGATGAGGAGTTGCTTCTGCGTGGATATTGGAGCCTCTTTTCTTAGCCTGGCGCACCAGCTCTACCGCTTCCTTGGAGCTAATATGCTGAATATTGATACAAGCTCCTGTTTCCAATGCCAGTTCCAAGTCTCTGGAAACAAGTGAAATCTCTGCTTCCCTAGGGGATCCACCAATACCAAAGTATTCACTAGCCTTACCACGATTAATACCATTATTAGTAATCAGCGTGGCGTCCTCCTCATGAAAACTAATAGGCATCTCAAGTGCAGCCACTTTTTTCATAGCTTCCTTTACCAACCCTGCATCCATAATGGGCACTCCATCATCCGTAAAGCCCACTGCACCTTGCGAAGCCAACAAATCCATGTCTACCAGCGCTTTGCCTTGCATGCCCATGGTAACATTGGCACAGGTCTCTATATGAATGTCTGTAGACCTGCCACGCTCCAAAATATATTGTAAAGTTTCCTCATTATCCACCTGCGGCTTTACATTTGCCATAAGTACTACTGTGGTAAAACCACCTTTCGCTGCAGACTTACTACCGGTCACAATATCTTCTTTGTGAGTAAAGCCCGGCTCTCTGAAATGTACATGTACATCCACCAATCCCGGTGCCACAATCTTATCTGTGGCATCAACGATTTCACATTCTGCCAGCTCCTCTGCTGAAAGCGCTCCACGCAAGTCCTCTGTAATTCTAACTACCTTTTTGTCCTTTATCAATACATCAAATTTACCCTCGCGTCCTGTTTTAGGGTCAATCACATAACCATTTTCAATAAGCAGCATCCTCTTGGCCTCCTTATATCTATGAAATTTCCTAAATGACTATATAAAAGTTCATTCCAAATAAGTGTACCATGTTTTACCCCAAATGAAAAGTCGCCATTTTAGGAATGACGACTTTTATACCTTTTACTCCACCACCACATTCTCCTCTAACGCTTCCGTTCTGATTACTATGTACGGATAAGATGTCACATCTTTGCTGCTTTTTCCCTCATCCGGTCCCAGCAAAGTCGTTTCTACATAAATAGCATCTTCTGTCAGATACAATTCATCCACTGTAATACTATATCCTCCACCCTTTTGGGTACCATATCCGACACATATGTATAAAGCATCTGCATCGGCGTATGTTAATTTAAAAGGTTCTGTTTTTCGCTCTTCGATAATGTTTTTTAACTCCTCCGACAACACCTCTTCGCTTAAGATAACAAACTCTAAATCACGAAGCTTCACCCTTTCCATACTCATCATTTCACATCCGGTCATAAGCAAAAGCATTACCATCACTACTACCACTAATTTCACTTTTTTCATAAATTTTACAATTCTTTCAGCTTTTTGTTATTTCTATTCTATGTACACTTTTGACAAACTATGCTATACTACAAAAGGTCCCTGTGACCAATTGACTTATTTGGAGGTTTCTATGATTCGTTTTATTTTAGCCCTTGGATGGCTGGCTATTTTTTTGATTGGTTCCATTCCGTTAATGATTATTGAGTGGATTATTAATAAGTTTAATAAAGATTTGCATGACCGTAGCTCTCTGGCTATTGTTAGCTGGGCATTTCGGGTTGTAATTTTCTTTGCCGGCACCAAGGTAATTGTAAAAGGGGAAGAAAATGTACCGAAAGACACTGCTGTTTTGTATATAGGTAACCACCGTAGCTTCTTTGATATTATTCTGACCTACGTACGTGTACCGAGACCCACCGGCTATATTTCTAAAAAGGAATTAAATTACATTCCACTTCTTGGTATCTGGATGAAAAATTTACATTGCTTCTTCTTAGACCGTAAGGATATTAAGCAGGGAATGCAGGTTATTTTAGGTGCTATTGAAAAGGCCAAATCCGGTATTTCCATCTGTGTTTTCCCGGAAGGAACACGTAACAAAACCGGTGGCGAAATGCTACCTTTCCACGAAGGTAGTTTTAAAATTGCCCAAAAAGCAAATGTACCTATTGTCCCTATGACTTTGGTAAATACGGAGGAAATCTTTGAAAACCATTTACCCCGTATTAAAAAGACCACTGTTATTATTGATTATGGCAAACCCATCTATATGAATGAATTGGAAGGCGATGATAAGAAATTCGTAGGTGCTTATACCAGAAATTTGATTGCTAACCGCTACGAGGAGCTCCGCAAGGAACTAAATGAAATCTTAAAGAAATAATTGTATTGTAGACCCGCCCCAGCTGTGGGAAAGTATAGCCGGGGCGGGTTTTATATTGTCTTTATTCGCACAATCTCAAGGTAATAGAGTTTATTTCCACATCTCCCTCAACAACAAACTCATATTCCAAATCATTATACTTTAATGTGCCGGAAGCTTCTCCATCTGCAAAGTCCTCTGTAATATCCACCTTTGCCTCGCCGTATAGAATATATATTTTACCAGCATCCTCTACCGATATCATAGGCGTATCCTCCGGTACTACCATACCTTCATCTGAGGATACAATTACCGGTGTTGCATTCAGCCCCTCTTCGTCAGTTACAATAGTCATTTGTGTGTATCCATTCTCGTCAGATACAGGCATGGTATAACTGAAATCACCATTGCCTAAGCTGGTTACCTGCACAGGTTTCTCTATCTCCTGCCCATTAAAAATAACCACCATTTTCTCCACCCAGGTCGCACCGGTTGCCGCATAACAGATACCATTGGATGCACCAAAACACAATGCTACCACCGCCGCCGCAGCCACTACTCTTTTCATAACTATATTCTTATTCACTTTTAAATCCTCCATTTCAATTTTCCGGGAGGACTTTAGTACCGAAAACGTCTGTTGATATTTTTCCTTATTTGTCATCTTCCCATTCCTCCTTCAATGCGTCCTTAAGCATCATACGCCCTCTGGAAAGTCGCGTTTTCACATTACTCTCACTTAAGCTTAATATCCCTGCAATCTCCCGCACCGAATACTCCTCGTAGTAAAACAAATGTATTACCACACGATATTTTTCCGGCAAGCCTAATACAATTTCAAACAGCTCATTGCTTTCCTTTGTGGGAAAAGTCAGTGTCCCTATGTAATCTTCTAAAGATTGTCTGTTGCGTCGCCAGAAAGTAAGATTTGTATTTTTTGCTTTATTAATTGCCACTCGTATAAGCCAGGCACGTATGTGCTCTTCACTTTCAAATTCTTTTTTTGTTGTATGGTACTGAATAAAGGTTTCCTGCACAATATCTTCCGCATCCTCTCTACTCTTACAAATCTGAAATGCTGCCGCAAAAAGATTGTGCTGATAACGCCCTATCAGCTCCTGTACGGGCTGTCTCATGAGTATTCCCTCGCTTTATTTCACAAGCAATGCTATATCACACGTCTTGTTTGTCTATTTTGAAGTCCTTCACTGATTATACAATTGAAACCTTCCAATGGTTACAACATTTTATCATTTTTAGCATAATTCTTTTTCTATCCACATTGAAAAGGTGCAGGAATCGTTCCTACACCTTCTCAAGTGGTACCCTCATAGCAATATTACGCTCTGTTGCTGCACTTTCAAATTTAATTACATAGGAAGACAGTTCTTCCTTAATATTCAATATCACACCCACACCAAATACCTTGTGACGCACCTTATCTCCTATAGCAAAGCCGGTCACTTCTCTGTTAATTTTTTCCTCCGAAGCTCTAATATAACTTTCTGCAGCCTCCACCAAATGCGACTCAAGCTCTGTTACATATTCCACATAGTCCTGATTGGTATTAAAAATAAATCTGGAAGGGAACCGAAAAGAACCATCGTAGTTGACACCTTCCGCATCTGACAAAAACAATGCATTTTCTGCACGGGTATATGCTACATAAGCCATACGACGCTCCTCTTCCAGTTTCTCCTGAGTATCAACATGCTTGGTTGGAAAAATCCCCTCGTTTAAACCACATACAAACACATAAGGGAATTCCAGCCCCTTGGCAGTATGTATGGTCATAAGCTTTACGGACTCTTTGCGTTCCTCCTTGTCCGCATTAGTGTATAACGCTACATTCTGCAAATATTCCTCCAAGGTATTCTCTTCGCCGGAAGTTTTTTCAAACTCAAAAATCGCCTGCTTAAGCTCTGACAAATTATCCAGCCGCTCCTGCTCTCCAGCCTGACGAAGCATAGCCTCATAGCCACTTTCGTTTAGTATTTTCGTTACTATCTCCGATAATTTCATGGTAGCTGTCAGTGTCCGGTATTTCTCAATTAACTGTATAAACTCCTCCGCCTTCGTGCTGGCAATCAATGCATCCTCTTTATTCGCTTTCAGCGCTTCATACAAAGAACAGCTCTGTGCATCTGCATAGGCTTTTAAAAAAGCCATACGCTTCTTACCAATATTTCTGCGGGGTTCATTCACTACACGCTGAAAAGAAAGATCATCTCCCTGCATGACCATACGCAAATAACTCAGTGTATCCTTAATTTCCTTACGCTTATAAAACTCCACACCGCTGTACAATATATAAGGTATCTTCGCCTGAATCAAAACTTCCTCCACACAACGGGACACATAATGCGAACGGTACAATACCGTAAAATCACTATACTTACGTCCGGCACTTATCAGCCCCTGCATGGTACCTACAATCCACTCCGCCTCCTGCTTCGTGGTTTTGGCATGAAAGTATTTCACCGTGGTACTGTCCCCACGCATAGCCATCAGTTCCTTATCAATTCGTCTCTTATTCTTTTGAATCAGAGAATTAGACGCCTGCAAAATATTGGACGTGGAACGATAATTTTTATTCAAAATAATGGTTTTTGTATCTTTATGATACTTATCAAACTCCAAAATATGATTAATATCCGCAAAGCGCCAGGAATAAATGGTTTGGTCCGGATCTCCCACAATAAACAAATTCCCATGATACTCGCTTAAAATATCCGCCAACGCATACTGATTTCCACTTACGTCCTGAAACTCATCCACCATAACATACATCATGCGTTCCTGCCACTTCTTACATTTCTCTTCAAAGTGGTCTAATATATAAAAAGCCACCAATATCAAATCATCATAATCCAGTCCAAAGCATTTCTTCTGCTCATACACATAGCCTAAGAAAATCTTTTTCTTCATATCTTCTTCCTGTTCAAATGCCCTGCGTAATGCTTCATTATCCATATCCAGAAAATAAGGCATCTGCGCCATTTCTTTACACTTGAGGCGGGAAATATATTTCCTTGCCATATCAAAGGTAAAGTTCTTGGACTGAATTCCGGCAGCTTCATAAACCGACTTTAAAATGGTCTCCGTGTCTTCTGTATCCAATACCACAAAATTCTGTGGATAATTAATGGCATGAATATCCTCCCGCAAAAGCTGCACACAGAAACCGTGAAAAGTACACACAAAGCCTGTATCACTATCCCCAATCATAGTACGGATACGCTTCTTCATTTCGTTGGCCGCCTTATTGGTAAAGGTAACACAAAGAATGTTGGACGTAGATATCCCCAAATCATTCACCAGATAAGCATAACGATGGGTCAGTGCCCTGGTCTTACCCGAACCGGCACCTGCAATGACTCTCACATACCCCTCTGTAGTTGTCACCGCTTCTGTCTGTTCTTCATTTAAGCCCGCTAATGTGTCGAACATGATACTTTCTCCTTCTACAATGCACTTTAGCTTAATTACTGAAATTTTCTCCACAGAAATGCTATTTACACTGTATGAATTCCTCATTTTTTAATATCATATCATATAATCCACATATGAACAAGTGTTCTTTTTTAATTAAAACCGTGATTGTTATGCTATCCTGTGCATGTTGCGGTCTATACAAAATTTTTGTTGATTCGGAATCCTTTTCGTAGGATTTTCTGCCTTAAATAGCCCCAAAATCAAGATATTTGCGGTCTATGCATAAAAAGTTTCGCGTAAGATACCACATTTATAAAAAAGTGCGGTCTCACAGACAAGTTTTTCTGTATGGACCGCAACAACTAATTTTGTTTCCCCAAAAACAGCCTAATATTACCAAAAAGGATTCTCAAAATAAAATTTTTCTCCATAGACCGCATTATCTTTCGATAAACAAAAGAGACTATTGCATCATGTTCACTTTGCAACAGTCTCTCGAATATGTACGTCAAACGACGCAAACTTTACATTACAGATGGATTATTTTCTCCCAGTGCTTCCGCCAATTCCCGAATTCTGTCTGTTAAATCGGTTATCTGATTTGATAAGTCACTCATATGGTCATTAAAATCATCCATAGCATCTTCCAAATCATCCATACGATCATTTAGTTCCTCCATGCCCTCCGCCATTTCCTGACTCGATAAATTGTTAGCAGGGCAAGAAGTCTGCTTCGAGCCTGCAAGTGCCTCTGTGGCATACCACTTATCAGTTGGCCAGCCATCCGCGAAAACAATGTTATGACGCTGTGGTCTCTTATTCTCAAAAGGATCCAAAACGTCTGTCAACTCTGCATAGACTTCTGGGGTTTCGGCAGCCATAACTGCCATAGGTGCTCTGTCAGCCACTAAACGAAGTTTTATAAAACCGGTATTGCCTGTTCTAAAAGGAATTACATAATATTCCCAGCCCTTATACTTCTTGCAAGGCATAATGTAGCTTCGATTCAGACGATAGCAAAAGCGGTTCAAATATTGACTTGTATCCTCCGACAAATGAAAAATCTCCAAATTGCAGGTTTCATCACTACGGTCATTTTCCCCACCATTCAGCCAAAACATTAACTCATATTCCGTGTCTGGTGCTAATTGCCAGGGAACACAGGCTACACGTGTGAGAACATTCCAATTCCAGCTGCCCACAGACAAAATTTCTACCATACTGGGTGCAGAAGGTAGAGCTCCTGCTAAGGGATTGCTAATAAAGAAACGATCCCATGTAATTGTAGTCCGAGAACGATTATTGTTCGTGAAACCATCCTGCGTATTAGGGTCTTCCATATCAGGATACCAATTTCTGGGGTTAATTGTTATATAATTAATTTTCTTACATTCATCCATCTCTTTTTCCTCCATATTTTCATATGTCAGGCTTGATTTGTATAGACGGATTTCTTGGTCGGTAACAAACTCTGCCCGACACTTCTTCACAAGTCCTTTTGCTCGTTTTGGATAAGTATAACCAATTTCTGTACCATGCTCATCCACAACACGTACAGTTTGCCTGTTTTTTTCCATGGGTGTCCTCCCCAATTGATTATAGTCGTATCTACGTTTATTGTTATGGGTGTCTTCCCCGATACATCTCCCATTTTATAAGATATAAGGACTTAAGTCAATGTGCTTTTGCCTAGAATAACCGATAATTACATAGTAAAAAGCAGTCCGGTTACCCGAACTGCTCCTTTAAAAATTTCTCCATATACGTTTTTCGCTCTTTTGCAAATTTTCTGATATTGTCCGTTCTTTCCAGATATTCCTCATACCATATCCAAATAGTATCGTCTGTTTTCTTTAATTCTTCCAAATGCTCGAAGAAATAAACCATTTCGTTTTCGCGCTCTGCCAGCATACTATCCAACATGGCATTAATATTGTCCTCGGACAAGGTTCCATTCATTAGTCGGTCCATCTCATCCAAAAAGAATTGCCGGCAATCCTCACGCTGCATTAAATTCGTAAACAGCGGCGAATATCTGTCGTCCTTCGGCCTCATAATGTGCTTCAAATTATTATAGTTTGCTATCGTTTCTTTGGAATTGTATAATCCCATGGAAAAATCCATGTCATGGAATAGAAAGCGCCATCTGCCGTCCGTTTCACCCTTTCCATAAGATTCACCATCTGCCGCATAATACCGATAACACTTATAATTATTGTGGGGCCAGTCATTGTTATTGATGTAAATATTAAATGCATAATACTGCAAGTAACTTTCTACATCCATAAAAGCACAAAGCTCATCAAAATGCATATCCACCGTCATATCTGCATATGCAAAATAATTATACATAAAATTAAACTCTTTGGCAGCTGCTACATTCTCCGGGTCATCATCCTCTTCACTCTTGCGCTGCTCCGTACCCTCTAACACTTCATAATGACCTTCCTGGCTTCCGCCATATTTATCTTTAAAGAAATCATCACAATAGCTTTCATGCAGATAAAACAGTCCATAATACTTGCCATTTAAATATACCACTGCAGGCACTACCGCTTCCACATTTGTATACCCTGCATCTGTAGCCAGTCTTTGATTTAACTCATCACGAATAAACGCAAATTGCAAATCATTACCATAGTTTCTCAGCACCAGCTTGTCATATTTATTCATGACTTCTCCGTCGATACCTATGCTACCGAATGCATCCAGCTCAAACTTTCCGTGATAAGGGTCATATTCTTTACGGGCAAACAATTTCATAGATTTAATCGAAGAGCCTCTGGAAGCACCACCATATGGTCTGATACCGGCTCCCTGCTCAAAAATCAAGCTACCATCACTGTTTATTGCCTCTATGTAAACCGCTCTTTCACTTTCTCTGCCTCTCTGTTTTGCATTATCTCCTGCCAGAATTCCTGTATCTTCATAGGTTAAATCCTTGGGTTCTCCCGATATGGAGAATAGCAGGGTTTCAAAACGGCTATCCATCTTCTCTTGTGCAAAAAAAGTATGTGTAATCACTTCCGACTTGGTTCCGTCCGGGTAATAAGCCTTAACCTTTAAAACCAGACAGTTGGGGAAATCTCCTTTTGTGGTCTTTAACTCAATGGGTCCGATGTATTCTGTACTGCTTCCACTAGGTTCCTCACCATTTGTAGTGTAATAAACCCGCGTTCCCTCCGGAAAATCAATTTTTAATTTTACACTTTGAGAAAAAAAGCGTTTGTCCGTTACGCCTATTACATCCTGTGCAAAAGAAATGACGATTAACTCCCCATTTTTCACATCCTCTGTCAGCGTTACAATTCCCTCAGTCACTACCGCCTCCGGCTGCTCCTGCTCCGGTAACATCTCCTGTGGCGGCAGCACGTTCTGTACTTCCTGATTATCCACCATTTCCGATAAATTATTATTGCCGGACAACACCTCCCGGTTCCTCACCAAAAGAAGTCCTATAATAACCAGCAAAAGCACTGCCGCAAAGGCAGCAAGCTTTATTTTATCCTTCTGCATTTATTTTAACCACTCCACAATCTCTTCAAAATGCATACCATGAGATGCCTTTACCAGCACTGTTGTATCTGCAAAATCCGTAGGCTTATGTGCTGCAAAAAAAGCCTCCTTATCCGGATAATATTCCGGCATGGCACGTAATTTCATGGCTCCTTCGTACATTTCTTTTGCCAGGGTACCGATAAAAATCATGCCCTCCTGTCTTGCCATGGCAGCGTACATACCCACTTCTCTATGCAATGCTAATTCCTCTGTTCCCAACTCAAACATATCGCCCAAGATAACACACTTACGTCCCTGAGCCATCATAAGTAAGTCTATCGCACTCTTCATGGATACAGGATTTGCATTATAGCAATCATCTATTACGGTTTTATCCTTCAACTGCAAAATATTACTGCGACCGCCCGTAGCCTGTACGGATGCAATTCCCTTCAATATGTCTGCATTCTCCATACCAAGAATATGTCCTACACACCCTGCAGCCAACGCATTAATTACCATATGTTGTCCCGGCAAAGGTACCGTCGCCTGCAACTGTTGTTCAAATAAATTCATAACAAAGTCACTGCCGAATAAGCCTTTATTCCGAATATCGGTAGCATATACATCCTTGCCCCCTTCATATTCAGCTTCCACAGAATCCTTTTGCTCCAGACCAAAGAAATAAGGTCTTCTGCCATGTACCTCTTCTATACTTGCCAGCTTATCATCATCACCATTGAGTACCACAAAACCATCCGGTGCCATAAAATCAAAAATCTCGGTTTTGGCCTTCAGCACACCGTCTCTGTCACCCAGATTCTCCAAGTGACACTGTCCGATATTGGTAATCACACACACATTAGGCTTGGCAATCTTACTCAAACGATGCATCTCACCAAAATCACTGATACCCATTTCCACAACTGCCACTTCGTGTTCTTCTCTGATACTTAGAATTGTCAGTGGCAGGCCTACTTCATTGTTAAAGTTTCCCTGCGTCTTTAATACATTGTATTTCGCCCCCAAGGTCGCAGCAATCATTTCCTTGGTACTGGTCTTTCCCACACTACCGGTAATCCCTACCACCGGAATATCCAACTGTTCTCTATAAAATGCAGCCACCTTCTTTAAAGCTTCAAAGGTATTCTCTACCATTATGTAAGGGATATCCACTTCCGGTGCTTGCTCACAAATCACTAACGCCGCACCCTTTTGAGCCACCTGAGGAATAAAGCTATGACCATCCACCTTTTCTCCGCGGGTAGCAAAAAAAGCATATCCAGACTCTACTTTTCTGGAATCCAATACTGCACCTGTAATTTCAAATTGCTCCCGGCCATCTGCCCCACACAGGGTTCCCTGTAAACAAGCCGCTATATTTGCCAATGTCATATTTCGCATATACTTAACCTCTTAAAGAAATATCTATTAACCACTCACACAAATCCCCATAGGAAATGCCCACTGCCTGTGCCTCCTGAGGTAACAGTGATGTAGGTGTCATACCCGGCAAGGTATT
Organism: Acetatifactor sp.; assembly: GCA_045634745.1. Lineage (GTDB taxonomy): Bacteria > Bacillota > Clostridia > Lachnospirales > Lachnospiraceae > Acetatifactor. The sequence goes on along the minus strand of JAZRAX010000003.1, from coordinate 95,668 downwards.
TGCCTCCAAGCAAAACATCTCATTGTTCTCTGCCAACATAAAGTCCATGCGGGCATAATTCTTCAAGCGAAGTGCTTTAAACACTGCCTCTGCATAGTCCTGCATCTTAAGTGACAGTTCATCGCTCAACTGTGCCGGACAAGTCTCAATCGTAGAACCTGCCTGATATTTATTCTTGTAATCATAGAAACCACTAATGGGTGCTATCTCGATTACCGGAAGAGCCTTACCATCCACTACACCAACACTGAATTCCCGACCTTTAATGTACTGTTCAATAATAATCTCATCATCATAACGGAAAGACTCTGCCTTGGCATTCTCGTAGTCTTCTTCCTTTTCTACAATATATGTACCTACACTGGAACCACCGTTACAGCACTTAACCACCAATGGAAAAGGTACTGCTTTCGGATCTGTTTCCCCCTTTTTCAAATGAATTCCGGCAGGGGTAGGGATACCGTTCTGGCGGAACAATTCCTTGGAAATGGATTTATCCATAGCAATGGCACTGCTGACATGCGAGGTACCGGTATATCGGATACCCATTAAGTCAAAATATGCCTGAATCTTACCATTTTCTCCCTCTGCTCCGTGAAGAGCCATGAATACCACATCTGCCTGCTGGCAAAGTGCAATAACATTAGGTCCGAAAAAGTTTTTCTTATAATCCGGTCTCATTGCCAAAATCTGTGCAATATCGGTTCTTTCCTCCGATACGCCCTTCATGTCTGCTGCCCAATCCTTATCTAAAGCAAACACATCCTCTGAAATATCATTCTCATATCCTAAAAATACATCTATCAAAATAGCCTGATGACCTTTTTCCTTTAGTGCCCTGTAAATACCTGTTCCTGAAGACAGGGATACATCTCTTTCTGTGCTGATTCCTCCTGCCAGTACTACAATCTTCATAACATACCTCCACGTTATAAATTGATTTTATATCCTTTTTATCACAAAATAGCCACATCTCTGCTGAATATTTTGCCCACATAGTATAGTATATAGTGTTTCCTGCATAATTTCCATAAAAATTCAAAAAAAGCCTTGAAGAAATCTTCCCCAAGACTTTTTTACACTATGGCAAAAGCATTCCTTCCGGATTTACTGCCACTCCGTTCTTTTCCAAAGCAAAATACAAATTGCTACCTTCTGTGACATAATATTTTGTAGGCGCTGCAATGGTTGCAATAACCTGGCCTGCGGATACATAATCACCCAATTTTACATTATACGCAGCCAATTGACCATAGGTCACTTCATAACCGTTTCCTAAATCAATTACCATAGCTGCACCAATCTCTTCATTTTGATAAAGCTTAATTACCTGTCCTTCCGCACAAGCCACTGCATTACTTCCCTGCTGCGCTTGGAAAATTACCGCCGGGTTGTACTTATATTGGTCTAAGGTTTGAAAATATACGGTGCTATCCATATTATAATGCATGAGAATTTCCCCCTGCACCGGTTTAACAAGCCCTTTCTCCTCTGCAAAATATAACTGTGGAGCTATTACCGTAGGTTCTTCTGTTTCCATAATCTCCGGCATTATATCTTCTGATTCAGAAATCTCCACCTGTCCGGAACCCACTGCTGTAATTGGATCTACATCAATCACGCTTCCCTCCATAGGCATGTAATCCAACTCTACGTCTATAACAGATTCCTCCACCGGGGTTCCATTTGCGATGGTGGCGTCCTCCGGTACTGCCGGTACATTCGGTGGCAATACAGGTGTCTGTTCTACACCTTCTGCCAATTCCTGATACTTATCTTCAATATTGGTATCTAACTGTGCCAAATCCACACTATATCCATCGTTTCGCTCCTGCTCAGTTTTTTCTTTCATGTAAATGCCTGTCATGGTCAGAGCTGCCATAACAAAGGCAGACGATACAATCATAATGATTCTTTCTCTCTTGGCAGCACTCTTTCGACTGCTATTATTTCTAATACGATTATTCATACGCAATACCACTCCTTTTTTATCCGATGCTTTGTTTCTGATAATATTCTTTCCAGCAGTTTGCGCTTTATTCATGAAAAAAGCTGCTTTGCAATTTTTATTACAAAACAGCTCTTTAAAACCTATTAAATTATTTTACATTCTGTTTGCAAAGACATTTTCAATCAATTCTTTGCTCAAAACCATATTATTGCCAAAAGGATTAATTGCTACACCATCACAGGTATCGCCGGCACCTCTCATCATATTAATATAGTCCTTAAAAGCAAATCCCATAATCGTAGGATTCGGCTCCTTCCACTGCTTCAATTCGCCCATATCTGTAAAAGCCATGAAGAAATGCTTATCTCCTGCTGTTAACATAGGTAACTGAATCTTATGGTCTGACGTAATTTTGGTCATTCCGTTTTCGTCCGGAACCGGCTTAGGCTCAATTGTTACCGGAGAAAGAAACTTTGCATGAGCAATTTCTTCCATAACTAATCGGCGATGCTCCGGTGTATCCTCCGCTCTCAAAAGCTCCATGGCACCAACCAACATAGGGTTAGTAACCGGCTTCACTCTCACATTTTCTGCCATAATCCACCTCTTTCTAACAATACCTCTTCACTATATAATTAAACTCTATTGTAATTAATTAAACAACCCTTCAAAATAATCTGACGTTCTTCGTCAGTTAAGTCGCCTAATTTCAATTCGAACTCTTCCAGACCTTCGTTCTTCACTACATAGGCCTTGATTACCTCTGCTTTCGTTTCTACCGCTTCCTTGATACCGGGAACAAATAAGTAATCCAAATTCTTAAACGGTAATTCACCTTCCTGAATTAAGAATGGTAACATACCCCAGTTAATTAAGTTGGAACGATAACGCTTGGTTGCATATTCGTTGGCGATATTTGCCCAACCGCCAAGTACCTTCTGACAGCTTGCCGCCTGCTCTCTTGCAGAACCATCACCCGGCTTTACTGCAAAGATAGTAGAACCGAATCCCAAAGTACGAGGCTTTGTGCTCTCTTCACTGCTCTGCTCCTTATAAGATGTAACAACCATTTCCGGGAATTCCGGGAACTTTGCAGAAATTACATCGAACACCTTCTTTAACCCCAGTTCCGGACATGACTCTCCGGGACATTCGCCCTCCATCAACGCTTCCTGTGCTGCACGGACCTCTTTTGCACGACCTACATATAAAGGATCCTTTCTGGAAAGTGCAAACTCAGCCAATCCCAAAGGATTGGAACGATAAGAAGAGGTTTCACCGGAAGGAATCAACTCATCTGTAGTAGTTACAGGATCGTGAATCTCACTGACTACTCTGAGAATCAAATTCTCCGGCAGCGCACCCATAGCCGGCCAATCCTTGATGTTGGGACCTAACTGGATTTCTACATCCGGGTCAGCTACTCCCTTAGAATCAAATACGCGGTTTGCGTAAATATTGCTGTCAAAGTGATATTTATATTTGCCAAGTTCTCCGTCAAAATCTGTTGCAGGAGTAAGTACACCCTTGTTTGCGGCTGTTGCTGCAATAGAACGAGCATCCATAAGTGCAACGGAAGAAATCTGACCATTCTGCAACTTAGAGCCTTCTCTGTTCGGGAAGTTTCTGGTAGAGTGACGGATACTGAATGCGTTATTTGCAGGAGTATCACCGGCACCAAAGCAAGGTCCGCAGAATGCAGTCTTCATCACTGCACCGGTCTCCAAAATGGTTGCTGCACAACCATTCTTAATGAGTTCCATATATACCGGCATAGATGCAGGATATACACTTAAAGTAAATCCATCCGAACCGATGTACTTACCCTTTAAGATATCTGCCGCTGCACAAATATTCTCAAAACCACCACCTGCACAACCTGCAATAATACCCTGATCCACCATGAACTTGCCGTTCTTTACTTTATTCTTCAAATTAAACTCTACTGCACCATCTAAACTAACCAATGCTCTCTTTTCGGTTTCATCCAAAATGTCCATTAAGTTTGCATTCAACTCTTCAATGGTATAGGTGTTACTTGGATGGAACGGCATGGCAATCATAGGACGAATCTTGGAAAGGTCTACTATAATCATACCATCATAGTAAGCCACTTCTCCCGGATTCAATTCCTTGTACTCTTCCTTACGACCATGAATCTCATAGAAGTCCTTGATTTCATCGTCTGTTCTCCAAATAGAAGACAAACAGGTGGTTTCTGTGGTCATAACATCCACACCGATACGGAAGTCAGCACTTAATGAGCTTACGCCCGGTCCCACAAATTCCATAACCTTATTCTTTACATAACCATTGGCAAATACTGCACCGATAATGGCTAATGCCACGTCCTGAGGTCCTACGCCCTTTACAGGCTCACCGGTCATATAAACACCTACCACGCCCGGCATATTAATATCATAAGTCTGATTCAACAGCTGCTTAACCAGCTCCGGACCGCCTTCGCCTACTGCCATGGTACCAAGCGCACCGTAACGGGTATGGGAGTCAGAACCTAAAATCATCTTACCGCCACCGGCCAGCATTTCTCTGGCAAACTGATGAATAACTGCCTGATGAGGAGGTACATAAACACCACCATACTTCTTTGCACAAGAAAGACCAAACATGTGGTCATCCTCATTGATGGTACCTCCTACTGCACACAAAGAATTGTGACAGTTGGTAAGTACATAAGGCATAGGAAACTTCTGAAGTCCTGATGCTCTTGCTGTCTGAATAATACCTACAAAGGTAATATCATGACTGGTTAATTTATCAAATTTAATTTTCAGCTTGTCCATATTACCGGAAGTATTATGGTCTGCCAAAATGTTGTAAGCAATGGTCTGCTTTGCAGCTTCTGCTTTGGCAACATCTTTCCCTGTCTTATTTTTTATAATTGCAGCTGCTTCTCCGTTATCCTCTACGATTTCCTGACCACGAAGTAAATACGCGCCGCCTTTCAGCAATTCAATCATAGGTCGCCTCCCTAATGTATATATAAATACTGTGACTGTTTAAATAAAGGATTGTAATACACCCACTTTAATCCTTAAACATTCACAGTTAATTATAATAGAAACTTACCACCTATGCAATAAAAAGTTTCCATTAGTCAGGGGATTTTTCATCCTTCTCAATCAAATCAGCAATTGCGTCTAAATCCATCTGCAACTCATTATTATACAGCATAAGTCCCACCTTTCCCTGCAAAGGATACATATGTGGCGCATAGTCATCTTTCCAATGGTATACCAACAGAACTTTACGAAAATGGTCTATGATCCAATATTCCTTTACTCCTGCATCCGTATACTTCTGCAATTTCTTAATGTAATCCTTCCTGCGGGTAGATTCCGAAATTACCTCCAGACAAAAATCCGGTGCACCCATAATATATCTTTTCGTTTTCTTCGCATCATCGCAAAGAATCAGTACATCCGGCTGTACCATAGTTTTATCATCACAATTCAGGCGTACATCCACCGGCGCAAAAAAGGGAATGCAACTGCCACCTTTTTTCTCTATGAATTTTCTAATAACAGAATAAATTTCCCCACCTATCAGTTGATGTAACGGAGTGGATGCCGACATATCATAAATCACACCATCAATTAATTCCACACGACGTTCATCCGGTAAAGCATAATAATCCTCCAATGTATACTCCCCTTGCTTCTTTTCAGGTGGATTTCCGTACTTGTACTGCGCCTCTTCTACCTGAGATGCTTTTCCCTCCGAAAGAAAGTATTCTTCACTTTTTTCATTCTTATCTTTCTTCTCGTCTTCCAAACTCATCTTGACACCTCTCTTTCTCGGCTTTGTAGAATCTTTTTGTTTTTTATAGTATATTTCTAGCTATTTGTTTTGTCAATATTGTATTTTTTAATCTATCAATATTGTTTTGCACAGTATAGGAAGTCTCCTTCATATTCTTCTGCTCTCTACGAAGCAGAAAAATAGAACATTGCTTTAAAAAAATTCCGGAAAAGAAAGGCTTTAAAAAGAAAACACGAACGAAGTGAATATTTACTTTTTGGGGTGGAAAATCTACGCTTTGGGTAGAATGAACATTTTGGTGAGTTTTAGTACCCAAATAATAGTTGAAAATGACAATTTATAAGTGTTATTTAAGAGCGTTTGGGTATATATAAAGAAATTTCAATTTTTATACCCAGAGCTTTGTATTTCTGTAGGTATTATAATACATAATAGCCCATTTATACCCAAAGTGTATTTTGTAAATACCGGATTAGATAATGAATTATAGAGAAATCTACAATGATTTTTTCATCAAAAAAGCTCACGCGGCATACACCACGTGAGCTTCTCTTTTATAAGCAATCTGAATTATTTCAATACAACCTTGTCTAAGTGCCAGATTTCGTCTACGTACTGCTGGATGGTTCTGTCAGAAGTAAACTTACCGCTGCTAGCCACATTTAAGATAGCACTCTTTGCCCAAGCCTTTTCGTCTGCATAAGCTGCTTCTACTTTCTTCTGTGCCTCTGCATAAGAGCGGAAGTCCTTCAAGATAAAGTAGGTATCAGCCTTAGAGGTACTGAAAGTATTAAGCAATGAGTTGTATAAGTGACGGAACAACTCTGTATCCTGTGAGTAGGTTCCGTTAATCAACTGCATAAGTACCTTACGGATATCCTGGTCATTGTTAAAGATTTCCATAGGATCGTAGCCGCCGAAGTTTTCGTAGTGAATAACCTCATCAGAGCTTAAACCGAAGATAAATGCGTTCTCTTCGCCAACTTCTTCTACGATTTCCACATTTGCACCGTCCATGGTACCAAGTGTCAATGCACCATTTAACATGAACTTCATGTTACCGGTACCGGAAGCTTCCTTGGAAGCGGTAGAAATCTGCTCAGAAACATCTGCTGCCGCAAAGATAATTTCTGCGTTGGAAACATTGTAGTTCTCAATAAATACAACCTTTAACTTACCATTAATGGAAGCGTCGTTGTTAACCACATCTGCTACAGAGTTAATTAACTTAATGGTTAACTTCGCATTACGATAACCTGCTGCTGCCTTTGCACCGAAAATAAAGGTTCTCGGATAGAATTCCATATCCGGATGCTCCTTGATTTCGTTGTAAAGATACATAACGTGTAAAATATTCAAAAGCTGACGTTTATACTCATGAAGTCTCTTAACCTGTACATCAAAGATAGAACGAGGATCTACCTCTACACCATTGTGCTCTAAGATGTACTTAGCAAGACGTACCTTATTCTGGTACTTAATATTCATGAATTCCTGCTGTGCCTTTTCGTCATCCGCATAAACCTTTAACTTGCTGATGCGTGACAAATCGGTAATCCACTCGTCGCCGATATGCTCGGTTACCCACTTTGCAAGGAGCGGGTTACCATGTAATAAGAAACGTCTCTGGGTAATACCATTGGTCTTATTGTTGAAACGTTCCGGGAACATTTCATAGAAGTCCTTAAGTTCCTGCTTCTTTAAGATTTCTGTATGAAGTCTTGCAACACCGTTTACGGAATAACCAGCAACGATAGCCATATGAGCCATCTTTACCTGTCCGTCATAAATGATAGCCATCTTGCGAATCTTATCCTGTACGTTTGCATCCGTACCTGCATACTTAGCTTCGATATCCTTGATGAAACGACGATTGATTTCTTCCACAATCTGATAAATACGAGGAAGCAATCTGGAGAACAGCTCGATAGGCCACTTCTCTAATGCTTCTGCCATGATGGTGTGGTTTGTATATGCACAAGTCTTGGTAGTTACTTCCCAAGCCTCATCCCATGTTAAGAAATACTCATCCATTAAAATACGCATTAATTCAGGTACTGCTACGGTAGGATGTGTATCGTTCAACTGGAAGGTTACCTTCTCATGGAACTTGCGGATATCGTCATGCTTTCTCATGTACTTCGCAACTGCTTCCTGTACAGATGCAGAGATAAAGAAGTACTGCTGCTTCAGACGAAGCTCCTTACCTGCGTAATGGTTATCATTGGGATATAAAACTTCAACAATATTTCTAGCCAGATTTTCCTGCTCAACAGCCTTCTGGTAATCACCCTTGTCAAAAGAGTCTAACTGGAAGCACTCTACAGGCTCTGCATCCCAGATACGGAGAGTATTTACAATACCGTTGCCATAACCTACGATAGGGAAGTCAAAAGGTACTGCCTTTACAGACTGATAACCTTCCTGTGAGAAGTAGTTACGTCCGTTTTCAGTACGAACTGCCACATAACCGCCAAACTTAACGGTCTTTGCATATTCCGGACGGCGAAGCTCGAAAGGATTACCGTCTACTAACCAGTTATCCGGTACTTCTATCTGGAAACCGTCACGAATCTGCTGCTTAAACATACCGTAACGATATCTGATACCACAGCCGTATGCCGGGTATCCCAAAGATGCTAAAGAGTCAAGGAAACATGCTGCAAGTCTTCCTAAACCACCGTTACCAAGCGCTGCATCCGGCTCCTGATCTTCTACTAAGTTAATGTCCAGATTTAACTCTTCCAGAGCTTCCTTTACAGTATCATAAGCCTGTAAGTTAATCATGTTGTTACCCAAAGCACGGCCCATTAAGAACTCCATAGACATGTAATAAACCATCTTGGGGTCTTCATCTTCATATGCTTTCTGGGTTGCCATCCAATTTTCTACAATCTGATCTTTGATTGCATAAGAAACTGCCTGGAAAATCTGCTGTGGAGTTGCTTCTTCCAATGTCTTGCGATACAAGGTTCTCACATTGTACAACACGCTACGCTTGAATAACTCCTTATCGAATTTTAATGTTTTCATAATTTCCTCCTATTTACTGCTTCTCAATAGAAATGGTTACCTTTTCACCGTTAATATCCCAGTCCTTGGTTACATTGTAGCATTCGTTTGCCACGATTGCATCTGCAAGTACCTTACCGGCAATAGCATCCCTATTCTTCTCTACGATTGCAAATAATTTATCATTACCATTCAAAGAAACTTTAATGTGGTCCATTACCTCGAAGTCTGCTTCCTTACGCATGGTCTGAATCTTACTGATTACTTCGTACACATAACCCTCTTCAATCAGCTCATCGGTCAGGTTGGTATCTAGAACAACAGTCATCTTGTTGTTTTCTTCAGATACATAGCCTTCCTTCTGTGCCATATCGATAAGCAGGTCATCCTTGCTAAGCTCTACGGTAACATCGCCTACTGCAAAAGTAATTTTACCATTTGCATTCAGCTCATCCATTGCTGCATTGCCATCCAAAGAAGCCAATGTCTTCTGGATACCGCCAAGCTGCTTACCATACTTAGGACCAACGGTACGAAGCTGAGGCTTAAATGTATAAGAAGTGAAATCTCTTACGTCATCGGTAAATACAACTTCCTTTACATTCAACTCATCCTTGATTATATCGGTACTAAACTCGTCTAAATTAACCTCTGCCTTAATATACATTTTTCCAATAGGCTGACGGTTCTTAATTGCAGCAGCGTTACGGCAAGCACGGCCCATAACAACTGCTTCCAGAACATCCTCCATATCCTTTTCCAGCTTCTTGTCAATCATAGCTTCATCTACCACCGGGAACTGGCAAAGGTGGATACTTTCCGGAGCATCCTTATCAACGCTTCTTACCAAGTTCTGGTAGATATCCTCTGTCATGAAAGGAATCATAGGAGCAGCAGTCTTACTGATAGTAACCAATGCAGTGTAAAGAGTCATATAAGCATTAATCTTATCCTGCTCCATACCCTTTGCCCAGAAACGCTCACGACTTCTTCTTACGTACCAGTTACTCATTTCATCCACGAACTCCTGCAATGCTCTTGCAGCTTCCGGAATACGATAATTCTCTAAATTATTATCCACTTCGCCTACTACCGTATTTAACTTGGAAAGCAACCACTTATCCATTACAGGAAGCTTATCGTATTCCAAGGTATACTTAGAAGCATCGAAATTGTCAATGTTCGCATAAAGTACAAAGAAGGAATAAGTATTCCACAAAGTACTCATGAACTTACGCTGACCTTCTACAACTGCCTTGCCATGGAAACGGTTGGGTAACCATGGAGCGGAGTTAATGTAGAAGTACCAACGGATCGCATCTGCACCATAGGTCTCAAGTGCTTCAAACGGATCTACCGCGTTACCCTTGGACTTACTCATCTTCTGACCGTTCTCATCCTGTACATGTCCCAGAACGATTACGTTCTCGTAAGGTGCCTTATTAAACAACAGAGTAGAAATAGCCATCAAAGAATGGAACCATCCTCTGGTCTGGTCTACTGCCTCTGAAATAAACTGTGCCGGGAACTGCTGCTCGAACAATTCCTTGTTTTCAAACGGATAATGATGCTGTGCAAAAGGCATTGCTCCTGAGTCAAACCAGCAGTCAATAACTTCCGGTACACGATGCATGGTCTTGCCACAATCCGGACATACAAAGGTCACTTCATCAATATAAGGTCTGTGAAGCTCAACCTGTGCATCGGAAGGCTTACCGCTACGCTCAGCCAATTCTGCACGGCTGCCAATACATTCCTGATGTCCGCATTCACATTCCCAGATGTTAAGAGGAGTACCCCAATAACGGTTACGTGAAATTGCCCAATCCTGAATGTTCTCTAACCAGTTACCGAAACGTCCCTTACCGATAGATTCCGGGATCCAGTTTACGGTATTGTTGTTACGGATTAAATCATCTCTAACTGCAGTTTCCTTAATATACCAAGACTCACGTGCATAGTAAATAAGCGGAGTATCACATCTCCAACAATGAGGATATTCATGCTCAAACTTCGGTGCATCAAACAGCTTACCTGCTGCATCCAAATCCTTTAACACTTCCGGGTCTGCTGCCTTTACAAACATACCTGCATAAGCAGTTTCTTCGGTCATTTCACCCTTACCATTTACAAACTGTACAAAAGGCAAATCATACTTACGTCCAACCTGTGCATCGTCTTCACCAAATGCCGGAGCAATATGTACGATACCGGTACCGTCTGACATAGTTACATAATTATCACAAGTTACATAATGTGCCTTCTTATTCTGCTTCTTAGCCACATCTACTGCCCAAGGGAAGAGAGACTCGTATTCCTTGTATTCCAAATCCTTACCCTTATAAGTCTCTAACACTTCGTAAGCAGCCACACCGTTTTCTTTGTCAGCCAACTTGCCCAAAACTGCATCCAAAAGAGCCTGTGCCATATAATAGGTACGTCCGTCAGCAGCCTTCACTTTGCAATAATTCTCATCCGGATTTACACAAAGTGCCACGTTGGAAGGTAATGTCCAGGGCGTAGTGGTCCATACCAAGAAGTATGCATCTTCACCGGTTACCTTAAAGGACGCAATTGCAGAACGCTCCTTTACCGTCTTGTAGCCCTGAGATACCTCCGCTGTGGAAAGAGGGGTACCGCAACGAGGACAATAGGGTACAATCTTGAAGCCCTTGTATAAAAGGTTCTTGTTCCAGATTTCCTTTAATGCCCACCACTCAGACTCAATAAAATTATCATCATAAGTTACATAAGGATCATCCATATCTGCCCAGAAACCAACGGTACCGGAGAAGTCCTCCCACATACCCTTGTACTGCCATACGGATTCCTTACACTTGCAGATAAACGGCTCCATACCGTATTCTTCAATCTGCTCCTTACCGTTCAAGCCCAAAAGCTTCTCTACTTCCAGCTCTACCGGCAAACCATGCGTATCCCAGCCTGCCTTACGGGGTACCATATAACCCTTCATGGTACGGTATCTGGGAATCATATCTTTAATAACACGTGTCAAAACGTGTCCGATGTGCGGCTTACCATTTGCAGTAGGCGGACCATCGTAGAAGGTGTAGGTTTCACCCTCTTTGTTATTTTCCATGCTCTTCCTAAAGATGTCATTGTCTTTCCAAAACTTCTCTACTTGTTTCTCTCTGTCTACGAAATTCAAATCTGTAGATACTTTTTGATACATAGCACTCTTCCTTTCTAAACATTATCAAAGCCCCGTCCCATAATAGGACGAGGCTAACTATTTCTCGCATTACCACCTATTACGCATACTCCCGGCGAACCGTTTCATATGTTTCCCTTTAACGCAGAGATATCGTCAACTCCTACTGTCTTATAATATGAGTTTGGAGTTGCAGCTCGGAAGTGATATTCCCTCTACTCTACTCAATACCGGTCTCACACCCTCACCGGCTCGCTGAAATCTTTCCAATAGACGTACTGTCTTCGTCATTGCCTTTAGAAAACGTTTTTATAGATTATAAGGCTCATTTTTCTCTTTGTCAAGCCGATTTTTTCTGTACTTTCCACATATTCGGCGGTATAATGATATAATAAGGTAATATTCTAAACGGAGGTATCTTATGAGAAGTCAAAACAAAGGAAAAATATATTATTCCATGCAGGCAATCAGCATTTTGCCCCTATTAATGTTTGGTTTGATAATTATTTTCAGCAGTACCTACTTCTTTTCCCGCGCTATGTATAAAGAAGTATCTACAGAAATGGAAACTGCTGCCAATTTATGCGACTCCTTGTTAAATTCTGTCTATCCCGGCGATTATCGTTTAGCAGAAACCAGCGTAGATGATAAAACCGCTTATTCCCTGTATAAAGGTGACAGCGACATTACCACTGCTTACGAATTAATAGACAATATCAAATCTAAAACTGATATGGATGTTACCCTCTTCTATAAAGATACTCGTATTTTGACCACCATTACCAATTGGGACGGACAGCGCATTATCGGCACCGGCGCTCCCCAAACAGTAGTCTCGGAAGTATTGGAAGCCGGCTCTCCACAGTTCTATGACAAAGTAATTATTAATCATTCCACTTATTTTGCTTACTACATGCCATTAGTTAACAGTGATGGCACTGTCATCGGCATGTTGTTTATCGGCAAACCCACAGAATCGGTAAATAATATGATTACCTCCTCTGTGATGCCCATCATCCTTATCGGCATTATCAGTTTGGCAATTACAGGACTATTCTCTTTCTTTTATGCCAAAAGGATTGTATCCACACTACATAGACTGAAAGACTTCTTTGCCAAAGTTTCTTCCGGTAACTTAAATGCAACACCGGATGCCAGTATTTTAAAACAGGAAGATGAATTCTCCGAAATCGGACAAGCGGCCCTCACCATGCAGCGTTCTTTAAAAACACTAATTGAGAGAGATTCCCTTACCGACCTGTATAACCGTAGAAGCTGCGACAAAATGTTGCGCGATACCATTACAACGAGTCAGAAAAACAACCAACGCTTCTGCGTGGTATTGGCAGACATTGATCACTTTAAGTCCATTAATGACACTTATGGACATGAAAGCGGCGATATTGTACTACAGAATGTAGCCAAAATTCTGAAAACCCATATGCATAAGCAGGGCTATGTAGGCAGATGGGGCGGTGAAGAATTTTTGTTGGTATATGAAAACTGTGATTTGGAAAAGACCAAGGAACAATTAGGCATTTTACAAACCACCCTTCGGGAAATGACTCATAAAATAGAAGATGGTCAAATCCACGTAACTGTAACCTTTGGTGCCGTATGTGATACTTCCTTAGAGCCTCACGAGCTTATTAAGAAAGCCGATGAAAATCTGTATATGGGCAAGGCAAACGGCAGAGACTGTATTGTCTCTTAAATAATAAAATATAAAGGAGCGAGCTTTATGAATACCCAAAACCTGACCTTGTTAACTGACTTATATGAATTAACCATGATGCAGGGCTATTTTAAAAATAAGAATCAAAATGAAACCGTTATCTTCGATGCATTTTATCGTAGTAATCCCTGTGGTGGCGGCTATGCCATTGCTGCCGGATTGGAACAGGTAATCGAATATATTAAGAATCTACATTTTTCCGAAGAAGATATTGCTTATTTAGCAAGCTTGCATATTTTTGAGCAGGACTTTTTGGACTATCTAAGAGACTTCCGCTTTACCGGTGATATTTATGCCATCCCCGAAGGAACGGTTATGTTCCCCAGGGAGCCCATGGTAAAGGTTATCGCACCTATTATGGAAGCCCAACTGGTAGAAACTGCTATTTTGAATATTATCAATCATCAGAGTCTGATTGCTACCAAGGCCTCCCGTGTATGCTACGCCGCAAAGGGTGATGGTATCATGGAATTCGGTCTGCGTCGCGCCCAGGGACCGGATGCCGGTGTTTACGGGGCCCGTGCCGCTATGATTGCAGGCTGTGTCGGTACCTCTAATGTACTGGCAGGTAAAATGTTTGATGTACCGGTAAAGGGAACTCACGCCCACAGCTGGATTATGAGCTTCCCTGATGAATACACTGCCTTTAAAACTTATGCCAACCTTTATCCCCAGGCATGTATTTTGCTGGTAGATACTTATGACACCTTAAATTCCGGTGTTCCCAATGCCATCCGCGTCTTTACTGAAATGCGTGAGGCAGGCATTCCTTTAAGCTTCTACGGCATCCGCTTGGACAGTGGCGACTTAGCTTACCTTTCCAAAAAGGCCCGTAAAATGCTGGATGCAGCAGGCTTTACCGATGCTGTTATCTCTGCTTCCAACGATTTGGACGAATACTTAATTGATTCCCTAAAGGCACAGGGTGCTACCATTACCTCCTGGGGCGTTGGTACCCACCTGATTACCGCTAAAGACAATCCCTCCTTCGGCGGCGTATACAAGTTGGCTGCCATAAAAGGATCCGACGGTAAATTTATTCCAAAGATTAAGTTATCAGAAAATAGTGAAAAGGTCACCAATCCGGGCAACAAAAAAATCTATCGTATTTATGACAAGGAAACCGGCAAGATTAAAGCCGACCTAATTTGCTTAGAAGACGAAACCTTCTCCGAGGACGAGGATTTGCTTCTTTTCGACCCGTTAGAGCCATGGAAAAAGACCAAATTAAAGAGCGGCACATTTACGCTTCGCCCTCTTATGGAAAAGATTTTTGAAAATGGCGAATGTTGTTACACTTCACCAAAGGTTATGGATATCCGCAACTACTGTATAAAAGAGCAAAATACTCTTTGGGAAGAAACCAGACGTTTCGCCAACCCTCACAAAGTTTACGTAGACTTATCTGCGAAATTATACGATATCAAGATTCAGCTCTTAGACCAAATGGGAGAACAATAAAAATCACCCCTGTTCATTAATAAATGGACAGGGGTGTTACATTTGTTATGTACTATTATTCAGTTTATTTCGCTTTTTTTCTCTCTACAAGCTGTATGATTACCACGATACCCACCAAACCAAGACCAATAACGTCCGTTTTCAGACCCGGATATATCAAACAAAGACCGCCCGCAAGGCTAAGCAATCTCTGGTACCACGCCATAGGCTTCAACAAGTAACCTTCCAAAGCCGCCGACACACCGAAAATACCTACCAAAGAGGTAATACAAATCTGTATAATTTCAATTGCATTTGTATCAATAAACAACATCGCCGGGTTCAGTGCAAATACATAAGGAACAATGAATGCACCAATTGCAAGCTTTGTTGCAGTGATTGCTGTCTTCATAGGATTTGCCTGGGCAATTGCCGCACCTGCATACGCTGCCAGAGCAACCGGTGGTGTCAAATCCGCTACGATACCGAAGTAGAACACAAAGAAGTGTGCTGCCAATGTGGGCACGCCCATACGGATTAAGATTGGCGCACAGGTAGCCGCCATAATACAGTAGTTCGCTGTAGTAGGCACACCCATACCAAGCACGATACAACAAAGCATGGTCAATACCAAAGCAATAATAACCTCATTACCGGCCAATGCAACAATACCATTAATCAACATATTCGCAAGACCAGTCATGGTAATGGTTCCTGCAATAATACCTGCAACACCACAAGCAGCTGCTACAGTAATCATTCCCTGTCCGCCTGCTGCAAGCGCCTCCCAAATACGCTTAGGTGTAATACGGTTTCCTTTGTTAAATAAACTAACTACAATTGCCACGATAATAGCAATCGCTGCTGCATATTGGATAGAACGCTGACTGGTACCTACCAAGTAAACAAGCAAAATCAAAGGAAGCAACAAATATACCTGTTTTAATAATGGTTTAATTCTAGGCAACTCTTCCTTGCTCAAGCCACGTAAGCCTTCTTTCTTAGCTTCCAAATGAACTGTTATAAAGATTCCTGCGAAATATAATACCGCCGGCAAAATCGCTCTTACAACAATGTTACTGTAAGGTACTCCCACGTAATCCGCCATCAGGAATGCTGCCGCACCCATAATCGGAGGCATAATCTGACCACCTGTAGAAGCCGCCGCCTCTGCTGCTGCTGCAAATTCCGGCTTATATCCGGTCTTTTTCATCAAAGGAATGGTAACGGAACCGGAACCAACCGTATTCGCAACCGAAGAACCGGACACCATACCTTCCATGGCGCTCGCTACAACGGCAACCTTTGCAGGACCACCGGAGAAGCCACCTACGAAAGCATTTGCAATGTTAATAAAGAAATCCGCAATGCCCGTACGCTCCAAAAATGCACCAAAGATAATAAATACGACAATAAACTTTGAACACACATTAATAGGCGTGGACATAATACCTTCCTTACTGTAGAATAGGTAACGGACTGTGTAGTTCAACTTTCCACTTAAAGTCGGATTCGCTAATCCCAAAGTCAGTGCATATACAATCAGTACTCCTGCCACGATCAAAATGGGGACACCTACACTTCGGCGGCACACCTCTGCCAGAGATAAAATACCTACCACACCAATTAGTATCTGATACCACTCAAAATTACTTCCCTGCTGTATAATTGTCATAGCATTAATGGTGTAGTACAGGAACGCACCTGTACCGCAAACCATTAGTACAATATCGTACCAAGGCATATGATTCACTTTTTGTTCTCCCTTTTTCGCCGGGAATACAAGATATCCAATAAAAATAATAAATGCCACAAAGGAGGTTAATCGAATTTCCTCCAGCCAGCTGGTAAATAACGTTACATAGATACAAAACAATGAAAAAACAGCCAAAACAGAAGTTACAATAATCTTGGGAGTCCCTTCCCAAATACGAGTATTGGACTCTCTGTCGTATTTTTTCATTACCGCATCTAAATCCATTGGTTCTGCAACCTCCGGTGTTTTCTTCTTAGCTAATAATCCCATCGATACCTCCTGATTATGTATTACTTTAACAAAAAGGCTACGGCGAAATCTCCGTCGTAGCCTTTAGATCACTACTCTTAGTTTGTTTCTACCTGTACACCCTTTTCAGCAAAGTACTTTGCAGCACCTGCGTGGAAAGGAACGGTCATACCGCTTGTTGCGTTTTCGATGCTTAATTCGCCACCCTTTGCATTTTCAGCGGTAATTGCATCAATATTATCAAAAATAGCAGCGGTTAAATTATATACATCTTCTTCAGAAGCACTTGCGCTTACAATCAAGGTAGCCTTAACTGTTACGGTCTGAACAGCTTCTGTCTGACCTTCATAGGTACCTGCAGGAATATCATATACGGTATAGAAAGGACATGATTCCATTAACTTGTTAGCTACATCACCATCAATAGGAACCAAATAAGCATCATTGGTAGTACACAACTCAGTAATTGCGGGAGTAGGTGCACCTGCTACGATGAATGCTGCATCAATCTTACCATCCTTTAATGCATCTGCACTATCTGCAAAGGACTGATACTGAGCATTGATATCTGCCTCTGTTAAACCTGCTGCAGTTAACACATCTACTGCGTTAAAGTATACACCTGAACCGGGAGCACCGATAGAAACAGACTTGCCCTTCAAATCTGCAACGCTCTTAATTTCTGGATCCATAGTTACTAACTGAATAGCCTCTGCATAAAGACCTGCTACGGTACGGAAGCTGTCTACCTTACCTTCTGTCTCAAAAGAACGGGTACCTGCCCATGCATAAGACATAACATCGGACTGTACAGTACCAAGCTGATAATCACCAGCTGCAATACCCTGAATATTTGCCTTAGAACCATCTGTTGAAACAACAACTACATCAATGCCTGCATTATTCTTAATATACTGACCAAGAACACCGCCGTAACCATAATAAGTACCGGAAGTACCACCTGTTCCCATGGTCATCTTTGATGCTGTTGCACCACCACAGGCAACCATTGATAACGCTAATACTAAACTAAGCGCTAACGAGATTAATTTTTTCATTTTTCAATCCTCCTAAAAATCACTTTAATGCTTTAACAAATTGCACAGACTTAACTATACATAATTTTTCACATATTTTCAAGGAGAATTTAAAAAACTTATTTTTTTGCATAAATTTACACTTTTTTACTATTTTATTGTTCCATCTGTCTGCCCAAAAAAGTAGCCGCAGACTGCAACAGCTTCTGTTCTACTTCCCCCATTTTGCTTTTATTATCTGCTTCCAATAAAAGCACAGAACCGATGACATCTCCTTCACAAATAATAGGAACCATGGCCTGATGCACAAATTCGTCCTCTGCCTCATCACATACACTAATATAATACCGGTCTCCTTTTGTAGCAGATACACTTTCACGTTGGTTCATCTTCTCCTCCAGCTGCCTGCTAACCGCTTTACCTACAAAAGCCTTGCCACCACCTGCTACCGCAATAAATTGGTCTCTATCCGAAATTAACGTAGTATGACCGGACACCTTGGCAAGACTCTCCGCATACTGCTTGGCAAAAGTAGTCATTTCTCCGATAGGTGAATATTTCTTCAAAATCACTTGACCTTCCCTATCCGTAAAAATCTCCACCGGATCACTTTCTCTAATATGAAGCGTTCTACGAATCTCCTTCGGAATCACAATTCTCCCCAAATCATCTATACGGCGCACGATACCTGTTGCTTTCATAAAAATTCCTCCATTTAACAAATTCTAGTATTTGAAGCTAGTATCTGTAAATGGAGGTATTTTATTCTTTATTATCTAAATTTAGGAATTCCTTTTCCACACAGTTCCGGTCAAGCCGACTTCCTCTTCGTAGAACACCGGATTTTTCCCCTCTTTTCTTTGTTTTTCATAATTATGCAATACTTTAATTACCACCTTACTCAACAGGAAAATAGCAATAATATTTACTATCGCCATAAGCCCCATAGTCACATCTGCCAGATTCCATACCAAACTAAAATCCGCCTGTGCTCCAAGAAAAACTGCCAGCAAACAAGAAACACGAAATACATTTAAAACCACTCTGTTATTTATTATAAATAAGATATTAGACTCTGCATAACAATAATTACCGATGATACTAGTAAACGCAAATGCAAAAATGGACATTGTAATAAAGTGGATTCCCCATTCTCCTACATTTACGCTAATTGCTTTTTGCACATAAGGAATACCATCCAAAACTCCACTTTCTCCTTCAATCCCCGACAATAAAAGCATAAATGCTGTGCTGGAACATATTAGGATAGTATCAATAAACACCGAAATAATCTGCACTAATCCCTGCTTTACAGGATGATCTACATCCGCTGATGCAGAAGCATTGGGTGCACTACCCATACCTGCCTCATTAGAAAATAAACCTCTTTTAATCCCCAGCACTACCGCACTTCCTGCAAAGCCTCCTGCAATTGCCTGCACATCAAACGCTTTTTTTATAATTAAGCCTATTACCTGTGGCAACTCTGTAATATTTAGTATCATAGTAATCAATCCCATTAAAATATAAATAGTTGCCATAATCGGTACAATAACCGAAGAAATAAAGCCAATACGATGTACGCCACCCCAGATAACCAAACCGGTTACAATGGCCAATACTGTACCCACTACCATGGGCCACATTGTATTAGAATAATCTTTCACATAGTATTCTAATGCTGAAGAGATATTGAAAGCTTGCAATCCATTAAATCCATATGCAAAACAAATAATCAAAAGAATCGAGAAAAGAATGCCCATCCAGCGTTTTCCCAATGCACGCTCCATGTAATAGGAAGGTCCTCCTCTGAACTGCCCGTTTTCTTTTATCTTATAGACCTGTGCCAATGTACTTTCAATAAAAGCAGATGCACCACCAATAAGTGCCATTACCCACATCCAAAACACAGCTCCCGGTCCTCCGGCTGCAATAGCAGTTGCAATTCCGGCAATATTACCGGTACCTACTCTGGATGCCGTAGAAATCATTAACGCCTGAAAGGAAGACACTTTCTTTTCTCCGTTTGTATCTATTGGTGCAGGCTCTATCATAGATTTTAAACCTTCTTTTAATAGTCTAAACTGAACGCCCTTTGTCCGTATGGTAAAATAAATGCCTACTCCTACCAACATAATAATCAAAACATAGGAATACATAATATCATTCAATTTCGTTAATACATCGTTAAAGCTCATTTTCTTCCATCTCCCCAATATGATAATCAATAATTATATATAGAATATCATATTTTATTAGTTCACGCTATCCTTTCTTCTATACCCACATTTTACAAATAAATGTTATTTTTTTGTAACCAATCAAAAACATCTCCTGTCTACATAGGTAAGCAGATGAATTACCAAAAATTACATATATGGAGGGATTTATTATGACAAAGAAAAAAATAATTTCTATGATTTGTATTACTTCGTTAACCACATCACTTCTTGCCTGTGGCACTGCTGAGCAGACTGCCCCACAAGTAAACGGCGGGACCAGCAATTCTTCTTCCTCGAACGTAGCCGATGCTCTAGAGTATTTCTTTACAGATGCCACTACCAATACTTCTGCCATGAAAGCAGAATCCCAAACGGAAGGTGCTTACTATAGTGCAACAGAGGAAATGTACATAATGGACAGTATAGCAGCCGCCGACTGCATCACAGAAGAATACTATGCTCCGGACTTTAATACTGAAGAGTACAATTACATTCATGAAAATAGTTTCTTAAATGTGGAAACCTCTCCTTTATCTACCTTTGCAGCTGACGTTGATACCGGCTCCTATACCAACTTCCGCCGCATGCTAAATGACGGTTATCAGTTGGAGGATATTCCTCAAGGTGCTGTTCGCATGGAGGAAATGATTAACTATTTTGATTATGCACCCATCGAGTCCAGAGATGATGACAGTCGCTTTGGTGTATCTTACGAAACCAACATTTGTCCTTGGAATGAAGACCACGAATTATTAATGTTAACTGTAGGAACCAAGGACATAGATATGGAATATGTGGGCAACAATTTTGTATTCCTGATTGATTCCTCAGGCTCTATGAACTCCATGGATAAAGGAGAAATGGCTATCGACTCTTTTAAACTGTTGGCAGAAACCTTAACCGAAGATGACCGCGTCTCCATCGTTACCTATTCCGGTTCTTCTGCTACCATTTTGGATAGCTGCCCGGGTAACAAGTACAACAAAATCAGCAAGGCCTTGGACTCCATTAAGTTTGGTGGCGGTACCAACGGAAGCGGTGGTATTACCGCAGCATATGAATTAGCGGAAGAAAACTATATGGAAGGCGGCAACAACAGAGTAATCATTGCTTCCGACGGTGATATGAACTTAGGCATCACCAGCCAATCCGGGTTGACGGAGCTGATTAGTGAGCAGAAGGAATCCGGTGTATTTTTAACTGTTTTGGGCTATGGCAGCGGCAACTATTCCGATGCCAACATGGAAAGCATTGCCGACTGTGGCAACGGCAACTATTACTATATTGATTGTTTGGACGAGGCGGAACGTGTATTGGTAGATAAATTAAAGCAGACTACCATTACCGTAGCCAAAGATGTAAAACTCCAGGTAGAGTTCAATCCCTTAGAAGTGTCTGAATACCGATTGATTGGTTACGAAAACCGTACTATGGCTGCCGAAGATTTTGAAGACGATACCAAAGACGGCGGAGAAACCGGCGCCGGTCAGACAGTAACCGTACTCTATGAATTGGTACGTAACGAAGCAGATTCTGCAGATAGCGGTTTAAAATATCAGAGTAGCCGTGAATTAACAGACGATGCTTTAAGCGGCGAAATCCTGACGCTTTCCATCCGCTATAAAGATCCTGACAAAGACAGCAGCGTTGAAGAAAACTTCAGCATCATGGCAAACCACGGTCCTTTTGATAAAATGTCCAAAGACTTTGCCTTTGCAGCAGGTGTTACAGAGCTGGGCATGCTGATTAATGACAGTGATTATCTGGGAACTACCACACTCGACTCATGTATCACACTGCTACGCGAGGGTATGTCCTTCAACACCCCTTACCGCGAAGAATTGTACGATATGCTGAATAACCTATAGATAAATAGTAAACCAAAATACAAAAGCCCCGACAGGGGGCACATATATATCCTATACGAACGCGCTCTCGCTCTGACGGAGGTCGTAGCCTCACTAGGCTCGAAAATACCTCGCCAAGTGAAGACGCCACTCCGAAGGTTCTTTATAGGATATATATGTGCCCCCTGCCGGGGCTTTTTATTTTCTATATTTTTACCGTTTCCACCCATAAGATATTACAATACCATCCATCTTGGTAAGTGCTACCTCTCCGGCATGTTTCCGTAAATGTTGTACAATCATATTCTCTCGTCTGCAATATCTCTCCGCTTCCACGCGGCTCATGCCATGGTTCATATAATAAGCAATGTCCTGTTCCACTTCTTCGGCACTCTTTTCATTGGTCCAATGTGCTGCCGCAATCTCTGTCAAGTTCTGCTTATAACCATTCTGATTTGGCTCTAAATATGTAATCCTGTCATTCATACGACATTCTACATCTACCAAACCGGCTTTCCTCATGTAATGTGGCAGCTTCATGGCAATCGAATAGTCCCGATTCTGCATCGCTAACTCCTTAGCCCACAGCTTCTTCAATCCCTCATGCTCGCACAAATAGGCATAATCCATTCCTTCTACATACAGACCTACCTCTTCAAATTCTCTGTTGCACTCTAAGCTGATAAAAAGTCCACCGGGTTTCATAAAGGTAATCATTTTCTGTAAAAACTGCTCCCCATTATCCACATGTCGAAGTACTGCCTGACTAATAACTACATCATACTTTTTCACCGGTGAATAATCCATTATATCTGTCAGGATAAAATCGCCTTCAAAACCGGCTTCTTCATAAATTTTCTCCGCTTCCTCTAACATTACTTCCGAAAAATCAATTCCCACATATTTACTGCCTTCCGGCAACATTGGCAATAACAACAATCCCAAAGCACCGTATCCACATCCGCAGTCTAAAATAGTTATTGGCTTCCGAATTTTCCATACATTCTCAACCAGAAACCATATGTAATCCTCATTCCACATAGTTTTGCGGGTTCTTTTCAAATATTCCAGTCTGCCGGCCCAATATTCCTTTGTACCTGAATTGGATGGTTGATATTCCTCGCTTAACGGTACCAGTCCGAGCAAGGCGTCTGCCGACACTTCAAAGTATTCACTTAAATTTGCTACTGTTTCAATATCCGGAAGTACCACTCCGTTTTCCCACTTACTAACGGTTTGATAAGAGACTCCTAATATATCACCCAGCTCTTTTTGTGTAATTCCTTTCTTCTTTCGAAGATCAGCAAGTTTAAAATCAATCATTTTCCTTTCCCCCACTTTATTATGGTAATACTATTTTAACACATACTTTAAAAAATTGTATTTATTTAACCGATTGAATTCACTCTCATATTTTGCGAATTTTGAAAGATTTTGTCTCAAAAAACACACAAAATCTATTGCTATTGCCGCGATTTTGGACTATACTAAACATAATGCGTATTAATAGAGACTTCAATATGAAAATAAAGGAGATTTTGACTTATGGGTTTCATTATATTAGGTGGCGGTTTATTAATTGTAATTATTGCTGTAATTGTTGCTGTTGTTGCTTCTGTTACTTCTGCGGTTGCTGCAGATCAGGATATTGAAAGCTAATATAGAAATGAATATTCTTATATACCAAAAGAACGTTTCCACTAATGGAACCGTCCTTTTTATTCATAATCTACATATACGGAAGTTTTCTTAAAATACTGGGCAATCTTCAAGTTCGTTTCATCCTGCGGGTCTGCTGGGAAATCACCTACATACAACATATCCGGCTGATGCACATACGGTTCCAGTACCACATCTTGAATGGACGGGTTATTCAAGATGTCCATACGGGTCAGAACCTCTTCATGATATGCCTGTGCCTCACCGGTAGCAAGCAAGCGGATTGCCTTAGAAGTAGAACATTGTGCCACTGTACCGGTAACAATCTGAATCATCAAAAGCAACAGACCAACACATCCCAACACACATGGAATAAGATTTCTACTCTTTTCATTTATCCAGTCACATACCTTCGGTTTTTTTTCATGCAACACTCTATGAACATATCCCAATAAATAGTAATAGCAGAAAAATGTCGCCAAAATAAATGCATAATACACTATTGAAACCGCTCTGGCCGGACCGGTGGAATTCATCGTATAAAACAGAGGACATGACATGGAACAAAATACTCCATATACAAACCCAATTACAATGATAGGAAAACGAAATGCATATTTTCTTTTTTCATAGCTTTTCCAAAATACCGGCAGTAAAATTACTGCGCCTAATCCCCACCAGATACCGATCCATGCCATAGCATATTTTATGCCCTGCAATAATGATTTTAATATAGCAATATGTGCTGATATTTTCCACATACCACTTTGACGCATAGCATTGCCCGGTGCCATGGCGCTTATCATAAAGCCTAACAGCATTATGGTAAAGGTTATAATCACACATACTGTTTCTTTGCGACGCCTTTGATAAGACAACATAATTGAAAGGCAAAAGAGTACAATGAGGCATGGTAGTAACGAAACATAATTTCCTCCGGCCAAAAAAGCAGCCAATAACCATGCTATAACACCCTTACTTGTTTTGGGTTCCTGCAAATACCTGCAAAGCACTCCCCAAAAGAAAAAAGTCACCGCCAAAAAGCCTGTATAATACATCGATCCATTATACCAAAAAAAGGTTTCTCCCTGGGATGGAACCGTCTGGATACAAAGCAAGGACATAACTGACGAAATACTAATCCACGCACTTCCGGAAGCCTCCATAAAACCACATATTAAGGGTTTTAAAAAATAAAAAATACCACCGGACAACAGCAAAAGAATAGCGGTTGTTACCAGTCCATAAACCGCTTCTCCAAATATATTCGGGGGCAAATACATCAAAAACATTGCCGAATATGTCCCCTGCCATATATCATACTGTACTCCTACGCCCTCAAACGCTGCCCCTATCGTTTGTAAGATGCTACCTGTCTCTTCCCAAACCCAACGTGTCTCTGCACCATAATAATAATCATCTCCGGTAGGATGGTTATACCTTCCTACATACATAAGAGGAAGCAAAGACAAAATTAATATAAACAACATTATGCATGCCATTATTTTTTCACTTTTCAACTGCACCTTTGCCATTACGCTTCTCCTTGGTATCAAAATATTTCCCAATTATTATAACATACTAATACAAATCTGGGTATCTTTATCCTTTTATTTTCTTACCCGCTTTTATTATGCTTATTACTTCCAGCTTCTTATCTATTAATAATAAATCTGCTTTACTCCCCACTCGTATAAATCCACATTCTTTCTCCAGCCCTAGTGATTTTGCCGGCGTAGCCGTACAGGCAAGAACAGCTTCTTCCAAGGAAACACCCATTTCCCGGACGGTCTTTTTCATACACTCATATAGGTTGGACACCGATGCAGCAAGGTTGCCATTTTCTAAAACCGCTCTACCGTTTTCCACATAGACCTTTTGTCCACCCAGGGCATATTCGCCATTTGCCATTCCCGTGGCACTCATACTGTCACTAATCATGCAGATTCTGTTTGCCCCAAACATTTGAAAAGTTGCTCTTACGACGGAAGGATGTACATGTTCTCCGTCGCATATTAATTCCACGAAAACATCCTTATAATCAAAAGCCGCACCAATTACCCCGGGCTCCCGATGAACAAATGGTGGCATCGCATTATATAGATGAGTTACATGATTTGCCCCATTTGAAAATGCGGACTGTGCAGTTTCATAGTCAGCTTCCGTATGAGCTACCGAAACTATCGTCTCTTCACTAAGCACTTTTATAAAAGACATAGCCCCCTCAAGCTCCGGCGCTACTGCCACCTGCTTTATGATTCCACCGGCTACTTTTTGCAAACTACGAAAAAGTTCTAAATTTACCTCTCGAATACATTGCTCATTCTGTGCCCCCTTTTTTCCTTTGGAAATAAAAGGGCCTTCCATGGTAATGCCTTTCATCACAGCAGAGTCCGGCATATATGCCCCGGCATTCTCCATAATCCGCAACAGCTCTGTTTCCGGAATGGTCATAGTGGCAGGTACAATACTGGTAATACCATTATTAAGCTGATACTCTACAATTGCGTCAAAGGCCTCCGTAGTACCATCGCAAAAATCATAACCTGCACATCCATGCAAATGAATATCCACCAATCCAGGTATCACATATAATCCATCCGCCCCTATAACCATTTCGGATTCATCCGGCTCATTAATATCTTGCGCAATATTATAATCTATATCCATTATTATACCACGATGAATCCTAATATTTCCCTTCCTAAATCTGCCATCTTCACCAAACACATTACCATTTATAATAATCATTTCATGTCCTCTGATAAATTATGAAAAATGGGTGTGTCTGTTTTACAAACACACCCTATTATGTATAAGTATCTTAAATTAAATCTGCAATTTCTGCAAACGCAGCTGCATCACCAACAATCGTTACATCCTGATGCAATTGTAAAACAGATGCAGGTACATTAGGTGTTACATCACCAAAGAATGCTTTTTTTACAATCGCAGCTTTATCAGCACCACTTACCACTACCAAAATCTTTTTCGCATCCATAATGGTCTGAATACCCATGGTATATGCCTGGGTAGGCACTTCTTCTTTGGATGCAAAGAAACGCGCATTTGCCTGAATGGTAGACTCTGTTAAATCTACACAGTGAGTTCTTTTAGGGAATACCTCTGCCGGCTCATTAAAACCGATATGACCATTGTGTCCCAAACCTAACAACTGCAAATCCACACCACCGGTAGCTGCGATAATCTCCTCATACTTTTCACAAGCCTCGTCTGCATCTGCAATGGTACCATCCGGTACAAAGGTTTTATTTACATCAATATTTACCTTACGGAAAAGATTATCATGCATAAAGTAGTAGTAGCTCTGATCGTTTTCGTGTGTAATTCCTCTATATTCGTCCAGATTTACGCTGGTAATCTTGGAGAAATCCAAATCACCCTTTTCATATCTCTCTGCCAAACATGCATAAGTTCCAATAGGTGTAGAACCGGTAGCCAGACCTAAAACCGAATTGGGTTTTAATGTAATCTGTGCACTAATCACGTTGGCAGCCTTTCTGCTCATGTCATCATAATCCCTGGTAAGTATAAATTTCATCATAATTTTCTCCTATCCTTTCTTAACAAGAAATCTGTAGGCAAATTGTAAAATACTTACACTTTGTCTGCGAAACAAGTATATCACAGTCATTTTTTCATGGCAAGAAATATTTACTGTTTTAAGAACATAAATTATCCAAAAACAGTGTATCATTTATTTTTTGTCGATATCTCGTCATAATTTATACCGCTAAATCTTTGTTGCTATATATGCCAAAAGAGCCTGTGATTCCTCCGACAAGTATAATCATTCCCAAGACAAATGCTTTTTCCGAAATTTCTCCCGTACGAAATATATCCGATGCATTAGCATAAGAAAAAGGTGACAAAAATTCCCAATCCTCCAACACCGGGATTACCCTGGCAAGCAAATCCCAAACATACAGAAAAAATGTAAGTCCCAAACCTATACCCAACTTATTTTTCTTATTATATGCAGAAATACAAAAGCAAATGCTTCCAACCTGTAAATGCATTATCATTTGCATGAAATGATACAGAAAAAAGCGTTCCCACATGATACTTTCATCCAAAATGCATATACCGGACAAATAGAGCAAAACGCTAATGCCATTAAAAACTACAACATTACAAGCCAACGCCAGATACTTTGCACCTACTGCCTCCGTTCTGGAAATGGGTAAAGAATATAAAAATTCCCCTGTATGTCCCTCTTCCTCCTTTGATAACAATACCGAACCCAAAAGTGCCGCAAACATAGCGCCTCCCAAAGAGTGAATTGTCCCCACTTCCGTAGCATAAAACCCTTCTAACGTAGAAATACTCAGTTTATCCATTCCGAAAGCACTGGCAAAAGCACCCATAGAAGCCATCATTTCTGCCATTCCATCCATGGATTCTTTAATACTGTCAAACAGTAATATACAAAACAGACACATGCCTGATACACAAATCAGCCAAATTATCAGGCTTTTCAAATTTATTTTCCATTCATGTTTCAATAATCGGTACATTTCATCTCTCCCTACTTATCCGCCATACATTTCTCATCATTCGAATTATAATAATGCAAAAAAGCCTCTTCCAAAGATGGTTCATTTATCAATACATCTGTTATATCCTCCTGTGATAATCTCACAAATAAATCCTTCAGTCGCCCTTGAAACATAAATTCCTCCTGCTCCCCATTTCGAATTATTTGCACCCGTTTTGCACTACTCTTTGTCAAATTTTCCACGCTGTCCACACATAACAGGCACCCTTCTTTCATAATTGCAACCTTTCCACAATACTTTTTAACCTCCGATAATACATGCGTGGATAAAAAGCAGGTTGCGCCCTGTGCCACATACTCCTGTACCAGTTTAAAAAACTCATTCTGCATCAGCGGATCCAAACCACTGGTGGGTTCATCAAAAATAAAAAGCTTCGGGTTATGTTGCATAGCGCAGACAATACTTACCTTTTTACGGTTTCCCAAGGAAAGCTCCTCGATTTTCTTTTGTGTATCTATTTGTAGCCGTTCACACAGCTTATATGCCTCTGCCTTACAATCCTTCTTGCGTATATCTGCCGCCAGCTTAATGATATCCTTTACACGCATGTCCGGATAAAACATAGCCTCTGAAGGCATATAGCCAATCTCTTTTAGAAGCGCTGTCCTCTCTTTATCGGCGTCTCTCCCTAGTAGTTTAATCGTTCCTTGCTCATACCGAAGCATTCCCAACATAGAGCGTATGGTAGTGGACTTTCCTGCTCCATTCGGTCCCAAAAATCCGAATATTTCGCCCTTTTCTACAAAAAAGCTTATATCCTCCACGCCTCTGTGCTTTCCATAGTTTTTTGTCAAATTCTCTATTTCAATTACCTTTGTCATACATATACCTTACCTTTACTGATTCTCCCATGTCGACTTGCTTTCTTTATACTTGCGCAAGTCCTCCATTAAAATCTTGGAGTCAATATCTCTTTTCACTTTGTAGGAAATAAATACAAAAATATAACACATTACCATATATACCAAATAAAGCACTGTTACCGCAGGGCTTCTGTCAAACCAATTGCAAAGCAGACTGACCATAGTGTATACCACAGAACATAGTATCGTCTTAAAAAACTCCTTACCCTTAAACGCATCTACTTCATCAAAATTACCCATAAAGTATACCTGTATATACCCCATAACGTAATTGGCCGCCATCATCTCCGCCATATAAATAATACTTGCCTCCCAAGACCCTCGGACAATTCGATACACGGAATAAAAAAATACCATACAAAAAAAGTACAAACAAGCTTTAAAGTCAATGCGAATTTCTTCTGTCAGATATTTTTGAAGTATTGTAACGTATCCTTTTTTGTTATTCTTACTCATCTGCATCTTCTCCTTTCAGTTTTTTTCGAAATGCTACGGCATAGCTTCTAGATATAATCACATGCTCACCATTTTCCATTTCCGCATCAATACGATTTCCTGACAGACTCCGCAAACTATTAATATGATTCATTTGCAGTATCATAGATTTATTGCATCGAAAGAAACCCATCTTTGTAAAAATCAATTCCAGCTCAGCCAAAGTATAATCCACCCTATACACCTCACTTCGCGTACATGCATAGGTTTTGTTGTCTACACTTTCAAAGTATAAAACCTCCCTGGGATTCAAAATGGTTTGAACCTTTTCCTGCCATCCAAGCAATCGCTTTTCTTCTGCTTTGATTAGACGTACAATCCGCTCTATTTCCGATGTTTTTTCCAAATACTTTATAATAATTTCTTCTTCACCGCCGGCTATTTGTTGCATGGTCAATTTCATAAAGCTCCTCCACTTCTGTAACCTACCTCCATTGTAGCAAGTACCTTTCACCACTGCAATCCCCGCATCGGCAAGTTGCAGTTTTTCAACTATAACCTGCTGATAATATCTTTGTATACAAAAATAGCCATGACAACATTATGTATCATGGCTACTTTTCTTAATAATCCACCGTTATTTCTTACATTTCATAATCAATTCAATAATCCCCAAATATGCTACAAACAAAACACCCGCCACCGGCCAGATAATCCAACTGGTATCGTTCCAGGAATCGTTCAAAAAGCTGACAATAAAGAAAATGGCAGCCACTACACACCAATAAATTCCCGGCAAAGCGGATATTTTTTTCCTGATACGCTTATTCTCTAAACGATAACTTTCTTCTTGTAAAAGCTTTTGATAGCTTTCATAAATAGTAGACGGACCGGTCATAATATATACTCCCAACGCTATCAAAGCCAACAAAACGCCTACCATGTATATGATAATCAAGTCTGATTCCGTGAAGCACAGAGCAATAACCATGGGCACCACAGCCAATACGCAACAGCACACCCCAATAGCCATTCTGATTCGATATGTATTCTCGTAGCTCTGCTTCTTTTTTTCAACAATACCAACCACCCCATATTGAAGTGTAATAGCTTCCTTTTCCAGATAATCATACTTTTCCAACTTCAAGGAATTCGGTATCAGAATCATTAACGCTGTTGCAATAATAATCAATAATATTGACACACCGATTCCTGCCGCCACATTCTCCGATAGCAAGGTCGTATATTCCGACAGCCCGCTTAAAATAATTAATGTAATCGGTGACAGAATAAACAAAGCTACTGAGAAAGCTATTTTATTCGCCACAGATTCTGTTAATGTCATATAGATATTTGCTTCCTCTACGGACACGCTTTTGATTCCCTCTTGCGGAAGCTCTTTGCTTTCTGTCAGTGGGGTTTCCTCCAATTCATCTTTTAATAAATAATCCGTACTTACTCCGAACAACTCACTCAACTTAATAATCTTATCAATTTCCGGAATGGACATGCCGGACTCCCACTTAGACACGGACTGTCTGGATATCCCTAATTGGTCGGCCAGTTCTTCCTGCGACCACCCACACTTCTTTCTTAGGTTAATAATTTTGTCTGCAAGTATCATTTTACTCCTCCTATTTTCCTTAACTTATTTCATGGATAAGTGCTTCTCCTCTATTTTGCAGAACCACCACACCATGCCGATTTTCATAACAAATTCGCGATTTCGTTAAGGGAAATATATCATCCACATCGGTTGCAACTCCACCAATTGGGCTTAGAAATTCGTCAACCATCGGTTGCAACTGTGGGTTGCAATTAAGCAAAATGCCTCTATTTGGCCATTTTACCAAACAAAGGCATCCAAGCTGTTCTTTTTATGCATCTCTATGATGCGCTCTCTTTTCAGCATACATCGCTTTATCCGCCAGGCTCATTTGTTCTTCCACACTGACGTTTTCATCTCTGTAAGATACTCCCACAGAAACTTTAACATTATCTGCATTCATATTGGCACGTAACAAACTCATGCATTCCTGAAGCTCTTCTGCAGAAATGTCAGATACCAGCGCCACAAACTCGTCTCCACCGATACGGAATGTATTTTTACCGAGGAACTCCCTGTAACCAATCAATTTCCTTGGTAATACCTTCCTTTACCCACTCATAGGTATTATTCGTCACCTGCTTTTTGTAATCATTCTCAAACAAATAACAACGGTCCCCATCATAAAATTGGGTAACCACCTCTAACAAACTATCCATAGCTTCCTTTATACCAAGAGAGGATTCCAAACTATGAATACAGCGAATCAAGGTACGCTCCACTTCCAACTGACGTTTTACTTCCAGCTGCTTCTTTACCATTTCTGTGGCCTGACTCGCCAACTGTAAATGATAATCCTTACCTTCTACCGTAATAATCTTATCACGAACCAAATAATGCTCCTGAAGCAAAGGATTGTAATGCTCCCATCTATAAAAACTATCACGGCACATTACCGGCTTTTTACAGAACGAACAAGGTTCGTCCATGCCCTGTAACAACTTATAACACTTCTGGCCAATATAAGACTGGTCATCTGCCGCCAAACCAAACAACTTCTTTGTATGTGCGTTCATATACTGCAATTCAAAAGTATGCATGTCCGCCACATAAGCTACGCTGTCGCTTTCATCCAATAACGTCTCTGCTATTTTCTTCCAAAGCATGGCATGCCTCCTTTTTTGCTTTTGTGTATAACAATTTTATCATTATTGCTTTTTACTGTCAATTTTTCAGCACATCTCCACACCCAAAAATTCATTAAAAAAATCTAAAAAATACCCATCAAAAACAAACTCAAAATGATTACCGGAAGCACATAAGTCATATACGGTCTCATCCATTTTGCCACCTTCAAACCCTTACCTTCATTAGCCTCCGCCATGAATTTCTTCCATCCCCAGCCATAACGGGTAGTACAGAACAATACAAATATTAAGGAACCGATGGGCAATAAAATATTACTTACCAGGAAATCCTCCAAATCCATAATGTTAGTACCGGCTCCCAATGGCTGGATATTTTTCCACACATTAAAGCCCAAAACACAAGGCATGGATAATACAAACATTGCCACCCCATTAATAATACACGCTTTCTTACGTGACCATCCCCAAAGCTCCATGGTACAGGAAAGCAACTGTTCAAATACCGCAAGCACTGTAGACAATGCCGCAAAAGACATAAACACAAAGAAAAGACTTCCCCAGATTCTACCACCGGTCATAGCCTCAAAAATATTAGGTAAAGTTACAAAAATCAGTCCCGGACCGCTATCCGGCGCTACACCAAAAGCAAAACATGCCGGAAAAATAATCAAACCGGAGGTAACTGCCACAAAGGTATCCAGCAATGCCACGTTTACTGCCTCACCCATAAGTGCCCGTTCTTTACCAATATAGCTTCCGAAAATGGCCATGGCACCCATACCTAAACTAAGCGTAAAGAACGACTGATTCATCGCGGCTACCACTACATTTCCTACTCCTACTTCCTTCATCTTTCCTAAATCTGGGAGCAAATAAAAACGTAATCCTTCTGCACCACCATCTGTAAATATACTGTTTATGGCAAGCACCACCATAATTCCTAAAAGTGCCAGCATCATAAATTTGGTAATTCTTTCTAAGCCTTTCTGCACACCAAAGGAGCATACGATAAAACCTATGAGTACTGAAATCAACATATAAACAGTCATGGTAACCGGATCCGCATGCATTTCCTGATATAATTCAACTACTCTCTGAGAATCAGCACCTACAAACTTACCTCTTGCAGTATCCACAAAATATTGAAGCATCCAGCCTGCTACTGTGGTATAAAACATCATCAGCAAATAACAGCCCAGCAGCGTAATATAACCATGCAGATGCCATTTACTGCCCTTGGGCTCTAACTCCTTATATAAGGTTGCAGAGCTTCTCTGGCTGGCACGTCCCATGGCAAACTCCATAGTCATAACCGGTACACCAATTACTGCCAAACAGAATAAGTAAATCAGAACAAAGGCACCGCCTCCATTCTGCCCTACCATATATGGAAATTTCCAAACATTACCTATACCAATTGCGCATCCTGCGCTAAGTAATATAAAGCCCAAACGGCTTCCTAAACGTTCTCTTTGCATCTCTTTAAATCCTTTCTTCCTTTTGTTCGCCCAATAGCTCTTCAAACTCCTTCAGCAGCTTTTCCGTACTGCTTAAAATATTCTCCGCATCCTTCTCCAACACACCGCTCTTATAATAGCGGTAGGTAAAAAAGGGATTGCCATATGCTGTAAAACTCAGCGTATCCTTGTGCTGCTTAATCAGCTCCGGAATGCCCTCTACCTTTATTCTGGCATCGGGACGGAAGGTAAACTGTATTCTTTCATTTTTACCTTTTACTTCTGTTAAAAACAGCTTGTGTGCCGCCACACGGATTAGTGCAATACGAAGCAAATTATCTACCGGTTTAGGGATCTCACCAAAGCGGTCAAGTAACTCATCCCTCATATCATCTCGTTCCTTGGCACTTTCAATACCGGCAATCCGCTTATAAATATCCAGCTTCTGTACCTCATTCACAATATAGCTTGCAGGAATAAATGCATCTACATCCAAGTCTACTGTCGTATTAAAATCTGCAGCTTCCACCGGGATTCCCTTTAGATTTTTTACTGCTTCATTTAACATCTTACAATACATATCATAACCAACGGCTTCCATATGACCGTGTTGTCGTACTCCCAGCAGATTACCGGCACCACGGATTTCCAAATCACGCATGGCTATCTTAAATCCACTGCCCAAATCCGTAAATTCTTTAATGGCTGCCAAACGTTTTTCTGCTACTTCCTTCAACATCTTGTCACGTTTGTACATAAGGAATGCATACGCAGTACGATTGGAACGTCCCACACGTCCTCGCAACTGATAAAGCTGGGACAATCCCAAATTATCCGAATCATGAATAATCATCGTGTTGGCATTAGAAATATCCAAACCGGTTTCAATAATCGTAGTGGAAACCAGCACATCTATTTCTCCCTGCACAAAGTCAAACATAATCTGTTCCAGTTCATGTTCATTCATCTGTCCGTGGGCAAAAGCTACGTTTGCTTCCGGCACTAATTTGGCCACACTTGCTGCCACATCTGCTATATTATTGACACGGTTGTACACATAATACACCTGACCGTTACGTGCAAGCTCCCTAACAATAGCTTCACGCACCATTTCTTCATTGTATTCCATAACATAAGTCTGAATGGGCAGCCTGTCATTAGGGGCCTCCTCTAACACACTCATATCACGGATACCGATTAAACTCATATGCAGCGTTCTGGGAATAGGTGTTGCCGTCAAAGTCAATACATCCACATTCTCTTTCAGCTTCTTGATTTTCTCCTTATGAGCCACACCAAAGCGCTGCTCCTCATCAATTATCAAAAGTCCTAAATCCTTAAATACCACATCCTTGGACAACACTCTATGAGTACCTATTACAATATCTACAAAGCCTTTTTGCAGATCTGTCAAAGTCTTTTTCATCTCTCCCGGCGTACGGAATCTGGATAACAAATCCACACGAATAGGAAAATCCTTCATTCTTTGCACAAAAGTAGTGTAATGTTGCTGGGCTAAAATCGTAGTAGGCACCAGATATACCACCTGTTTGCCCTCCTGTACTGCTTTAAACGCTGCACGAATAGCAATTTCCGTCTTTCCATAACCTACATCACCACACACCAGACGATCCATAATCTTGGTACTTTCCATATCCGCCTTGGTGTCTTCAATAGCCGCAATCTGGTCTTCTGTTTCCTCAAAAGGAAACATTTCCTCAAACTCCCGCTGCCATACAGTATCCTTGCCATATTGATAGCCTTGGCTTTCCTGGCGCAGGGCATAAAGCTCCACCAAATCCTTGGCCACCTCATTTACAGCACTACGTACTTTGGTCTTGGTCTTCTCCCATTCCTTGCTACCCAGCTTATTTAACTTCGGTGTCTTAGCCGCATCTGCTGCCGCATACTTCTGGATAACATCCAAACCGGTTGCCAATATATAAAGATTGCCGCCATCCCGGTATTCAATCTTCATATAATCTTTGACTACCTTCTCGCTTTCCACCTTCTCTATGCCTCGGTAAATACCCAGCCCATGATATTCATGAACTACATAATCGCCTACCTTCAGCTCATTAAAATCATTTATCTTCTGTCCCTGATAAAGCTTTCGCTTCTTCTTTTTACGCTCTTTACCAAAGATATCCGACTCAGAAAGCACCACGAACTTTAACAACGGATACTCAAATCCCTTATTTACATGTCCATAGTAGGTCAGTACCTCACCACTTTGGACTTCCCGGAAGGGATCCTCTGTGTATACTGCTGCCAACTCATTATCCCGCAAATCCTCCGCCAAGCGCTTCGCTCTGGTTCTGGAACCGGAAAGCAACAATACACGATAACCATTTTTGCGGTAATATTTTAAATCCTTCACAAGAGCTTCAAAGCTATTATTGTAAGAGGAAACACTTCTAGCTGACACACTATATCTTTTTTCCGCATGTAGTAAGCCATTACGGGAATCCATCATAGAAAGGGAAATCACCGGCGCTTTTTGTAGCTTCGCCATGACCTGTTCTCCACTGTACAGCAAATCCATTTGTCCGGGCAAAATGTAACCCATTTGCACTCGCTGTCCCATACTTTCCCTAAATTCCAGCGTAATAGCTTTTACCTGCTCCTCAATATGAGAAGGTTCCTCTAAAAAGAATGCAACCGAACTGTTTTTGTCCTGTTGCCCCTTTTCTAAAAACAACTCCGGCAGACTAACAATATCCTCATAAAAATAGCGGATATAACTTTCCAGATTTACCATAGAACGAAAAGTAAATAGCTGCTCCTCCAATTCCTTAACCTGTGCAGCAATACGATGCGCCTCTTGGGGCATGTGTTTCTCTCTGAAATAAGTTTCCTGGCTTTTTGCTTCCGCAACAAGCTTTTCCATGCCCTTACGCAGCTGTGCTTCTCCCAAAACAAATTCCATGGCCGGATAAATCGTGACACTGTTTAAATTTTCCACGGAGCGCTGACTTAATACATCAAAGCTTCTGACCGATTCCACCTCATCTCCCCATAGTTCAATACGATAGGGATTTTCTTCCGTCAAATCAAAAATATCTACAATATCACCACGAATAGAAAATTGACCATTGGTTTCTACTTGATAAGCCTTTTCATATCCAAGCGCCACCAGCTTTTCGGCCAACTTAGTTTCATCTAACATGCCACCCTTTTCAATGGTCAAAATATCTTTCTTCTCATCCCACACTACCTGCGGTGTCATCAGTGCCGCAAAGGTAGTCACCACTGTCATGGGTTTCCCTTCCGCCAATCTGCGAAGTACCTTAATACGCTCCTTGGTCAGCTGGTTACCGTGAATATCCGCCTGAAAGAAAATTAAATCCTTGGCGGGATACAGTAGTACATTACGGTCATAAAACCTGTACTCTTCATAAATCTCCTTGGCCCGCAAGTCACTATAGGTCACAATTACCTTATACCGTACACCTTCTGAGAGACCATATATCATATGCAGTTTTTGAGAATCCACACATCCGCTTATTGCAGTAATACCATTCTTTTTACGAATGTCGGATTTAATTTCACTATATTCCGCCAACTCTGTTAACGGCTGTAACAATGCCTGCATGTTTTACCTCTTACTGATTTTGTGTTGCTTTTTTGTTAAACTGATTCATGGCCTTATCCACATCTCCTGCCATCAGCATACGTACCGCTTCTGCGGCAGATTTCGCTGCCTCATCCATGATTTTGCGCTCATCCTGGGTAAAATGTCCCAACACATAATCAGCCAAATCATAGCCCTTAGGCTTCTCACCTACACCCATTTTAATACGCATAAAGGTATCATGTCCTAAATGTTGAATGATATTCTTTAAGCCATTGTGTCCTCCGGCACTGCCTTTTTTGCGTACACGAAGCATGCCCACATCCAAACTGATGTCGTCCGAAACCACAATCAACTCCTGTTCCTCATCCACCTTATAATAATCTATGATGTCACGTACACTTTCACCACTGAGATTCATATAAGTCTGCGGCTTAGCCAAAATTACCTTCTGCCCGTCAATAACACCCTTGCCGATAATAGCCTTATGCTTCTTTTCAATCACAGAAATCCCTGCCATATCCGCCAAAGTGTCAATTACATCAAAACCAATATTGTGTCTTGTATTTTTATAATCCTTCCCCGGATTTCCCAAACCTACAATAATATACATTTTCTTCTCTTAATCCTTCTTTCTCTCGCGCTCATTTAACGCCTTGCGCGGTTTAATATTCGGATGCATTTTAGCTCTATCATCACGCACCTCATGATATTCATAGCCGGCCACCATCATATACGCATTCCAACGCATATGCTCACTCTTCTGGCGGAATTCGCTGCTTTCGCTTTCCTCCGGGAAATTCTCTTCCATTGCTTTCTTATGAATACCACTTGCCATAGAAGACAATCTAAAATATTCAAATCGCTCAAACTTCTGAATATTCTTTGTCAGTTTTTCTTCATCTTCCTTTATTTGCTCTGCTGTTCTGCCTTCCTTAACAATCTCACCATTTTCATCACGTTCAATCTGTACCCACTTATTGTGAGCCCTTAATGCACTCTTCTCTAATTCCTCATCATACACACTTTCGTACAAATATTGTGTCGAAAAACTTCCCATAAAATTAATGTCATAAGAACGTCCTTCGTGATTTACCAGAAAACAGCTTGCTCCTTGTGCAAACTTATTGTCATCATGTACTACTGTGTATATTTGCGGAGCATCCGGCATATCTCCTAATTTCTTACGCATTTTCTCAAACAATGTTCGCAAATATACAGAAGCCTCTATGTTTACATCATCTTCGCCCATAGAAATAATCATGGTTGCCGTCCTTCTCAAACGCTTCGCAATCTCTATTTTCTCTTCATTCTCTCCCTGGTATTCCAATAATTCACGGAATGTATTGCTGTTTAAATCAATACCAGAGAAGCACTTGATACTATAATCCATGTCATCATCATCGTAATTTGCGCAATATGTAAGAAGTTCCGGACAATTGCGGCTAATCATGGACTCTATGGAATGGTCCCCTAAGCTGCCCATCTTGTCCACTATGTTGATTTCCAAGCGATACCCACTTGCCTGACAAAACCAAACCAGCATCTTAAAGAACTCCATACCATAATTGCCTATGCCCACCAGCAAAATAGATATAATATTATCTGTGGCTCTCTTAAAAATCTCCATTTTCTGCACTTCGTACCATACCAACTGTCTCATAGTATCTACACGTCGAAGTTTAAAGGAATAATCATCCTTTTCACTCACCAGAGTTTTTTCCAAAAGATTATCATAGCGTAAAGAATCCAACACATAAAAACTACTTTCGCTTTGGGCAAATGCAAATATTTTCACATCCTGCTTGGTAGCACGCTCGTTTAACTCATCCGTAAGTGCACAAGCCTGGCTGACATTTTCTGATTCATCTTCATCAATCAGGAAAAACTCTACTTCCTTTTTCTTATTACTAATATCTAAATTCAATACGTTTTTCTTTAAACAAACCGCATTGATTCCTTTTGTTTCCAGAATCAAGTCATAATTATCCTCGTCATCCTGTTGAGAAACATTGGCAAACACAATCATCGGTTTTACCATGCCATGCTTTGCCTCTAAAATACTTTTTGCCAGAGTAACTGAGCGCTCATTCAATGCAGACATAATATAAATCGGACGTTTCGTGCACATATTAAATTTCAACTCACTGCTAAAATTTTTGAAGAAATAAAACACATTACTGAAAGTCAAAATCGGTGCCACTACTAACAATACAGAACCGTATACCGTATAATAAATTCGTATGATATCCGGCAAATCCATGGCAGCCTGCACCATAAAATCATACTCACCATCCAAAAGAAAAATCTTAATCGTATAAAAAATAGATAGCATTAATGGACTAATATAATTATACTCACCACCAAAATCATAGGCCAAAAAGCACGCCGGCATCAAAAACATCCATGCCGAAACAAAAACCCCTATGGTCATCATCATAAGTGTAGGCACACTTCTACTCTTACCGCTTTTGTGGTGTCTGTATACATAAACACTCCACAACATAAGCCACACAATAGATGTAATTCCAAAAACAGCAAATATAATACTCTTCATATTGCCTCCAAATCACCAAGCGCTATAGTACGCATACTAGAAAAAGCGTACCGCGATTACTCGCGGTACGTTCTTAAATTATTATTCACCTAAATCTACGAGTACAGGGAGCTTAGAAACCTCTTCATAAGTATATCTTGTATAATCATAAACCACACTACCATCCGTATTATAAGCAAATGCATTTGTAGCCACTTCCGTTACGGAACTCGGAATATAAAGCTCCTTCAAAGCAGTCTTTCCAAACGCCCATCTATCAATCTTAGTAGTTCCTGTCCTTAAAGTTGCATCCGTCAAACTCGTACACTCATAGAATGCTGCATAACCAATGGTTGTTACTCCTTCCGGAATATCAACATTTGTTAATCCGCTCCTTCCGAACGCCCACTCATCAATTACCGTTACTTCATCCGGCAAATCCACAACACTTAAGCTTGAACAACCATAGAATGCGTACTTACCTATGGTTACCAGGTTAGCCCCCAAATCTACCATTTTCAGATTTGTACAGTTTTGGAAAGCAGCAGTTCCAATAGTATCCACCGCTTTGAACATAGTAACCACTTCAACATCTGCACGATCCAAAAAGGCGTTTTCACCAATAGTAGTAACATATACACCTTCTATCTTCTCTGGTATAACAACTACGGTATCTGTACCAATATACTTTGTAATCGTTACTTTGTCATCTGCAATTGTATATTCAAAGTCTTGCATATTGTTATTTAACAAATCATAAAGTTCTGCAGAAAGACTACCCTTTTCGGTTAATGTATAGGCGGTTCCATTATAAGTTACTGCTACTGCAGCATTACCGTTCAATATATTACCTCCACAGCCCTTCACGCTAGTCGGAATCGTCAACTCTGTAAGCTTGGGACACTCTTGGAAAGCTCCGGCATCTATTTTTACCAAAGTTTCCGGTAAGGTAAGCGCTTCTAAATTGGCACATTCACTAAACGCACCACGTCCCACTTCTTTCACTTTAAATTTAGCAAGTGCAAATGATGTAACTCCGGATTTAGCAAAAGCCCAATCGCCAATTACTTCTACATTTGTAGCCATAGTTATACTTGTCAAATTGCTGCACTCATAGAACAAATATTCCGGTATATAAATAATGTTCGTAGACAATCTGGCCTTTTCCAAACTTGCACAGGCACAAAATGCTTCCTGATCAATAAAAGTTACGCTGTCCGGAACATACACTTCTACCAGACCGGAACCTGCAAACGCCCTATAGCCAAGGCTCGTTACAGTCTCCGGAATTGTGATGGATGTCAAACTACCACAACCATCAAACGTATAATTTTCAATCCGTGTTATACTGTTCGATAAGGTTACTGACGTCAGATTCACACAATTAGCAAATACTGACTGTCCCATATCCGTTACGCTATTAGGAACATCCATAGAAGTGATTCCCGTTCCCATGAATGCCCATCTGCCAAGATAAGTTACTCCCTCCGGAATTGTAACATTTGTTAACTTGGCACAATTATAAAACATGGATGTTTCGATAGTATTTATGCTATTTGAAAGTTTTACTTCCGTCAAATTAGCACATTCATAAAATACTGCTCTTTCCATTTTCGTTACACTATCCGGAATAACGACAGAGGTCAAACCACTTTCACTGAACGCCCATTCTCTAATTAACGTAACACTATCAGGAATATCTACCTGTGTCAAATTGGTACACTTATAGAATGCCGAACGTCCAATAATTTTCACGCCCTCTGGTATCACTACCGTTTTCAGACTCTCACATTCCCTAAAAGCACCCGCACCTAAAACAGTTACCGGTACACCATCAATTTCTGCCGGAATAATAACATCTTCAACATTACCTACATACTTGGAAATTAAAATTCCGCCATATTCATCTATATATTCGTCCGTATATTCAAAGTTCTCAATAGGAGTAAACGCCTCTTCCACCGGTGCTTCCGTTACTTCAGGTGCTTCCGTTATCTGAGGTTCTTCCTCCTCATCATCCTTTACCACTTCCTGAGACTCTGTCTGCTTAGCAGCCTCTTTATCATTATCCCCATCATCCTTGCCACTCATCACACCAATCAATGCAAGAAGCAAAATTATAATTATTGCACCGATTCCACATATAACAGCTATCAAAACTATATTGCTCTTTTGTGACGGCCTTGATACTGCATTCTGTACATTAGCCCCTGCATTTGTCGGTGCTACCGGTGCCGCTGCACTTTGGTTCGGTGTTGTTGCAGTTGCTCCTGCAGGTGCAGAAGCTGTAGCCGCAGTAGCCACGGATGCTACATTTGCCGGCGTTACCGGTGTAGGACTGTTAATTGTCAAATTATCAATGTATGTATTATTCGTCACACTCTGAGGTGCAATCTGCATTACACCTGTAATAACGCCATACAGTTCATCTACTTTGTAATCTCCGCTTGCAGGGTTCGCCATAATCCAATGCGCACCTGTCAGAAAATAGTCAAAAGCTCCCATCAGCTCTGTATCATCCACCTTATATGGAATGATGAATTTACCCTTCTTCTCTGCAATGTTCACTTCCTTCGGCACCTGTGTAGACTGTGCTGAATTCACACTATAAATTAAAAGCATTACTTTTGTAGTATTAATCGCATTACTGATAGCAGCGGCCCATTCACTTCCCGGCATAATATCTCTGGGTGCAATCCAGCATTTCAATCCTTTTGCTTCCAAAGATTCACAAAGCTTATCTGCAATTGCCTTATCTTTGGAACTATGACTTATAAATACATCTGCCATTATAGTTATCCCTTCCTCATTTGTTATTATAATGTTGTTCTGTCAAAACCCATAAAATCACACGTACATTATAAATGTCCCCTTTATCCATTGTCAACCAATAATCGGCGCAAACACTGCCTTTTCGACATTTATGAATACGTTTTCCTCAAAAAACAAACCGATACCCCGTTTCCGGGATATCGGTTTTATGTTATTTCTTTAGATGCTCTAATCCTTATTCCTCTGCCTCGGGCTCACTAAGTGCCTTCTCATATGCCTCCAGAATCGTTTTCTGAATCATATCTCTGGTACCTGAATTAATTGGATGTGCCACATCTCTGTGTTCTCCGTCTGCAGCCTTTTTGCTGGGCATGGCAATAAACAAACCCTTCTCACCCTCAATCACTTTAATATCGTGTACCACAAACTCATTATCAAGTGTGATAGACACAATCGCCTTCATTTTGCCTTCCTTTGTAATCTTGCGAACACGAACATCAGTAATCTGCATAATTATGTCCCCCTTTAGCGGATAGTAAAAATATGGTTAAATAACATATCTTTCGTTTTTCTCAACTACAATCTTAATACCGTTCTCTCCCACAAATCTTGAATTTGCCCTGATTGTATCATGACTTTCTACAATACAATTTTCGATGTACGAATTATCCCCAATATATACGTCATTCAAGATAATGGAATTCTTAATTACACAATTGTTACCAATGTAGCTCTTCTTGAAAATCACTGAATTTTCCACTACACCATTGTTGATGCAGCCACTGGAAATCAAGCTATTTTTCACTGCTGAGCCCACATTATATTTGGCAGGTGGCAAATCATCCACCTTGGTATAAATATCCGGATACTGCTTGAAGAAATAGTTTCTTACCTCAGGCTTTAAGAAATCCATATTGGTATTGTAATAATCCTCCACAGAAGCAATGTTTCTCCAATATTCCTTCATTTCATAACCGTAAATACGCTTCATATCCTTATAACGAATGAGAATATCACGTACAAAATCGTATCTGTCCTCTTCTGCACATTTCTCAATCATTTCAATCAACAGACGCCGGCGGATAATATATATACCGCAGGAAATCATATTGCTCTTTGCCATAAGCGGCTTCTCTTCAAATTCTTCAATACGATTGTCCTCGTTCATACGTATGGTACCGAAACGCTCTATGGAAATTCCCGGTTCCATTTCGCGGCACACTACCGTAATATCTGCCTTCTTTGCAATATGGTATTCCAGCACCTGGCCAAAATCCATTTTGTAAATACCATCTCCGGATGTAATTACCACATAAGGCTCATGACTGTTTTTCAAAAAGTCCAGATTCTGGTAGATGGCATCTGCGGTACCTCTGTACCAGTTACTGTTATCTGCGGTTACTGCAGGAGGTAATACAAACAAGCCTCCCTGCTTACGTCCGAAATCCCACCATTTAGAAGAGCTTAAATGCTCATTTAAGCTTTTTGCATTGTACTGTGTAAGTACTGCCACCTTCTGAATGTGTGAATTAGACATATTACTTAATGTAAAATCTATACTGCGGTAGCTTCCTGCCATAGGCATAGCGCAAATAGCACGCTTCTGGGAAAGTTCCTTCATTCTATGGTTATTACCGCCAGCTAAAACAATTCCTACTGCTCTCACTTCAATTCACCTGCCTTAATCAAAGATTTGCCACTTGCAAGATAAGCATTGTCATAATCCGC
This sequence comes from Acetatifactor sp., assembly GCA_045634745.1. Lineage (GTDB taxonomy): Bacteria > Bacillota > Clostridia > Lachnospirales > Lachnospiraceae > Acetatifactor. The sequence continues at coordinate 51,166 of JAZRAX010000003.1, read as the reverse complement.
GTCGGTGGTTACGCCGAAAATAACCGTATTCTTACCTACGGATACATTATCCGGCAGCACACTCTTCTCACCGATTGTCACGATGCCATGGCTGTAAATGTGAGGTGCTGTATCATTCGGTGCTTCCTCACCCACACCAAGCATTACATGATTACCTACTTCCACATTTTCAGCAATAATCGCCTTATTCAACTCACAACCTACACCAATGGTGGTAGAGTTCATAATAATGGAATCTCTGACAACAGTACCTTCCCCGATCACTACACCACAACCGATAACAGAATTGTATACCTTACCGTAAATCTCGGTACCTTCTCCAATAATACTGCGTTCTACTACGCTATCGCCTGCAATATACTGTGGTGGCAAAGCATCGGACTTGGTATAAATCTTCCAATACTCTTCGTACAGGTTAAACTCAGGAACAATATCTATCAGCTCCATATTAGCTTCCCAATAGGAGTTTAATGTTCCAACATCCTTCCAATATCCGTTGAACTCATATGCATATAAAGGCGAACCCTTTCCATGACAATAAGGAATAATATGCTTACCGAAGTCCAACGCCGGCTGATCTACCAAAGCCAGTAATGCTTCCTTTAAGGTCTTCCAGTTGAATATGTAGATACCCATGCTGGCCAGATTACTTCTGGGCTGGGCCGGTTTCTCCTCAAAATCTACAATCTGTCTGTTCTCATCAGTAATCATAATACCGAAGCGGCTGGCTTCTTCCATGGGAACAGGCATAACCGCGATGGTTATCTCTGCACCGTTTGCCTTATGGAAGTCCAACATCACTTCGTAGTCCATCTTATAAATATGGTCACCGGATAAAATCAATACATATTCCGGATTAAAGCTTTCCATATAATCCAGATTCTGATAAATTGCATTTGCAGTACCGGTATACCACTCACTGTTTACGCTCTTTTCATATGGTGGCAAAACAGTTACACCACCAATGTTTCTATCCAAATCCCAAGGAATACCAATACCGATATGTGTATTCAGTCGAAGGGGCTGATACTGGGTCAGCACACCGACGGTGTCTACTCCGGAATTGATACAGTTACTGAGTGGGAAGTCGATTATTCTGTACTTTCCTCCAAAGGATACAGCAGGTTTTGCCACCTTGGAAGTCAACACGCCAAGTCGGCTGCCTTGTCCGCCAGCCAACAACATGGCAATCATTTCTTTTCTGATCATGTCATCACCTCATCTAGCTTCTACACTTTTTACCCAAATAGTACTACAGTCCTACTTGATACATTCGATTATAACACACACTTTCTAGAAAATAAATGATTTTTACTAAAAAATTCAATGTTTCTAGCATGTTTATATTGATTATTTACATAAAATTTTCCAATTATTTGCCAGTTTTTTATTTTTTGCAATAATTTTTGCCAATTTTTTGTCAAAATATTCTGTGGTTTTTTCACTATTTTTCACTGTATAAAAACTAAAAAAAGTTTGGCTTTTGTGAACAAAATGTGGTATGCTAAAAATAATAAGTAACTTTTGTATTTTTATACCATAATTTATTCGGAGGGTGATTTTATGTATACAATAGATTTTCAAAATCCTTGCTCTGTTTATTTTGTAGGAATCGGTGGTATCAGTATGAGTGGCCTGGCAGAAATTCTTTTGGATGCAGGCTTTCAGGTTTCCGGCTCTGACTGGAAATCTTCACCTCTTACGAAAGCCTTGGAAAATAAAGGAATTCATATTTCATATGGCGAAAGTGCAGACCATATTCCCGCACATGTAGACTGCGCAGTACTGACTAGTGCGGTTCGCGAAGATAATTTAGAATTTGTAGCAATTCGTAAACGTAATATACCATATTTGTTCCGTGCCGAGCTGTTAGGACAGCTTATGAAAAATTATGCAACTCCCATTGCCATTAGCGGCACTCATGGTAAGACTACTACTACCTCTATGGTTTCTGAAATACTTTTACAGACAGGAACCGATCCCACCCTTTCCATTGGTGGCATGCTGAAATCCATTGGCGGCAATATCCGCATCGGCAAATCCGACTACTTTGTTACGGAAGCATGTGAATACACCAACAGCTTCTTAAGCTTTTATCCGAAGATGTCCGTTATTTTAAATATTGATGAAGACCACTTAGACTTTTTCAAGGATTTAGATGATATCCGCAATTCCTTCCGCCTGTTTGCGCAGAATCTTCCTGCCGACGGTACCTTAATTATCAACGGCGACATTGAGAACTACGAAGAAATTATTGAAGGCTTAAATTGCAATATCGTTACCTTTGGTCATGCCAAAACCTGTGATTATTATGTTTCCAACATTCAGTACGATTCCCAGGGCGGTACCGGTTTTAAATTGCATACTCCTACCGGCGTACATGAACTGAAGCTCCAGGTACCCGGCGAGCATAATATTTTAAATGCTACTGCTGCATTTATTATTGCAGATGTACTGAAACTGAGTCTGGAAACTGCTGTCAAGGCATTATACAGCTTCCGTGGTACCGACAGACGTTTTGAATACAAAGGTACGGTAGGTGGCGTAACCATTATTGATGACTATGCACATCACCCAACAGAAATTACGGCTACTCTTTTAGGTTCCGTAAACTATCCTCACGATACCCTGTGGTGTGTATTCCAGCCACATACTTATTCACGTACGAAAGCATTGATGGACGATTTCGCCAAAGCATTGGCTATCTCTGATAAGATTGTATTAGCTGAAATTTATGCTGCCAGAGAAAAGGATACCTTAGGTATCAGCTCTGTAGATTTGCAAAAAGCCATTCAGAAGTTCGGAAAAGAATGCTTCTATTTCCCTACCTTTGAAGAAATTGAAAAATTTTTATTAGAAAATTGTGTACCCGGCGATGTGTTGATAACTATGGGAGCCGGAGATGTGCATAAAATCGGCGAAAACTTGCTCAAAAAATAATTATCCACCGTATCCACAAATTTTTCTCCACCTAAACGGCGAAAATTTTGTGGATATTTTTTTGAAGATTGTGGAAATCTTTGGTTACAACAATCCACTTACGAACCATTGATTTTTGCATGCTTTGTTGTTTTTTGGCAAGCCTTTATCCACTGTTTCCACATTATCCACAAAAGCCCACAACCCCCGTATTTTCGGTGCTTTACAAAATTTCGCCTATTCCCTTTTTTTAATTCTTGTGCTATAATTTCTCTTGCTTTCAGGTAATGGGAAAGCATGAAAGGACTTGGTACAATGGCAGGGTTAAATATATACAAAGAATCATTAAATGAATATACATTATTATCGAATCAATTCATTGATAATTATATGGAAGATGCTAACGAAGCCCAGCTACAAGTCTATCTGTATTTATTAAGAATGATTAATGCAAATCTTCCTTTTACAGTAGAAGATATTGCCAATAAATTCAAACATTCCGAAAAAGAGGTTCTGCGTGCCTTAAAGTATTGGGAGCTCCAGAAACTGATTTCTTTGGATTTTGATGCGGACAAGAATCTGGTGGGTATTCATCTGGAATGTATGCCTCAAGCCACTGCTTCCATATCGTCAGCTCCGGCAGCGCCCATTACTCCAATCGCATCGGCACCTATACAAACCAATATTTCCGCTCCTATTACACAGATTACTTCGATTCCTACTCCTGCACAAGACGTTACAGAGGAATCGCCCATGTACATAAAGCCATCTTATTCCTTAGATCAATTAAAAGCATTTAAGGAACAGGACGGCACCGCACAGTTGTTATTTATTGCAGAAACCTACGTTGGGAAAAATCTTTCCGTAAATGATATAAAAACCATTTATTATATGCAGGATGTGTTACATTTTTCTGAAGACTTAATTGATTATTTAATTCAGTATTGTGTGGAGCGCGGAAAAAAGGATTTCCGCTATATGGAAAAGGTAGCACTCAACTGGGCTGAACAGGGTATTACTACTCCCAAGCAGGCGCAGGCTGTATCTGCCCGTTACGACCGCAGTGTTTACAGCATTATGAATGCTTTGGGCAAATCCGGCAATCCTACCAATAAAGAAATGGAATTTATCAACCGTTGGACCAAAGAATACGGTTTTAGCAATGAAGTGATTATTGAAGCATGCGAACGGACGGTTATGGCAACGGACAAGCATCGTTTCGAATACGCAGAAGGCATTTTAAGTAGTTGGAAACGAGAAAATGTTCATCAGAAAGCAGACATTATTTCTTTGGACAGCCAGTATCAGAAACAACGCAAGACTACCGGTAAATCCAACACAACGAATCGCTTTAACCAATTTGAACAACGAACCTATGACAATGAGGCTTTGGAGAAGGAGCTTCTCAGCAATTAAAGCAGGAGGTACTGCACCGTGGCTCTTACAAAGGAACAGTACAATTATATTATTAAGGAATACGAAAACCGCCAATATCAGAATTTTCATGAATTAACCCGGCGTAAAGAATTGATTCACGATGCAATTCCGGAATACAAGCAATTGGATGACGCTATTGCATCCGTTTCCGTTGCACGTGCAAAAGCATTACTTGATGATGTGGCTACCAGTCAAGAGGAATACAAGGCCCAAATCGCCTCCTATAACGCACGCAAAGCACAGTTACTCAGGGAGCACGGCTATCCGGCAGATTATTTAGTCCCGGGATATACTTGTACCGATTGCAAGGACACCGGCTACATCAATGGTGAAAAATGCCATTGCTTCCGCCAAATGGAGATTACATTCCTTTACGAACAATCTAACATTCAGAAAATTATTGCAAAAGAGAATTTTTCGAATCTTTCCTACGAATATTATGAGGGAGATGACTTAACCCGTTTTAAAAATGCAGTGAATGTCAGCAAAAATTTTATTGCAGGTTTTCACAATCAATACAATAATCTTTTATTTTATGGCCCGGTAGGTACCGGCAAAAGTTTCCTTTCCGGCTGTATTGCCAAGGAAATCCTTTCACAAGGCTGTTCTGTGATTTATTTCAGTGCCATAAACCTATTTGATATTCTTTCTCAATATTCTTATGACACAAAATTGAAAGAAGCTCTTTACAATTTTACGAAAGACCTATACAATTGTGACTTGGTGATTGTTGATGATTTAGGCACCGAGGTAACCAACAACTTTGTTACCTCCCAGCTTTTCAGCCTGTTAACCGAACGTCACCTTAGAGAAAAGGCTACCATTATTTCTACGAATCTGAATTTGGTAGAGTTACAGGAACGATATTCCGAGCGAGTATTTTCCCGCGTTACCAGTAATTTCTCTATTTGCAAGATTACCGGTACGGATATTCGAAAGCAGCGCAAACTATTAAAAAAATAACATAAATGTCAATGTATCATAAACATACAACAGAAAGCGAGGACTATTTTCATGGCAAACCGTGAAGAAAAACGTAATTTAGAGACAATACCCGTAGGTTCCCTGGGTATTATATCTTTGGAAGGTTGTAAGATTCTTGGCGACAAAGTAGACAAGTATCTGGTAAAGTGGAGAACCGAACGTGAAAACGAGCATAAGGACTCCTTAGCTTTTGCAGGCTACCAGCGTGATTCCTACTTACTATCCGCAAAAGTTCCCCGTTTCGGTTCCGGCGAAGCAAAGGGTATGCTTTTAGAGTCTGCCCGCGGAACAGACCTTTATATTCTTGTAGATGTTTGTAACTATAGCTTAACTTATTCTTTGTGCGGTCACCAGAATCATATGTCTCCGGATGACCACTATCAGGATTTGAAGCGTATTATTGCTGCGGTAGGCGGTAAGGCACGTCGTATTACGGTAATCATGCCTTTCCTTTATGAAAGCCGCCAGCACAAGAGAACCTCCCGTGAATCCTTAGACTGTGCTCTTGCACTTCAGGAATTGGTTCGCATGGGCGTAGATAATATTATTACCTTCGACGCACATGATCCTCGTGTACAGAACGCAATTCCTCTTCATGGTTTTGAAACCGTGCAGCCCGCTTATCAGTTTGTCAAGGGATTACTTCGCAATGTAAAGAACCTGCAGATTGATTCTGACCATATGATGGTTATCAGTCCGGATGAAGGCGGTATGAAGCGTGCTATTTATATTGCAAACGTTCTCGGCTTAGATATGGGTATGTTCTACAAGCGTCGTGACTACACCAAAGTGGTAAACGGTCGAAACCCCATTGTTGCCCATGAATTCCTTGGTTCCAGTGTAGAAGGCAAGGACATGATTATCATCGATGATATGATTTCCTCCGGTGAAAGTATGATTGAAACCGCAGCCGCATTAAAAGCCCGTAAGGCAAACCGTATCTTTGTATTCTCTACCTTCGGTCTCTTCACCAATGGTTTGGAGAAATTCGACAAAGCTTACGAAAACGGACTGATTGACAGAGTATTAACTACCAACTTGGTATACCAGACACCTGATCTTTTAGAACGTGAATGGTACATTAACTGTGACTTAAGCAAGTACATTGCGTATATCATTGATACCTTGAACCATGATTCTTCCATCAGCGACTTATTAAGTCCCAGTGAAAGAATTCAGAATATTGTTAACAAATACAAAAACGGCGAATTATAATATGTCAACACACAAAATAGCAATCGTAGGTTTGATGACTTCCATCACCTGCATTTTAGGACCAATATCTATAGTAATTCCCTTCAGCCCCGTGCCTATTTCGCTGGGGCTGTTTGGCATTTTATTGACCACTACTCTTTTAGGGGCTAAATTAGGCATTTTAAGCTGCTTAATGTATCTTTTATTGGGTTTGGTCGGTTTGCCTGTATTTTCCGGCTTTACAAGCGGCATAGGGGTACTTCTGGGTCCTACAGGCGGATATCTGTTGGGATATTTACTTGTTGCTGCTTGCAGTAGCATGTTCTATAGTGCAAAGGACTCTCGCCGTTTGGACGAAGCCTCCCATGCCCCCAAAAAAGCCGCATACCTCCTGCAAATCGCAGGCATGGTATGCGGACTACTTATTTGTTATTTATTAGGTTCTCTCTGGCTGGCACATTTTATGAAGATTACTCTTGGTAACGCCCTTCTCATCGGTGTTCTTCCTTACATCCCTGCCGATTTACTCAAACTTACTCTTGCCGTATGGTTGGGACGTCTGCTACGCAAGCGCCTTGCAAAGGCCAATTTGGTATAAACTATCGCAAGGAAACCACCACTCTCCCCCAATCACATTACACTAACATAAATTCTGCCACATTCTCCGTAGCACTGTCAGATCCCACAAAAACCCGACACAGTCCCGGCTCACTGACATAATCCATGTTTATATTATAAAACCGAAGCATTTCTTCTGTAATTTCAAAGCATACTTCTTTGCTTTCTCCAGGTTGAAGCAAAACCTTCTTTACACCACGAAGCATTTTTACCGGTCGTACTACGCTTCCCTTTACATCCTGCAAATACATCTGCACCGTTTCCGTACCTGCGCAATCACCTACATTGGTAAGCATTACTTTTGCCAACAAGGGCTTATCCTTTGACAAAGAATCCGCCTCTAATTCCACCTTGGAATATTCGAATTTTGTGTAGGATAACCCATATCCAAAAGGATATAAGGGCAGCGTCGACTCATCAATATAACCATTTACAAAGCCTACTGCACTACCGGACACATTGGGTCTTCCGGTCCGGAAACGATTATAATGTATAGGTACTTGTCCTAAGCTGCGAGGCATGCACATAGCAAGCTTACCCTGCGGGGATACATCACCAAACAACACATCTGCTATGGCATTACCACCCTCCGTACCTGGCATCCACACCATCATTACTGCTTTGGAATATTTTACCACTTCTGACAATACCAACGGCCTTCCGGAAAATACCAGAGTTACAATGTTCTGATTTACCTGATAAACAGACTTTAATAACTCCACCTGATTCTGGGGCAATGCAATATTCGTCCTGCTACCCGCTTCCCCGGAATGATCACGGTGTTCTCCCAAACACAAAATAACCTTGTCCGCCTTCCGTGCCACCTCCATAGCTTCTTTCAACCATACATCTGCTTTCTCCAGGTCATATTCCTGCTTCGTACCATATCGTGTGCATTGTCCTTCCGCCTGCACATAGCAGCCCTGAGCAAATTGTGCCTTCACTTCTTTACCTTCTACACCGCACTTTATGGTAATAGCTGCTTCCGGTTTGGTCGGAAAGGACCATGAGCCATACATCTCCACATTGTCCACATAAGGTCCGATAAAGGCCAACTGTTCTCCACATTTCTGTAAAGGTAACATCTCTTCGTTTTTCAAAAGTACAAAAGAAGCCGCCGCCATTGTACGTGCCAAAGCCCGATGTTCTTCGCAACAGAACAGTTCTTGTTCCTTCTCCACATCACCGTCTTTATAAGGATTCTCAAACAGGCCCAACTCATTCTTCAATTTCAAAATGCGCATGACTGCTTCATCCACCAAGCGCTCTGGTACTTCACCTTCACGCACCAGTTCCGCCAAATACTTCACATATGCATTAGATACCATATCGATATCCACTCCTGCCAAAATCGCCAACTTAGCAGCTTCTCTACTATCCTGTGCAATACCATGATGAATCATTTCATCCACTGCACTATAATCGGAAATCACTACGCCATCGAAGCCCATTTCTTCTCGTAGCACCTTACGCATTAACCATTGATTACCGGAAGATGGTATACGGTTTAAACAATTAAAGGAGGTCATAACCATACAAACACCTTCCTCCACCGCTGCCTGATATGCCGGTAAATAATCTTCTCTAAAGGTGCGCTCTGACAATTCCACATTGTCATAGTCCCGACCACCCTCCGGCGCCCCATAGCCTGCAAAATGCTTTAGACACCCTGCAATATTACCTTCCTTTTGCAAATCAAGTGATTCACGCTTCACCTTGCTACTGCCCTGATAACCTCGCACCATAGCCTTACCGAGTTGTGCGTTGAGCCAAGGATCCTCGCCGGTAGACTCCATAACACGTCCCCATCTGGCGTCTCTCACCAAATCAAGCATCGGCGAAAAAGTTAAATGCAGTCCTGTCGCCGCTGATTCCTTTGCTGCCACTCTCGCACCTGCTTCTACCAATTCTTCGGAAAAGGTACAACCTTGTGCAAGAGGAATCGGGAATATGGTTTCCATGCCGTTAATTACATCATACATAAGCAAAAGAGGAATATGGTGGGGATGCTTTGCCACAAACTCTTCCTGAATCTTGTGCAATTCTTCTGCCCCGGACTTACCCAAAATAGAGCCCACCAAAGAAGTGGTCTCCTTCGTCATTTCTATAGAATCCGTAGGTCCTGTTATCAGTCCGCCCTCCGTTAACATACCGGCCGGAATTTGTACCATTTGTCCTACTTTTTCCTCCAAAGTCATTTCGCTTAAAAGCTTATTTAAATCCTGTAATTCCATACATGTCCTCCCAGCATCTTTATTGTTATATTTTATCTACAATCCCCATCCATTGTCAATGCCCGTACTTATGTGGTAAAATATACCTTAGATTATTACAGTAAACTATAATAGGTGTTTGGGGCAAATATATCCCTTATATACTTACACAGGAGAATACAAATGACAATATTTTGGATAATACTTAGCATACTTCTATTTCTTGTTTTATTAATCTTGCTTATTTCCTACTACTGCTTTTATGTAGCCTTTTACGCTTCACGCAAAGGCAAAACCACGGAAGAATATCCTATTCCGGAAGGAGAGATTTATGAACCCTTCCGAGACCTTATGGTGGGTTGGATTAAGGAAGTACGCTCACTTCCTCACGAAGAATTCTCTATTACCTCCTTTGATGGTTTAACTCTCAAAGGGAAATACTATGAATATGCTCCCGGAGCTCCTATTGAGCTAATGCTTCACGGATACCGCGGCGAGGCCGAAAGGGACTTGTGTGGCGGTGTACAACGTTGCTTTGCTCTGGGACGCAGCGCCCTCATTGTAGACCAGCGTGCTTGCGGAAGCAGCGAAGGACATGTAATTACCTTTGGCATTAAGGAACATCGTGACTGCCTGGCATGGCTTGATTTTATGGTAAAACAATTCGGTCCCCATACCAAAATCATTCTGACCGGCATTTCTATGGGTGCTTCCACTGTACTCATAGCAGCTGCCAAACCACTTCCCCCCAATGTGGTAGGTGTATTGGCTGACTGTGGTTTTACTTCTGCTGAAGATATTATTAAAAAGACCATTAAGGAGATGAAACTTCCTGTAGGCCCTTCTTACCCCTTTGTTAAACTGGGGGCCAGACTCTATGGTGGTTTCCGTCTGGAAGAAACCTCCCCCATAGAAGCGGTACAGAACGCTACCCTTCCAACGATTTTCTTCCACGGTGAAGCAGATGCCTATGTTCCGTATGAAATGAGCCGCAGAAACTTTGAAGCCTGCAGCGCCCCCAAGAAACTTCTTACCGTTCCGGATGCCGGCCACGGACTCAGCTATCCGGTTGCCCCGGAGGAATATTTACAGGCTTTACGTGAATTCTTTGGACCCGTATTGGAAAAATAGTTGACTTTTTTTCCTTACATAGTATACTTATTTATCGAAAAACCTATAATTATTAGGTTTTATATTTACTTGCGGTCAGTTCGAAACCATCCTGACCGAAGTGCTTCGTGCGCAGACAAAAACAAAACTAAGGAGAATCAAAAATGAAACAGAACAAAACCGCCTTTCTGGCGCAAGCAGCCGTAATCGCTGCACTCTACGTGGTATTAACCTTATTTGCCAATGCTCTTGGACTGGCTAATTACAGCATTCAAGTCCGTTTTTCCGAAGCCCTAACCATATTACCGGTATTTATACCTGCTGCCATTCCAGGCCTATTTGTGGGCTGTTTGCTCAGTAATATTCTGACCGGTTGTATTGTGTGGGACATTATTTTCGGTCCTATTGCCACTTTGCTTGGAGCTCTGGGCACTTATTTTTTACGCAAAAATAAAAAGAAATGGGTAGCCACTTTACCACCCATTCTTTCCAACACTATTATTGTACCTTTTGTCCTTTCCTACGCCTATAAGTTTGAAGGTTCCATCCCTTACTTCATGGCAACCGTAGGTCTCGGCGAGATCATTTCCTGCGGAATATTTGGAATGATACTCTACGCCAGCTTATTCAAATACCGCAAACAAATTTTCGGACAAAATATTTCATGATACCAGAAAGCCCTCTGGAGGATGGGCAACATATACCCCTCCTCCGAAGGTTTTCTTTACTCTTCCGTCCGAAAATATGTGATAAACTGGTTCCCGTTCTCTTCGAACCATTCTGTAGAATCGTTAATCCCTTTTTTGTATAATCTTCCGGTAGTAGGCTCCATAATCACTACATTGTACTGATTAAAGCCTACCACTAATACCGCTTCTCCGTTATCCAATGTAGCCAATACCGGGATATCCTGATTGTTAAAGAACAGCACTGCATCCAAATTGCAACCGCTCAAATCCACCACTTTTGCCTGTGGAAGATTGGTCTGCAGAATATTAAGCGCTGTATCTCCAGCATTAAGCAGTTCTTGAGAATCCACCGTCATTCCTTCAAATTTCAAAATGGTATCCAAACATACCGCCAAACTGCCTTTTTCTTCTGTGACCTTCTGTTCCTTAATAGCCATAATCTGATTCTTGGTTACACGGTTTCCCTTGATCCATATAGTCTTGCCGGTTTCATCCATTACCGTTCCTGAAGTTTCATAAGCTCTGCTCAGTGCAGTAGCCGGACTCATGTAAATTCCTTCCACACCGCCCTGTGCGTATACATAATACAGTTCTTGTGTTGCTTCCTCTTCTAAAACCGTATCTCTAGCACCTTCAAATACCACTTCCTTCGGTGTAAGAATTTGTATGGTCTTTTCATTAATGGTACTCTTTAAATCCACCTGAACAATACGTTCATATATATCAACCGCCACTACAGATATGGTATTTTTACCGATAACAGTTTCTTCGTTATTGATGATATGGTCCGCCGCTAATTCTATATATCTTCCCTTTTCATCCTTTTTCACACGTTCCAGTGTTATTTGATTGTTCTCCATCTTGCAGGAAACAATATATACATTCTCTTGCTCATATTCTTTTAACACATTCCCTGCTGCATTACAAATGCAGACCTTATACATGTAAATCCGGTCACTTCCGACGGCATTTTGGGAAACATCTTCTTGTCTGGCCACACCATAAATCAGATCTTCTCCCATGAATCCCAGCGGGTACAAATTCTCCCCTTCCCCGGCGGTCAATGTTACCAGGCTCTCTTCTGCCAGATTCATCAGCTCCAGACCACTTTGATGATGCCATACTGCAATCTTATGATTCTCGGAAATCACGATAGCCTCATCGTCTTCCATAGTAGCTAACACCTCTACCGTTTTTTCCATGGTGTCTATAACATACACACGATGATTCACATATAAATACAACATTCCTTCCGGATTCAAATATAAAAGATCTTCAATTTCGGTTTCCAATATTTCAAAAGACTTCTTGTAAGGAATATATACACTTTCCTCTATGGTATTTTTGCCACTGTCATAATTATACAACTGGATACCGATTTCACCTTCGTGACGTCCTCTGTTCATATAACCGTATACCACAAAAGCTACATTTCCACCCTCATCAATATTTAGTACTTTTATATTATGTTGATTATAAACGCTTCTAATATCCGTATCTTCATCATAAAAGCTGAAGATTAGTGCCATCTTATTTGTAGTCAGATTATAACTGCACAAACGATTTGCCACTTCAAATACCACTACATTTCCATCTTCACTTTCCAACAAAGGGATATCCTCTTCCACAATGCCAAGCATAATCTTATCGTTGGCATAAATATCGTCATACACGTCCGGAATTTGTGTCATGGTACGTTCAAAATCTAACAGGTATATTCTATCGGAGGTATATCGTATACGATAAAACTCCTCCACTAAATAATATACTTTATCATCTCCGGTACCTGTGTAAACAATATCCTTTAAAGTAAGAGATGCCGTCTGCTTGGCAATATCCTTTAAATCAACGATAGGTTTTGTTAACTGTTTTACCTCTAATTCGCCCCAACCTACCTGAGACAAACTACTGTGAATATTCACCTTGTTTAAGGTTTTATTATTTCCTTTGGAATTACTCTCCATGTACTTAGCAAGTGTATTTAGTTCTTCTTCCTTAAAGGTAGTTTCATGAAAATCATAAACAAACTGAATCTTCTGGGGTGCATACAGCTCTTGTCCCCAAACAATACGGGTATAATAACGGATTTCTCTATCATATTCATCCGTCAACACGATAATTAGCGCATATTCTTTCCCTTCTTCCAGCAAATCCTTCACAGAAGTCTGTACAGTAAGAATCTGCTCCTCTTCTTTATATTCCGTAATTACAGTGTCTTCAATCAATCTATTGCCATCACAGCTTCTGACTTCCATACGCAAAGTTTCCACTTTCGTATCATAAGTATTCACTTGAAATTCTAACTCACGATTCTCACCCAAAACCGTTATTACATCCCGTTGATACACTATGTCTACATCACTTACCAGACCATGTAATTCATTATATGCGACGCCGGTACCGGACATGGTAACAACCGGAAGTGTAGCATCTGACATTTCCTTCGTCATGCTGTTATTATCACGATTCATAATCTTCCCAACCATCAACAGTGCCACCACAAAGGTTATTAAGAAGACTATTGTTTTTAACAGAAATTTTTTCATATTATTTTTCCATTCTAAAACTGTTCATTTTCTTCGCCCAATAATTTCTTAAGCGTTGGCTCTAAATGCAAAAAGTCCAAAGTATTCTCAATAGTATTCTTTTGCTGCATTTTTGCCGCGCCTTCTCTCTTCACTGCACGAATTAATAAATTCTTAGGAGTATGCTCCATATCAATAAATTCCACAATCTGAGTATCATATCCCTGCGCCTCTAATAAATTAGCACGCACTGCATCCGTAATTAACGCAGACATTCTCTCTTTAATCAAACCATATTTTAAAAGTGGCTGCAACTCCTTGCATGAAATCTGTTTGTTTACCTCATGCTGGCAGCAGGGCACTGCCATAATCACAGTTGCATCCCACTTTATAGCCTTCTCCAACGCATAATCTGTAGCAGTATCACATGCATGCAGAGATACTACCATATCTACTTTATCACTTCCATGATAAGTGCTGATATCCCCCACTTCAAATTGCAATCTGTCGTAGCCACACTTCTGTGCCAACTCATTGCAATGGGCAATTACATCTTTTTTCAAATCTAAACCTGTCACAAAAATATCTCTGCCCTGCAATACATGTAAATAATAATACATAGCAAAAGTCAGGTACGATTTACCACATCCAAAGTCAATAATTCGAATGGTTCTGTCCGTAGGTAGCTTATCCAACACATCTTCAATAAATTCCAGATAACGGTTAATCTGGCGGAATTTATCATAACGGTTCTTGGTAATCTTTCCTTCCGGAGTCTGCACACCTAATCCCACCAGAAAGTCTACAGGCTTCCCTTCCTGCAAAATATATTGCTTGGTCCTATTATGGGCAAGGTCTCTCTCCGGCTCTGACTTCTGTACCTGTTTGGTTTTAATAGTTATTTTTCCCTTTTTACTCACTAATACCGTTGCTCTCAATGCAGTGCCTTGAAACTCACCCTGGCGAAAGATTTCTGTCAATAGCTTCTCAATACGTTCCGCCATAGCTGCCTCTTCGTAATTCTCATGAAATACCTGTGTACCACGATACAGCGTCTCCTGAAACAGAAGCTTCTCCTTAATCATCACCGGACGAATCTTTATTTTCAAAGCATATTCCTTGTTCTGGGAATTGCTTAATATAATCTGTATTAAATCTTTATTCAAAATCTGTGCTAATAATTCTTTCATCTCAATCATCTCATCACATAAATTATTTTTCTAATATCCACTCATAGGCTCTTCTTGCAGCACCATTTGCCAAATATATTATTCCGCAAAATTCAAAGCCGTTTTTTTGAATTACATGTTGCATAGTAGTATTTTGCTCATGAGTATCTATTCGCAAATGCTTATGCCGCTCTCTGGCAAATGTAACAATGCTTTCAAAAACTCCCTTTTCACTACCGTCACTTGCTACTCTGTGAATGGTTCCGTAAGGTGAGTTGTACTTCCACGCGCCCTCTATATAGCTATATGTAGAATCCGGTGTATCCAACAATTCAAAAACACCATAAATCCGCTTTTGGTTCTCTCTTGGATTTTCTCTCTCCAATACATAAATAACTCCCGCTTCAATTTCCTTCAAAAACTCTTCTCTTGGAGGATATTGTTTTCCCCACTGATTAGGATTCCCTGTTTTTATCATATATTCTCTTGCAATTGCATATATGTCAAACAATTCCGGTGCATCTCCTATTTTGGCTTTTCTAATCATAACACTGTCACCCTATTACAAATATAAATACATCACTCGCAAAACTACGATATTCATTAACAAATATAGCCATGGTTTTCACCATGACTATATTGTAATTACTTTATTCTTAAAACTCAACTAAAATCTTAGAAACCTTCTGGGATTTCCATGTCTGCGCTTATATACTTCCGTATTCAGCAAAACAAACAATAGTGATTTAATCCATTCCCAAACCTCCGCATTTTGCGGCTCATTCGGGTTCTGGGACTGTTCCTCACGTTTGATGATATTCCACACGCTATCCGTCAGCCGCTCCATACTATAGCGGTCCGGATACTCGTCATAAATCATACTACCTTCAAAATCCATTTTATCCAAAATCTCTGCCACCCGACGTTGATACCGTCTGACCTGCAAAGGGTACATTTGTTGCAAATACTCCAAATCATGCATGGCATCCTGACCGGTATATCGGGCATTTACCTCCGGATATGTCATGTAAAAAGGCAAAATTCTATGATTGAAATCCATATGAAACCAATCCTTTTTGATTATCATATGCAACAATCATTAAAATGTGGCATTTACTTTACCAGGTTTATACGTGCTATAGCACGAAGCAATGCTGCTTCCGCTCTAACCATATCGGTTCCGGGTGCTTTTTCCTGAATTCGATCCTGGGCACGTTCCATAGCAGCCTCTGCACGAGCCGCATCTATTTCTTCCGGCCACTCTGCGATTTCAGCAAGAACTGTTACCTTATCCTGCAAAATCTCTGCAAAACCGGCATGGATTGCTGCTCTTTTTTCTTCGCCGCCCACTTCATAAATGGTCATAATGCCCGGTTTAATAATAACCGTCATAGGAATATGTCCTGGCAAAACACCTATTTCACCTTCGGTAGTATTAAACTCCAGCATATCTGCTTCGCCTTCGTAAAATACTCCATCCGGCTCAACAATATTTAATTTAAAGCTCATTTCTGCCATAGGAATCTACCCCTTATTTTACCTTTGCTAAAACATCATCGATACTGCCGGCATTCAAGAAATAACTTTCCGGAATATCATCATGCTTTCCTTCCAGAATTTCCTTAAATCCGCGGATGGTCTCGCTAATCGGAACATACTTACCTTCCAAACCGGTAAACTGTCCTGCTACGAAGAATGGCTGAGATAAGAATCTCTGTACCTTTCTTGCACGGGAAACTACCAGCTTATCGTTCTCTGATAATTCGTCCATACCAAGAATAGCAATGATATCTTGCAATTCCTTATATCTCTGTAAGATTTCCTGTACTCCACGCGCTACATTGTAATGCTCCTCACCTACAATTCTCGGATCCAAAATACGAGAGGTAGACTCCAAAGGATCTACCGCAGGATAAATACCCAATTCTACAATAGAACGTGATAATACGGTAGTAGCATCCAAGTGCGCGAATGTAGTTGCAGGAGCCGGGTCAGTCAAGTCATCCGCAGGTACATATACTGCCTGTACAGAAGTAATGGAACCATTCTTTGTAGAAGTAATACGTTCCTGCAAAGCACCCATTTCTGTCTGCAAGGTAGGCTGATAACCTACTGCGGAAGGCATACGTCCAAGAAGTGCTGAAACTTCAGAACCTGCCTGTGTAAAACGGAAGATATTGTCAATGAATAACAATACATCCTTACCACCCTTATCACGGAAGTACTCTGCCATAGTAAGTCCGGTTAAACCTACACGCATACGTGCTCCCGGCGGCTCATTCATCTGACCAAATACCATGGTGGTTTTGTTCAAAACGCCTGATTCAGCCATTTCATGATACAAGTCATTACCTTCACGGGTACGCTCACCTACACCGGTAAATACAGAATATCCACCATGCTCGGTTGCAATATTACGAATTAATTCCTGAATTAATACTGTTTTACCTACACCGGCACCACCGAACAAACCGATTTTACCACCCTTTTGATAAGGGCAAAGGAGGTCAACGACCTTAATACCGGTTTCCAAAAGTTCCTTTTCGGTTGCCTGCTCTTCAAATGCAGGAGCAGGTCTGTGAATCGGCTCATAAGTAACACCTGTGGGTGCCGGCTGATTATCAATCGGCTTACCCAAAACATTGAAAATACGTCCCAGAGTATTCTCTCCTACAGGAACGGAGATGGGAGCTCCTGTTGCTATTGCCTCCATGCCACGTACCAAACCATCGGTAGTGTCCATAGCGATACACTTTACAGTATCGTCACCAAGATGCTGTGCTACCTCTACTACCAATTCGGTACCATCCTGGCGCGGAATGACAACAGCTTCATTAATTTCCGGCAGCTGACCGCCTGCAAAACGGATATCCAATACCGCGCCGACAATCTGGCTAACCTTTCCTTTATTCTTTCCTGTCATCCTAATCCTCATTTCTGCCGCGAACTCTGCTACGAAATAGCATCTGCTCCGGCGATAATTTCTGTTAATTCCTGTGTAATAGAACCCTGACGAGCTCTGTTATATTTCAGCGTCAAATCACTGATTATTTCTTCCGCATTGCTGGTTGCACTATCCATTGCCTGCATACGTGCTCCGTTTTCACTGGCTACTGCTTCTACCAAGCCACCATAAATCAGACTGGTAATATACTTGGGAATCAATAAATCCAATGCACCTTCCTCATCCGGTTCAAAGTTCATGAGTACATTCGATTCTTCCTGTTCTTCTGCGCTTTCTTCCTGTCTGTCTACCGGAAGCAATTTAAGAAGGGTTGGCACATGACTCACCGTATTTTTAAACGCTGTATACGCCAGATATATTTCACCAATCTCACCATCTTCAAAAGACTGCAATAATGTTTTACTTAACTGCATTGCATCCGGGTAAGCCGGTTCTTCCACAATATCTGACATATCCATACGAATGGTATAGCCGTTTCGAGCTAACGCATCACGCCCCTTGGTACCGATAGCATAGATTTCCACGTCTTCCTTCTTCCAGGTTTCATGACGGGTAATCAGTTTGATAATATTGGAGTTATATCCGCCTGCAAGTCCTCTGTTAGAGGTAATCACAATGACTGCCTTCTTAGTGGACTCACCCGCCTGCAGAAATTTATGCTCAATATTTCCGGTACGTGCCAGAATACTTTGTACAGTTTTGTACATGCTCTCAAAGTAACCTTTGGAACGCTCTGCAGTTGCTCTCGCTCTCTGCAGCTTTACGGTAGAAACAAGCTTCATGGCTTTTGTAATCTGCTGTGTACTTTGTACACTGACCTTGCGACGCTTTATGTCACGCATTGATGCCATAACTTTTGTCTCCTTTTATATAGCTTACTTAAACTGTGCCTTGAATTCATCGATAGCCTGAATCAGCTTGCCTTCTATCTCATCTGAAATGACCTTTTCCTCTGCGATAGCACGAGGAATCTCTGCATACTTGGTATCTAAGAATTCGAAAAATTCTTTTTCAAATCTGGTAACATCTGCTACCGAAATATCCAGCAAATGCTTCTTGGTTACCACATAAATAATAATTACCTGATACTGAACCGGCATTGGCTGATACTGAGGCTGTTTTAATACCTCTTTAATTCTTTCACCCTGTGCCAGCTTTTCCTTGGTATCTGCATCCAACTCAGAACCGAACTGAGCAAATGCTGCCAGCTCACGATACTGAGCCAACTCTGTACGAATAGGAGCCGCAATCTTCTTCATAGCCTTAATCTGCGCAGAACCTCCAACTCGTGATACAGAAAGACCTGCGTTAATCGCCGGACGGAAACCGGAATTAAACATTTCTGTTTCCAGATAAATCTGACCATCGGTAATAGAAATTACGTTGGTAGGAATATATGCAGAAACGTCACCTGCCTGGGTTTCAATAATAGGAAGTGCCGTTAAAGAACCTCCGCCGTATTCTTCGTTCATTCTTGCCGCTCTTTCAAGCAGTCTGGAATGCAAATAGAAAACGTCACCCGGATATGCTTCACGTCCTGGTGGACGACGAAGTAACAGGGACAGGGTACGATAAGCGGTTGCATGCTTACTTAAGTCATCATAAATAACCAATACGTCCTCTCCGTTTTCCATCCATTCCTCACCGATTGCACAACCTGCATACGGTGAAATATACTGTAATGGTGCCAAGTCACTTGCTGTAGAAACTACTACAGTAGTATAGTCCATAGCGCCAAACTCTTCTAATGTCTTAACAATGTTAGCAACAGTGGATGCCTTCTGACCGATAGCAACGTAAATACACTTTACGTTCTGTCCCTTCTGGTTAATGATGGTATCCAACGCAATTGCTGTTTTACCGGTCTGACGGTCACCGATAATAAGCTCACGCTGACCTCTTCCGATAGGTACCATGGAGTCGATAGCCTTAATACCTGTCTGTAAAGGTGTATCTACAGACTTTCTGGTAATAACACCGCTTGCAACTCTTTCAATTTTACGATATTTATCTGTCTGAATGGGGCCCTTGCCATCAATAGGCTGTCCCAAAGCATTTACTACACGTCCCAGCATAGCATCGCCTACGGGCACCTCAACTACTCGACCGGTAGTCTTTACGGTATCGCCTTCATTGATATTACGAGTGCTTCCCAATAATACTGCACCTACGTTATCTTCTTCCAGGTTCAGTACCATACCATATACTTCTCCGGGGAATTCCAGCAGTTCTCCCTGCATAGCATTCTCCAGACCATGTATACGAGCAATACCGTCTGCTACCTGAATAACTGTACCAACATCGGTAACATCCATTACAGACGCATATCGCTTAATCTGTTCTTTTATAACAGAGCTAATCTCTTCTGGTCTCAAATTCATGGATTAGTGCACCTTTCTTTCATTAGGTTTTTAACCTAATTGAATTTGTAATAATTGTTTTTTCATTTCTTCCAGCTGTGTACGGACACTGCTGTCTACTACACGGTCCTTAATACGGATAACCATTCCGCCGATAAGTCCCTCATCTACGGAATAATGCATTTCCATTTCCTTATACTGTGTAGTCTGAAGCAAACGTTGTTTTACGCTTTGCTTCTTTTCTTCTGTCAGTTCTACTGCCGTTGTTACAAACGCAACGCCTATCTTTTTTGCTTCCTTTATTCTGTCCACCAGATAACGGAATATTTTAGGCAATTCGTTATATCTTTCTTTATTTACAACCAGCTTCATAAAGCCCAACATTTCCTCACTGATTTGGCCCTTAAAAATGTTTTCAATTACTTGTTCCTTATCAGTTTTTGAAACTTTAGGATGCTTCATAAGCTTATCTAATTCCGGATTCTGTTCCAAAGTAGTCAGAATATCCTGTGCCTCTTTCAAAAAAATATCGGCTTTCTGTTCTTCCATGGCTACCTCAAACAGTGCTTCTCCGTATGTTTGGGATACTAGCTTAGCCATGTACTGTCACCTATTTCTTTCAGAGTATCATCAATCAACTTTTCCTGAATCTGTGCATTCATGCTGGCTGCCACTACTTTACCTGCCATTGCAGAGGCTACAGTAATCATTTCTTTCTTCACATCATCAGCAACCTTCTGCTTCTCAAGCATAGCTTCTGTATGTGCTCTTTCCATGATACGAGCCGCCTCTTCCTTGGCCTTGGCAATGATTTCACCTTCATTCTTCAGAGCATTCTTTCTGGCTTCGCTCAAAATTGCTTCCTTCTCGGCATCAATATTTTTCAGCTTTGCCTCATACTCTTCCTTCAACGCCTGTGCCTGCTCCATGCTATTCTGAGCCTCATCCAGCTCATTTTTAATCTTATCCTGTCTGTTTTGCAAAACTTTCTTTGCCGGTTCAAACAAGAAATAGCTCATGGCAAGATACAGTACGAAAATCGCAATGATCATTCCGGTGGCGTCCGCTATCAACTGCATATCCAGGTCAAACAGTCTGTCCATTGACTGTCCTGCCGTTAATAGTATCATTTTAGGTCTCCTTCCAACCAAATTTATTTATTTTAGTTGCTCTTAGATTAACGGTTTTACAAACAATAACAAGAATGCAATCAACAAACCGTACAAACCTGTGGTTTCTGCAACTGCCTGTCCCAATAACATGGTTGAAGTAATTTCAGACTTAGCACCAGGATTACGGCCTACAGCAGCTGCTGCATGACCTGCTGCAATACCCTGACCAACACCAGGTCCGATACCTGCGATAACTGCTAAACCTGCACCAATTGCAGAACATCCCAAAATAAAGTTTTCATCAAAATTCATTATAAATTCCTCCTTGATTTTCATCAAAATTATTTTCTTATTCTTTATCTCCAAATTGATCGGAAATATAAGTCATGGTTAACATACAAAATACGTATGTCTGAATTGCTCCTGAGAACAAGTCGAAGTACACGTGTAACACTGCCGGCCATAAGGTCGCTATCCAGCCCAACAATCCGTATACCAATGCCATCATAATCAAACCTGACAAAATGTTTGCAAACAAACGCAGCGATAACGAAATCGGCACTGCAATTTCACCAATCAGGTTAATCGGCATCCAAATCGGAAGCCATGGCGGCAGGGGCGAACACATTCCTACCCAAATATCTTTAAGACTATTGTTCTTAAACTGATAAAAGTGTATTAATGTAAAGGTTATTAATGCTAACGCCAATGTCACACCGTAATCGGCCGTAGGGTTTCGCAAACCGAACAAACCGGAAATGTTACTGAACAAAATAAAGATAAAAACAGTTCCGATATAATTCACAAACCTTTTACCACATTTGCCCATAGTACCCATAACCATGTTGCTCAATGCCTCAACAATCATTTCCACCACATTTTGAAATGTCCCCGGCACCTCTGTTGCTTTCAGCATAGTACGCCTTGCAATGATTCCAAAGCCCAAAAGAATCAGCATCACAATAAGGACACTCACATGTGTGGTTGTTATCCAGACTTCATGACCGAAGAAATTGTATTTAAAGATTCCATGAATCATAAAATCAATATCGGCACCACCGGATAACAATATTCCATGTCTCATATTCTCACCTCCTTAACTTATATTGTTTTCATAGTTCTTTGCATCCTGCATTTCTTCCTCCAAAAGAGGTTGCGGGATTGGATCCACTTCGTGGAAAAATTTGTTACATAATTTATGAGTAAACGGCTGAATATAAGCCGCTACTTTCAAGCTCATAAGTCCCATAAAAGTAATCAAAGGATTTAACGTTCCGGTTACCAGCACAATGCCAAATACTACCACAATACATCCATATCGGACCAAATTGGCTTTGGTTACCGCCCGGGTAGCATCTGCTCCCAAATCCAAGGCACGGTCAAGCGTCCGATACATATGAACAACCGTAATCCATGCTAAAACTACTCCAAGCCAAAGGGCTGTGGCATATAACACTTTATCCTGTACGAACCACATACCTACCAGTTGGCACACCAAACCTATAAATAAAATTCCCAAACAAAGCTCCAACAATGCTCTGTTCACATTTCTAAGCTTTTCTATCATTGATTTCAGGTTTCTCCGTTTTGTCCACTTTGCTGTTTTTAGGACCATATACTTTTTTTGCCATTCGATACACATTTTGTCCGCCGGCAACAGCTCCTACAAAAAATAACAGAACCATAAAATAAGATGTCCCAAAACGATTATCCAAATACACCCCAAGCCAGGTCATCATACCGATGGGAACTATCATATTAATTCCGAATTGCGTAATCATTGCAAAGGACTTGTATACACTTTTATCAAACTTCTTTTTGCGTTTCATACAGCCTCCGCATATCCAAACCCATATACTTCCAACCTAACCACACATAATTAGATTATACTTAAATTTCGTCTTAATGTCTACTAAAACCCACCTTATTTTGTATTGTTTTTACTATTTTTTCTGAGAGAACCGCCTTGACTTGTTCCCACAGAAATAGTACTATTTTTAAAAGAGCATTTTTTTGCAAAACAAGGAGTTGCTTATGAGTGAATTAAAGCTGTATCGCAGGCGTTATATCCCAAACGAAACTATTTGGCTGAAGGATGACGTTATTGTGTCAAAAACCGAGGAACTGCTAATCACTACCTGGAAAACCTTAAATCCCAAGACTACGTTTTCTCATGGTTCCTCCTGCTGTTTTTTGAAGGACGGTTTTAAACTCAGTAAATTCTACAAGCCCGACGGGACACTGCTTTACTATTACTGTGATATCATAGAATTTGCAGAAGACACTGCCACAAACTCCCTTACTGTTATCGATTTGTTGGCTGATGTGGTAATTTATCCGGATGGCCAAGTAAAAATTATGGATTTGGACGAGTTGGCGGATGCCTACAAGCAAGGGCATATTACGTCCTCACAGTTAACGGACGCTCTTTATAAATTAAATCACTTGCTTCAAATTATTCAAACCAACCATTTTTCAAAATATACAGACAAGCTGGACTCCTTAGGTATTTAACACTTTGTTTTCATACCCTTTTCTTTTTATGGTCTTTTTCGTTATTTCCCCTCTTTTTTGAACTTTTTGTGTTTTTTGTCCACAATTCTTTTTTATGTGATATACTCATGCAAAGGAGGTAGGTCACATGGCTGTTCAAATGACATTTAAACGTTACGAATTAAAATACATGCTTTCTCTTGCCCAAAAAGAAAAAGTACTCCATGCCATGGCGCCTTATATGGCTCTTGATACTTACGGGCGCACTACTATCCGTAATATTTATTATGATACAGATACTTATCTTTTAATCCGTCGTTCCATTGAAAAACCGGTTTACAAAGAAAAGTTGCGTCTTCGAAGCTATTCACAGACAGAAGAAGACTCTACCATATTTGTGGAGCTAAAGAAAAAATATGATGCCGTTGTTTATAAGCGGCGCTTAGTCATGCCACAACAAGTTGCCATGAGTTGGATTGCCCGGAAAAACAATACCGGACCGGATTCACAAATTGCACGGGAGATTGATTATTTTGTTGATTACTATAAAACCTTACATCCCACCGTTTTTCTTTCCTACGAACGTGAGGCTTATTATGCACAAGACGGTAGTGATTTCCGGGTTACCTTCGACGACAACATCCTATGCCGGCGGGATAATTTGTCCTTGTCCGCGGATGTTTGGGGCGTTCCCCTATTGCCGGAAGGTAAAGTCTTAATGGAGTTAAAAACCTCCGGCGGCCTTCCTCTTTGGATGACATCACTTTTATCCAAAGAACAAATATACAAGACTTCCTTTTCCAAATACGGAGCAGCATACGAAACACTTATTTATAAAACTATTTAATAATTTAGGAGGACTTCTTAGATGCTTAACAATCTTTTCCGAGGTATTTTTGATATAAACATGACCAGTGTTATTACCGTAAGCGACTTTATTCTTTGCATTGCCGTTTCCCTATTGGCAGGCATTATCTTGGCATTAAGCTATACATACCGCACCAAATACACCAAGAGCTTTATTATTACCTTGGCTATGCTTCCTGCCATTGTTTGTATCGTTATTATGATGGTAAACGGTAATATCGGTGCCGGTGTGGCTGTGGCAGGTGCTTTCAGTCTGGTACGTTTTCGTTCCGTTCCCGGAACCGCCAAAGAAATCGCTGCCGTATTTCTCGCCATGGGCGCCGGATTGATTGCCGGCATGGGCTATTTAGCTTTTTCTTTACTATTTACGGTTATTATGTGTGCAGTCAGCATATTCTATAACTGCCTGGATTTCGGCACCAGCCGTAAAGCGGCCATTTGCAAAACCTTGAACATTACCATTCCGGAAGATATTAATTATACCGAGGTATTTGATGAAGTTCTTAGCAAATACACCTCCAGCCATGAGCTCGTACGTGTGAAAACCACAAATTTGGGAAGTATGTTTCGCCTGACCTATCAAATTACATTAATTGATCCGGCAAAGGAAAAAGAATTTATTGATGAGCTTCGTTGCCGCAATGGTAATCTGGAAATCTCTGTTTGCAGACAGGAAACCGAAATTGCAGAACTCTAAAATGGAGGTCTTTTATGAAACGAAAAACCCTTGTCTCTATACTACTATCCGTCACGTTTCTTTGCACGGCTTGTAGCACAAATGGCATGGATATCCCCCAAACCCCTGACAGCTCTACTGATGCAGGCACTAATCATTCCGCTCCCCAAGCAGCTGCCTCCGACAACATTTCACTATCTGCCAATCCTGACGACTATTTCAGCGACAGAGATTATCACAGCAGCTATGACAACGCCTCTGCTGTCGTCATATATTTAAAAAACAATACGGCAGAATGTGCTTCTAATGCAGTCCAAATTAATGGCGACACTATAACCATAACAGACGAGGGGACGTATATACTATGCGGTAATTTAAACAACGGCATGCTTATGGTGAACGCTGACAAATCTGACAAAATCCAATTAGTGTTAGAAAACGCAACTATTTCTTGTGAAAACAATGCACCGATTTATATCAAACAGGCAGACAAGGTCTTCCTGACTCTTGCCTCCGATTCTGAAAATGCACTATCCAATGGAGGTACCTTCACCACTATTGACGAAAATAATATTGATGCAGTTATTTTTTCCAAGGAAGATTTGACTCTAAACGGTAGCGGTACACTAAGCATATCTTCTCCTGCCGGTCACGGTATCGTTTCCAAGGATGAACTTACCATAACTGACGGCACATACACCTTAAACACTGCCTCTCACGGTTTGTCCGGCAAGGATAATATCAGCATTGCCAATGCCTTCTTTTCTATCACTTCAGGCAAGGATGGAATCCATGCTGAGCATTCCGAAGACACCTCTTTAGGCTTTGTTTATATTGATAGCGGCAGCTTTCAAATCACCTCTGAAGGGGACGGTATCAGCAGCTCCGGTGAAATGTTGATTCAAGATGGTACCTTTGACATTATTGCCGGTGGCGGCAGTGAAAATGCCACACAGCAAACCTCTGATTTCTGGGGTGTTATGCCGGGGGGCGGCTTCGGTGGTGGCCCGGGCGGTGACTTTGGCGGTCCGGGCGGTGATTTTGGCGGTGATTTCGGCAGTAATCATGGCGGCGGTCACGACAGCAGTGATGGTTCCAAGGGAAATTTTAACGGTGGTCGTGGTTCTAAGGATGGTTTCTCCGGAATGGAACCACCTGACAATATGCCCCTTCCCGACGCCCAAAACAATGAGTCTTCTACCACAGACAGTACCAGCATCAAAGGAATAAAAGCTTCCGGCAATCTACAAATAAATAACGGCACCTTTACCATAGATGCCGCGGACGATAGTATTCACTCCAATGCAAACCTGCTGGTAAAAGGCGGTGCCTACTCCCTGAAAACCGGAGACGATGGCTTCCACGCGGACGCTGCACTTACTATTTACGATGGTAACATCTCCATTTCCGAAAGTTATGAAGGTTTAGAAGGATTATGCCTCGACATATATGGTGGTAATATTTCACTTGTTGCAAGTGATGATGGTCTTAACGCAGCCGGTGGCACTGACCAAAGCGGCATGGGTGGTCCCCGGGGTGGTGATATGTTTGCCACCGATGAAAACAGTTATATTAACATTGCCGGTGGCACCCTTTATATCAAAGCATCCGGCGATGGCATGGATTCCAATGGCTATTTAACTATTTCCAATGGTTCTGTAGTAATATCCGGTCCCAATTTCGGAGATACTGCCATTTTGGATTATGGTATTGAAGCTACGATCAATGGCGGTACCTTTATTGGTATCGGCGCTACTCAAATGAGTGCCAATTTCAGTGACAGTTCCACACAAGGTGCTTTATTAGTAAGCACCGGTAATCAAAAGGCCGGCACTGCGGTAGAACTGGCTGACGCTGCCGGGCAGATATTATTATCTCAAACTGCGGATCAGGATTTTTCGGGTATACTGCTCAGCTGCCCTTCTTTACAGCAAAGCAAAAACTACACCCTAACCATAGGTTCTGATGCTACAGATTTTACTATGAAAAAATTAATTTATAGTGCACGTTTGAAATAAACAAAGGACATTATGCTTTCCCTCTTAATTGTAGGAAATGGCATAATGTCCTTTTTCACTTCTTACTCTTCTTTACATAACAGGCAGCAACAGAACCTGCCAAAAACAGTTAAATGCTCAATGTCCGTATCATTCCACTTTTTGGAATTCTCTAATATATCAAAAGATATCCACGCATACGGCTTGCCATCCTTCTTACCCATACACTGGATAGTCGATGCAATATCCATAGACTTCATCTGCGCAAATGCCTCCGGAATAAGTGCGCCTAAACGAGTCACCTTATTCTCTATATAAACGCCTCTATCATCATACAGCTTTAAATAACGTTCTTCCTGCAATACTTCAATTTGTGCGGGCATTCCCTTTGCATACCGACCACTTGCACAAAATAATTCCTCGCCACCTTTCACATAAATAGCTACCGCATCAATATCCATAATCTCACAAAGCTCATCCAATACACCCGGCTTTTTTAAATACTGCGCGCCGTCAACTCCTAATTTGCAATAAATATCCGCCAACGCATTGGTTCTCTTTTCATGAGACAAAGAATATTTTAATGCCTTCAGCTTACGGTTCTCTGTCTGGAACTCACCATGCTTTGCTTCCTCATAAATGATATGTCTGTTTTTACCCTTTTCCTTGGCAATATACAATGCTTTATCTGCCATACTGATTAGAGTTTCATAATCCATACCATTTTCCGGATAGCAGGATACACCAACGGACACCGTTATATTGAGCTGCGGTGCAAACTCATGTAAGAATTTCTTGGTCATAGTCTTTAAAAGGGTTTTCAAGGCCTCTCTGGTAGGTATTTTATCTAACAGAATATAAAATTCATCTCCACCGAAACGTCCGACAATTCCTCTGGAATTCACCACCTGCTTCATAATCTCTGCCATTCTTTGGATTACCAAATCACCAAATAAATGTCCAAAGGTATCATTAATGGTTTTGAAATTATCAATATCCATCATAATAAGCCACTTAGTTTGACCATCCTTGCGCTCCAGACAATCTAGTGTATATTCTGCGGAAGCTCTTTTATTCAATAGCCCTGTAGCCGCATCTCTCGCTGCCGGCGACAAATAATAAGCAGCCGTTTCAGAAGTCTTTATAGGCATCAAAACACCTATTACACAGCTTAAATCTCTGTACAGGGTACCACCCTTTATCATACAGCTGACACCATCTTCATCGTCTCCATTTGATATTTCTAACTCAAACTCGGACTTTCTCTCTTTTAAATACTGGATAAAACGTTGTAGTTGCTCAATTCGCTTATCTCCCGGCTTCATCTCAGCCATTTTTTTCTCAAAATAATAATCCAGCTGTTCTTCAACTACCGCAAAAGCCTTTTCTTCAACGTATTTATAAATAGTAAGTTGCTCTGAAGCAGCCTCATATTCAAAGAAATAATAACCCGACCAGCCCATAAAGCGTCGATACTTAGATAAGTGACTTTCTGCATAGGCATAACGTTCCGCTGCATCTCTAAAATCATACATGACAATTCTATACAGTCTCTCATCCTCTTTTTCCACACGCTTGCAATTTTCCAAACGCAAATACACTGTATGAATCTCGTCTGCCAAATTCGTAATATCTGTAATAAATTCCAAAGGTGCCTTCAGTGGCTTAGGGGCATGAAGCAAAGCTTCACCCACCTCCGGTTCTACCAATGTACTAATACTTACATAAGAATTATTACCTACAAATTTATAATACTGCTCCGATGCTTCTACCGGAACCATATTTTCTCTTACAAAGATTTCACAATTAAACAACTTTGTTTTACGCATACCATAATTCGATTTAATCAGTTTCATAAGCTTCCTCTTTTCTCACAAGGTATCTTTTAGTAAAAAATATGTCCGCCAATGGATATTCCAGTCAGGCCTTTTATCGGAGTTCTAAAGAATAAACAATTACCTACATTTGTCACGCCTTTCATAGCTTCATCAGCGGCTTTGTAACAGCTTGGCGTTGCTTTGTTTGCAGCCAGTGCCAACTCAAGACGTCCACTTGCTACCGGTGAAAACTGTCTTTTTTGATAGATAACTCCCACTACGGTATCCGGGAACTTAGAGCTCATTACACGATTCATAACTACAGCACCTACTGCCACCTGACCTTCATATGGTTCACCACCGGCTTCACAGTAAATCAGATTAGCAAGCAAATATCTGTCTCCCTCTGCAAAGGTTACCTGTGAAATATCACGCCAGGTAGAATTGGCTGCCGCCTGGGACAACGCAATTTCCTGGGCCAGCTTCTTTTTCAAATAATCTAAATCTTCTTCCAGCTTCTTCAGCTCTTTTTCATAGGCTAATGCCGCCGCCTCTGCATCCGCTATCTGGTCTGCATAATCCGCAATGGACTCACTGACCTCCTTAATCAATCCGTCTACCTTGCTTTTCTCTGCTTCCGCATTTATTTTTAAAATATCTAACTCCAGCTTTTCCTTCTCTAATCTAGCCTCTTCCGACTCAATATACTGCCTGTTGGCAATCAATTCTTCCAACATTTTATCATCATAGCTTACAATATTCTCCACGTAAGTGGACACATTTAAGAGCCTTGCAAATCCGGTAGCATTAAAGATTTTCGTTAACCAGCTTTCACTTCCACGTTCATAAGTGTATTTAATACGCTTCTCCATACACTCATACTGCCAAGTCTCCAGCTCCTTCGCCTCTGCCAGATTTTGCTGTGTAGTGGCAATATCGGCCTCTTTCGTAATAATCTGACTCTCCAAATCTGCCAGATGCGCACTAATGGAAGCCAATTCTGCATTCAACTCACTGAGTTTTTTTTGCAAATCGCTTTTCTCGCCTTTCATGCCCTGCAATTGCTGTTCATGGGCATCCATAATTTGTTCCAGCTCATCCATGTTTTCCTTGGTCTGGTCGATTTTATCCTGTGTAGAACTGCTCGCATGCGAAATAGACGGTACGCTGATTCCCAGCAACAATACCGCCCCCAAACACCATATTAACTTTCGCATAACCTGTCTCATATACTTCTCACTCCGAGGCGGTTCGCCCTTTATACATCTATTTCAATCTTTTTACCTGTACGGTTATATTTTATATACTCTACCCCTGCCGCGTCAAACATTTTTTTTGAAGCTACGTTAGAAGGTGTTCCTGCATACTTATCGCTGTCATATACCACCGTCTTAATTCCTGCCTGAATAATTGCTTTTGCACACTCATTGCAGGGGAATAAGGATACATACAGTTTCGTCCCTTCCAAAGAGCCCCCTCTGTAATTTAAAATAGCATTTAACTCACTATGTGTTACAAAAGGATATTTTGTCTCCAATTCTTCCCCTTCTCTGGCCCAAGGGAATTCTTCGTCCGAACATCCGCTGGGAAATCCGTTGTACCCCATGGACAAAATCTTATTCTTATGACTTACGATACAAGCACCCACCTGAGTGTTCGGGTCCTTAGAACGCATACCGGACAAATGGGCCACTCCCATAAAATACTCATCCCAGTTAATGTAATCTTCTCTTTTACCACTCATAAACATGCCCCCTATACCATTGTATTCCCGCACAAATTGCTATTTCCTCAATCTGGTATTCTTTTTGCCCCGTTTCTCCTGATACATATTTTTATCTGCCTGCTGCATAGCAAACGATAATGTGGACCCCTTTCTGCAGAATGCATAACCGATACTTGCCCCCAGCTCCCAAGGTTTGTGTGCAGACAAATTATATACATCTATCTTTGTTCGGATTCGGGACAATAATTCATGTACCTCTTCCTCACGATCCATATATAAACATAATAAATACTCGTCACCGCCTGTACGTGCAGCCACACCATTCTCGCCCACTGTTTCTGCCAGAATATTTGCCAATTCACACAATGCCACATCACCTTCTAAGTGACCATATTTATCGTTAATGATTTTCAGACCATCCATATCAAGACTTACTACGCAGAAAGATTCTCCGGTAGCTGACAATCTTTCATAACGTTGGTTAAAGGTCTTCTCAATCTCTCGGCGGTTACCGATTCCGGTTAATGCATCACGATTATAATTCTTACGCATTTCCTGCAATGCTTTACTAGTCTCGTACATCTGTATTCTGTCAATAGCATTTGCTAACCCCTGCAACCACATGGTAAAAATATATCTTAACCTTTCTATATCATGGGTTTTATAGGCAACATAACCAAGACAATTGTTTTTCTCATGGAACGGCATAATATATACCGGCTCTCCATCTGCCAAATACTGCGCCGGCAAAACATCTCTTCTCAAAAAGCTTTCATCACACACTCTGCACAGTCCGCCCTTCTCAAACACAGCGCTCACATGCATCTTCTCCGTATACTTCAACTGCATATCTACAGCTTCAAATTGTTTCTCTGCCTCATCACAAAAGCAAAAGTACATAGCATCAAAACCATAATCCTTAATATAAGCATTTCCGGTCATGACTAAACCCCAGAAGGTATCTTCATTTTCCAATGCAATATTCATGGCGCCTGAATGATGTAAAATTCTCTGTATATTCTCCTTTTGTGCAAAAAGAATCTTTCCCGCCTCCGCATCACAAACATCTGCACAACCACAAGAACCTCTGTAACGTGGATTTACCTTTAAGTATACATTCTTTTCCTGTTCTTTTCCCTGCAAAATATTATCAATAATCCGAAATGCCGCTTTTCCCATTTCTACGCCATCTACATGCATACTGGTAATAGAAGGTATGGCGTAAATAGCCTCTTCTATATCATCGTATCCGGATACGCAAATTTCTTCCGGTACACGTATTCCCTTTTCGTGCAAAGCCTTACATACAGCTAATGCCATAAAATCATTTGCACAGACAATGGCCTGAGGCAAATTGTCCCGATCCTTACAAAGCCACTCAACAGCCTGAACGCCTCGATTTCTCCAATAATCACCCTCGTATACCATTTCCGGAGTTACTTTAAGGCCATGTTTTTGCATGGTATCTATATACCCCAACAAACGTCTCTGCGCATCATACATATCCAACTTACCGGTCATAAAGCAGATTCGGCTGAATCCATGGTGAATAATAAAATGTTCAACCATATCACTCATGGCCTGACGATTATCTACAAGCACATTATAGAAGCGTTCATCTTTCTGTCTTAAACATACTACCGGACATTTCGCTTCCCGCTCAATCTTCTCTGTCAGCTCTTCATACATGCCCTCCACACCAAAGGTATCACCGGCAATAATGATTCCGTCATAATCCTCCAAATAAGGCATATTTATTATATTTTTTTCGCCATAAGCGTAAAATACATTGCCATTATAAACACCTGTGTTCGTATACACGAAACACTGAGCATCATTCGCTTTCGCTTCACTTATGACTCCCGCGGTCACCTCTGTTTGATATGCACTTGGCAACTCCCCTACAAAAACTGCTATTTTTTTCATAGCTGCTCCTTTACACACAATCAATCTACTGAATCATACCTACTCTGCGGATATGCTTCTCTTCTGCCGAAAAAGGTGTATTCAAAAAGGTTTCCACAATATCCAATGCCAGATTGGCACCTACCATGGCACCACCCAATGCCAAAACATTTGCATCGTTATGCAGTCTGGTCATTTTAGCAGACAGACTCTCACTACATAATGCGCAGCGTACGCCGGGTACTTTATTTGCCACCATAGAAATCCCAATACCGGTAGTACAAACTACAATCCCCTTCTCACTCTCACCCTTTGCTACAGACTCTGCCACTGCTTTGCCAAACACCGGATAATCACATGAACTCTTATCATAGCAACCGTAATCCTTATATTCAATACCCCGTTCTTCAAAATATTTAATAATCACCTGCTTCAAATCAAATCCGCCGTGGTCACTTCCAATTGCTATCATATCGTTATGCTCCTCTTCTATGTTTTCTTATTTGTCATCATTTTCGGGCATATCCGGAAATATCTTACACTTCCGCCCTTTACTTACAGTATACACTACAAATATTGCTTTTACTTATCAAATATTGTCAAATTTATCAATTTATGTCCTGCTGCTTTTAACAGCCTGTTCATAATAGCCTGTCCCAAGGTTCCTTCCGCAAAAGTTTCTGAAAAAATCACCTCTGCGCCTTCATCATCAAACTCTCTGAGAATTCTATATAAATTATGGGCAATTGCATCCTCATCCGTACGGCTTCCCACACATTTCACCAAAGAAGCCTGATAACATTCCAGATTTTCTTCCGAGGCAATCACACCTACCTTTTTGCCCTTCTCTACCAAATCATCCGCCTGTTTGTTAATATATTCTACAACCTGCCCCGCTTCGCCTGTCACAATGGTAAGTTCTCCCCTGGGCGCATAATGACGATACTTCATCCCCGGCGCCTTAGGTGCCTGACCTGTGGTATTACTGAGAATGGTCCGGTCCACATCCACCTGTCCCAACACATTATTTAACATTTCCTGGGATATATATCCCGGACGTAAAATCTGGGGTGGCGTTACTGTCAAATCAATAATCGTGGATTCCAAACCAATTCCTACTTCCCCACCATCAATAATCATATCAATGCGGCCATCCATATCTTCCACCACATATTTGGCTACCGTAGGACTGGGTCTGCCGGAAAGATTGGCACTGGGCGCCGCAATATAGCCTCCCCCATACTCAATAAGCTTACACGCTACCGGATTGGAAGGCATCCTAACTGCCACAGTCTGTAGTCCTCCGGTGGTTTCTACCGGAACATTTTCAGACTTTTTCAAAATCATGGTAAGCGGTCCCGGCCAAAAAGCCTCTGCTATCTTAAGCGCCTCCTGCGTTACCTCCTCCACAATGTAAGGTAAAGCCTCCATATTCGCAATATGAATAATGAGGGGATTATCCGACGGACGACCCTTTGCTGCATAAATCTTTCTGGAAGATTCTTTATTTAAGCCATCTCCACCCAAGCCATAAACTGTTTCTGTAGGAAAAGCTACCAATCCGCCATCTTTAATTATTTGTCCCGCTTCCTGCAACGCTTCCTCTTCCTGTTGGGAAAAGAACTCTGCGTTCGCATCTATCTTTAATATTTTTGTATTCATTTAAAGTACCTGCTATTATCATTTCGGGCAGAGCACCTCGAAAACGCTTTGCCTGTACGAACATTATACCACACGGATGTGGAATGTAAATGCTTAAAAACCCTTTAAATTCTTAAGAAATCGGTTTCTTTTCAATATTTTTCATTGATATATTGCAGGATACCCATATGAATTGCCCAAGCCAGTTTGTCTTGATATTCATCACTCTCTAAAAGAGCTGCCTCCTTATAATTTGACAAAAATCCACACTCTACAATTACGGTAGGCACTTGGGTCTTTTTCAGCAGATAATAGCTGTTGTTGGCCTTCTTTTGGCGATGATTTTTAGAATTTAAATTCTCTTTTAAAGATGCTTGTAAAAACTCCGCCAAGTTTTCCCCTTCCTTGCTGTCTGCATAGTAAAATACCTGCGCTCCGTTTACATACTCTTCCGTATAACTATTTTGATGGATACTGACTGCAGCCACCGGGGCATTGGTCTCAATAATTTCAATCCTACGCTTCATATCTTGCACTTTTTTATTATCCGAGTTTTCATCATACAGGCCTTGGTCTGTTTCACGGGTCATAATTACCTGAATATCATTGGCCTCCAAATACATTTTTACCTTTTCGGCAATCACCAGATTGATTTCAGCCTCTTTCTGTCCATTCACACCAATTTTTCCAGGATCAAAGCCCCCATGACCTGCATCCAGCACAACACTGACTTTCTCTTCATTTTGTCCCGCCTCCTGCTGGGCCCCTCCGGTCAGCTCATCTTCCGCCACCATACTCTGTCCTTCTCCCACAACAATATCGGAAGACGTATACACTGCCAACTCCTGCGCCAGATAAAACATTACCCCAATTACCAATACTCCCAGCACTAAAGAAAACAACTTCTCCTGCAATTTTTGCATAAAAAAACCCCGAAGCATATTTGTACAAATATATGCTTCGGAGCACTTCTTTATGAATTCACATATGCACTAATCAGTTCCCAAACCTCCGGCGTTCCGTAACCCAAGCGCCATACAGCCACGCCTGCAATATCCCTGGCACGCATAACATTTAATTTCGCCATAACGGAATCTCCGTCTTCCATCCAAAGCTGGTACTTTTTGCTGCCACTGGTCCATTCTGCATACCACTGCTGCACTTCCTCGTTCCATTCTACAGTTTGACCCACTCTATCTAAAAAATCCTGATTATTTCTTATACTCAAAATACTGTCGGATACGTCTGTCCCCTCTGTAGTCCAGACTCTGCTATAAAGCGGCAATGCATTTACCACCTTTTCCTTAGGCACTGACTCTAATGCTTTATCAATACCAAAGCTTACGTAGTCCAAGCTGGCTACACTTCCCGGCTCCTGACAACCTTCCCAATGCTCGTCATATCCCATGATAATTACATAATCCGCCACCTTACCCTGCACGTCCAAATTATAAAACGAACGATAATCATATGGTACATAATTATCAATAGAAAAGGTCAACTCATTCAATCTGCACTGTATAGACAACTCCTTAATAAACTGAGCATAATCCTCTCCGTAATACTGGATTTGCGTTTCCTGTTCGAAATCCAAATTGATACCATCCAATCCCAATGCAAGTGCTTCCTGCACCACACCTTCAATCAACCGGGTACGATTGGTTGTGGAGGATAAAACAGCTCCTACATCAATGGTAATATCTTCGTGGGATATGTCATAGTTAAAATCATCCAACACGCCCCATACTTCCAATCCCATAGCATGTGCTTTTTCCACATAATCAGCAGTACCAAAGCTTTCGTATCCACCTTCGTTATCACTTAAACTAAACCAAGTCGGTGCAATAACATTCATACTTTTTACATTGGCTACCATTTCATTCAAAGTATCATTTCCGCCTACACCACCAATGGAATGCCATCCCAAGCAAAGCTTGCCCTCCAGCTGCTGGGTAGTGTATTCGGGCTCCACATAGTCTGTTACCGGCGTTTCTGCCACGATACTTTCCTCAGACAAACACTTATTTTCTACATAACCAATAAAAGCATCCGCCGTCTTTACCTTACTCCAGGTCTCCATCCGTTCCAAAATCTCCACCTGCTCTCCTGCCGGAATTTCTCTTAAAATAGGGCTCTTGATACCACCTTTCACACGTACCTCAGTATCTTTTTCTACCGTAGCGACTCTTCTGTCGCCCCATTCGGTATATACCTGCACGCGGCCTTCAAACACCTCTACAGACATATTCGTAAATTTGGTAATATGCTCTACTGCCACATACACTTTTCCATTTTCCACATATGCATAATTGTGAGAATCTCCACTCTCTGCCGCCACATCCATACTAATACGGTCCACTGAGGTAGGCTGGGCATATAACAATATCATTTCATTTGTATCTGCATAAAAACCATCATTAAAATACTTATGCACCGTATCTAAATCAAAATAACAGATACCACCTTTTAACACTGCCTTCTCTGCAATTTTCTCGTCCTGTAAAAAGATTGCCAGCTCATCGCCGGACACTCCAAAATATTCCTGCAAATCCGCCTGTTCCTTAGAATAAGAATATTTCTCGAATACAATACTTCCTGCCGTAGCAGCACCTATAATCAATATTAATATAATCGCAATAATAACCGGTATCAGCTTCTTCATAACGTTCTATAAATCCTCCTAAAAAGTAAGACATCGGACAACCCCCGATGTCTTACAGTATAACAAACTATTTCCATATCGTCATCCATTTTTTAAGACAAGTTTAAAGATTTTTCTGCAAAAAGGGCAAAATCAACCAGAGAGGCATTCCTGTTTTCCATCGCCCTTTAAAACAAACGTTGCTGACCATTCCAACGTTACATATCTATTTTGTCAAATCTCACTTGTTCTAAAATACCGTTTTCATCCAACACATAATCCGGCATGTACACGGAACATTCCTGCACACATCGATGTAACGCTTCATCCAACGTAATCGGTTTATTGTCCATAAAAACCTTTACGTCCTTTTTGCGCATAACACTCAATTGATACTCTATGGCATCATTTACATGTTGCCCGTCTGATGAAATGCCTTCTTCCTTCATACATTCATACCTCCTTTCGCAGACACGTCTGTTCCCTGACCAAAAGGATATGTGATATAATTACAGACATATCTTCGCTAATAATGGATATGAATAAAATAGATTGCTTGAGTGCTCCGACCATACAAAAAAATATGTAAAATTTGAATTATAAACTATAAAAATTAGGGAAAAATATAAAATTAACCGAGCAAGCACGCAAAAATGCTTGTAAGACATCCTTTGAAAAATAATCGCAACTACAAGAAATCATCATATAATAAAGGATGAGAGGAACGAATCGTTCCGGATTTTCGGAAATTTAGAATTAAATTGTCTGTCTGGCCTCCCTCCGGTACAGATTATCGGAGCGACTCTATTGCTAATTATATACTATGAGTATAGGTTTTGCAATAGAAAAATTAAAAATTATTAAAATTTTATAGGTCTATTGACTAAAAACCCCTAAAAGTATAAGATGAGGTTGAAAATCGCATCTGACAATACAAAGCATACACAGATGCAGAAAGGATAGGGTTGTCATATGAAAATCGAAAAAGTAAATGAGAATCAAATTCGTTGTACACTGACTAAAGAAGACCTTGCCAGCCGCCAGCTTAAGATCAGCGAGCTTGCCTATGGCACCGAAAAAGCCAAGAACCTTTTTCGCGACATGATGCAACAGGCCAATTTTGAATTTGGCTTTGAAGCAGAAGATATTCCTTTGATGATTGAAGCCATTCCCATGAATGCGGAATGTATCGTACTCATTATCACCAAAGTAGAAGACCCGGAAGAATTGGATACCCGTTTTTCCCGCTTTGCCCCATCCGTTCATGAGGATTCCGACATGGAAGAAACTGAAAATAACGAGGAAAGTCCTGAGGAAATCATGGACCTCTTCCGTAAAATACAGGCACAGGAAACCCCAGCAGAGGAAAGTTCTGCACCGGAAAGCGAGACTACTGATGTTATTAAACCATTGGTTCGTCTATTCCGCTTTGATACCATGCAGGCACTGCTTTCCATGGCATCCGGTTTAAACATTACCTTTGCAGGTCACAGTGCCCTTTACAAACACTCTCGGACAGATGCTTATTTACTGTTACTTATCAGCAAACCGGAATACGCGACAGAATACAATAAGCTATGCAACCGAATCTCTGAATACGGAACTCCTACCAAGGTAATTTCTACCACGGTTTCTTATTTAGAGGAACATTGTGAATGCATCATTGCAGGCTGTGCATTGGAAACTTTATCAGAAATTTAATCAGAAACAACGAAATCAGGCACTGGATTACTCCTGTGCCTGTTGCATTTTGTAATAAAAACCTTTTTGTTCTATTAATTCCTCGTGTGTACCACGTTCCACAATTTCACCTTCATGAATCACCAGAATCATATCCGCATCCTTAATAGTAGACAAACGGTGGGCAATGGCTACAATGGTACGTTTACCGGTAATATTCTTGATTGCCTTTTGTATCTGTCGCTCTGTCTGTACATCCACAGAAGCAGTTGCTTCATCCAAAACAATAATGGGAGATTGACGCAGAATAGCCCGGGCAATGGCCACACGCTGCTTCTGCCCTCCGGAAAGACGCAGTCCTCTCTCTCCCACCTTGGTTTCATACTGTTCCGGCATATGTAAAATATCTTCATGAATATTGGCAGCCTTTGCCGCTTCCTGAATTTCCGTCAAGGTAGCATCCGGCTTTGCATAACCAATATTCTCCGCAATGGTTCCGTTAAATAAAAACGTATCCTGTAGCACCGGTGAAATATTTTGCCGTAAGCTTTCAAGGGTTACCGATTTAATATCCTTACCATCAATTAAGATGCGCCCTTCTACCGGATCATAAAATCTGGAAATTAATTGCGTAGCCGTAGTCTTACCCACACCGGTAGGTCCCACCAAAGCTACCATCATTCCCGGTTGACAAGAGAAAGAAATATTCTTCAAAACCGGGATTTCATTGCTATAATGAAAGCTTACTTTCTCAAAAGTTATGGCTCCCTCTACTTTTCCAATATCCTGCGCATCCTCTGCATTTTGAATGGCAGATGGGGTCTCCAGAACCAACGTCACACGCTCTGCTCCCGCCAAAGACTGTTGCAAGTTCTCCAACCAGGTAGCAAGTCCTGATACCGGTGCATAAAACAAGGACAGATACAACACAAACGCCACAATATCCTCCACGGAAAGCTGGTTTTTATATGCCAGATACCCTCCGAAAAATACAACCAAAACCGTGCCGGCTGAAGATAAAAACTCCACGCAGGGATGAAAAATCGCACTGGCACGAAGCGCCCGAAGCATAGCTTTTACCTGCTCAAAATTCTTCTCATTCATCCGTTCACTTTCGTAAACTTCCTGCCCAAAGGACTGAATTTCGTGCAGTCCTGAAAGACTGTCCTGCAATTGGGCGTTCAACTCACCCATACACTTCTGTGAAATTTTGAAGAAGGGACGCACAATCTTGGCAAAAATCACTCCGGAAATCAATATAAGTGGTATGGGTGCACAAGTAATCAAAGCAAGCTTCCAATTAATCATAAGCAAAATCACCAATACTCCCACAAAAGTCACAATATTGGTAATCATATCCGGTATCATATGGGCATACAAAAGTTCAAAATCTCTGGTATCATTAACCACACGGCTCATTAAATCACCGGTCTGTTTATCATGAAAAAAGCCCAAATCCAAGCTTT
The DNA here is from genome assembly GCA_045634745.1 of Acetatifactor sp. Taxonomy (GTDB): domain Bacteria; phylum Bacillota; class Clostridia; order Lachnospirales; family Lachnospiraceae; genus Acetatifactor. Next base: position 10,962 of record JAZRAX010000003.1, on the reverse strand, counting down.
GCAGCTTATTGTACATCCTGCTTCGCAAATCTCCCACTAAATACCATGCCGCCTTATGTGCCAGATAATTACTCAAAAAGCGAAACAAAATTCGTAACAAATACAACGCCAGCAAAATAAGCGCGAGCATTTTTATTGTACCCAATGTTCCCTCATTTACACCTTCTCCCACCACACCGGTCATGGTAGATAACACTTTCGGTGCAGACAAATTTACCACCGTCAGCCCTAAGGTGGAAAGAATGGCCAATACATACAGTCCTTTATAACGTGCCGCTTCTTTTGTAAGCTTCCAAAGCATTTTCATATTTTTATCTCCTCGTTATGATGTGTGTATCATAACATAATTGTTCATGGTTGTACAATCCTATCAGGTAAAGTTTTGTTACTTTTTTATACTTTTGCTATTGAAATTTAATAGATAATGTGATACCAATAGTGGCTTTTTTATTTTCGCTTGTTTTCCCTATCTATGTAGGCAAGCAATGCAACTAGAAATGTTCCGCCTAAAAACAGCAGACTTAATACCTCATACATCTCGAAAAATATTTTATTAATTTACCACTCCACCTCAATAACACATCTGGCACCACCTGCCTTGATACTTTCCAATAAACGCACCTTTACTTCTTTCTTAAATACCGCTTTAAATATTCCTTCTGCATTGCCTAGGGTGCAGTAACACCATGTTTTAGACAGTTCTTGCGGAATTCTTTTTACACAGGCACAATAGCACTGCGGATAGCAAAATAAAAACTTACTTTCTGATATGTACTCCAACTGTGCAAAGGATTCCTTTTCGTTAAAAGAGTCCACAAATTCTTGAATGTTTTCAGCCATATTTAAATATTTTAACAGCTTGTCCGCAATGGATTTTCCATCATTGCAGCGACACTCTTTTCTAACCTTGACTATTGTCTCTTCGCCAAAATTCTCTTCTAAGTAATTGCAGGTTGCCTGTGCCCAGCCAAATTTCTTTACAATATCGGCACTTTTTGACAAAGGATATTTTTCTTCAAATTCGGCAGCCACATCACTACTAATATTCCTTTTAAAACTTTCCACCATCCTGAGAGAGTGGGCGTTATCGTTTTTCGGCATATATTTTCTCCTCATAGTTTATTTTATCATCTGACTCATATAGTATGTGTGGTTATGATTGTGTAACTATGTGCATTTACAGTAATCTCACAATCATCTATTTGTACAGACCAATTCTTACCTCTTCTTTGGATAAGCGCCCGTTCATCCATTATCCTTATCTTACACCACGCAACCTGTTATAAGGTTATTGGAAGGGGAGTGATTCTATCTATAAGAACACATTTATATCCTATGGGCAGAAAATTTTCTTTATAGTTTCGTTATTTTTCTGACCATAAAGGCAATTCATCGTCTATGGGTAGATTGCCGTTTCTTACAAATCAAAACATCCCAATAAATTGAGATTTGTAGATATTTTTCTATAATTCATTATCTAATCCGCTATTTATAAAATGCATTTGGGGTATAAATAAGCTACTATGTGTTATAATACCCACAAAAACATAAATCTCTGGGTATAAAATTTGAAATTCCTTTGTATATACCCAAACACTCTTTAAAATACTTATAAATTGTCATTTTCAGCTACCATTTGGGTATTAAACCTCCGAAAAACGTTCATTCTACCCAAAGCGTAGATTTCCCTCCAAAAGCTACCTTGTGCCTGCTGCGCAGTCGCTTCCTTTCATACTCATTTTTGTAGTATGGAGTCTCTCGATGTTGCCAGTTAAGGCTTTCATGTCTTTACCTCTTCTGACACTGCTCACAAAAATACACATTTCCACCCATATACGCCGCCCTCTGAATCTCAAAACCGCATCGCATACAAGGCTCATACAAAGCATTCTTACTCAGCTGGCAAATATAGCCACCTTTGTTACCTAACAAGTCCCTCTCCGTATCACGACCGCCCTGTTCGCACATCTGTCGCAAAATCTTACGCGTGGAGGTATACAGTGTCTCCAAATCCTCTTCCGTAGCATTTTGCATATTGAATCTGGGATCTATTTTCGCATCCCACAAAATATCCTGAAGCACGCCATTACCCAAACCGGGAATCCGCTGCTTTGTTGCCAGAAAAGCCTTTGCTGAAAGCTTTTTCTCTTGGGGCAAAAGTCCCTTGAAATATTCGAAGGTAAATTCTTTCGTCAATGGTTCCGGCCTGCTGCTCGATGAAAGATAATATCCTTCCTCACATTTACCTTTGGGAAACACCCCGATAAAACCATACATTTGAATAGACACAAACATCGCCGTCTCATCATCAAAATAAATGGCAAGCTGATGATTTTTCGGGAACTTCTTTTTCTCCTCGAAATACTTTGGATACGCTCCGTCCGACAAAAGAAGCATGCTGTCCTCGGTGATAATCTCCAACATTCCTCCACGATTTACAGCGCCCTCAATGGTCTGTCCCTCCAACAGCTCCTCGTACTCGTCCCTGTCTCCTTGAAAAAAAGCAAACTTATGAGGTGTATGTAACACTTCGATATAACTGATAATCTTACCTTTCAAATATTCTTCTACCTGCTTCGCAATATGATAGCTTTCCGGCAACTCTAACATATTCATTCCTCCTTACCGCGCCCCTTGGAACCAACATACTATCTAAGCCCTTCATCAACGCACCTGCTGTTCCTTTGGGATTTTACTTATTTACTTCCAACGTTCTAATGTCGGCAAATACTGTCCCAGGGCTTCTTTCGCCTCCTCCAGGCTTTTACATCTGCCGTCTTCCACCTCAATTTTGGCACAGATGTCAATCATTTCCTCCAAGGTACATTCCCCCAGCACGCCGTCTTGCATACAATAGCAGCAATACTTCTCATTTCTGCTACCATCCGCATTCTTTCCGAAATGCTCCTCTACCTGCATAGGCATACCACAGCTTTGACAAATCTTCATATCCATTTTCTTTTCCTCTCTTTCTGTCAGGCAACCTTTTCATTGCCTCTGACAAAATCAAGCATAACAAACATAACCTGACACCAGAGTGGCATATTATAACTGATTTTTCTCTTTTCACACTCGCTTTTATTGGTTATTTTCCGATTCACAAGATTCTTCGTATTTTTTCAGCATAGCCGCAATTCGCCTTTGTACCTCCTGCCTGATATGTGGTGGCTCCAACACCTTTGCCGATGGTCCAAAGGACAAAATCAATCCATACACCCAATCATCCACCACATAATTTACACGTGCCAGAAAATCTCCTGTTTCCAACACCTCCAACTCCGAATCATCAAAGCGGTCATAGACTCTGTAGGCTTCCTTTTTGTCAATCCAAAGGGTAATTGCGGTACAGGGTTCGCACTCTGATGCGGGTACCTTTGTGCCACCTTCCTTCACTGCGTCTAACACTTGTATAGCCGACTGCTTCGCGTTCTCTGTGCCCGGCGTCTCCTGCAGTATATCATCTTTCCACACTTGCTCCGTTCTTGCTTCAAAACATTCCTCCGAAACTTCCAACCGCTTCATCCGAAACAACTTAAAAAATCGAAAGTCCTCTCTTAACCTGCAATACGCCTTCAAATACCAGGTATATTCTTTAAAAACCATCTGCACCGGTTCCACCGTACGTCGCCTCATCCCTCCATTTTGTCCATAATAGTCAAAGCTTATCACCTTACGCCCCAAAACCGCCCGCTTTATTTCTTCATACAATTGTCGCCTGCTGCCGCTCCAATCCGACAAATCAATATCCAGCCAATCCACCGGCTGTGTTTCAAAAAATTCCCCCAACTTCTTTAACGTTTTTGCCTCTTCTGACACGCCTGTTTCCCGCACGGACAACAGCGCCGCCAAAATCTCTTGTTGCTCCTCTTGACTGATTAACATTTTGTTCAGCACAAAATTCTCCATGAGGCAGATACCGCCATTCTTACCTTTCTTGGTATAAACCGGAATTCCGGCCATACTAAGAGCCTCGATGTCACGATATATCGTTCTAACCGATACCTCAAATCGCTCTGCCAATTCCGTAGCCGTTACCGTTCCCTTGCTTATCAATATATAAATAATACCCAGCAATCGATTAATCATTACTTCCTCTTTTCTCTCGCGTCGCTTGTAATTTAATCTGGGAACAAATCTTTGAACCTCCCCTAAAATGATGTCCTTTGGGGTTTCGGCAGTGTCTTTTTCCTTAAAAATACCCACAAAATCATAAACCCTTGGGTACATAAAATCGAATTTACTCCCTATATGCCCAAATTCACTCTAAAACATTAGCAAAATATTTATTTTCACCTGCTGTTTGGGTCTTGATGCATCCAAAATCACTCTTTATACCCAAATCACAGACCTCATCAAATGCGCCGCTTGTTTTTCTTTGCGCTTGTTCACATTATAACACCCTTAATATGACACTTCAATGTCATATTAAGGGCGGTTTTCTTAATACAAAAAAAGGGCAGTCATTTCTGACTACCCTGCCATCTTCACAGCTCTTATAAAGCTGCAATCTTCTCCATTAAATCTTCAATATTTAAGCCGTGAACCATAGCTGCTTCTTCCAAAGATTCCCCCTGTGCGGAAGGACAACCCAAGCAGTGCATACCTGCCTCTAAAAGAATAGGTGCAACATTAGGATTCTCACGTAAAATCTGTCCGATTGTCATGTCCTTAGTAATTGTCATGTCTGGTACCTCCTTATTTCAACGACGCTCGTTTCACCACGTCTATTTTCTCTAGGCTTAGTATAACACGTCGACTAACGTCTCCGTGAGGACATTCGCCTTATAGAGCCCTCTGCGTACACGCAAGGCTCTGCAAGGCTCATTATAACACATTCTTTATTTTTGGCAAGAAAAACCTTAATTTGGAAAATACGTTTTTCGTCGCATCGCCTCATATTCACACCATGCCATACATTTTTCATAGCCCAATTCTATAGCCTGCGTCTGCATTCCATCTACTATTTGTCCGAATTCGTCCTCTGACTCTGCATAAACTGCATCCCAGGAACCGATTTCAATGCATTCTGCTACCTGCTTCCAGGTCTCCTCTAAATCACTGCCTTTTTCCGTTGCCTCATAATATACTTCCGGAATAACTACGTGATTTTGCCCCTTAATATATTCATTCACAGATACTGTCCCTGTAAAATCTCTCCAAGCCTGTTCTGCTTCGCAAGAAGCTTCCGGTGTGTTACTCTTCCATGTCCTAAAATTATAGGTTTCCCCGTTGGACTGGGGATTTGGAGCCAAATAAGACCATGTCACCACATTTATCTGCGGGCAACCATCATTAAAAGTTGTTATGCCGTATTCATCCGGCATCAAAGTAGTCCTATTTTCCATACAATCCTTACCCAGTTCTGTGAGGTAAGTATATCCCTCTTCGTCATAATCCCAGGTCACACCCTTGGGACCATATTCAAAGGTAAGTCTGCCCTCCGGTGTACTCAGCCAATTGATAATCTCCATAACAAGCTGGGCATGCTCTGTACCTGCCCCTATGGTCCAGATACGATGCATATTTCCAAACACACTTAGACCATGCGCCGCAGGTGATGCCTCCTTTGGCACCAAACTTGCCATATATTTATTCTCTGCTATGTGCTCTTGTGTATTGTATGCCTTACTTCCCGCATAATCAAACACCGAAAACAAAACCCTGTCTTCTGCCGTCTTAAGCATTACGTTATCGTAGGTCTGTGTCCTTGACTCCGGGTCCAACAGCCCTTTACGATACAAAGAATTTAAAAAATCTAACATTTCGAGATACGGTCCCTCTTCCTCTAAAGCGCCGTAAAACGTACCGGTCTCGGTATCATACAACCCTAAATGGTGCTCATCATACCCATAATAAGCCGTCGCCATGCACTTTGCGGTCATCATCATGCCCTTGTCCCAATCCGGCCACAACGACAATGCATAAACCTCTTCTCCAGCTTCATTTGTGGGACAAATTTCCTTCATATCTTCCAGCAATTTCGCAAAATCTTCCAAATCCGCAATCTCCGGATAGCCCAACTGTTGATACAAATCCCACCGGATATCCCATACCAGAAAAAAGTCCTCACTCACATCCATACTTGGCACCATATTGGTACCCATACCGAATATCTTTCCTTCCTCCGGTGTCAGACTTCGATTATATTCCAGTGCAAGAGGCATATTCTCTGCAATATAAACACCATGCTCTTTGAGCAGATCATTTGCTTCCCAATCAAGCACCCAGCCTTTTTCGACTGCCTCTAAATATTGATTATTACTTCCGTAAATAACAATATCCGCCACTTTTTTGGGGTCCTCTGCAGTGTCATCCTCCATTATATAAGTGAACTTCACATTAAACTTATCTAAAAGTACCTGCGCAAACCAGCCCTGCTGCTCTCCCCAATAACTACACAGTTGGCTGTAAATCTTTAATTCGATAGGTTCTGTGGAGGGTGTAGGCGTCGCCATCGCTTCCGGTGCCTGTGTAGGCTCTACATCTTGTGCGTTTTCCGGTGCTTGCGTAATATCCGGCATCTGTCCGGCAGGTTTTTCACCACTATTGCATCCCGACAACATAAAACATATCAACAAAAGAATTGTCCCCAAACGCTTCTTCATTCCACCCACTCCTTTCCACAGTCATTTTATACTAATATGCTATACTCCTCTCATTCTACTGTCAAGAATTGTAACAAACTTTCATTACCGATTCCAATTACGGATTGTACTTAAAAATATACGTTATATTACGGCTTTGTTCCCAAAAAAGTACACTGCCGACCTTGACTGACAACTTTCTTTTTCATATAATTAAACCATAAGGATTAGAAGTTTTTAACACTTAATTTTACTAATTCAATTTTTTATAGGAGGCTATTTCAAATGAAACCAGAATGGACAGATTTTGTAGGCGGCAAATGGCAGACTGAAATCAACGTACGTGATTTCATCCAGAAGAACTATCATCCTTATGATGGTGACGAGTCATTTTTAGCTGGTCCTACACAGAACACAACAGACTTATGGGCACAGGTACTCGAATTACAGAAGCAGGAAAGAGAAGCAGGCGGCGTTCTTGATATGGACACCAAGGTAGTTTCTACTATCGTTTCTCACGGCCCCGGCTATCTTAACAAAGACAAGGAAACTATCGTAGGTTTCCAGACTGACAAGCCTTTCAAGCGTTCTTTACAGCCTTACGGCGGTATCAGAATGGCAGAGAAAGCTTGCTCTGACAACGGCTACGAAGTAGATCCTGAAATCAGCGAGTTCTTCTCTATTCACAGAAAGACTCACAATGCAGGATGTTTCGATGCTTACAATGATGAAATGAGAGCATGTCGTTCTTCTCACATCGTAACAGGTCTTCCTGATGCTTACGGACGTGGACGTATCATCGGCGACTACAGAAGAGTTGCTCTTTACGGTATCGATCGTTTGATCGAAGATAAGATTGCACAGAAGAATTCAACCGGTCGTGTTATGACTGATGACGTTATCCGTCTTCGTGAAGAAATCTCTGAGCAGATCGTAGCATTAAAGCAGATGAAGGTTATGGCAGCTTCTTACGGTTTTGATATTTCTAAGCCTGCAAAGGACGTTAAGGAAGCTATCCAGTTCACATACTTCGGATACCTTTGTGCAGTTAAGGAACAGAACGGTGCTGCTATGTCTCTTGGACGTACCTCTACCTTTATCGACTGTTTCGCAGAAAGAGACTTAGCTAACGGAACCTATACTGAAGAGCAGATTCAGGAATTCGTAGACCACTTCATCATGAAGTTACGTCTTATTAAGTTTGCTCGTACTCCTGAGTACAACGCACTCTTCGCTGGTGACCCTGTATGGGTAACCGAGTCACTTGCAGGTGTTGGTGTTGACGGACGTCACATGGTAACCAAGACCACCTTCCGTTACTTAAATACACTTTACAACTTGGGTGCTTCACCTGAACCTAACTTGACAGTTCTTTGGTCTCCCAGACTTCCTGAGAACTTCAAGAGATTCTGTGCAAAGACCTCTATCCTTACTTCATCTATCCAGTACGAAAACGATGAATTAATGAGACCTGAGCACAGCGATGACTACGGTATTGCATGTTGCGTATCTTCAATGGTTATCGGTAAGGAAATGCAGTTCTTCGGCGCTCGTGCTAACTTAGCTAAGTGTTTATTATACGCTTTAAACGGTGGTGTAGACGAAGTTACCAAGAAGCAGGTTGGTCCTAAGTATCGTCCTGTATCTGGCGATGTTCTTGAGTATGATGATGTTATGAGCAAGTTCACCGATATGATGGAGTGGTTAGCAGATGTTTATGTTAACACCTTGAACGTTATTCACTACATGCATGACAAGTACTGCTATGAAAGAGCAGAGATGGCTCTTCATGACAGAGACGTTAAGAGATATTTCGCAACAGGTGTTGCTGGTCTTTCTATCATTGCAGACTCATTCTCAGCTATCAAGTACGCTAAGGTTGAAGTAATCCGTGATGAAGACGGTATCATCGTTGACTTTAAGACAACTGGTGAATTCCCTAAGTACGGTAACGATGATGATCGTGTAGATAGCATTGCTACCGAACTTGTAAGCAAGTTTATGACTGCTGTAAGAAGACATCACACCTACAGAAATGGTGTTCCTACCACTTCTATCCTTACCATTACTTCTAACGTAACTTATGGTAAGGCTACCGGTAACACTCCTGACGGACGTAAGAAAGGTCAGCCTTTCGCTCCTGGTGCTAACCCTATGCACGGCCGTGATACCCACGGTGCTGTAGCTTCTTTAGCTTCAGTTGCTAAGCTTCCTTTCAAGGATGCACAGGATGGTATTTCTAATACATTTACCATTATCCCCGGTGCTCTTGGTAAAGAAGACAAGGTATTCGCAGGTGACATTGAATTAGATCTTAACTAATTTAACCCTTTAGACATTACCCCTCGCGCTCTTGGTAAAGAAGATACCGTTATCGCTGGCGATCTTGATATCGAATTATAATTAATTTCTCCGGGAGTCCGGCGACTCCCGGAATATAGAAAGGTGTGTAATTTCCATGGACGAGAAGATTATGATTGATGACCTTGTACAAATGTTGGACAGTGGTATGTTAAGCGGCGTTGGACATGTAAATGTTGATTTTAACGCTGAAAGCAAACAATCAAAGAACGTTCAGACAATGGGCTGTTCGGATTGCTCACGTACTCCGTTAGCTTGCAGCATACCTACTCTTCACGAAGGACTTGACGATTACAAATAGTCCCTCAAAGATAACAAGTAATAATCTCAAGCAGGCTTGACCTACTTGAAACCTAAAATTTATAGGAGGACAATATCATGACTGTAAATAACGCACAGGTTGACAACTTAGTTGCATTACTTGATGGTTACTCAGTTAAGGGTGGACATCATCTCAATGTTAACGTTTTAAACAAAGAAACTTTATTAGACGCTCAGGCTCATCCTGAAAACTATCCTCAGCTTACTATCCGTGTTTCCGGATACGCTGTTAACTTCATTAAGTTAACTCCTGAACAGCAGGCTGACGTTATCTCTCGTACCTTCCACGAAGGAATCTAATTGCAGAGATACCACCAACCTAGGTTGGTAACCGACAAAAGTTGGTATATTTTAGCCCGGGAAGAATTATCTTCCCGGGTTTTTAACATACTAAGTTAGCAGATGTAATTTGAAGCTTACACAAAGAAAGGATATAAATCATGCAAGGACGAATTCATTCATTAGAAAGCTTTGGTACAGTAGACGGCCCCGGTGTACGCTTCGTGGTTTTCGTGCAGGGATGTCCCATGCGCTGCGCTTACTGTCACAATCCGGACACTTGGCCCATGAATGGCGGACAGTTAATGGATCCTGAATATATTATTGAACAATACGAACGAAACAAGGGTTTCTACCGCGGTGGCGGCATTACCGTAACCGGTGGTGAACCTTTGATGCAGATAGATTTTTTAATTGATTTATTTACCCTTGCAAAGGCCAAGGATATTCACACCTGTATTGATTCCTCAGGCATTGCATATAATCCGGACTCTTCCGTATTTATGGAAAAGTTGGACAAACTTATGACCTTAACCGACTTAGTTATGCTGGATATCAAGCATATCGACCCGGATATGCATAAAGAATTAACCGAGCAGCCCAATCATCGTATTTTAGAGTTTGCCGCCTACTTAAATGAAAAGAAAGTAGACATGTGGATTCGCCACGTGGTTGTCCCCGGCATCACGGATGATGATAAATACCTGGAAGCTTTGGGCTACTTTATTGGCCAGTTTACCAATCTAAAAGCTTTGGATGTACTTCCTTATCATACCATGGGTGAGGTAAAATACGAAAAACTGGGCATGAAGTACAAGCTTGCCGGTGTTCCTGCCATGGACAAAGAGGTTGCCAAAGAAAAGAAGCAGGTTATACTAAACGGACTACACAAACGTAGATTGGAATTAGGACTGATTAAAAACTAATCTCTTATCCCACATGTGATGTAAGCAATTTCAATACAAGAGTTTTTGCAAAAACTCTTGTATTTGTCTCAACTTTGTATTACAATAACATTGGTTATTGAGAAATTTTTATCAATTTAGGAGGATTTTATTATGGCATTCGTTATTGGTGATTCTTGTGTAGCTTGTGGTGCTTGTGAAGCACAGTGTCCTGTTGGCGCTATTAGCATGGGCGATGGCAAATTCGAAATTGATGCTGACAAGTGCATCTCTTGTGGTGCTTGTGCAGGTCAGTGCCCTGTTGGTGCTATTGCAGAGGAATAAAATAGAAAGACAAGTTGCCTTTCAGACATCTCTCAAATTGAGAGATGTCTCAGACTGTAGACAAAGTCCCGAGTTTTCGCTCGGGATTTTTCTTTAGAAAGAGCCAAAAGTTCAGCAAATATGCGGACTTTAGGGCTCTTTTTTGGTATAATCGAAGTATCAAAAAGAGGCGGTGTTTTTACTTATGA
>JAZRAX010000002.1:0-95013 GCA_045634745.1 Acetatifactor sp. | reverse complement strand
TGCCTCCTGCTTTTTCATAACATCTACAAGCAGAGATATTACTCTTATTTGTTATCAAAAACATTTTCCTGCAGCCAATGCTTTTTGAATGCGAACTAATATATTTTACCAATTCCGTGCCATAGCCATGGCTCTGGTATTTTTCCATTATATCAATAGCATGTAAATAAAAATCCTTTATTCCGTTGGGCTTAAGCAATACATATCCAAATGCAAAACCAACTATAATATCATTTTCTTTAGCAATATAACCATAGGTATTCTTTTCCTCCAAAAACGAATTAAGAATCCCCTCATCATATTTGGTATTTTCATCATCTACGAAATATTTCATCAACTCAATATCTTGCTTTTCGAACAATTTATACTCCATAATACACCTCATCAACTTCAAATCTTCTGTTGCATTCAATCTCTCCACAAGACTGAAAGTTGTGCCTGTTTTCAGAAACTATATAAGATTGAAACTTTTCAAATACTTCTACTCGTTCATATGTGCCAATAGAACTTCCTTGCCCAATGCATAATTTCCATAACAATGCTGTTCATGTATGGAATAAATCTCAAACGGCTCTATTGAAGGTGTTTTATCACCTAATAAATGCTTTGCATATTGATATGTGTCATTAATAATTCTCAAAGAAATTTCTTCTGGTGGTTTTACGGATGTGTATAAATTGTATGCCAAGATTTCATTTATTTGACCCATCAAGTAATCTATAGTCTTGGTATACGTTGACCTCGTATATAAATCCCTAAACACATATAATTCTTCTTCACCAAAATGTTTAAACGATGTAAAATCTTCTCTTTCGTCTAATATAGTTTCTGGAGTACACTCAATTACTTTGTAAGCATAATCATCAATGCACTTATCAAACTCTGGAAATGACCATAATGCTTCTAATAGCCTATTCCATTCTTCAGTTGCTTCTTTTTCTTTTATATAAATTTCAATAACAAAAATAATATATATAACTCTTCCCATTATTGAAATATCATCGAATATTGCACCTTTATTCATATCGTGTTCTCCATGCATAAACTTTATGATTTCTTATTTTGTCACTCTAACCAAATCCTCGCCAAAATAACGTTTGCTTTTCAGTTTTCCATTTATCTGTATTTTGTAATAACAACATTTCAAATTAAAATGCCATTTTATAATATGTATCGTGCCTTTCATATCTAAATGATTAATTGGTGATACTAACTCCCCATAAACAAATTGGGGTGAACCTGGAATTTCCCTAATTTTTGATATATCTAGCACAACATTATCAATTGGTGCAATAACAATTGCTTTATTATCCTTTATAATATACTCAACAACAGCTTGAGATAAAGCTCCATTAAGCACATTAACATCTATACATATCCCCCACATCTTATCACCACCTTGTAATACATCTATGGCAGATGGTGGGAATTGCACCCACGAAGTCGCCGCAGATACCCCACTGCCTATATATCAATCACGCATCCGCGACCGCGTTACTTCTTCGCCACATCCACCGTAAACTTCAAATTTGTACATCCTTTTACATTCTACCTTAATTCAAACCTCACGTCAAATAGGGCAGAAGAGTGTAATACACATTCAACACCCGACTGCCACCATGGAGGACATAATCTTCCATCCAAACCGCTTCCGGAACTCCTCATCCCCCATACACCCACCATATCCTGCCTATTTGCCCCCAACTCAAGCAGAATCATTATTTTTCACACCTCGCCGTCAAATTTGCCGCCACGAGAGCTGTGAAGATTTTGTAAACGTTACACTTGGCGACTATCGACTTGCCAAGTGCCCCACGTATTACCCTAGGATGACATGCCGGAGCTAAAGGCGGTCCACTATGAAGGACTGATTTTGAGGACGTAGGAGCCTTGGGGTTGGTTCTTTTTTTGCGCGTATGACTGAGCCGTGCGTATGAAAAGGCATAAACATTTCGTGGGAGCTTGCTCACTAAGAAATGTTTATGCCTTTTTATACATAGGGCGAAGCCCGCGACAACGAGCAAGCTCGCTTGCGAGTCTGTCGTGCACGGCGAATGGTTAGGATATCCTGGGCAGCCAGTTTCTTGAGTGTTTTGACCGCCAAATCCACTGCCTATTCCGGTTTTTTGGCGGCAAAGCGAGTTATATTGTGCCGCCACAGTGTTGGGATGGGTTACAGCAATGTTTACATTTGGGTGGAAGAGGAGCGTGGCGGCGAGGTCAGTATTTAGACATAAATAGTACCGTCCACATTTATATAAACTTGAACGGTACTTAGGGTTATTCTTATACAAACTGAAATTTTCATCTCACTGTGGGAAACCATACAAACTAACATAAACAATCATAGAAATAACATCAATCAAAACAATAACTCCAAAAATAATTGCAGCAATCTTCAATCCTTTTTTTGCCTTCTTCTTGTTTTCATCAGTTAATACTTTTTCCTTTAGTTCGCTTGCAATTTCTGACTTAAAGGAAGTTTCCCCTATTTGAGTTGGTACTTTATCCATTACTAGCTCATCCAAAGAAATTTCGAACATATCACTAATAGCAATCAGTTTTTCCATATCAGGTGTCGAGTCCCCCACTTCCCATTTTGAAATGGTTTGCCGAGAAACATTCAAACGATTAGCAAGTTCTTCTTGTGATAAGCCTTTTTGTTTTCGAAGATTATACAATTTATTATGAAATTCCATCTTTACCAATCCTACCTTTCCATCCTTTTACCATAACAAATAACAACATTCCTAACACTACTGTTGTAATAACACTTGCTTCTATTCCGTAATCTGCACCATTGTGGATACTAGTATCTTTTACACTAAAAAGAACTACTCCTTTTGAAACACTTTCACTTCCACTTAAGGACAAACCCATAATCACATATAATATAAAATTCCATGCACTATGTAACCCACAAGCAATCCAAATATTAGACCGCCATAAAACAAGTATTGAAAAGGTAATCGAAACCAAATACAAGTTTATAATTCCAACCACAGCATACACGAAATCCGCTTCAATCAAGCTAGACAAATGTGGAAAAGCAAATGCAGTTGAACTAATTAGAATTGCCAATGGTATAGATATTCTATTTTTCAATGAATTGAGCAAAAATCCTCTGCACATGATTTCTTCTGTGGCACCTTGAATACCAAATGCCAATATCCATAACAAAATACTTTTAATATTAACATTTGTGCTGAATCCATAAAAGCTAATGGAACCACAGAGGCAACCTATACCTAATATTATAAACAAAAGAATCGTGGCAACTAATGCTCCTGCCAAATACTCTATAGGATTTCCTGAAAAACCTACGAATTTAATATTTTTCTTCTCAACAAATCTGCAATATAATAGGGTTACTAAGGAAAATACTAGGAAACCATAGTAGAGTAACAACTCACCAATTTCCCCAGCTGGCATTATGCCGTGCAAAGGGTCATAGCCCATGCCATATAAAATCCCAATTATTACTCCTTCTCCCAAAACTGCCGAAAAAACATATATCAGAATGAATGCCAATAATTTCTTTATTATGTATTCAGCAGATGACATATTTGTTTCGTTGTTGAACGGATTTAGATTATAAATAATACCTTTCTTCATCAATGTTTCCTCCTTGTATCACTTGATGAAAGTATCGTATTACTTTTGTTCTAAAAACACTACCAACCATATCAATCAATCTGTCAACGCTCTTTAACAATCCTGTTAAGTCCAGTTGCACCGCCTAATTTACTGGCAAAAGCAATGTAAAATTCAAATCTTCAGTTGCTTTCAATCTCTCCGTAAGACTGAAATTTACTTAATAGATAACTGCTTATCTCTTATCTTTAAACATGCCTCAATATGCATAATCCAATGTCTTGAAAACGGCATCTGTATCAATCCCTTTACATCTTTTCCACACCAGTAATCAATTAACCAATATGCGTTTTCATCACCACTCACTACATTTAGCATCTCCAACTGCTTTCTTTTTTCGTCAGTGATTTTCTCTTTAATATCACTATATGCAAGAGCTTTTAAAACTTGTGTCGTAGATGTATCAACATCAATTATGTAATTATATAATTCTTCAATAGACAATTTTTTTGAAAACTCACTTATTTCTTCTTTTACAAGTTCGTTTGCAGTTGTAATAATCGGAGAATTTATGCGTCTTTGATAATCTCCTTTAAATAATACTTGTTCATCATCAGAAATAAGTGTATGTGCAACAATATCTTCAATGCGAAAAATATGCCAAAGAGAATAGGCAATCGTTTTACTATGATACCCTTTTGCATTCATATATGGCATTGCACTAAAATCATCAAATGATAATTCCGTCTTAAACTGTAGAATTTGTTTCATAAGTTCTTCACGGAGTGTAAGCAATGTATCTATACCTGTTGAAAAGGTATCTTTTTTCTTAATCTGTAATTGCATAGTCTTATTCATTTCTGACCATTCTTTATTCATAAAAACCTCCATGAAACTCAAATTTGTACATCCATTAACATTCTACCTTAATTCAAACCTCACGTCAAATAGGGCAGAAGAGTGTAATACACATTCAACACCCGACTGCCACCATGGAGGACATAATCTTCCATCCAAACCGCCACCAGAACACCTCATCCCCCATACCCCCTCCATATCCTGCCTAACCGCCCCGAATTCAACCAGAATCATTCATTCTCCTACCTCGCCGTCTAATTTGCCGCCACGAGAGCTGTGAAGATTTTGTAAACGTTGCACTTGGCGACTATCGACTTGCCAAGTAGCCCAAGTTTTGCCCTAGGGTGACAATGATTAGGCTATCTTGGAATGCCAATTCTGATTTTGGACGATAAAACGCTTAAAAAATACCGCCCACATTTATATAAATGTGAACGGTATTAAAAATTTTCTGTGTACAAATGGAAATTGCCTTTGTGTCATGAAAATCTGTTATGGGAGACTTATTTATTAAGTACATCCGTTATTCTATGGTCTTCAAGTAAGAGCTTCATTTGATTTATTGCGGTTTCATTTAATAATTGCAATCGCTCATTTCGTTCTTTCCCTTGTGAAATATAGACTGAATTTAGGCTTTCAAGGTTTAGTAGACATACTAATTGTGCCATATTTGCGTAGTCCCTCATATTTCCCTTTTTGTCAGGATTTTCTTTTTTCCATTGGGAAGCGGTTTTACCAAAGAGAGCAACATTTAATACATCTGCTTCATCCGCGTATACAAATTTAGTCTGTTGGTCACTGAGGCGAGAAGGGATTAATACAGTTTTGACAGCATCAGTATGTATTCCATAGTTGATTTTTGATAAGAGTCTTCGAATATTCCAATCTTTTTCATTATTTTCAATAGTCTTTAAGCGTTCAAATTCTTTGATTAGGTACAGCTTAAATTCAACAGATACCCATGACGCAAATTCAAATGCTATGTCCTTTTGAGCATATGTGCCGCCATATCTTCCGGCTTTAGAAATAATACCTATCGCATTAGTCTGTTCAATCCATTTTTGAGGAGTAAGAACGAAACTGTTTAAACCGGCTTGACTTCTAACCGTGTCGAATTCGACGCGGTTAAAATCAGGATTATATAGAGATTCCCATATACCTAAAAATTCAACAGTATTTCGATTTCGCATCCAGTTTTGAATAATATATCGAGGGTTTTGTGAATCCTTATATTTAGCAATATCGGTAATGCATATGTAGTCCTCAATGCCATTAGTATTATACATGGAAATCTCAGTTTCTTTTACTTGTAATTTATCAATTGCCAATCCTATCCCTCCTTTTCTACAAAATGAATTTCCAACTTCATGTTTAGGGCAAAAGCTAGTTTTGTAAGTATTTCCAATGTCGGATCGTATTTGCCATTTTCTATTCTGGAGACATTAGGTCTGGCTATACCGGTAAGCGTAGCAATATCTTCTTGAGATAATTTTTTTGCCTTACGGAGAGATATATATTCAGCTAACAAATTCTCCTTTGTTGTCTTTTTTGCTACTTCAATAAGATATGAATTACCACTAGCATCATTAAAAGTATAGTCCATGTCATTGCCTCGTATCAGTATTGATACATATATTATACCAAAAGCTGTGTGGTTGTAAACACCTTTTTAATAGAATAAGGGTTATGTTAAGAAAACAGGAAGTGTATTTGTAGGGTACAGTGAGGGTGTGCAACTCCCCACCCCACAACCATCATCGGAACGCAGTGCGTTCCAATTTAGCCAGTGAATTATTATACTCAGCCGCCAACAACCCAAAAGTGTTTCGTGGCTGAGTATCTTTATCCACCTCGCCGTCAAATTTGCCGCCACAGCGTTGGTAAGGGTTACAGCAATGATTGTGTTTTGGAGGGAGAGGAGTTTGGCGGCGAGAGAAGTATCTGGATATAAAAAATACCGTCCACAGTCATACAAGTGTGAACGGTACTTAGGGATATTCTTCTGTAAACTGAACATCTATGAATTACGCCAATCATTTATTGCATTTTCCTTATCGGACGTAAAACCTGATACCCCAACCCTTCCGGATAGTGTCTTTGGTAGTCCTGGCATACATCTTCATTCCACTCATAACCGATAGATTTAGGGTCAAAATTCCAAGCCAAATCCTCCACTCTCTTCATGACTTCTGCGTTTTCAGTCAGATAGTCAAATGGTGGATGAGAAAACACGATATAGTAACTTTCCGGACATTCACGTAATTCAAAGCCTTCCGGTACTTCACCTGCATAATCGCACGCTACTCCGGAACCAAAGAAGTAGTTTTTCTCGCCACCTTCCCAAGCCCAACCGGCAGTGTAAGCTGTAACGATTGGATGGGTATCGATCATGCTGGATATTGTACCACACAGCAAATCACAATCATGGTTCGGCCAAATAGGACCATTTGTCGTTTCAGATGCTTTATAAACTCCCAGATATTTGTGTTTCGGAATATACTCCATTCGATAAGATGGTAATACTAAATTGCTCATATCAAAATCTCCTTCCAAAGAAATATTTGAAGGTGAGATAACATATTTATGACATTGAATCGGTATGGGCGTAGGATTTTTTCGATATGCTGCCGGTGTACATCCAAAAGCATTCACAAAAGCTCTCGTCAGAGCGGATTGGGAAGAAAATCCATAATCCAAAGCAATATGCATCAGTGAACAACTCGTATCTCGAATCGCCAAGGCTGCCATACTTAATCTTCGTCGTGCCATATATTCTTTTATTGTAATACCGGCAACTCGATGAAATTGCTCCGAGCAGTAGTATGGTGAGTAACCGATTTGCTTTGACATTTCGATTAGCCCCGGATTCTCCATAGCATGTTCATCAATCCAATCAATCAAATGCTGCATTGCTAAAATTGCTTCCTTCAATGTAGTAAACCTCCCTTCTGGAAGATATCCTAACACGTTTCCCTAAATGATTTCTTTACATGAATTGGGGAAAAGTTTATATTTATTCTTCGGTTTTACCCGGCAAGTAAGCTTAGAACAAGAAATGTTCCCATCAATAAAATAATTGGAATTAGAAGCATACAAATACCTATCGCAATTAGATTATCTATTTTATCACCCTTGAACTTACTAACTACACCGACTATAATTGTCACTAATCCGGGGATTATGGCTGTATAGGGTATTGTAGCGGACATTGCCAATTCTGTAGCATTCCAGTTAATACTCTGTAACAGCTCGGCTAGTGCGCATAGGAAAGAAGTTGCTACAAGAATAACTAGGATTTTCAGCTGTTTCTTTTGAACCTCCTTATCAGCAATGTCTAAAACATCCATAACTACAGCTTCATCCATTGATACATTTTTGGTTTCTCTTTCTGATTTCATAAGTTCTATTATGGATACATTCAAAGCATCAGCTAAAGACTCTATAGTATTTATATCGGGAAATCCCAAACCTCTTTCCCATTTGCTAACGGCTTTGTCAGTTACCTGAATTTTTGCAGCCAGATCTTTTTGTGTCATTTTTAATTCTTTTCTTCGTTCTGCTACAAAGCAACCAAATTTAACTGCATCCATTATCATCACCTCCAATGGCAATCCTATATGTATCAACCGTTAAAATCAACCGACGTTTCGTTTACCTCGCTCAAAACTGCTGTTAAAGGAGCTCTATGTATCGTTTCTTTTTATTCTACTCCCATTCCAACCACGCGTCAAATCACCTAGTGATTATTGATTATTCCAAGTGGCAGATTTGAATATGTACGCTGAAATTATTGAAGATAAAAGCAGAAGGTGGACATTTATCAAAGTCAAAAGAGAGAATGTTTCATTCTAAAAGAGAATTGAAAAAAGACTTTTTAATTTGTTATTCTGGTTATCGGAGACGAAGATACAATGAGAAAATTCGGAATTTCCGAATTTCCTGGTAAATCAATAATCAGCCGTCAACAACAGAAAAAGCATTCCGCGACTGATTATCTTTTTGCGACCTCGCCGTCAAATTTGCCGCCACGAGAGACGTGAAATCTCTGTAAACGTTGCACTTGGCAACTATCGACTTGCCAAGTGCTCCACGTTTTCGCTCAGGGCGACAAGTTTAATCGAGCGTCAACTCTGATTTAGGTAACAAAAAGAGATGCGGATAAATCCCCTTGATTTTTAAAATAATTAACAACTTTCCATTCCTTTTTTCTTAAAGAACGGTGTATAATAATTATATGAAAGAAAGTATTACTAAAGATTTTTTAAAAATGGAGCGCACTGAGTACCTTTTTTAGTAAAAATATGTAGAGGAGGTTCTGCGTTGGATAATAAAGAAATGACTTTGGTTCAAAACAATACATTCCCGGAATATGATGATATAAGAAAAGCCATTCTTGAGGCTAGAGAAAAGGTTGCCACTGGAATAATATGGTCTATATCGAGCAAGAGGTTCGGTTCTACGTGAGTAGAGTTTCCGCAGCTAGGCTGCCTAACCAAGTGGATAACTTATTTCATCACCCCAGCTTAATACAAGTTCAAAATAACCATCTACTTCTAATAATCCATACGACCATAAAAAAGCCCTATCTTTTTCACTAAGCTCATTAAGTTTTTTCCAACATACATTTTTAATAGATTGTTCATCTCCCGCTGGAACTTCTGGGTCTATTCCAACAATGGCTTCCTGTTCTTCCGAAACATCAACTAAAAATACATATTCTACACTTCCATCTTTGCAATGTAATGTGTTTAGAGGTCTGTTAATCACTCCTTCCAACCCACATTCTTCTTTCAATTCTCTTATAGCAGCTTCTTCTGCTGTTTCACCAATCTCAATTCCTCCACCTGGAAGTTCCCAAATATATCTATTGAACCGAAATGTTTTTATCATCAAAATTTCGTCATTCCTAACAACCAAAGCCATACTTCTATTACGCACGGATATTCCTCCATAAATTCAAATTCGTACATCCTTTCATATTTTACTCCAATTCCAACTATGCGTCAAATAGGGCAGAAGAGTAAATCGAATACATAATAGTTCAACAATGGGTAATCTTTTGGGTGGAAAGGAACTATAATACATAATCAAATATTTACAATCAGTAACAATTGTATTATAGTTATTTTAAGCAAAAGTTAGAACAGTAGGCTGGTTGAATGACCCAGGTCCAACCTATTCGGCGGGGAGACTCCCCGCCATTTTATTTTCCTTCAATAATATCTTTCAGCAAATTAACATATTCATCGGTATACTCACAAGAATACGTCATATGTCCATGCCCTTTTTCAATACGATAGTTTGCATGCGGATAAGCCTTTTGCACTAGTTTATAGCAGGTTTTGTATGCTTTTTCATCTTCTCCATAAAAGAAATAAGTATTTTGCTGCATAGTTTCATCTAACTTAGGAAAATCAAATGTATAGCAGCATTCTACTTCATTTTTAAGAGAATTTTTCGTTAAATATGGTGCTATCGTTACTAAAGACTCTATCATTGGCTTTAAACTATTGATTTTATTTCCGGCAAATTTCTTCAGGAACTTCATATTCATAGCTTCCTCTAAAGACTTATTTCTAAATAATTTAATCATTGTGCCGAATTTGAATCGCATAAATGCCTTGTATGCTTGCGATAGACGAATCATAGGAGCACCATCAAAAAACAGATTGCGCACCTGAATTCCTCCATTGGAAAGCTGTCTATAAAGTTCCATTCCTATTTCGGTTCCCATGGATTGTCCATAAATCATATGAATCTGTTTAATACCCAACCCATGAAGATATTCTCTGATTTCAATTGTTTCGTTCTGTCTGGTAGTAAAATCTTTGGAGTCTTTATAATGACCATTATATGTAGGAACAATGATATAATAATCAGTCATTCGTGAGTAAATATAGTCCAAACATTCCCCCGGACAGAAGGAACCGGTCAGCATTATCACTACAGGATTTTCTTTTTTGCCCAATACTTTAAACTTCATACACTTGTCCTCCTATAGTTCATCCAATGATTTATCTATTATCTGAATAATTTGCTCTAATGCAATCTTTCCTTCATCTGACAAATTGCATAATATGGAATCAACACTTTCCAACATTTTTTCATGCATATTCTGATGATAAGAATAAACAATTCTTCCTTTATCGGTCAGAGAAATTAATACCTCATTGATTTTCTCAGTGGAGGGAATTTTGATAATCAACTTTTTCTCCAATAATTTGCGGGTGATTTGTGATACGGCGCCCTTTGTAATTCCCAATTTCTCTGCTAACTTTGTCGTGGTGATTGCTTCATAAGAACCAATCATTTCAATCATATGAACCTCCGCAGAATATAATAAATCCTCCGTGCCGTAATGCTTAGCGGTCTTTGCTTTTTGATTATACTTGTTGATTAATCGATAGGTATCTTCAAGAAAACGCATAAGTACCTCCCATAATTGTTTAGTAGCTAAACAAAGTATAATAAATAAAGAGCTTGATTGTCAAGCTCTTTATGAAGCGGAAAGTTTTAAGGGCTCTAGGGCAAAACAGTCTCATTTCTATTTGCTTTCGCCTTTATTATTTTTGCAGCTACCAAAGATATCCCTACAGTAGCTAATACCAGCAAGGTTCTTATTACAAGATTTTCAATGCCCCTTTGTGCGGAATCCATTCGGTGTAACATATCACCATATAAAACGGTCATATATATCGTCGCTATCGAAGCAAACCATCCCCAATGAATAGCTTCATTCTTTTTTGCGTATCTATATATATCTAAAACGATTATCACAAGATTTAGTGTAAAAAGACTTATCAATTGCCAATTTATAAAAGGTCCTACCAATGATAATTCTATTCCAAAAGGAGTACGTCCCTTAATTACCATAAGGAAAAGGAACCATGTCATTCCTATGCTCCATATTAATGATAGTAATGGAAATATCTTCATATACTTACCAACCTTATCCGTGATATTTTCATCATCTTCCATCTGTGATGTGTATCCGGTTAGTACCAATGTAAAAGACAATACCATCAAAATGACATACACGAAGATAGAATCATCCGCAAAAACAAAGCGATTATTCCCAAGTGCTAAATAGCCTGAAATGATGCAGCATAGCAGGGCAGCAGTAAATACGCTGTTTTTAATTGTTTTACGCATTTTCTCTTTTTGCTGTAATTTAACAGCTCTTACTATCTCTGCTACAACAGACTCGTCAGGTATTTCCTTATCTCCTGTTACAATATCCTGTATACGCACATCGAGAACAATTGACAAGTTTTCTAAAATACCTACATCCGGGAAACTATCACCATTTTCCCAACGGGAAACGGCTTTATTACTTACACCAAGTAAATCACCTAGTTCACTTTGGGTGTAATTCTTTTTTAGACGAGCTTCTTTGATTAAGTTACCGGTTTTCTTCTTATCCATAAGCAACACCTCCGTTACATTTCTTTGGTGTATTAATTGTATCAACTGCAATAACAATCTACAATCCATTGTAACGAGAACCTATTATTTACAAAGAATTCTTGCATGTATCGGTTAGTATACGAAAAAACCCCTTTTCGGAATTGTGCTGTTAATGAAAAGTATGTATAATGATAAGAACGAAAAGGATGATCTGTTTTTATATGAGGAGGAGTAGAATGGCTTCGATATGGAATGGTGTGTATGGTATGGATATCCTGAAAGCGGATGTGTCTGAAAGGTGCAGTATTCCTGAATCGTTCCGGTTTTCTGAAGCGATACAGGCCAAAAGAGTTCATTGTCAGATAGAAGGGTATATAGAAACACCGCTTGTGCGTCTGAAAGGTTTGGCAGGTAGCCTTGGGGTAAAAGATATCTTTGTGAAAAATGAAGCTAAGCGATTTGGCTTAAATGCATTTAAAGGACTGGGCGGAAGTTTTGCCATGTTTCGTATTCTGTGTCATAAGCTGGGACTTGATCCGGAGAAAGCGAATCTGTCGGACCTAAAAACAGAATCTGCACAGAAAGAGATTCAAAAAATGGTGTTTGTTACGGCAACAGATGGCAACCATGGCAAAGGTGTATCCTGGGCAGGCGGTATCTTTGGCTGCAAGGTGATTGTATATTTGCCGGCAGGGTCTGCACAGGTGCGTGCACAAGCCATTCGCATGGTTGGACCTGCTGAGGTGGCAATTACCGATATGAACTATGACCAAACGGTTCAGTATGCAATGGAACAAAGCAAAAAGAATGGCTGGTGTCTGATTCAGGATACCTCTTGGGATGATTATGAACAGATTCCTACATGGATAATTCAGGGCTATCTTACAATGGCGCTAGAGATAACGGAGGAGTTTGCAAAAAGGGATATCAAGCCAACGCATTTATTTCTGCAGGCAGGAGTTGGTGCTATGGCCGGAGGTGTGTTGGGGTATTTTGCCGATTATTATGGTGAAAATAAGCCTATTACGATTATTGTGGAGCCCACAGAAGCAGGATGCGTTTACTTATCTGCGCAGCAAGCAGACGGGGAGATACATCAGGTAGAAGGGAATCCGGTTACCATTATGGCCGGCTTAAATTGTGGAACACCGTGTAAGGTCTCATGGCCGGTTCTTCGGGATTATGCAGATTATTATATGCGCTGTCCGGATTATGTAGCGGCACATGGCATGCGAATATATGCTTCGCCGGTAAACGGAGATGAAAAAATTATATCCGGAGAGTCCGGCGCAGCTACGGCCGGTGCCATGAGTCTTATTTTATCGAAAGAGGAGCTTAAAGAGGTTCGTGACCATATGGGGCTTAATGAAGATTCTGTTATTTTGCTTATTAATACAGAAGGTGATACAGATCCGGAAAATTATAAGGAAGTTGTTTGTAACGGAGCATATCCGCTTCCGGAATAAGAGAGTGGGCTGAATAACATTCATAAGATAATTGTAATAAAAGGAGTTTATTGACAAATGAAGCAAGATAAAACACCTAAATACAATGTGCGCAGGGAATTGGTCAAGCTGGAATGTCAGGATTGCGGTTCTGAATTGGAAATGTTGGATGATACCTATGCCTACTGTAAATACTGTGGACAAAAGTATATTGTGAATGTGCTTTTGGAACGCATACCGGAGGCACCTTTTGCGGAAATGAATACGCAAACAAGTACGACACAAGCTATAAAGACACAAAATACAAGGACGCAACCACCAAAGGGAAATTCTCAAAGCGCTTCTTGGGCAATTGGTCTTGTGACCATGGCGGTGGTGCTCTTTTTTAGCATGTCCCTTATTCTTCGGAAAGGGGCAGATGAGCCCTCAGGGTTAAAAGAACTGCCATGGGATGGAGTACTTGTAGGAAATACACAGGAAAAGAACGAATCCGGAGACTATACTTCCACAGGGAGAGATTCCACTGAAAAGTGGGACGGCTTTCGTTCGGAGACTATGAAGCAAGTGGTTTATCTGATGTTCGGGAAATCCGCTGATGAAGTGACAAAAGAGGAATTAGAGAGTATAAAGTATTTCAAAATATACGACTCTTGGGAGACCTGTACTTTTTACTACAGTACAGAGGATTATCGTGAGTATGAGCCGGATTACCGGGAAAAGTTGCCGGATTATAATGGGACTATTCTTTTTGGCTATAATAAGGCTTTTGAGGAAACCATACAGAAGGTTACCCTGCCTTATCCTGAGGAGAACTTTGAGCTTATCTATGGAGATATCAGGAATTTTACAAACCTTACATCTATCAGCTTAAGGGATTACAGTGATATGGATTTTTCCGGGATGCCGCATTTGACTATGGTGGATTCTGGTTGGGATTTACAAGATTTATTGGAAACCAATCTGCCTGCCAACCGGATTGAAGTATTAAAAGTTTCGGATTGTGATTTAGAAGGTCTTGAACGGTTTACATCACTAAAAAAGCTCTTTATTGAGGGAATTGATGAAGATAATATGGATCACGTAGTAAAATGTACTACCTTAGATACCTTATTCTGCAATTATTGTTTTGAAACAGCAAGTTATGCCCCGCTTAAAGAACTGACGGGACTGAAAAGCTTATATATTGATGGCGGCTATAATGCCATTAAGGATTTGAGTGTGATTTCATCTTTTACGGAGTTGGAGAATCTGAGCATCACCTGTACGGATATTTTGAACATAGGGTTTGTAAAGGATTTGAAGAAGCTGAAAACACTTAGGCTGTCAGAGAATAGTAAGCTGTCTGATTTGGAAGGTATAGGAACCTTGCAGGAACTGGAGTTTTTAGAGCTGAATATAAACAGCTTGTATGGTGAAGACCCGGAATATCAGGAAATCGGTAATCTGAAGAACTTGAAGTCATTGGCATTACATACCGTTTATGAGCTGGACTTTTTATATGAGCTGGACCAGTTGGAACAGCTGGAAGTGCGCCTGACCTTTTATGATGATGTACTGTTGCCTATTGCGAACATGAAGAATCTGAAGGAGTTGACTCTTGCCCAGACCAATACGTGGGGTATGGCTATGGAGAATTTTGCCTTATTGCAAGAACTGCCGCAATTAAAGAAGCTTACCATCGATATGATGCAGTTTGAAGAGCCGGTAGATGAATTGTTTGCCGTGGATGGGCTGGAGGAGCTTAGAATTACCAGCTGTGGTTTTGAAATAGCTCCCACAAAAATAATTGTGGATGATAATCTTAAGGTGTTGGATTTGTCCGGTACTTATTTTGGGGATAATTATAATGGAACTCTGGAAGATGACCAGGAGGTGTTAAGGCTTTACTGTGAAGCAACTGACTTGGAGAAGCTGGATTTAACATACTATGATATGACCGATTTGTCGGTTTTGAATAAGCTGACTAATTTAAAGGAATTATCACTGCGTAGCTGTGAGTTGACAAAGATACCGGAAACTACCTTTCAGGGGTGCGAGTCGTTGGAGAAGCTGGACCTGTCCATGAATCAGGTGGCAGATATCAGTTTTGTGAAGAATCTTCCCAATCTGAAGTACCTTGAGATGAGAGAAGGCTATGTAACGGATTTGACACCACTACTTACTTGTCCATTGCTACGGTGTGTGGATGTGAGGTTAAATCCGATTGCTGAGAATCCGTTAACAAATGTGGTGGTGATTACAGAGTAGGGTTTATAGGAGTATTTAGATAATCTATTATTCCCCTCTGGAGTATTATATTCTAGAGGGGAATTCTGATTTTCCATATATTTATTCCTTTTCCAACAGATTTGAGAAGTACTGTGCTGCAATAGTGTATTCCCTATCGTCCTCTATATACATAACGATAGGGTTGTTTTCCGCATCTTCTTCCACTTCATAAAGCATATAACTACTGGAAAAATCTAGTTGTTTTTCCCCGTTAAGCGGAAGTAACGCAAAATATCTTTTATTGTTAACCTCAAAATAAGAATAAACGCCGCATTCCATACTCGTTCCATCTTCAAATGGAAGTGTCACGATAATATCCTCTAATTTTTTGCCCATAAAATCCATAGTATGTCCTCCAAAAACTTTTCTTTTTACATTTTACCTTAATTCCAATTACAGGTCAAATATCGTAGAATATCCTAATATCCTGCAAGTATGAAATAAAACCACCGGTTTAGTGTCACCCTCACGAATCGGTATTACAATGTAAGTGTACATATAATATGGATAGTGAGGGATGTATTATGAATTTATTTGGTAGAATGATGGAGATGTTAAAGAGAACTTCTCCTCTGGAACGATTAGAGAAGGCGCAATGTTTTTATGTTTTGTATAGTGATAACAAGTTGAAGAGTTGGGTGTTACATGATAAAGACATACAAAAGAGTGCAGTAATTGTGTTTTTAGATAATAAAAGAGCGAAAGCGTTTTTAGAGAAATATAAAGAGGTTATTGGAAAAATTGAAGTTCGAAAATACGAAAAGGAGCAGCTGACTACGTTTCTGGGAGAATTACACGTTGCTGGTGTTGATACGATTTTGATTAGCAAGAACAAAAGATTCGCAACTTAAACCATACATTTGCAACATAAGCAAAATCGCTTTTCTTTTGCCGGGACTTTTATTAAAGTGCTCTTATACAAAGAAAGGGCGGTATGAATTTATGAAAGAAAAAATCAAAACTATTTTTGCAAGTGAGAGCTATCAGTACTTTGAATATGCAATGCTGGCATTTGGAGGGTTGGGTTTGGAGGTGCTTTATGCGTTTTGGTTGGAGCCAATCATTTATGGGCATTCCATGCAGGAATTTACCACTACGGAATGTATCATCCATTGGTCCATTACCATTATTACATGGCTGGTGGTTGCATATTGGATTGTGAAAAGTGCGAAAAAGAATTTGGGATTTCAATTAAAGGAAACGGACAGTAAGTGGACTTTGATAGGAATTGTTGCCAGCTGTACTTTAATAGGACTTATGGTGGCAGTAAATTATGTTGATGTAGGTGGATTAAAAATACTTCATGAATTTAAAAGGCTGGGAGTGCTGAAATTTATTTTTCAACATCTTTACTACTTGACAGAGGTAGTGCTGTTTGCATTAATAATTGTATTTGGACAGAAGGCGTTGGAAAAATTATTCCGCAAAAAGAATGTTCCTTATGGTGGAATTATCGTAGGTCTGACTTGGGGACTTGCACATTGGTTTACCAAAGGGAGTATATGGATTGGTATAGAGGGGATTGTATTAGGTTTTTTATTTGGAGCCATCTATTTGTTTTTGGGCAGAGATTTCAAGAAAACCTATCTTGTACTAGCATTGGCATTTATTATATAATTTAAGGGACAAACAAAGTGAAATGAGGTACCGGTGGTGAAAATAAATATTTACCAAGAGCCTGATTTAAAAGAAAATCATGTGGATTTACATTATAATTTGTTAGATGAGGAGACTACGTCAATAAAGCAGTATTTATCGGCTTTTGAAGGATTGATTCCCGGTAAAGACGAAGAATCTGAGAGGGAGAGAATGCTGACGCCCGGAGAAATTTTATATATAGAAGTGGTGGATCGTAAAACATATGCTTATTTAAAAGACAGTGTCTGGCGTATTTCCTATGGATTGCAACAGTTTATGGATAAGTTTGGTCCGGTGGGCTTTGCAAGAAATAACAAGTCTATGTTGGTGAATATTTATCATATTCAAGAGTTAAAGGCGCAGATGAATATGCGTGTAAATATTGAGATGGATAACGGAGAAGAGATTGTTTTAAATCGAAGTTATAAAAATGAGTTTTACAAATATCTGGAAAAGAAGGTGGCGGAATCATGAAAATTGTAAAAGATTATTTGCTTTCCGTATGTGTGGTATATACTATTCTGGCATTATCTAAAGTATTGATGGAAGCTGTCGGGGGACGTCAGGATCCATATTATATATTGAATTTTGGTATAATGTTTGTCATTACCTGCTTTGCAGCTTTTGTATTGTTTCTGCACCGTATTTTTCATAAAGTACCTCTGCTTTTTGTTATGATAGGACAATATGTGATTGTAATGGGTACCGTTTTATTGGGGATTTTCTTGCTGAGTAGGTTTACAGAGATATCGACTAGTGCATATAGGGATATGTTTCTGCAGATTACACTGCCCTATATTGTATTTGCCGGTATTTATTATGTATCCTATTTTAACGAGGTCAAAAATGCGAACCGTAATCTAAGTGAATTGAAGAAGCTGGGGAAAGGTATTTCTGAATAAGCAAGGAGATTACATAAGATGAACAAAACATTGGTATAGGATGATAAAAGGGGAAACCAAAACGGTTTCCCCCTTTATATATTTGTCTGCTTCCGTTATTTAGTTAGATTTCCAAAGACCGTGCAGGTTGCAGTATTCATATGCAGCAACAAAGGCTTCACCGTCGGCTAATTTAAATTCCGCACGTGGCTTGTCCTCAGGAGTCAGGTTAATGCGTTGACTGCCTTTGGTGGTTTCGATAGCAATCCACTGAATATAATGAGCTTCTACCATAGGATGCTCTACAGAGCCTACTTCTACTACAACAGTATCACCATTGATGGTAACTACCGGTACATGCTTCTCGTGTGCACCGTCAGAGGTTCCCGGAATCAACTCGGTCATTTTCTGACCGCAACACATTACAGGTACGCCGGTACTCTTTACGTACTCAATAATATTTCCAC
Source organism: Acetatifactor sp. (assembly GCA_045634745.1). Taxonomy (GTDB): domain Bacteria; phylum Bacillota; class Clostridia; order Lachnospirales; family Lachnospiraceae; genus Acetatifactor. Next base: position 76,455 of record JAZRAX010000002.1, on the reverse strand, counting down.
AGTGTTCACAAATAAAAAATTTCATAAAATAGTCCTCCTTATAATTTGTTATTTCAATAATTGCTTTCGCAAGAATTGTTCTAGTGTCAATGATTGCCGCAATGATGCTCGCTACTGCATCCATGGTTGCCGCAGGTGTGTCCCTCTCCATGCTGGTCGTGGTGGTTACATTGCACATTGGGATTAAAGGAGAGTTCTCCTTTTAAAAATGCATCAACAGCCATATCCGCATCGCCCGATGCCCCGCCATAGAGCTGAATTCCGGCCTGTGCCAGTGCCATTTGTGCACCACCACCAATTCCGCCACAAATTAAAACATCTGCGTTCAGACGGTTTAATACGCCTGCTAGCGCTCCGTGACCGCTACCATTGGTATCAACTACTTCAGAAGAAATAACTTTCCCTTCTGAAACTTCATACACTTTAAAATATTGTGTGTGTCCGAAATGCTGAAAAATATCTCCATTTTCGTAAGTTACTGCTATTTTCAATATAATGCCTTCTTTCATGATATGTATTTTCGAATAAAATTATTATTAAATTTTTCGAGGGAAGTGTCAATGAAGGTGAGCGTAAATGAGTTTTCTTTTTGTATGAGGTATGGTATGATGAATGGGCGAGTATCTGGTGTGAGAGCACAAAATAGGTTAGTAAACATAAGGATGGTCAGAGTATGGAAGGATATAAACCGGGGGCAGAATGCTCTCAGTGTAAAGGTAGATGTTGCAGGGAAAGAGGATGTAGTCTAGCGCCACAAGATATGTGGCGGGCACTAAAGAGGAGCACTGATTTTGATGCATTGAGTTGCGAAGATGTATCAGTGATACCCACAAGTCCGGAAGAAAAAGAGAGATTTAGAGAGCTGCTGGTGCAACTTTTGAATCAGCCGGAGGGACTATATGCATTAGATTATTTCAGTGAAAAGGATGGTCCTTGCTTTTATTTAAGAATGCGTCATAAATGTTACACCTTTATTGGTGTGGATGCTATCGGAGAATGTGTGGCTCTGACAGAGAATGGATGTAGACTAACGGAGGAAGAAAGACCAAAGGGAGGTCGATTCCTGGAAAGTAAGCCGGACGGGCATTGTGTGCAACACTATACCAGGGAGCAGATGTGTAAGGATTGGATGCCTTATGTGGATATATTAAAGAGTATTTGGAATGAGTACCATGAAAAATTTGAAAAGGATGGTACCTTTGAACGTTGTGATAATGAATATTTTGCCTGGATAAGGAGCTGTCGCGCCGGTAAATAGCGCGCAGCTTTTTATTTTTGTTTCTAATATACACTTTTCTCCTATTTCAATATGCGTCAAAATAGTGTATGATAAAAGAAAAGGTTTTCGGAGGAAGAACACATATGAAATACTTGATTATCGGAGCCGGCGGTACCGGTGGTGCGATTGGTGGATTTTTGGCTAGAGCAGGCAAGGATGTGACATTAATTGCCAGAGGTGCACATTTGGCGAAGATGCAGGAGAGGGGGTTACATTTTGAAACCTCGGATGGAGAATATACGGTGCCGGTAGAAGTGTGTACCATGGAGGAATATCAGGGAACACCGGACGTGATTTTTGTTTGTGTAAAAGGATATTCTTTGGAAGATACCATTCCGTTTATTGAGTGTGCGGCTTCTGAGAAAACCATAGTTATTCCTATTTTGAACATATATGGAACCGGTGGCAGGATGCAAGAGAAGTTACCGGGGCTGACGGTAACAGATGGCTGCATTTACATAGCGGCAGAGATTAAGGAGCCGGGTACTATTTTACTGTCCGGTAAGATTTTCCGTGTGGTTTATGGTATGCGTAGAGGAACGGACGAGGCTGTTTGTGCCAAGGTAATGCCTATATTAGAGGCGGTAAAGCAGGACTTGGAGGAAGCAGGTATTACGCCCCTTTTGTCTCAGCAGATTGAAACAGACGCTTTGCAGAAGTTCTCTTTTGTATCACCTATGGCAGCTGTGGGCGCAGGATATGATGTGGAATGTAATGCGGTACAGGCACCGGGAGAGTTGCAGGAAAAATTTAAAGCCTTGGTGCGAGAGGTAAAAGCCCTGTCAGATGCCATGGACTGCAGCTTGCCGGAGGATATTGTGGAGATTAATATGGGCATCATGAACGGATTGGCACCTACCGCTACGGCTTCTATGCATCGTGATATCCGTGCAGGTAAGCAGTCAGAGGTGGACGGACTGGTATTTGAAGTAGTTCGTATGGGTGAAAAATATGGCGTGGATGTGCCTGTATATAGAGAGATTGCAGCGAGATTTCAGTAGAAGAACAGGTATGGGTAATGTAACGGAGTGCAGTTGAAAGGATGACTATATATGAGTATGGATAGAATGCCGGAAGTGGCTTTGTTAGAGGACGGCAGTAAACATTGGGAATATAGATTTGAAACATTTGAAGCAAAGGTGTATTTGCCAGCAAGTGATTCCATTACAGATATTATAAATTATGGTTTTATGGCACCATATTTGTTGGTTTTTGAGGAGTGCAAGCAGACATTTGCAGAAGCCAAAGCATTTGCTGACGATAGTGGACTGGCACGCATTGCGTCACAGTATGGTAGTAGCGTAGTGTTTATTTATCCTACCAATGAAGGTGGCTGGAAGGAAGCTCCGGAGGATTTGTTTGCCTCAGTGATTGCAGAGACCAAAATCAGTCAATATTACCAAAATGGCATGGCAGTCATTCGCGACCGTTTTACCAAGGAATGGGGCAAGCCACATATTCGTGGAGGATTGCATCGTAGTTTCCTGTATGGGTATGGTGCGTCGGCAGACTATATTGCATTAAATTGTTTGCGAACCATTGTGGGAGACGGTTTGTATGGTAAGGGCGATATTACACCGGTAGCGTGTGTGTTGGAGAACTTAAGTGTGATTCCCAAACCGGAGCGCATGGATATTCCTGTGGTTTCCGTGGGAAATAGTGAGGAAATAAATGAAGCCTTGGACAATGGTCTGGAATATGTATTAGTAAAGGACAAGGCAGATTATATTTGGGAGTATGAGACCTTTTTAAAGAGCTTCCGCCGAATGGTAGGATATTTAAATTTGGAGCCGGACCTGGATGCCATGTGTATGGTTATGGAGGCAGATTATTGTGTAGTGCCCACAGCACCGGACAATCGAGGAGATGATCGGGAGACTTCCGAGCATAAGATAGGGTATGTAGCTTATTATAACGAAGGCATTATGAACAAAGAAGAGGTGCCATTGGTGCTTTGTTTCCATGGTGGCGGAGATTCTGCTATGTGTATGGTGACTTTGTCGGATTGGCATATGGTGGCGGCAAAGCACGATTTCCTGTTAGTCAGTGTGGAAAATCATTTGAATAGTACAGCTACGGAAATGATGCATTTGTTGGTGCATTTGAAGCAGAAGTATTCCATTGACAGTGAAAGAATTTATGCTACCGGATTTTCGATGGGTGGTTGTAAGACCTGGGATATGATGCAGGAGTATCCGGATGTATTTGCAGCGTTGGCTCCCATGAGTGCTACTTTTGATGTAGGTCTGAATGTGTATGGCCAACCGGTAGAACATATGAACCGTGAAGTTCCTGTGCCGGTATTTTATGTAGGAGGTGAATTGACGCCCCTGCCGGAGTTGCCCTTTCAGGAGCAGAAGTGCATGAACCGTATGGCTTATGTGCTTCAGGTCAATAAAGCAAAAACTCCATATGACGTTAAGTTTGAGGAAAAGGATAGCTGGGAGAATCCTATTTGGGGTATCGATGGTGATATGATCTTCTATGCAAGAGATTACAATCGAGGTAGTGTATTAACCATGCATTTGTTTGAAAGTGAAAACGGCTGCTGTTATAGTGTTTTTGCAAGTGCAGACAATCAGCAACATGAAATGCGTCATTTAAACTGTGAAAATTCCTGGAAGTTCTTTGAACAGTTCCGTCGTTTGCCGGATGGACGAATTGTAGGCGGAGAGATGGAAGATATGGTAATGGCTTTTGGAGAGTAAAAAATAAACACAGACCGGCGGAGCATATAATATCCTATACGGACACGTTCTCACTTGATGAAAAACGTAACAGTACTAGGCTCGAAAGAACCTCGCCAAGTGCTGACGTTTTTCAACAGTCCTTTATAGGATAATATAAGCTCCGCCGGTTTGTGTTTTATTCCTGTATCAGTTTACATACATCCACCCAGCATTCATATCCGGAGTATTTTTCCAGCTCCGGTATAGTCAGCTCGATAGCACTATTGGAGCTGCCACAGGCCGGAAATACAGTTTCAAATCGTTTCAAGGATTCATCCAAATAGATATGGACGCCCTCGTTTACGCCAAAAGGGCAGACACCGCCTACTGCGTGACCGATAAGTTCGGTGACTTCTTCTGCGGAGAGCATTTTTGCTTTGGCTCCGTAGTATTTTTTATATTTGCTGTTGTCGATTTTTACATCTCCTGCAGTAACAATCAAAATCGCCTGTCCGTTTACCATAAAGGATAAGGTTTTTGCAATGCGCTGTGGGGCGCAACCCAAAGCTTCTGCCGCCAAAGCTACGGTAGCGGAGGACTCAGATAATTCTCTTACTCTATCTTCTATTCCAAAATTTCTTAAGTAAGCTCTTGCTCGTTCAATGGACATGATTAATTCTCCTTATGTATTGCATAATTCAGAAAAGGTATTTTTAACCCTGCTACTGATTGTACTCTTTTTTCAGTAGGAGTGCAACCTGACGTTTCTTCATTTTTTGCCAACTGACAAAACCATAGACACGCAAAATAAAATGCGGACCTCCTGCCAAAGCAAAAAGGCCCGCGAAAATGGGTGTCAAGATTTATTTTGCCATGCAAAAGCAAGGCACAGCACTAACGATTGCGCTGAATTTCATATCCAACGAACTTGCCCACGGTTGCACGCAGACAGAAAACTGCTTCGTCTTTGTCATAGTAGAGAGGTTCTATGACTTGGTCATTCTCTACATTAGTAATACTTGCGGCATCCTTAATATGCACATAAATATCACTGTCTCTAGTATCGGCATCCACATAAGGGTATATCACAAAGGTATCGTTGTCGTAGGTAAATAAGCTAATCATTGGATTCCCTGTCAGGTAAATACCATTTACTGCGAACTCCTTACGCATGCGGTCACGGACTAAGTTAGGATAGTATTTTAAGTCACTGAAGGACTCAGGTACCACCAAGGTATACATCTGACCTTCGCCATAGGTGTCGCGGGCAAACAATGTGTAAGCATCTTCCTCGGCAATGCCCTTGCAAATGGCACCCCATGTAGCGTTGTTACGGAACTCTAATACCGGAATATTTACCGGTTTTTCGCCAAACGCACGCTCCCAACGGTTGTAGAAGTGGGAAGCTTCGGCAGCAAATTCCTTTACGGAGGTCTTGCGGCCACGGTCGCGGATAGAGGTAATTCTCGTTAGACCTTTGTCCAGGGTAGCTTGTACAAAGCCACTGGTAACAATTGCTTTGTGACCGTTTGCAATGTATTTTTCCAGTTTGTTAATAATATCAACATCGTAGGCAGAAGATGCAGTCAAAAGCATGGTAGGTGCATTTTCTTCAAACAAAGGCGATGTAACAATAGGGAAACCATGCATACCTAAGTAATCCTGCACGTTGTCCTCGCCCTGTGAAGCGTTTGGAATATAGCAGGGAATGCCTACGGGTTTGCCTAATTTGTCAAGCAGGTCATCCAGCTTGTCCAACACAAAGCCCAGTGCCGGCACATTTACAGAGTTTACCAATGCCTGGAAGCAGAACATCATCATTTCACGAGGTTTGGAAAAGGCAGTTAAATATGCCTGCTCCAAATAGTAGTCCAAAATGCGGCAATCGAAAGGATCAAACCAACCGCCGCCGTTTCTGCCCGGTGCCATAGCCTCTAAGTAGGTCATAAGAGAGTAGGACAAATATCTGGGCAAGTGTTGATCCGTATTGACCGGATCACGGGTTTCCGTGCCGGTATAAATATAGTCAAAAATATCCTTCTGGGATGCCGGATCATAGCCGGTTTCCTGATAGGCCTCCATCCAGTTGGGATATTTAATAGTAATCTTACAATCCGGATTGACTGCTTTTGCAGGGTGAATCACATATTTTAAGGAAGCTTCGTACATAAGATGTGTACGATATGCTTGCCAACTGCCGTCCGTAATCTGGTTAGCTGCATTATATTCGTCGCGTCCTTTACGGCATGCTTCGCAGGTACAGTTAGTGAAGTAAAAATCATCAATGATAAATGCGTCGAACACCTTGGCATTCAGCTCACAAACTTGTTGCAAAGTATTCATCATATCAGCATCGTTGTAGCAAAAGGTGTTGAACATACGCTGTTTCCCCACATGTCCCTGTATATCCGGCATGGAAGTAGTAATACCACCTTCGGTACGGATACCATTTGCCTCAAATACTTCTTTGCACATGCGCAGTTGCTCTTCTGTAGCAAAGGTACCATCACGGAAAGGCTCTAGATATACCTTATCCAAACGCATATAACGCTTAAAAAAGTCAATGTCTTTTTGCAAATTTTCCTTGGTAGCGTGTGCTACACCGCCGGCAATAAAGTAAACCACTAAATCAAAATTTTTATAGTTCCCCATAGTAATCTCCTTTTGCTAAATACCCCCGTATTTCAGCTTGTCTTTAGTATAAGGGATGCGAGGAATTGGTGACAATGGAGTATCTTGTTCTGATGAGGGAGAAAATTGTTCTATAAGGAACAAATTAGTAGGGAGTGCAAGACCGGTTGTGCATTTTTGTTGGGTGTAGAGATTGTTGAGGAGCAACTGTGGGTGGGTTGCAAAGAGAATTGGAAAATATTATAATGATAACAATTCAAAATAGTTACGTTATCATTGGCGAAGAGCCTTTGGAAAAAGGGAGAGTTATTATGGAACATCAGGCAGGAGAACACAAGCGTCGTGTGCGTTATTCCGGTACACATCCGAAAAAATACAGCGAGAAATATAAGGAGCACAATCCGGAAAAATACGGCGATACCATTTCAAAAGTAATTAGTAAGGGCAGTACACCGGCGGGGATGCATATCTCTATTATGGTGCAGGAGATATTGGACTTTTTGCAGATAAAACCCGGGCAGTGGGGTTTGGATGCCACGCTGGGTTACGGCGGGCATACCAAAGAGATGCTGAAGTGTTTGCAGGGGGAGGGACATATTTACGGATTGGACGTGGACCCCATAGAATCAGCAAAGACGAAGGAGCGATTGGCTTCTCAGGGTTTTGGTGAAGATGTGCTGACCGTGAAGCTGATTAATTTTGCCAATATTGATGAGGTGGTGAAAGAGGCTGGCCGTAAGTTTGATTTTGTACTAGCGGATTTGGGTGTATCTTCCATGCAGATTGATAATCCGGAGCGCGGATTTACTTACAAGGTGGAGGGTCCCTTGGACTTGCGTCTGGATCCTACCAAGGGGGTAAGTGCAGCGGAAAGATTGCAGGGCATTTCACGGGAAGAGTTACGGGGGATGCTCATAGAAAATGCAGACGAACCTTATGCTTATGAAATTGCGGATAGAATCGTGTCCGGTGCGAAGCGTGGAAAGAAAATCGAGACCACTACACAGTTAAAAGAAGCCATTGAGGAAGCTTTGATGCGCGTGCCGGAAGTGAAGAAAGCTTCCGAAAAGGATTGCAAGGAAGCTGTGAAGAAGTCCTGTCAACGAGTATTTCAAGCGTTGCGAATCGATGTGAATAATGAATATGAAGTGCTTCATGCTTTTTTGGAGAAGTTGCCGGATATTTTGGCACCCGGAGGCAGAGTGGCCATTTTGACCTTCCACTCCGGCGAGGACCGTTTAGTGAAGAAATCCTTCAAGCAGTGGAAGAAGGAAGGCGTTTACAGTGAGGTGGCAGAGGATTGTGTGCGTCCATCTGCAGAGGAGTGCGTGAGAAATCCCCGTGCAAGATCTACGAAGATGCGCTGGGCGGTGAAGGGATAGAAGCACGGCTTGGCGGAGAGTAGGATATTATGAGAGAGGTTGGGATTAGTTGAATATCCCTAAATACAAGACTGGGAGAGGAATGAAAGGGTAGTAGCCTCTTTGGAGGAATTGAAGGAGGAGTAAAATTAATGAATTTATCACAATCTATCAAAAACTACACCCCCACAAACGAGCAGGAAGCTCGTGACAAGAGTCAGATGCTGCGCTTTATGGCGCAGAATACCGACTATTTGGAGCGTGAAAACCAACTTGCACATTTTACAGCCTCCATATGGACGGTAAATAAAGAGCGAACGAAGACGCTAATGGTGTACCATAATATTTATAACTCCTGGTCGTGGATAGGTGGTCATGCGGACGGATGTGAGGATTTGTGCGCGGTGGCTTTGCGGGAGTTGCAGGAGGAAACTGGTATCAGGCATGCGACCTTGGTCAGCAAGGAGATTTTTAGCCTGGAGACTTTGACGGTGGATGGACATGTGAAAAAGGGTATTTATGTGCCCAGCCATTTGCATTTTAATGTAACCTATCTGGCAGAGGCAGACGAGCAGGAAACGCTTCGGATAAACGCGGAAGAGAATCAGGCAGTGAAGTGGTGGACCTTTGAGGAAGCCTTGCAGATATCTACGGAGCCTTGGATGGTGGAGAATATATATAAGAAGTTGATTATGAAGTGCGGGGAATGGTGATGAAACGTTGTGATTTTGGCATTCATATAGCGAGAGACGAAAGGAAGAAACCATGAAAATAACAATCATTGACGGTCAGGGCGGCAAGATGGGCAAAGCAGTAATCGAACAGTTAAAGAAGAATCATCCGGAGATGGAGCTTTATGCTATCGGAACCAATAGTATTGCCACATCTACGATGATGAAGGCAGGTGCTACTTATGGGGCCACCGGTGAGAATCCATGCATTGTAAATGCAGCAGATTCGGATATTATTATTGGACCGGTAGGGATTGTATTTGCCAATGCACTGCTGGGTGAAATTACGCCGGCCATTGCCACGGCAGTTGGTGCCAGCAAGGCATATAAAATATTGATTCCTACTAATCGTTGCAATCATTTTATTGTGGGTTGTGAAGAGGTAGGTCTGACAGAGTACATTCGTATGGTATGTGAAAAAGTAGACTCTATGCTATAGTGCATAGGGTCTACTTTTTTAGCATGCCCGGCAGGCGTATGTTCTAATAGAATCTATTTTGTATTATCCAAAAGTCTGGCTTTATTCAGTGCGAATATCAGTGTTGGGATTAAAATCAGTTGGACAATAATACCCGGTACAGCATTGATAAGTGTTTCGGCAGTAAAATAGCCCCATGTAAAGGGATTGCCTAATGCCCGGTAAATGAAAAAGCTGGCGATTCCCCAAACAATTCGTCCGGTAATCATGGCAGTAATCAGGGAGATGTAAATTCCCAGCTTCTTATGCTTGAATTTAGAATACATAAGCCCGGTAACCAAACCATAGACGGCCAATTCAATGGCCATACCAACAGCGGTAGGCATCATCATAGGGCGTCCAAACATGACACTTCGAAGCAAGGGCACAATAATTCCTACTGCAAAGCCGTAGGGGGCGCCGCAAACAAAGCCACAAATCATTACCGGAATGTGCATGGGAAGCAGCATATTACCGATTTGCGGAAGTTGTCCTGTAAAGAAGGGAAGTACGATTCCCAAAGCAATAAACAGTGCGGATAATACAAGTTTTCTGGTGTTACTCATGCAAAAAATCTCCTTCGATGTAAAATAAAAGCCTGTCGTTCTTTTCCAAATATTAAAATGCAGAAAATAAAAACAGGAAGATAGAACACACTCTGCAAGTGTGCAATAACCTTCCTGGCGTAATTAAAGTCAATAATTTATTTGGATAAAATATGGTTATGTAAATTTGCCGGCTTCTGCCGTCGATTGTTGTTATTATAGTTTTATAAGTCAAAAAAGTCAAGTATATTGCTATAAATACGTGGGTTTACTCGTAGGAATGAAAGATGTATAATCTACTCATACATGGTGCCGGAGTGGATTATATGTTGTAGAGAAGGAAGGCATCACTATTCAAAATTTATGGAGGTATTCGTATGAAGTATACAAACCCAGTGATTCCCGGTTTTTATCCGGACCCAAGTATTTGTAAGGCAAATGGTAAATATTATATGGTGTGCAGTTCCTTTCATTATTTTCCGGGTGTGCCGCTGTTTGAAAGTGAAGATTTGATAAATTGGACTCAGATTGGCCACGTGTTGACACGTGATAGCCAGCTCCCTTTGGAAGGACAGGGGGTTTGTGGTGGTATTTTTGCACCAACCATTCGTTATAATGAGGGCCGTTTTTATATGGTAACTACCAATACAGGAAGTATGGGAAATTTTTATGTATGGACGGACGATATTTATGGTGAGTGGTCAGAACCCGTGCTGGTAGAGCAGGGAGGTATCGACCCATCACTTTATTTTGAGGACGGTAAGTGCTACTTTATGAGTAATGGAGTGGATGATGAAGGTGTAGGTGGCATTACCCAGTGTGAGATTGACATTGAAACCGGTAAGAAACTGACACCGTCTAAGAGCATTTATCAAGGTGCAGGCGGTCGATTCATAGAGTCGCCCCATTTGTACAAATTTGGTGATACTTATTATATCATGGTGGCAGAGGGCGGTACGGAGTTCGGTCATATGGTAGTGTATGGCAAGGGACCTACTCCTTATGGACCTTTTGAGAATTATCCGGCAAATCCGGTGTTGACTAATCGTAACTTGGGCGGTTATATCATCCAAGGCGTAGGTCATGGTGATTTGATTGAAGACTATAATGGTAATGTGTGGATGGTACATTTAGCATTCCGTCAGTTGGATAAGTGGATGCAATATCATATTACAGGAAGAGAAGTGTATTTGGTACCGGTAACTTTTGACGAGGATGGTTGGTTTACTGCAGGAGTAAATGGAACAACTCCCATGGAGGTAGAAACAGACCGCTTGCCGGAGAACATAGTGCAGAAGCGTAAATTAGTAGAAACCTTTGCCAATACAGAGTTGGAAAAGGAATGGGTATATATGCGTAATCCTCAGAAGGAGCGCTATGATTTCAGTGCAGAGAGACTGCTTATGAAGCCAAGTGTAAATACGATTGAAGACACCCAAGGTTCCCCAGCATTTTTGGCTATCCGTCAGCGTGAAATGAACGGTAAAGTACAGGTGCGCGTGAGAGTGACAGAAGGTGAAGCCGGCATTTCCATGTACATGAATGAGGAGCAGCATTATGACTTGTTTGTGCGTAAGACAGATTGTGGATATCAGGTAGTGAAGCGTAATGCGATTGGTTGGGTAAGCTGCGAACCCAATGTAGTAGAAATCGGTGAGAGTGGTGAGGCTCAGTTGGAAGTAGAATTGACGAATTTCAATTATCGATTTAGTTGTATGGTAGATGGTGTACACCATGATTTAGGTATGTTGCAGACGAAATATCTGTCTTCAGAAGTGGCATCCGGCTTTACCGGTGTTATGATTGCACTGTACGCACATAGTGAGGTGGAGACCAAGGCGGCAGAATTTACGGAATTTAAGGTAGAATATAAGTAAGTATGGAAATTAAGTTATCAGATCATTTTACATATAAAAGATTACTTCAATTTGTACTACCATCTATTGCCATGATGATTTTTACGTCGATTTATGGTGTGGTGGACGGATTTTTTGTATCAAACTATGCAGGAAAGACAGAGTTTGCAGCAGTGAATTTAATTATGCCTTTCCCCATGATGCTGGGAGCCTTTGGATTTATGGTTGGTACCGGTGGTAGTGCCTTAGTGGCTATTGCATTGGGTGAGGGAAAGAAGAAGGAAGCCAATGAATATTTTTCCATGCTCATATATGTAACGATTGTAGTGGGAGTGATTCTTACTGCATTGGGGATAATTTTTACCAAAGACATTGCCATTTTATTGGGAGCCAGTGATGAAATGTTGGAATATTGTGTTGCATATGGCAGATGGTTGATGGTATCATTAACGCCGTTTATGCTACAAAATGTATTCCAAAGCTTTCTGGTAACTGCAGAAAAACCGCAGATGGGTCTGATAGTGACAGTGGCTGCGGGACTGACTAATGTGGTGTTGGATTACCTATTTATTGGTGTGTTGCAGGGTGGCGTCGTAGGTGCAGCATTGGCAACCGGTATCAGTCAGTTTGTAGGTGGCGTAGTGCCTTTGATATATTTCATGAGGAAAAACACTAGCCTACTACAACTGGTCAGAGCCAAGGTTAATTGGAAGGTGTTAGGCAAAACCTGCTTTAACGGTTCTTCAGAGTTAATGACGAATTTGTCCCTTTCTCTGGTGAATATGTTATATAATATTCAGCTCATGAAGTTTGCCGGGGAAAACGGTGTGGCAGCATATGGTGTTATAATGTATGTGAATTTTATATTTATAGCGGTGTACATTGGGTACGCTATTGGTTCAGCACCTATTATTGGCTATCATTACGGCGCAGGTAATAAAGAAGAAATGCAGAACGTGTTTGGGAAGAGTATTGGTTTTAATGTGGTAGCCGGTATTTTGATGACTGTGGCGGCGATTCTTTTATCCGGAGCACTGGCAAGTTTGTTTGTAGGATATGATGTAGAGCTTTATAATATGACCAAGCGGGGCTTTGCAATTTACAGCATTTCCTTCCTCATAATGGGTATCAATATTTACGGTTCCTCATTTTTTACTGCACTTGGAAATGGAGTCATATCTGCATTTATATCTTTCTTAAGAACACTTTTGTTTCAATTGGTAGCAGTGTTGACTTTGCCGATTTTCTTTGAACTGGACGGCATCTGGATGTCTATCGTAGTAGCGGAAGCAGTAGCACTGTTGGTGACAATTGGATTCTTTGTGGGAAATAAAAAGAAGTATGGTTATTAAAAGTGTAGTGGGGACGGATAATTTTCCGCCCCCACTGGTTATTTATAAATTCTTCAATTCTGTCTTATATACATATGTAAAGTAAATAATCTCCGCAATCGCAGTAATACTCCATGAGAAAATATAAAGTAAATACAGTGATGAAATGGTTCCAAAGTAGGCAAATATTGTGTAGATCCATACAATACGGAATATGCAGGAGCCCATGATAATAATAATGGTTGGTACCAATCCTTTGCCCAGGCCGCGGGATGCAGCAATGGTACTATCCATAAAGGCGGAGAACCCATAAGAGAAACTCATAATGGTTAAACGTATCATACCGGCTTCCACTACGGCCATATCCGTAGTAAACAGAGATAGAAATGCTTCTCCGAAGTACCAAATGGTTAGTCCCATGGCGGTACCAATGAAAAAGGAGTATGCCATACTGATTAAGTAACTATGTAAAATTCGCTTCTTTTTGCCCGCACCATAGTTTTGACCGATAAAGCTACCGCAGGCAGTATAAAAGGCGGCCATTACATCATACACCAAGCCGTCTGCATTGGCAGCGGCAGAGTTGGCAGAAACGTAGGTGGCGCTGAAGCTATTGACGCCCACCTGTACAAACAAATTCGCCACAAAGAAAATAGCATTTTGAAAACCTGCCGGAATACTGATGCGAAGCAGAGAAAAAAGCTTCTCTTTGTGAATTCGTAGGTTACTAAGTCGCAGTCCAAACTGCTCCTTGCTGGTCTTGCAATACCGATAAGAAGGCCGGTAAAGAGACTGACCAGTGTAGCAGTAGAGCCTACCGCACCCAAAGCTACGGTTCCGGCGAAGCGTCCCACTACAGCAATATCTGCCATATTAAATAATATCTGTAATACATTGGTAAACATTAAGGGAATGCTAAAAAGCAGTATCTGTTTGCTTAAGGCCCCCTGTGTAAAATCCTGTTCATATTTCTTGGTCTGATTCATAATAAACACTCCTGAAAAGAAGACTGTAATAACAGCCAACATATGTTTTACGCTTTTAACTATGAAATGTCAAGGGGATTTGTGTAGCAGATTCAAGGACTTAAGGTTTGCATAAAGTATTGTATTTTGAAAGGAAACAGACTATAATTTTTTGGTATAGGCTATCGATGAAATGCATGGCGTGAAAGGAAAGGAGACCTATATGCAGAGAAGTTATAAGGCAGTTGTTTTCGACATGGACGGTGTTATTTTTGATTCGGAGCGGCTGGTGATTGTGTGCTGGAAAGAAGTGGCGGATAAGTATGGAATTGTGGATATTGAGAGAGCATGTGAGGCATGCTTGGGGGTAAATGCTACGGAAACCAGAGAGATTTTTAAGAACTTTTACGGACAGGACTTTCCTTATGATGAATATAAAAAAGAAATGTCGGAAATGTTCCATAGCAGATACGATGGTGGCAGATTACCCACCAAAGTGGGCGTGAAAGAGCTGCTTCAGTATTTAAAGGGGCAAGGCAAAAAGGTGGGGTTAGCTTCCTCTACGCGCAAGGCCGTGGTAGTGCAGGAGCTGACCGATGCAGGTTTAATAGAGTATTTTGATGTGGTTGTGGGCGGAGACATGGTAACGCGCAGTAAGCCTCAGCCGGATATTTTCTTAAAGGCTTGTGAGGAGCTGGGGGTGGAGCCGGAGGAAGCCTTTGCCATAGAGGATTCCTATAATGGTATCCGTGCCGCGTCTGCAGGGAAGCTTCGAGCGCTTATGGTACCGGATTTGATGCCTAAAACAGAGGAGATGCAGGAGCTGGCAGAGCAGATTTTTGAAACATTGTTGGATGTGAAAACATATTTGGAACAAGTGTAAATATTAGGACGAACATTTTTAGCATTGGAGCGGGAACGGTGGGTGCTCTTTAATGCAGAAAGGACAATATTATGAACAATTTCAGACTTCCTTATCATTTAATTGTACAAGAGGGTATTTTCGAGCATGTGGACGAGGTAATGGCGGACTGTGTGCCGGATATTAAGAAGAAAAAGGTAATTATTGTGACAGATGAAAATCTGCAAAAGATTTTCCCACAGACGATTGAAGCCTTGCAAAAGGATTTTAATGATTCAGAGGTGTATTTGGTAAAGAATAATTATTTCGATGATGCGGTGGCACTGGCCAAGTATGTTTGCATGAATAATGTGAATGTTATTATCGGTTTTGGCGGCGGTACCGTGTTGGATTTGGCGAAGTACGCTTCCTTCGTCAGCAAGTCCATGTATTTATGTTTGCCGACTACCTTAAGTAATGATAGTCTGGCGTCTCCTGTGGCAGTGTTAGGTACGGAAGGAAAAGCCAGAAAGACCTTTAAGTGTACTATTCCGGACGCCATTATTGTGGATGTAAATGCAATCGTAGGAGCACCGGAAAAGCAGATTTTGGCAGGTATCGGCGACACCATCAGCAAATACACTGCTTTGAACGATTGGAAGATTGCGCATACGGTAGGAAACAGTCGTGTGGATGACTTTGCATATATGATTTCCAAGATGGCCTTCAATACCATTTGCTTTAATGAACAGATGGAGCTGAAAAGCAAGGATTTTATTAAGTTGTTAACACAGGCGTTGGTAATGGGTGGTTTGGCGATGGAGATCGCCGGGGATTCCAGACCGGCCAGTGGTTCCGAGCATTTATTCTGCCATGCGTTGGAAGAAAATTTCAGTGAGCAGGTAAATGTGACTCATGGCATAGCAGTAGCTATGGGAAGTTACGGCGCATGTATTTTCCAGAACCGTAACATTGGCAAAATCACCAGACTTTTGAAGCAGTACAAATTGCCGGTGAAGCCTTCAAGCTGGGGCATTACGGAGGAAATTTTCGTGGGCGCATGGCAACAGGCAGCAGCCTCCCGTCCGGACCGCTACACGATTTTGAATGAGACTGATTTGTCTTATAAGAGATTAGCAAAACTCTACCAGGAGATGGAGGAGAAGTTTTAAATAGTTATTCTATATTTGAAGCAAAAAACAGAATCGGAACTGCTATTTGACAGTCGATTCTGTTTTGATTTTATCTTAAAAAAGTGTAGGTTTGCTTGAAAAAACAGTTACATGTACAATGGATTTGCAAAAATAGTTTTCTTCCAAAAAATAATAAGTTATAATTGTTGTGTAGTGCTCGAATAACAAGGGAGATGTGGAAAGTGTTAACTGTAAAATTCTACGACGAAGTTGAGGATGAGTTATTAAAATTTGCAGTGATTATTGCCAAGTCTGCAAGTAAGTGGGTCTTTTGCAAACACCGGGAAAGAGTCACCTATGAGGTGCCGGGTGGTCATCGGGAAGCAGGTGAACATATTGACGATACGGCGAAGCGGGAGTTGTATGAAGAGACCGGGGCTGTGGAGTTTACCATAAAGCCGGTGTGTGTTTATTCGGTGGCGCAAGGCGAGGGCGATGATCAGACGGAAACTTTCGGAAAACTCTATTTTGCGGATGTTTTTCGGTTCGAAGAGCAGCTACATAGTGAGATAGAGAAGATTATTTTGACGGACGAGCTGGTGGAGAATTGGACGTATCCGTTGATTCAACCTAAGCTTTTGGCGGAGGCCAAGCGCCGGGGCGTGGTGTAGGATTGAATATGCTTGGTGCGATGCAGGAGCGAAGGCATGTTGAGGTATAGCAAGGTAGGGAATCAGGGAGGTTTGTATGAGTAAAACATTTGTAGAGATGCAGGAAATGTATAAGGATGTGGCGGAGCGCTTCGGCAAGATAGAATTGCAGGAGTGGAAGGCGGAAGGTGCCATGATTGAATTGACGAAGCAGGTTGGAGAGCTTGCCAAGCAGGTTATGATAAAGGAAAAATACTATGCCCTGACAAGTGATGTGCCGGATGTGGACGAGCGGCTGGGGAATGAAATGGCGGATGTCATTGCTCAGGTTATGAGATTAGCTGATTATTATAAAATAGACTTGGAGCAGGCATTTATTGCTGCTAGAGAGGACGAGGACAGATATTTGAAGTCCAGAGGGGTGTAATTATAGGATGTTAAGAGTTTTGCAGGAAGAAGAATTGGAAAAATACATTGATTTTGCATATACTCTAGCATTGGATTTGTCAAAGTCTGTTTATCCAACTTATGCGGATGGAGTCAAAACAAAGGAAGATTTTGTTGCACGCAGTAGAAAGGCATTTGGAAGAGAGAATGAAGAAATATTGTTATTTGAAATTAATGAAGCAGTGCAAGGTTGGATTCATTATTATGTTTTGAAAGAAGACGGATATATTTCTTTTTGCTCCTTTAATATGAATGCTTATGCGGAGCTGGCAGTAGATGAATTTTTAGATTACATTTCGGGAAGGCATAAGGGAAATGTACTATATTTTGGATTGCCAACGGAAAATGTCGCTGTGTTGCAACACTTGATAGAATTAAATTTCTTGAAAGAAGATGAAGAATATGTTGATGTGCTTTTCTTCAATGAATATGAAATGTTGGCAAATAACAGTCCAATAGTTAAGGTATCCAAAGATAATTATTCAGAATTTGCAAAAATCCATAGGATACACGATGAGGATATGTATTGGAACAACGAAAGATTATACAATGATTTAGATAATTGGAATATTTATCTGTATTATGAAGAATCGAAGGTTGTGGGAACAATTTATTATTGTTTTAATGTTGAATCTATGATGGAAATATTTGGAGTAGATTATGTAGATGGATGTTTTAATAGCAAGGTATTTATGCAATTGATGATAAAGGCACTTAATGAAGGAAAGAATGCCGGAATGAAATATTTGGTATTTTTTCATAATGAGAACGAACATGATATGGTTGAGGAATTAGGGTTTCGTCATGTAAGTAAATATGTATTGTATACAAGGGAAGTGTAGAAGTATTTAATGTGATTTTTACATGAGAGCAGAATGAATATATTTAGGAGGTCAACATGAAAGTAATCGATGTTTACAAACAGTATTTTAACGCAGAATGCGTGTACAATGAGGTGGAGAGAAAAGGCGTGGTGGTTACACTGACAGCTACTTCGGATTGTGGAAATATTATGTATGAGGTGGGTATTTCCTTTTTTCCGCATAGGGATGAGGAAGATTTTGGGATTTCCTACGATGCCTATGCGAGCAAGGAAATCTACAATGCCAAGGGACGTCGCTCCAAGAAGCGTGATGCTCAGATGTTAGAGCAGATGCAGGAAGTGGTGGACGCTTTGGCGAGTGATATGAGTGGTAAGATATATTGGGACAAGCCCTTGAGGGATGCGATTTATGGATAAGCGTTATGAGGGCAAAGTGAATATTTTGCACCTGAGGATGGCTTCGTGGCGAGGAAGGTATTTGTTGGGTAAGGAGGTCTCAACATGAGTATTATTAAAGCTGAAATGAATAATTTGAGTGTTGTAAAAGATATTACGGTAAAAACCATTACGCAAATATACCCTCATTACTATCCGAAAGGGGCAGTGGAATTCTTTGTAGAGCACCATAATGAGGAAAATATCATAAAGGATATACAGCTGGACAGAGTATTTCTCTGTGTGGATGAACTGGAAAATGTAGTTGGCACTGTAACAATAAAGGATAATGAGATTTGTCGATTATTTGTATTGCCCGAATATCAGGGGCAAGGCTTCGGTCGGGAACTGTTGGATTGTGCGGAACATCGCATCTCGCAGGTGCATAATCAGATTATTTTGGATGCCTCCTTGCCTGCAAAGAGATTGTATCGGAAGAGAGGATATGTGGAAACAGAAACAAATTACATCAAAACGAATTATGAGGATTATTTGTGCTATGATGTGATGGTGAAGGTGGCAATTCGTTAGGCAGGGGCTAAGGGAGCGGAAAGTGAATAGATCAATTGATGTTATGGTTAATAAGTTGTGTTCCATCTTGGGAGATAATATCATTAGCATATATTTATATGGTTCGGTTGTAATGTCGGATTTTAAATTGGGCTGGAGTGATATTGATATATTGTGCCTAACGAAGAGAGTTCTGTCAGAACCGGAAGCTGAGAGGCTGGTAAATTTGAGGCAAGACCTTTTAGCAGAGGACGCGGGAAACCAATATTACAGAAGCTTTGAAGGTGCTATTCTTTCTTTTGATGAGTTTAGAGAAAAAGAATACGAAAGAGTTGTTTATTGGGGGACAAGTGGGCAGAGGATTACAGATAATTATGGGTTTGACGCATTTTCACTATTTGAGTTAATAAAATATGGTGATTTAATTTATGGTGCAGAGATACGCGAACAACTAAAATTGCCTACGCGTGAAGAATTGCTTGATAATGTCCAAAGACATTATCAAACTATTCGCAAATATGCAGTAAGAACGGATGATACCATATATTCATGTGGGTGGTTATTGGATATTTCACGATGTATTTATACCCTTCGGTATAATGACATAATCAGCAAGACAAAAGCAGGAGAATGGGCGCTAGAGGAAAATTTATGCCCGGATAAGGAGTGTATGCTTCGTACACTTCAAATCAGGAAAAATCCATTAAAATATAAAGAGGATGAAGCGGTAAAGAAGTGGTTCTGTTCATTAGGAGAATCCGTTCAGTTGTTTGCGGATGTTTTGGAGGAAGAAAATGCAAAGCACAGAACATTATAAATATTACATGTGGGACGAGAAAACATTTACCTTGCCCAAGGAGTTCGTACTCAGTGAAAATAGCGACTTGGCTGATGCGCTAAATGTATTTTTTGTGGCTGGGGGATATGACTTTTTTAACGTTGTTAATCCGAAATATTATTCCCACAAATGGTTAGAGTTTGTGGGTAATTTATATGGAGAAATAGTAGGTGGAAAATATTCAACCTTGAATAAAGGATATTGTATACCTTTGACGGCAGAACAAAAGAAAGAGCTGACCAAACGGGGCGTGCCAGAGGTGTTTGTTACAGATTTGATATGTTAATCAAGGAAACAAATTACGAATGTTACTTGCTATAGGAGAGAAATTCGAGGACTAAATCATGAACTACATATTTGAGACAGAGCATCTTCGTGTCCGGAGATTTAAAGGCAGTGATGCGGAATGTTTATATAAGAACCATTTGGAAGAGGAAGTTAAGAAGTGGATACCCAATGAAAGCTATGCAGATTTGGAGGAGACGCGGGAGGCAATTGCGTTTTATGAAGCATGCGTGGACAAGGGGCAGTTACCCTATGTCTTGGCGATTGAGCTAAAGGAAACAGGAGAGCTAATCGGTGATACCGGTGTGAATGAGGTGGAAGGTGCGCCGGGCGAGGTTGAGATAGGATATAGTATTTGCGAGAAATATAGCGGCAGGGGCTTTGCTACAGAAGTGGTGCTGGCAATGACCGATTTTGTAGTAAGCAATTTTGACGTAAAAGTTTTGTATGGTCGCGTTATGCATGGTAACAATGCATCTGTGAGAATTATGGAGAAGTGCGGATTTGAGTTTGTACGAGAAGAATTTGGGGCAGAAGATGATCCTTATGGTAAAGGGATGTTGGTGTATAGGAAGGTACACAAAAAGGTGCTGCTAACAGCTTTTTTGGGTACTTCAGCAGAATGGTTAGTACAAGGGAGCCAATATAGATTGCTTCTTTTACCAAATGATAAAGTGAAGGATTCAGAGTTATTAATAGAGATGCTTTCTAAGGAATCATTTGACTATGTCGTCAGCTTTGGCCAAAAACCGAATATCAAAAATAAGGTGCACATTGAAACAACGGCGAAAGCAGGCGATTTGTGTATGGATACCGGATTTGATTGTGGCAGGTTACAGAATGTTTTTGAACAAAAAGGGATAGATGCGAGAATATCAGGGAATGCCGGCACGTCTTTTTGTAATCAGATATATTTCAATGGGTTGAAGTACATAGGGCAAAGCGGTCTGAATACAAAAATGGTTTTCGTGCATGTGCCGTTTTTGAAAAACGTGGATAATTTTGAAGAATTTCGGGAAAGAGTTCTTGAAGTGATAGATGAATTAAAATGTAAGTAGAATGAATTTGAAGAGTTAGTAGGATGAGGTGTAGTAATGATTGCATACAAAGAATTTGGTACAGAGCGAATGTGCGAGGTTGTAAAAATATATGAGAGAGCCGGATGGAGCGCATACTTGAATGACCATGAGAAGCTGGTTCGGGCATTTGAGAATTCCTTATATATTTTGGGGGCATTCGAGGATGCAAAACTTGTAGGATTTATTCGATGCGTGGGCGATGGCGAGCATATTCTGTATGTGCAGGATTTGATTGTTGATGTGGAGTTTAAGCGTCGGGGAATTGGTAAAGCTTTGCTTCAAAAAGCAATGGAAGAATATGGGGATGTGAGAATGTTTACCTTGATTACAGATGCCGGGGACGAGCATGCAAATGCATTTTATCATGCTGTAGGGATGAGAAGCTATGTGGATAGTGGAATCGCCGGGTATTCGAGTTAGAGGAAGGACGTAAATACGGGATTGTAGCAGAGGAAGCTTAGTGGCAGTATGAAGGCGGATTCATAATCTGGTAAGCGCGTCTACCTACGGAGACCGATACACTGTTATGTGGGTAGACAAAGTCTGATAAATCAAGGGAAAAACAAGGAAAATGTCTACCCATGGGGCCATGAAATGTGGTCTGTGGGTAGAGATATTAACGAGAACATCTACCCAAGGAGATTGATAAAGATGTTTATGGGTAGACATATTTAAGGAAATTACATAAAAGTGGAATAAAATGTCTACCTATGGAGCCGAAAAAGTAGGCTATGGGTAGAAAGTGGAGGAAGATAACATGAAGATTTACGATATATCACAAGAAGTTTTTAATTGCACGGTATTCCCCGGAGACCCGCAACCGAAACGTGAGATTATGATGCAGATGTCGGAAGGAAGCTTGTACAATCTGACGTCTTTGCGTATGTGCGCGCATAACGGTACACATGTGGATGCACCGTACCATTTTATTAATGAAGGCAAGACCATTGATCAGGTGGATTTGAGGCGTTTTGTGGGCGAAGCTTATGTGGTGGCACATGAGGGAGATGTGACCGCAGAGGATGCCATAAATATTTTAGAAAAAGCGCGAGAAGCGGAGCCGCAAGCTGCGAAACGAATTTTGATTAAGGGTAAAGCTGTGGTGACTTTAGAGGCAGCGGAAGTGTTTGCGCAGGCGGGTATTCTGCTTTTAGGCAATGAATCCCAAACCGTAGGACCAGAGGATGCTCCCATGCAGGTGCATTTGAAGTTGTTGGGGGCAGAGGTAGTGCTTTTGGAAGGAATCCGTTTGCAGAAGATACCGGAGGGTGTGTATATTTTGAACGCGGCACCAATTAATCTGGGCGGCTCGGACGGTGCACCTTGTAGAGCTATTTTGTTGGAGATGTAAAGCAGAGGTGGCAATTTGAAATACATAAAGCTATTGTGACATCATGCTGTGAATGTAACAAGAAACTTTGGAAAGTGTTATAGGAGGCATCAATGAAAAGCATTTTGATTAAAGATACAACCAAGCAGGAGCGCATTGCGCTGATTAAGGAGTGGCTTCCGTCGGAGGATGGTTTGGAGGAGTGTGAAATTGACTTGTGGGACATGTACCGCGACTATATAGACGGGAAGAAGGAAGTGGCCGAGATTAATGCAGAGTTTCGGACAGATTATTATGCGGAGTAGGAAATCATGGATTTTATTTTTATAATTGGCCCTAGTGCAGTAGGAAAAACGACTTTGGCGAAAGAATTGTACAAGCATTATAGTGGGGTATACTTTGAGCAGAGCATGGTTCCGGAATTTATGATTCCTAAAAGTGTGTCGGACATTGGAATATATGAGGAACAATTGTGTTGGGACAATGTTTTGCTTCAACTGAAATTCTTTTATGATAAAGGTCTTAGAAATATTGTGGCTTTGGATTTTGATGACATCAGAACCAGAGAGCTTCCGTTGCTTTTTAAGGGCTATAAGTTTGTGACATTAAAGTTAATTTCAAGCGATACGACTCAAACAAAGAATCAAATGATACATAGACATCATAATGAGGGTGGATTGTATATACCTGATTATGTGGAAAGAGCAAATGACGTCATCATGAACAGAAGTTTATTACCCAATGAGGTACAGATTGATATTGCCGGGAAGACGAAAGAAGATGTGCTAAAAGAGGCGATAGATATAATTGATCATTTTGAGCCATTGATGGATTATGAGTATGAATTAGACGATGAGCGTCATTACTTATCTTGGGTGCAAAGTCGTGGGTTGGTTTAATTGAAATGTACGATGAAGTGTTTGAGAGGATACATTAGTATGTTTTGTATAGATAGAGTAAGGAGGACTAACCATGTTAAAACTCAGACCATACAAGCCTTGTGATGCGCAGGTAATTCTTAGTTGGTGCAAGGATGAGGTGACATTTCGCAGGTGGACCTCGGACAGGTATGATACATACCCGATTGCGCCGGTTGATATGAACAAAAAGTATATAGATTGCAATGGGGACTGTCCGGAGCCGGATAACTTTTTCCCAATGACTGCTTTCGATGAAAGCGGCGTGGTGGGGCATTTGATTATGCGGTTTACGGATGAAGAGAAGTCGGTTCTGCGGTTTGGCTTTGTAATTTTGAATGATGCTATAAGAGGTAAGGGATATGGCAAAGAAATGATCCGTTTGGCATTAAAATACGCCTTTGAGATTCTTCGGGTGGAGAAGGTGACCATTGGTGTATTTGAAAATAACCCGGCGGCCTATCATTGTTACAAGGCAGTAGGTTTTCAGAATGTGAAGCTGGAGAAGGAGATACGCTGTCAGATTTGCGACGAGACGTGGAATATCTTGGAGTTGGAGCTGGAGAGAAAGGATTATGAAGAATTTTAGTTTGAACGAACAAATACGTTTTTACGAGGAGCTGTCCTTTAATTCCCACCCTTCGTTGCAGACACAGTATTATGATGGGTGGATTTTACGTTTTTCTAACGGGTATACCAATCGGGCGAACTCTGTAAATATGATTTATCCTTCGATGATTGACTTGCAGACGAAGGTGGAGTATTGCGAAAAGTGTTATTCTCAGAGGCAGTTGCCTTGTGTATTTAAGGTCACGGATGGTAGTGACGAGTGGTTGGATGCCATGCTGGAAGGTCGGGGATATTGGGTAGTTACGCCTACGGACTTGATGGTGATGGATTTGGCAGATATGGGCTTGGCCGCTGAGCAGATGGCCAGCGAGGATATGGCCGGAAAGCAATTGGCAGATAAGCACTGTGTGACTGGAATGCAATTGTCAGATATGCAGCATATGACTGAAAAACAATTGTTGGATAAGCGGCTTGTAGCTGAAAAGCCGGACATAGGAGTATGCATTATTACAGAAGAACCTACGGATGAATGGTTAGAAGCTTACTTTGCATTGGAACACTGTACAAATTCGGCGACGCGTGAAACTGCGGTACAAATGATGCATATGATACAGCCCCGGACTTTTTATTGCCGTATTGAGGTAGACGGTAAAAGTGTTGCTTGCGCATCTGCCATATTAGAGCGGGGTTATGTGACTTTGGTACATGTTATTGTAGATGAAGAGTATCGCCGTCAGGGGTACGGACGCCAGCTGTGCGAAGCTCTTTTGGCAGAAGCAGTGAAGCATGGGGCACATACAGCATATCTTCAGGTGCTTCAGAATAATGCGCCGGCAATTCATTTGTATGAAACGCTGGGCTATCAGAAGATTTACTCATATTGGTATCGGGTGAGAAAGCTGTAAGTTACCGCCTAAAGTAGAAAAAAGTGGATTTAGTCGGGCAAGATCGGAGAAATCAACAACGAATTATAGCATAAAAGAGGAACGTTTAACTGTAAGGGAGTATATTGAGTTCTTGAAAAAGACGGATTTTACGGTGGAGTAAATGACATGGTGGTATTATGCATGATAGAAGTGTTGTAGGGTGGATGTAATGTACAATATTAGGCCGATGAATTATAATGAAACTGCATTATTGAATGACTTTCTGTATGAAGCAATTTTTATCCCGGAAGGTGTACAGGCACCGCCGAAGGATATTATTTATCAACCGGAGTTGCAGGTGTATGTGGCGGATTTTGGGGCACATGAGGATGATATATGCTTCTTGGCAGAAGTAGATGAAGCGGTGGTTGGTGCTGTGTGGGTACGAGTGATGGATGACTATGGACACATTGAAGATGGAGTTCCTTCATTTGCGATTTCTCTATACAAGGAATATAGGGGGCGTGGAATTGGTACTGCTTTGATGAAGCGGATGCTTCAGGCGCTTCGGGAAAGAGGATACGAAAAGGCTTCATTAGCGGTACAGAAAGCGAATTATGCCGTGAAAATGTATCAGAGTGTAGGTTTTGAGATTATGGATGAGAATGAAGAAGAGTATATTATGGTTTGGCGGGTAAAATAACAGACATTTCTGCCCATGGGCACTACAAGGGTATGTAATAGGTATTTGCTAGATATGGGTAGAAGTTACATACACGCAGTAACCATTGTTTTAAGAAGATAGTTAAGAAAGGATATAGCAACATGATAATAGATACACATGCGCATTATGATGATAAGGCGTTTAATGAGGACAGAGAAGAACTATTGAAGGAAATGACACAGGAGGCTTTGCAACGGGTTGATAATACAAAAACCACTATTCACCGTATTGTCAACGTAGGTTCCAGTCTGGGAGCGTGCAGGCGCACTATCGGACTGATGGAAGAATATGATTTTATATACGGAGCGCTGGGAGTGCATCCTACGGATAGCGGCGAATTGACCGAGGATGACATACAATGGTTGAAGAAACAGTGTGAGCTGGAAAAGTGTGTGGCGGTAGGAGAAATTGGGCTGGACTATTATTGGGATGAGCCGGAGCGTGAGATCCAGAAGAAGTGGTTTGTGCGTCAGTTGCATTTGGCGAAGGAAGTGAATTTGCCGGTGGTGATTCATTCCAGAGATGCGGCGCAGGATACCGTGGATATTATGAAGGCGGAGCATGCAGAGGAAACCGGAGGCGTGATTCATTGCTTCTCTTACGGCAAGGAGCTGGCGAAAATCTTTTTAGATATGAGCTTCTTTATCGGTGTTGGCGGTGTGGTTACCTTTAATAACGGACGTAAGTTAAAAGAGGTAGTGGAATATGTACCGCTCGACCGGATTGTGATTGAAACTGATTGTCCGTATTTGGCACCGGTGCCTTTCAGGGGTAAGCGAAACGATTCCCGTAAGCTGGCTCATGTAGTACAGCAGATTGCAGATATCAAGGGCATTTCCACGGAGGAAGTGGAGGAAGTTACTTTCCGGAATGCGTACAAGTTATATGGTAAATTAAAATAGATAGCAACGATTGTATTATGCACAATTAATAAGTGAGGAGATAACAGATGTCATTAGAAGTTAAAAACCTAACCAAGAAATATGGTGAAAAAACCGTAGTAGACGGTTTGTCATTTACTTTAGAAAAGCCGGGAGTATATGCCCTGCTCGGAACTAATGGTGCAGGTAAAACCACGTCCATTCGTATGATTCTGGGCATGCTTGCCAAGGATGGTGGCGAGGTGCTCTGGGATGGAAAGCCTATCGACCCCATGCACATGAATGTGGGTTATCTGGCAGAGGAAAGAGGTTTGTACCCAAAGTATGCTTTGATGGACCAGCTGCTTTATTTTGCTAAGCTGAAAGGTGTAGCAAAGGATGTGGCCAAGGAGCGTATCGATTATTGGGCGAAGCGTTTGGAACTGGAGGAGTATTTGTATCCTCAGAAGGCCAAGGTGAAGGGACAGAAGAAAGAGAAACCCAAGACCGCGGACCAGCTTTCTAAGGGTAACCAGCAGAAGATTCAGATGATGGCGGCACTTCTTTCTGAGCCACAGTTGCTCATTTTGGATGAGCCTTTAAGTGGTTTGGATCCGGTCAATACGGACCTGTTTAAAAGTATTATCCGCGAGGAAATTCAGAAGGGTAAGTACCTGATTATGTCTTCACATCAAATGGCGACTATCGAGGAGTTCTGCGAGGATATTACGATTTTGAATCGTGGTAAGGCGGTACTGCAGGGGAACTTAAATGAAATTAAGAAGAGCTATGGTCGTGTGAACATGATTGTAAAGTGCGACGAAGGCTTTGGGGATATTATCGAAAAACATGGTCTGCCCATTGTGAATGATACCCCGGACGGCACTCAGCTGAAGGTAACCGGTGAGGAGCAGGCGCTGAAGTTTTTAGAGGATTTGTTGAAGGAAAACAGGAAGGTAGTTCGATTTGAGTTGCGTGAGCCTTCTTTGCATGAAATTTTTGTGGAAAAGGCAGGCGAGGCTACGGGGAAGACAGACGGAAGTGGCGACGCTACCGAGACAAAAGAAATCGTAGAGAAAGCAGGAGAGGCCCATGAAGAAGAGTGATTACATAGGGTGGCAGGAGGTCTTTCGCTTTTCTCTGGTACAGGGCATGAAGCAAAAGGCTTACTATGGCTTCCTGATTTTTTTGAGTGTGGTAACGATTCTTTCCATGCCGGTCATGAGTCTGATTCAAAGCATGGATAAGGAAGAAGAGTACGTCAGTGAGGTGACGAAGCTGACTATATATGATGAAACCGGGCTGGGCATTGATTATTCCAAGTCCTTGCCACAGGCTGCATATACGGGTGTGCAAATTGATACAAACAGCGGGCAGACCTTCGAAAGTCATGTGGATGCTTTGGAAGAAAGTGAAGACAGTACGGAGCTGTTGCTAAAAATAGTTTACGAGCAGAGCGGCTATTTCAATCTGACCTTTGTGAAGGCAGTGAATGCAGACTTAAGTGACGAGGATTGCCAGAGTGTGGCAGATAGCTTGGTGGCATTTTTTGATGAGGCCAGAATCGAGGCTATCCAAGTAACCAAGGAGCAGATGGATTTCGTAAATCAGCCGGTGAATACAAAAGTAGAAATGCTCACACATACCGGTGAGGTGGTGCCGGACAAGGCGGAGAATGAAGGTATTTCCTTAGAAGAGTATATGGTTCTTCTTATGGGAATTATGGTGGTAACTATGATTATTTCCTTAAGTGGCAGCAGTATTGCCACCTCTATTGTAACGGAGAAATCCACAAGAGTAGTGGAATATTTGATGATAAATGTGCGCCCCATGGCACTTATTGTGGGTAAGATTCTGGCGTCTCTTTTGATGGTACTTATACAGTTTGTGGTAATGGGTGTTTGTTACAGTATTTCGGCAATGCTAAATCTGGTGCTTTTTGGAGAAGCAACCCTGCAGGATACCTTACAAAATACCCTGCAAGGAGCGGAGATGAATACTTCGGCACTCTTGCAGATGGTTTCGCAGATTTCTCTAATAGATGTGGTTGTGGCAATCGTGGTTATTTTGTGCGGTGTGATGTTTTACAGTATTCTGGCAGGTCTTGCCGGAGCTTCTGTCAGCAAGATGGAGGAAGTGGCAGAAGGAATGAAGCTGTTTCAGATGACTATGGTAATCGGTGCGTATCTGGGTATTGGTTTGTGTATGGTGCTTATGTTGGGTGGTGACAACCAGGTATTTACCATTGTTTGCAGTCTGATACCTATATCGGCACCTTTTGTGGTTCCCGCATGCCTTTTGATTGGAAAGGTGTCTTTGGGAATAGCCCTTTTGAGTCTGGTATTACTTTTGGTGCTTACGGCGTTACTTTTCAGCTTTACGGCAAAGGTATATGAGTCTATGATTTTCTATAATGGCTCCGTAATGAAGCTGAAGGATATTTTGCAGATTGCAAAGAACCGTAAACCGGTAGCCGGAAAGGAGGAAAACCATGAATAAGAGTTTATTTAGTGGTTGGAATCATGTATTTTCCTTTACCTTTAAGCAGGGCGTAAGCGGTAAGGGCTTTAAGGCGGTAACCATTGGGCTGGCGTTGGCATTATTTTTGATTGGCGGTGCCATCAGCGTGATTATGGCAGTGGTGCAAAAGAAGGATGCCACAGAAATGTCTCCCATTCAGCAGGTGTATGTGGTGGACGAAAGTGGTCTGGATATGTTGTATTTGGATGGTTTTATGGAGAGTTTCGGGGAAGAGTATCCTGAGCTGTCCTTTGTAACCGGCATGGGCAGTGTGGAAGAGGCAAATGAAGCCTGGAAATTGTACACTTTGGACAATGATATTCACGAGCCCAAGGATGTGATTTTGCATGTGGGCAAAGCGGAGAAAGGATATTTAATGACTTTGTATCTGCCGGAACAGTCCGAGGTAGAAGAGGATGAGGCGGAGGATTTTCTGGAAGATGTCACCATAGTTATGGAACAAAGTAAGCTTTTCTCCTCCGGTATTGCTACAGAGAAGCTGGTGCTTGCCATGAGTGGCATATCTACCACGTTTTTGGATGCAGGTGAGCAGGAGAAGAGTCTGGGCGAAGAGCTGATAGCTATGCTGCTTCCCATGATTTTGGTGTTCTTTATGTACATGATGTTTTTACTGTACGGTCAAAGTATTGGAAATATTGTCAGTGTGGAGAAAACATCCAAGCTGATGGAAATGATTTTGACACTGACACGTCCTTACGGGCTGATTTTCGGTAAGGTGTTCGCCATGACGGTGATCGCTATTTTACAGATTGTTCTTTGGATGGTCGCTTTTGTAGTTGGTTTTATCGTAGGTGATGTGATAGCCGGGCAGTTGTATCTGGAGTACAACAATGTGGTATTGGAGGCGCTGAGACTTTTAGGCGGGCAGGAAGGAAGTACGGCTTTCACTGCAGGTGCTGTGGTATTGGCAATATTCGTGATTTGCCTGGCGTTTTTGTTCTACAGCATGATTGCCGGTCTGGTAGCCAGCTTTGCCACCAAGGCAGAAGAATTGGCACAGATGATGGCTTATTATCAATTGATTATGATTGCCGGATTTTTCGGGGCTTATATGGGGCCATTGCAGGAGAAAGAGTGGCTGAATACTCTGCTTCGGATAGTTCCCGTGACCAGTGCGTATATACTGCCGGGCGATATTATGGTGGGTAATATTACTGTTTGGCAGGGTATGTTGTACGCGAGTATTTTACTGGTAACTACATTGGTGCTGGTAGTGATTACCGGTAAGGTGTATAAGAATCAGCTATTCTATAGAGGACAGGGGTTAAAGGAAAGATTTAAGAGGAAGAAGTAGGAATATTATGGAGAATGCACTTTGGAACGGGGAAAGGTTGTTGGCCTGTGAGGTGGCAGGGGATTATTATACAGAGAAGAAAATTCGAAAAGCCAGCTATCAGGGCGAACTTCGTTGTTCGGACCCGGAGTGTAAAAGTCCTATACTAAAGTATTGTCACGGGGAAATCCGTGAGCCTTACTTTGCACATAGAGACAAGGACGAGTGTGACTATGCCCTGTTTGAGCGTAGTAGTGGTGTATTTCATGGACTTCGAATGACTTTATACGAGCATTTTCGGGCTTGCGGTTATGATGTGCAGGTGGAGGCGAAGGTATTAAAGCACCATTACAGTCAGTTGCTTTTTACGTGGCGGGATGGAAGCAGGACCGCTGTAGAGCTGGGGACTAAGTCTACCAATTTGAAGGATGTAGAGCGAATAAATGCAGAGTATGAGCAAGCCGGCATAGAGGTGTTATGGCTGGTGGTGGATCAGCCGGGCAAGTCTGTGCAGGAGGAGCATACGTATTTCCTAAAGAGGTTTTGTCTGAATGAATCGGTAAACGGAGACTTGTTCGTGCTTGGGTATGACGGCAAGTCCGTTACGCAATACAGAGAGGACCCCAACATATACGAAATCGACGGAAGAGAAGTAGTATCTGAAGAATACCCTGATATTTACGAGTGTCGAGGCTATGTTAAGGATTTGCTGTTTGTAGACGGGCAGTTAAAGCTTCGTGGCTTCGAGGAGGCATTTGAGGATTTTTTGAGAACCAAGCGCGAATCTTTCTGGGCGTATCAGGATATGCTGGAACAGGAGAAAGCAGATTTGGTTCGTCAGTATGAGATACTTACAAAGGATAGGGAGATTAAAGATAACCGACTGTATGCAGAGACTTCGGGAAGTGATGATTATGAGTCACGAAAGCAGTCCGTGTTACCTTTTATGGGGCAACAGGAGCGACCTGTCATGGATGCGAAGGGAATACGCTGGGCGAGATGCGAAGTTTGTGGTGAAGTAAAGGAAGTGGCAGAGTTTGCCAGCTTTGGCGGCAAGGGACGTGTGAATATCGGCAGATGTGAGGAGTGTAATCGAAATGGCAAGGTAACCCTAACATAAATGGAAAAATGTAAATTTTTATTTGTGAATGCCGGGGGAGATATAGTTAAGTTCTGGGTGATGGGAGAGGATAAAATAATGAGCATAATTCATATAAATAGAGATTTCGTGGAATTGAGCTTGCTACATTATGTTGATAAGCTACTTGCGCTTCCGGAGATAGAAGGGGTGAAGCTGTGTGATGTTGTGATACAAAATGATGAGCACAAGGAAGCGAATGTAACAGAGGCTATAAACAAAAGTTATCATGATTGCTACAGTGATTCAGACATAAGTATAATAGTTAATTTACCAACGAATAGTAAAATAACCCCTTTGGAATATATGAAGCATCCCAGCAGATTTGGAATAACACCGGATAAATTTCTTGGATTTATCAAGACTGTTGATTCCGGGATATATCGGTTTGTTTTCAAGGATGGTACAAGATATGATTTCGGTTTTGAATTTAGATATGCTGATTTGTTTAATGATATTGAATTACAGAACGAACCTGAAAGATACAGCAATCCTGATTGGCCGATAGAGAAGGTTGATGAGTTTTGGTTTGTTATGGTTCAGGCATTGGGAAAGTTGTATCGAAAAGATTATCTGATTAGCGGTCATTTGGCTAATGTAAATCTTAATGAGACTCTGGTACAGCAAATGATTTTGCGTGATATTGAGCATGGTACAAATCATCATCGTTACGGGTATAGTGAAGAGCTGGTATATCGTAAATATGAAGGTCAGAATAAATTCGTGACAGGTGATGATACATTTGACTTGATAGCAAACAAATTGTACGCGGCTGCATTGGCTTACGATGAACTGACAAAGAAATTTTACCCGGAATATGAAGCAAGAAGTGATATTTTATTTGATATCTGGAAATGTTATGCAGAACAGAAAGAATAATTGTAAACAAAAAAGCCTATCCTGTCTGCACTACAGGATAGGCGTCGTCCATAAGGACAAAAATTAACCTAAACTCGGAGCATCCACCTTTGGAGTGGGTGCTTTCCTTTTGTATAATTATAATAGCATTGTTGTAGAGATATTTCAAGTAAATTTTTAATTAGTTTAATATCCTATTTTATATATTAATCTTTATTTCTCAGAAGTACCCACACGGCAAAGCATAATGCCGGAAGTATACTGATGATTCCCACCGGTGCCGGTCCCAGTATCATTTGATCTGCGTACTCTACATTCAAAAACATCATAGGCAGAGCTGCACTTGCATTGATGGCTCCGTGTGCCAGAGAAGGGATCCAGATACATTTCGTTTTTTCATAGGCTACATCCAGTAAAATACACATTACTGTGGTAATCAGACAAAACAGCACCATACCAAGGAAGGGTGCACCCCAATACTCCAGTCCATACTCATATCCGGCAATGACCATTACCGGCCAATGCCAAGCTCCCCAAATGATACCGCCGATGATGCGTCCTTTTGTTTTACCAAAATAGTCATTCAGCATAGGTTGCATTGCACCACGCCACCCTACCTCTTCCCCAAGGGCAGCAAACATATTTATGAAGGGGGCATAAGTAAAAATCTGTACAGTCATAATTGCCAAATACATAGATACAGTAATTCCCAGAGCTTCCAATTGCTGCATGGCGGCTTCTCCTGCCTGCATAGCTAAAAATTGTCCTGTCAAATCCAGCCTGCTCGGGAAAATAATGTAGTATAATATGCCGCCTAATATGGTAAATACACCCGGTAAAAACCATGCGCCCAGCCAAAAGCGTATCTTGCCCTTAAGCGCCGGTTTCCACCCCATACCCTTTAAAGGAATTTTTGCTATTAGGGTAGCTACGAAGGGGGCGTACATTGCCAGTGTCAAAAGAAGAGTAAAGCCTAGTTGGTTGCCCTGTCTGGCAAGGATGCTTCCAATTATCTGAAGTATCCAGCCAATTCCGAAAGCACCTGCAATAAAAATACGAAAATTCTTTTTATCCATGACTACTTTCCCCCCTTACCTGATAAGTTTCCACACAATATCCGTGATAACCACACTCTCTACAATGTAGCTTCCTTGTGGTAGGGGTATGCTTTGCCCAAAAGTTCTCCCAGTGGCCCGGTTTGAATATTTTGTGGCATTCCGGACAAATAAAGGAAACATTGTGGTCGTAATACCAAAAGAGAAGAATACTACAGCCGATAATTACTACCAGACCTAAAAGGAAAGGCCACCATATACCTTTTGTGATGCCTAGTATCAGTGTGAAAATTTCCAGTATTTCACAGGGAATACCGATTCCAAACATTGTTGCACGAACTCGATTCAGTTTCTTTTTGTTTTCCATTTGTTGTGCTATATCATTTAAGTTTTCTATAGAGAAATTGTGATAGCTTTTCATTTCTTTTTGGATAGTTAGGATTTTGTCACGCTGTTTTTCGCGTTCCGAAATTTCTTCCTGCACCATGGAAAGCTGTTGTTCCAACAATAGGGAAATAACCTTTTGTGCATTTTCTGCTTCCAAAATTTCAGCGATACTATTGATTTGTACACCTAAATCCCTTAAAAAGCAGATAACACGAAGCTTCTTTAAATCATCATCGTTATACAGTCTTCGTCCACCCTCACTGAAATCAGTGGGTACTAAAATGCCTCTGGTGTCATAGTATTGCACGGTGCGGACAGTTACCCCTGCCAGCTTGGCAATTTCTCCGGTTGTATATTGTGACATAGCGTTTCACCACCTTTCGAGGCTTACTTTACATCATGACGTAGCGTCACAAGCAAGCCCTTACGTAGGGTAATTTTTAAAAAATTATTTGATTTTATACAGATTTATGCTTCCATGGTTAAATACCAACTCAAAATACTCTGCAAACACACTTTCATCAATGGCATAGCTGCTTCTTTCCCAAGAGGAAATCACCACATAATCCACACCATACTTTTCATACAAATCTAAGTTTGCCAAGGGTGCTTCGTACATCAGGCGCACCTGCTCTTTACGTTCGGTGGTATCAATACCATGGAAGTAGAGGAAGGTATCTGCACCGCACACAATGGTTCTTCCGGTTAGGGAAGCTACTTCATTATTGTGGCGGGTGTTGGTCAGGAATACATCCGTAGGTTCGGTGTTTTCTTCGATATATTTTGCCAGCTCTACATGGGAAGTACTGTAAAGAGTATATTCGGATACTACTTCTCTGCCTAGTGTCAGTACCGCGGAAATTACAGAGAAGAAGAGGAATGTACCGGTAAACAGTCTTACACCTCCTAAGTGGCGGATCTGATAGTATAACTCCACTCCATAATCTGCTGCCGCCAGACACAGAAGAAGGTAAGCAATGTACAAAAGCTTATTATTATCATAAGTGTTTGGTGTAAATACTATCAGCTCAATGACAAACCAAATAACCGCTGCCGGCAAAATAAGTACTGCGCTTTTTTTACGTCCGGCACAAATAGCACCTACAATTAGCAAAAGAGGGAGCCCCATATTTTTTAAATAAAACCAAAGATAATTATCACCCTGATTGCCCCAATTAAAGTGTCCGCGAAGGAAACCGCCTTCCGCTACTTGTCCAAAGGTCCAGAAAAGTAACTGTGGAACCGCAAGAACCAATACACAAAGTAAATATACACCCCAAGTTTGCAGTAGATTTTTCCAACCGTATTGCAGGACATAGCGGGCAAGTAAGGTAATACCATAAATAATTAAGCAAACAATTCCGGCTAGACCGAAAAGCATGAAATCTTCAGAGGTAAGTCGTCCGGTGTGGTTGAGTTTTTGTAGCAGGCACATGAAAAGGACAAATATGAATAGTCCCCATGCTCCGTACCATTTACGTCCGTTGTCAGGACTTTTGCCGGTAGTTACCACACCCCGGTACAAATATAAAAGTAACCATGCTGCACTAATAATACCGATACCCAAAAAAGAGTGGGTATGTATCATAGGCAAAGCACTTGCAAAAATGCCTGCGGTTAAAAAGAACTGCTTTTTGCCACAAAAGATTGCCTGGTAAAGCAGCCAGATGCAAGGAAATAGCACCGCATAGCCAAAAAGAGTGGCTCTTTGGGGCAGGAGCATGTCTGCAATGATGTTTACCCAGCGGATGTTGTAATCTACCAGATTGGTAGGTGTGGTATAAAAACCGGTAAAAATACTCTCTAAATTGTACTCACTTTTACGTGACCAATCAAAAAAGTATGCAAAGCCCAAGCCGCCGTTTAGAAAAAACAGTACATTGGTAAGCAATGCCTTGGTGCGGGAGCCAAATAGGGAGATGGATAGCAAATAAACACTTCCGACTACCTGCAAAAAAGCTGCTAACATGGGCAAAATATAGGCGAGTCTCAGAGATGCTCCCAACAAATATAAACTGGAAGAAATACTATCGTTTAAGAATGGATAGGATAGCTTTGTCCCCGGAAACAGGGAATATTCCGGCGGAAAGGTCCCCTGATTGGCAATGCTGGTAATAAAGCCTAGGTGCATATTCATATCGCCGTAGGTGCACTGTCCGGCATACATGGCACCGTCTTCGCCTAAAGGAATAGTGTGGGTATGAAGCAAATATGTCCACAATACAAAAAGTCCCGTCAGGGCAATCAAAAATATTGCGTGGTGACGGATGCGTCCTGGACAATTCAGTATATGCCTACCCAGCAGGGCACGCTTCCCAATTCCCCACACAAGAACCGGCAATACAACGACTGCCGCCAATATGTGCGATAATACGCCAAAATCAAAGAAAAAGGCAAAGAGTATGGGCAACCATTGTAGCATCAAAGAACCTGCCACACTGCCCAAAAGAAGCTTGGTAAGTGAGCCTTCTTTTTTGAATATAATTGAAATTAGAATCATGCCAGCCAGTTGAAAATATATAAAATACAGTATGGCCAGCACATTGCCGAAGGTAGTTCCAAACATATATGTCACCTCTAAAATTTTGGAGTATATTTGTTCTTTAATAAAGCAACTCTTGTTTTATAGCAATCTTAGCATAATATGCTTTCTTTTGCCATGATTTTGTGTTGAAATCATTCACACAGTCGGAGGGTAATATGGTATAATTTTAATAATGAATGCGCAAGCAAGAAATGGATTTGTAATAAGGAGGCACCATGATAGAGAATCCAATCCTTAGGGGATTTTGCCCCGATCCCAGCATCATACGCGTGGGGGAAGATTATTATATTGCCACGTCTACCTTTGAGTGGTGGCCGGGGGTGAAGCTGTTTCATTCCAAGGATTTGAAGAATTGGGAGCAGATTCCGTCGCCCCTTCGCAGGCAAAGTCAGTTGAATATGTTGGGCAATCCAACCTCCGGTGGTGTATGGGCTCCTTGTTTGAGTTATGATGGGAAATACTTTTTCTTGATTTTTACGGATGTAAAGACCAAGAAGGGTAGATTTTACAATACCCACAATTATTTAGTGTATACTGAGGATATTTATGGTGAGTGGTCGGAGCCGGTGTATTTAAACAGTATTGGTTTTGACCCGTCCTTGTTTCATGATACGGATGGCCGTAAGTATCTGATTAATATGATAAATGGTTTCAAGGGTGTTTTGGTGCAAGAGTTGGAGCCGGGCACATGGAAGTTAGTGGGGGAACGAAAGCTGGTATATAAGGGAACGGACATTGGTCGTACAGAGGCGCCCCACATGTATCATATTGGTGATTGGTATTATTTGCTGGTGGCAGAGGGTGGCACCGGTTATGAGCATTGTGTGACCATGGCAAGGTCGAAAAGCATTTGGGGACCTTTTGAAACTGCGCCAAACAATCCGATTCTTACTTCTGACCGTGGTGATATGAGTGCTTTGCAAAAGTGTGGGCATGCGGACTTTGTGGAAACTCCGGAGGGAGAGGTTTATATGGTGCATTTGTGCTCCAGACCTTTAGGTGGTCAGGAGTGGTGCACTTTAGGCAGGGAAACTGCCATACAGAAGATGCAGTGGAATGAGGATGGATGGTTGGAGCTGGCGTGCGGTGGCCGGTTTGCACAGACGCTGGTGGAGGAGCCGAAAGGGTGTTGCGTGGGAGGCGCAGGATCTAATAGTAGTGGTAGCCTGCCAGTGGTTGCAGTAAAGGCGTCCGGCGCCGGTTCGGTGGATGGTATGGAAAAACTGTCAAGAGACTTCCACGCAGATTTTTCCTGCAAATCTTTACCGGTAGATTTTGTGTCCCCCAGAACCTCTTATGAAGGCTTTGTGGATTTGCAGTCCCGTGAAGGTTGGCTTCGCATGAAGGGACAGGAGTCCATGAATTCTTTACATAGAGTATCTTTGCTGGCGGTAAGGCAGCAGGAGATTATGGCAACGGCGACGGCCACGATGGAGTTCACACCGGATTACGTGGAACAGTTGGCAGGACTGACATACATGTATGATGCTCTGAACTTTTATGTGCTGGGCGTGACTGGAACAGAAGAGGGCAAGCGAGTAATGATCTTGCTTAAAAGTGACATGGGAGTCATAACAGATGAAGTGGAGCCGGTGGAATTGCCGGATACCGGAGCTGTGGCACTACGGGCGAAAGTGGTAGAAGAAGGTAAGGCGGTGCAATTTGCGTATCGGATGGCGGAAGTGATGACGAAGTCAGCAACGGAAAGAGGGCTGTTGAATGAAGCACTGATAGTCGGTAGTGGAGAATTGCCATGGATACCCATAGGAGCGCCTCAAAGCACACAGATTTTGACGGACGAATATTGTCGAGGTTTTACTGGGGCTCATTTCGGACTGTATGTGCATGATATGACAGGTCTTGGGTACTGTGCGGATTTTCAGGGATTTGATGTGGAGTTAATATGATAACAAAAACTAAAGTAAACTTTCAAACTTCAGACTCACTCTTACAAAAGCTGGTCGATACTGCAGAGAAAAAGTCCCTGGAGAATATCAAGGATTTTGCGGGACGTAATGTCCTGATTGAGGGTGGAGGTTATGAGAAGATTTGGCTGGAAACACAACCTATGGGTGGTGAAATGTATGCCAAGCGTAATATGGAAGTAGCGCTAAATAACCAACTGATGTTTATGGAAAACATCAGGGAGGACGGTAGGCTACCGGGTAGTATCGCCATGATAGATGGTGTATTGACGCCTCAATTTAATAAGTTTCAGGGTTTTTGCTTTCCGGCTCCGGCGTTGAATATGTATTATCTCATGGGAAGGGACGGGGGGTATCTGGAACTTTTGTATAGTACGTTGGAACGTTTCGATGATTATTTGTGGCGTGTAAGGGATTCCGATGGGGATGGCTGTTTGGAAACCTGGTGTAAGTACGATACCGGAGAGGACCATGCCGAGCGTTACGAAGATGCGCCGGATGCTTGGACGGAAGAAGTACCGCCACAGAATTGTCAGGTAGTTCCTATAGCTTCTATAGATATTATGAGTTTTTCTTATAGTGCCAGGGAGACATTGGGAGAAATTTGTGATATAGTAGGAAAAGAAGAGTTGGGGAAAAAGTGGCGCATAAAGGCATTGCAGGTACAGCAGAAAATCCGCGAATATTTATGGAATGAGGAACGCGGAGCCTGCTTTGACAGGGATAAAAATCACAAAGTCATGCCTACGCTGATACATAATAGTTTACGTGCCATGTATTGGCACAGCTTGTCTCCACATATGGCAGACCGGTTTGTGAAGGAGCATTTGTTGAATCCACAGGAGTTTTGGACCAAGATGCCCTTGCCGTCAGTAGCGGTAAATGATCCACTGTTTCGTAATGTTACTACGAACAATTGGAGTGGCCAGGCAGAAGCACTTACTTATCAAAGAGCCGTCCGGGCATTGGAGAATTACGGTTATGATTGGATACAGCCTCTTCTTGGCAACAAATTGTTTCAGGCCATTGGGGAGGATTGTGTATTTGTGCAACAATACGACCCCTTTACTATGGAGCCATCCCGTGTTTGTTTGGAAGGAGAACAGGATGCATATGGTCCCGCTATGCTTTCTGTATTGGAATATGCGGCCCGTATGTATGGTGTTCACATAGAGAGGGAGCAAATTTATTGGGGATGCATGAATGACCGGGAATGTACCTATGAGCAGGTTTGGGGAGACAATCATTACCGCATAGAGAATACCGGTAAGGAAGCACTTGCTTATGTGAACGGTCGACAGATTTTTAAGGCGGGTAGAAGCAAGAAGGTAGTTACGGATTTGCAGGGACGGGTGCTGAAAGTGATTTCGCTGGAGCGTAACTAAGCGGGCCATGAGAATGTCGGGTGATAAGCGGAAGTTTATTCAAAGAGGTAAGCTGATTTTTGATGCGTACATAAAATAGAGAAGGGAAGGTAAGAGAAACTATGAACTATGAAAACAACAAAGTAACAGATATTCAAATTGCATACATCGGCGGAGGTTCCCGTGGATGGGCGTGGACCTTTATGACAGACTTGGCTATGGAGCCGAGTATCTCCGGTACCATCCGTTTGTATGATATTGACAAGGAAGCTGCTAAGGCCAACGAAACCATCGGCAATTCTTTGAAGAGTCGAGAGGATGTAGTGGGCAAGTGGGACTACAAGGCAGTAGGTTCTTTAGAAGAGGCACTGACCGGTGCAGACTTCGTGGTGATTTCTATTTTGCCCAAGACCTTTGACGAGATGGAAGTAGATGTACATATGCCGGAGCGTTTAGGGATTTATCAATCCGTAGGTGATACTGCGGGACCGGGTGGTATTATTCGTGCGTTGCGAACCGTGCCTATGTTTGTGGAGATTGCAGAGGCGATAAAAGCATACAGTCCGCAGGCTTGGGTTATTAATTATACCAACCCTATGACTATGTGTGTGAAGACCTTGTATCATGTATTTCCGGAGATAAAGGCCTTTGGCTGTTGTCATGAGGTGTTTGGAACCCAATCGGTACTTGCCGGTATTGCAAAAAGAGAATTAGGGCTGGAAGAAGTAAAACGTGAAGAGATTCAGGTAAATGTACAAGGTATCAATCACTTTACCTGGTTTGATTATGCAAGTTATAAGGGAATTGATTTGTTCCCGGTATATAAAAATTACATTGAAAAGCATTTCGAGGAAGGTTATGAAGCTACAGAAAATCACTGGATGAATTCCAGCTTCAACTGTGCCCATAGAGTGAAAATGGATTTGTTCAATCGCTATGGTCTGATTGCGGCAGCAGGTGACAGACACTTGGCAGAGTTTATGCCGGGAGATGAGTATTTGAAAGACCCGGAAACCGTAACTTCTTGGAAGTTTGGTTTGACCACTGTGGAGTGGCGTAAAAACGATTTAAAGGAAAGATTGGAGAAATCTGCCAGACTTCTGAAGGGTGAGGAAACCATTGAACTGAAACCTACCGGTGAAGAGGGCATTTTATTAATCAAGGCGCTGTGCGGTTTGGAAAGAGTGGTCAGCAATGTAAATATTCCCAACACTGCCGGACAGATTGCTAACTTGCCGAGAACTGCAGTAGTAGAGACCAATGCCCTGTTTGAAAGAGATGCAATCCGTCCCATTCAGGCAGGTGAAATGGCAGAAAATGTGAAGGCGTTGATTATGCCCCATGTGGAGAATCATGAGAGAGTACTGCAGGCAGCCTTAAGCCAGCCGGTGGATAAAGAGCTGGTGGTGGAAGCCTTTATGACAGATCCGTTGATGAAAGGCAGATTTGCAGAAACAGACATTAGAAAATTAGTAGATGATATGATGGCGGCTACCTTAGGGTAGTCGCTTTTTTGAAAATAAAATAAAAAATTTAATGTTTTTCATTAAAAAGTTGTTGACAAGGGTAAAAACACGTGTTATAGTGCATTTAACGATAAACATTAAAAACTTATTCTTTATCGTACACTTTCTTGCAAGAGTGATACACACAACAAATTAGTGGATAGGATTCGAAAATACTTGAATGTTTAGAAGAGGATGATTCGAAACCTATAGAATCCAAGAAATGAGGAGAGAGGAAATGAAAGAACAGGCAATTCAAAAAATTAACAAGGTGGGTAAAATCAGTTATGTAATCGCGGTAATCGCAAAGATTTTTGTAATCATTGGTTTGGTAACGATATTAGTGGCGGCTGTGGCTTGCTTCGTGATGCCCAAGGATGGCATCAAAATGACCATGGGTGGTAACATGGAGATTGCAGTTGATTTTGCTGCAATGGGAGAACAGATTACAGAAGAAGATATTACGGAACTGGAGACTATGACTGCCGGAGAGGAAATCATGGTAGAAGATGTGCAGGTTGGCATGGTGGATGGTGAATTTGGATTCTCTGTAGCAGGTCAGGAGTATGAGATTGTAGATTCGAATGTGACCGGAAATGTAATGACCATGCTGTGGGCATCGAATGGAAGAACATTTTCACTTAGAAGTTTGGCGGTGATATGGCTGATTGCTTCTTTAGCTATGGCAATGACCATTGTAACCATTACTTTTGTAGAAAAGTTATGCAAGGCATTCCGCGACTGTGAGTCCCCTTTTGAAGAAAATGTAATTAAAAAGATGCAGAATTTGGCCATTTCACTGATTCCATGGACCATTGTTTCATCCATTACCAATTCCGTAAAGGACAGCTTCTTAAATGGCGGAGTCAGCGTATCTTTAACGGTGGATTTGGGTGTTGTTTTGGTGGTGCTGATTGTGCTAGTATTAGTGTATATCTTTAAATATGGTGCAGTGTTACAGCAGGAATCAGATGAGACTTTGTAATGTGGAGGCAGATATGGGTAAGATAATATTAAGGTTGGACAGAGTCATGGCTGACCGTAAGATGAGTTTAAATGAGTTGTCGGAAAAGGTAGGCGTTTCCAATGTCAACCTTTCCAAGATGAAAACAGGTAAAATCAGTGCCATCCGTTTTTCTACACTGGAGGCCATCTGTGACGTGTTGAATTGCCAGCCGGGGGATATTTTGGAGTATGACCCGGAGGCAGAGGAGTAATAGGTTATGCAATTATTTTTAAGCAAAATTGTAAGTAGCATATTGCAAATAATAATTTTTACAATTGTGCCATTTCTTTGGTGGTTTGTAACTGCAAGAAAACAACAAAAATTTGTGCAGTGGATAGGTTTGAAAAAACCGGAATTTGATAAGCGAGCATTAATTGCCATTATTATAACAACTATAGCATTTCTATTTTTGGGAGTATTAACCTTTTATACTATGAAAGGGGTTGAAACTGCGACTTCCGAATTTGCGGGACTTGGAATAAAGGCGATACCAGCGATGATTATATATGCTGCTTTTAATACTGCACTTCCGGAAGAGCTTTTTTACTTAAAGGATAGCTAATAAATTGAGCTTTAACATGGCAAATCTAATCCAATCGTTATTATTTGGATTATTGCATGGAGTAATGTTCATCTTACTAGTAGGAGCTATAAAAGCAATTTTAATTATTGCATTAACGGGAGCGATTGCGTGGTTTATGGGGTATGTTAATGAAAAGAATTCTAATGGTTCAATTATTCCAAGTTGGATTATACATACTGTATCTAACTTGTTTTCCGGTATTTGTGCTGCATTTTCCATCATATAAATAAAATACTCCTCTAGGGTTGTATGATAACCCAAGGGGAGTATTCGCTTTTTTATTTATTTCAATCCCTTCGCCTCACTCAGTGTAATACCATTACCTGCAGTGCCTAAAGGAATTTCATGGTCAAGTCCTACGAACTTGCCATTTTCCTGCCACAGTACTTCTTTTACAAAGGCATACTTTTCTTCATCCCAGGTGGTGAAGTCATCCAGTACCAAGCCGCCGGTGTCGCCGGAGTTGGCATTGAAGCACCAGAAGGTGTGGTGAAGATGGTATGTTTGAATCAAGGTTCTCATGTGAGTCATCCAGGTCAGGTTGGGCTCTCTCATAAAGCCACCCCATTCGCCAATAAGCAGGGGAGCGGTTCCTTCTTCGTGGATGTAGAGCCAGTTCTCATGCCAGCAATCAGCATATAAGCTGTCAAAATCATAGCCGTCGTAGAACCAAGGCTGCTGATAAACGGTTGGACCATAATCATGCGGAGAGTAGACCAGCTTGTTCTGATATTTGCCCAAATCAATAGGATAATCTTTCACGCCTCGTAAATTACCACCCCACCAGTTAAAGTAGTAGTCTTTGGAATCAGTGGAGGAAAAGTCGCCGTTTTTGGTAATATCCATAGGATAAATTTCAGTTCCCTCTACCATAATCAATACGTTCGGATTCTTCTCCAAAATTTTCAGTGCAGTTTGCTCTGCTATGTATTTCCAGTTGTTTTTATCTGTGGAATCGTTCCAGATGGCTCTGTCGGTTTCATTTGGTTTGCCGTGCGGTTCATTTTTTAAGTCGTAGGCAATAATAGTATCGTCTTTTGCATAACGCTCTGCAATCCAAACCAATGCTTCCTGATACTTTTCGGTGGTAATATCGTCCTTGTACCACATGTTGTAATTATGGCCGGAGGCGTCGGTTTTGGCAGAGTGAATATCAATCATAATCTTCAAACCGTTGGCACGACACTGACCGATCACATAATCAAAAATTTCCAGACTGTTCATACCTTCTAAGTAGTAGTTAGTAGCGTGGTTGTAGTTAGCGGTAGGATATTCGCCGTTTTTCCATTGTAAAAGTAGTTCGGCGGACATAGGAATACGAATTAAGTTAAAACCGTGGTCTGCAATTCCCTGAATGGATTTGTTCAAATCAGAGTTCCAAATACCATCAAAGATATTGGTGCCGGTGTTGTAGCCAAACCAGTTCACGCCGGTTAGCCATACCTGCTTGCCTTCGCTGTCCACGATTTTATTGCCTTCTACATAAAGCCAGTCATCCGTGGTGGCTTCCGGAACCTTCAGAGCATTGGCACTTTGGCCGTTGCTTTGGGTGTTGTTACCGTTGCCATTGTCAGTGCCTTGGGGAATGACTACGTAGCTTAAATCGCCGGTTATGTTAGAAATAATCAGACCGAAGTCAATAGTGCCGCCGGCAGGAACCTTGGCATTATGGTCTTCATTGGTAATCACAAGTTCTTCACCATCTATGCTATACTTTCCGCGCCAACCGCTGTCAATTTTTGCATCTGCACCCACGTTCACGCGGATTTCCCAGCCATTAATACCTTCGTCTATGTTGTTGGTTAACATCATATTCATACGATAGTATTTGGGATTTTCACCCCAGGTATCATCATTGTTGATTGTTAGGGTGAAAGCGTCTGCAGGGAATGCTTCGTTCAATTCACTGTCGGATTTATTATCTTCCGGTGATTTGGTCGGCTCCGGCGTATCGGCAGGAGTCGGTGTAGGAGTCGGTGCCTGGGTAGGAACCGGAGTAGATTCGTCCGTTTGCGTGGTATCCGGAGCAGCGGTAACTTCCACTGCAGTGCCGGTTCCATCGGCTGTAGTATCATTTGTACTTCCCGGTGGTGTAGTTTCCGTAGGTCCCTGTACGACTTCATTTCCGGAAGTAGCATTTGTGGCGGTTCTTTGTCCTGCATTCATTCCAATCATGAACGAGAGC
Source organism: Acetatifactor sp. (assembly GCA_045634745.1). Taxonomy (GTDB): domain Bacteria; phylum Bacillota; class Clostridia; order Lachnospirales; family Lachnospiraceae; genus Acetatifactor. The sequence goes on along the minus strand of JAZRAX010000002.1, from coordinate 31,957 downwards.
AGAACCAAGAGAATTACCACCAATGCCGCAAGTACAACAATAATTATATTTTTCTTATCTTTCATGGAACATTCCTCCATAACATGAATTTGTAAAGCGATAAAATCTCACTAGTAATAGAATAAAATGAATTTGCATTTTTGGCAACTATCTTTGGAAACTTTTGAAAAACAATATAAATTTATCGAAAATCAATAAAAAGATATTGACATTCGATTTAAAAGGTAGTATTATCCAGTTAAATAGCAAGGAGGATACCTATATGAAGAAGGATACTTTGATTAAATTAACCAAGTATATATTGGATTTTATGTTTTTGGGAGGAATTGTGGTAACGGTTACGTTGCCTTTCAGCGTTAAGTGGCTGGAGCAATACATAGAACGGATGCAGGGACATTACGGCGAGATTGTAATTATCTATTTTGTGCTTGGAATAGCAGCAGTAAAGATTATTTGGGAGCTTCGTAAGATATTTAAAACCGTCATTGATAAGAACTGCTTTGTGCAGGAAAATGTGGTCAGTTTGGATAAAATGAGCAAGTGGAGTTGTTTTATTGTAATTATGTCCATCGTTAGAAGTGTGGTATATGTAACCATTGCTATGGGAGTGGTGATTTTGGTATTTACTATAGCTGGATTGTTTAGTAAGGTACTGTCCTTTGTATTTGAAGAGGCGGTAGGATATAAAGAGGAGAACGATTTTACCATATAATCAGTGCTTAAGAAAACCAAGCGACGCGAAGCGGCAATATAAAGAAACGGAGTAATAACATGGCAATTATCATAAATTTGGATGTAATGATGGCAAAGAGAAAGATGGGGTTGACGGAGCTGGCCAAGGAAGTAGATATTACATTGGCGAATCTGTCTATTCTTAAAAATAATAAAGCAAAGGCAGTGCGTTTTGGTACCTTGGATGCTATTTGCAAGGCACTTAACTGTCAGCCGGGAGATATTTTAGAATATGTGGAAGATGCGGATGTGGAGAGCAGGTCAGAGGAGTAAGGTGTGAAGAAGCACCATAACTTAGAGGCAGAGTGCGACAACGCAGAACAGGAGGTAAATGGTATGAATGATACAAATAATAAGGTTTGGCAGGAGACCGGGCCGCAGAACGGAGTGACCGGTGGAGTGCAGCCCCAAAGTGGAATACAGCAAGTGCAGAATGTACCACATGGAGGACAGGGTATGGCACCGGCAGGAGAGCAGGGGGCATCGAATGTGCCACAACCGGCACCTAAGGTGGAAACTTTATATGATAAGAAGGTTAAGGAGAATTTTCACATTTTCGGCGTGGCGTCCTTTTTGTACGCGTGCCTGTATGCTTTTTGTATGTATAAGAACAATTCCGGTATAACCTACCCTTTTTTCGTGGCAGGAAGTCTCGTGTTTATCTCTTACTGCTTATCAAAACTTGGGATTTCCTGGAAAAAAGGCAACTTCTTTTACATGATTAGTATGGTACTTCTGTCGGTTTCTACGTTCTGTACTGATGATGGACGTATTATATTCTTTAATCAGGCAGGAGTATTTCTTTTGACAATCAGCCTGTTGTTAGATGTGACCTACAGTACGAAGCAGTGGAATTTGGGCAAGTATTTGAGCTCAATTGGATTAACTTGCGTAATGGCTATAGGAGAGATTGGGAATCCTTTTGCAGATGCTGTTTGGTATTGCAAAAACAAATTGGATAAGAAAAACAGCAAGTATTTATATGTAATATTAGGTATCCTCATAACCATACCCCTATTTTTGATCGTATTTTTACTTTTGACCAGTGCGGATATTGTGTTTAAGAATATGGCGGACAAAGCACTGAGTGGTTTGGATATGAGCGATTTGGTGCCTATTGCGTTTATGATTGGCTTTATGTTTATGGCAAGCTATTGTTTGCTTACAGTATTGTGCAAGAAGGGTTTAAGCGAGGAAGTAAAGGATACCCGTAACTGGGAAGCGCTGATTGCTATTCCGGTAGCCGGCATTATGACTGCTCTTTATCTGGTGTTCAGCGGTGTGCAGATTTTATATTTGTTTATTGGTAACATGGAGTTGCCGGACGGTTATACCTATGCGGAGTATGCAAGGGAAGGATTTTTCCAGCTGTTGGCGGTTAGTATTATTAATTTGATTATGGTGCTGGTAGGATTGTGTTATTTCAAGAAGAGCAAGGTGCTGAAGGGTATTTTAGTGGTAATGTCATTGTGTACTTTTATTATGATTGCATCCAGTGCCATGCGTATGATTATTTATATCCAGTATTATTATTTGACTTTCTTACGTATATTGGTACTTTGGGGACTGGTAGTGTTGGCACTGATTTTTGCAGGCGTGCTAGCGTATATTTTCAAGGAGAGCTTCCCGCTATTCCGCTACAGTATGGCGGTGGTGACTTGCTTGTATTTGTGCCTGTCCTTCAGTCATCCGGATTATTGGATTGCAAAGGTAAATATTGATGGAAGCAAAGAAACAAGAAGTGAGTTCTTTAAGGGAGAGCAATACAATGATTATGAGTTTTTGGCAGAGTTGAATGCTGATGCGGCACCGGTGATGCTTGAATGGATGGACGAGAAGGGTTGTGACTTGGACTACTATTTTATTAGTGATGAGGAAGGATGCAGAACCTATGCCGAGAAAACAGTGAATGATACTTATTTAGGCATGCATGCTTGTACAAATGCATATCGGTACTTGCAAAATCTGCATGAGAGAGTGGGAGATACTACACTTCGCAATTTAAATATATCCCGCGTGCTGGCAGACCGGAATGTGATTTGGAGGACCGAGTCATGAAAAAGAAGTAACTAAAGAAAAACGTCATTGACAAACTTCTAATAAGAGAAGGGTCAATGACGTTTTGCATATTCTGATTAAAATACCTTCGTGGTCCACTTAGTACAGTCCCACACATCCGTTGCCAGACCTTCATAGAATTCCGGCTCGTGGCAAACCATGAGGATGCTGCCTTTGTAATCCTGCAGGGCGCGCTTTAATTCGTCCTTAGCATCCACATCCAAGTGGTTGGTAGGCTCGTCCAAAAGCAGGATATTCGTTTCGCGGTTAATTAATTTGCAGAGGCGTACTTTGGCTTGTTCGCCACCGCTAAGTACCTTAACCTTGCTTTCGATGTGCTTGGTAGTCAGACCACACTTGGCAAGGGCGGAACGCACTTCGTATTGGGTAAAGCCGGGAAATTCGTTCCAAATTTCCTCAATACAGGTGGTATTTACATCCTGACTCATTTCCTGCTCAAAGTAACCGATGTGCAGGTAATCTCCCTGTTCTACGGCACCGGACAGGGGCTGAATCAATCCTAAAATGCTCTTAAGTAATGTAGTCTTACCGATACCATTGGCGCCGACTAAAACAATCTTCTGACCACGTTCCATTTCCAGATTCAAAGGTGCGGAAAGAGGCTCGTCATAGCCGATGACCAAATCCTTGGTCTGGAAGATGTAGCGGCTGGGAGTACGTGCTTCCTTAAAGTTGAATTCCGGTTTGGGTCTTTCGGCAGCCAATTCAATCATATCCATTTTATCTAACTTCTTCTGGCGGGACATGGCCATGTTACGGGTAGCAACACGTGCCTTGTTACGTGCCACAAAGTCCTTCAAATCCGCAATTTCCTTCTGCTGTTTGTTGTAAGCAGCTTCCAGCTGAGCTTTCTTCATAGCATAGACTTCCTGGAATTTGTCGTAGTCACCTACATAACGGGTCAATAACTGATTGTCCATATGATAAATCAAGTTAATAACACTATTTAAGAAGGGAATGTCGTGGCTGATTAAGATAAATGCATTTTCGTACTCATTCAAGTAACGTTTCAGCCATTCAATATGCTGCACATCCAAGTAGTTGGTAGGCTCGTCCAAAAGTAAGATGTCCGGTTTTTCCAGTAAAAGCTTGCCTAAAAGTACTTTGGTACGCTGGCCACCACTCAGTTCCGTAACATCTCTGTCCAAGCCAATATCCGTAAGTCCCAAAGCACGTCCCACTTCCTCCACCTTGGAGTCGATCATGTAGAAGTCATGCTGGGTCAAAAGCTCCTGAATGGTACCGAACTCTTCCATATATGCTTCCAATTCTTCCGGAGAAGCCTCGCCCATCTTCTCACAAAGTTCGTTCATCTGGGCTTCCATGTCGTATAAAAAGTCGAAAGCAGAAGCCAGTACGTCACGGATAGTCATACCCTGCTGTAAAACCGTATGCTGGTCCAAATATCCTACGCGTACGTTCTTGGCCCACTCAATTTTGCCTTCGTCCGGCATAAGCTTTCCGGTAATAATATTCATAAAAGTAGACTTACCTTCGCCGTTGGCACCAATCAAACCGATATGTTCGCCCTTTAACAAACGGAAGGAAACGTCATTAAAAATCGCACGGTCACCGAAACCGTGAGTCAGATGTTCTACATTTAAAATACTCATAAAATCCTCTTTCTGTTGCAATTTACATACGAAAATCAATCACTATGGGAAGTATAACGTATTTCAAGGGGATTTGTCATTAGAAATCTTAAGAAAGTAAAAAAATAGTAGTCTATTTCCACAGAAGTGTGTTACTATTAAATATACTAGCGTACACATATGTGAGAAGTAAAGAAAGCATTGAAGTGAGGTAACCCATGGTTTTTAGCAGTACATTATTTTTATTTCGGTTTTTGCCGCTATTTATGATATTGTACTTTATAGCTCCCGGAAGGATGAAGAACGTCATCCTCTTTTTGGGGAGCTTACTTTTTTATGCCTGGGGGGAGCCGGTATATGTTTGCCTGTTATTGTTTGCGGTTGTAGTGAATTATGTGCAGAGTCTGGCGATGTCAGTCTGTCGCAGAAAAAGTTCAAAGCGGGCATGGCTCATTTCGTCACTGATTATCAATTTAGGTGTATTAAGTTATTTTAAATATGCAGACTTTTTGGTGGAAAATATAAATACCTTGTTTGGTTGCAATCTACCATTAAAGGATTTGGCATTGCCCATAGGTATGTCTTTTTATACGTTACAAGCGATGTCGTATATGTTGGACTGTTATCGAGGGGAAGTAAAGGTGCAAAGAAATTTCTTGGACTTTGCAGTATTTATGACCATGTTCCCCCGCTTGATGGCTGGTCCCCTTGTGAAGTACGGGGAGATAGAAGCACAATTGCCCAAAAGAAAACCGGACATTCTGCAAATTAGTTCGGGAAGTAAGCGGTTTATTTTAGGTTTGGCCAAAAAGGTGCTGTTGGCTAATAATCTGGGACTTATTTGGGCGGAAGTTTCTACAAAGGATTTCGGGGACTTGAGTGTTCTGGCTGCATGGATTGGTATAGCAGCTTTTGCATTACAGATTTATTTTGATTTTTCCGGTTATTCGGACATGGCCATTGGTTTGGGAGCTTGTTTAGGATTCGGACTTCCGGAAAACTTTAACTATCCCTATATGGCGACCAACGTAACGGATTTCTGGCGACGTTGGAATATATCATTGAATAAATGGTTTAAGGAATATGTGTACATTCCCTTGGGAGGCAGCCGGAAAAGTGTTACGGGCCAGATGTGGAATATTCTGCTTGTTTGGCTGTTAATCGGTATTCTGTATGGACCGGGGTGGAATCATTGGCTGTGGGGAGTTTGGATTGCAGCATGGCTCATTTTAGAAAAGTTGGGATTGCGAAAACTTATTTTTGTATTGCCGGGGGCGGTAGGGCGTATTTATACTGCGTTTGTAGTGCTGATAGGATGGGTGCTTTTTGCCATGGAAACCGGTTCGGTTGAATATATAAAGGCAATGTTTGGTTTGCAGGATACTGTATTATATAACCGGGAAGCTATTTTCATTGGGTTACAGAATTTAATCCTGTTTATGATTGCTATATTGGCAACTACACCATTGGTAAATACCATGGCTCAGAAGATGTCTAAGTCAACCCATGGTTGTGCGATAGCAGTATATCGTGTATTGGAGAAGCTGTTACCGGCATTGTTATTATTGGCATCCATAGCCTACATGGTGGCGGCACCGGATAATTCATTTTTGTACTTTAGATTCTGATAGGATTTTTATTCTTAGAAAGGAGGTTTTGTAGTGGAGCTTCAAAAGGATAAGCGGAATGCTTGGAAAACGGTATTGCTGTTTTGTGCTATACTTTTGGTTTTTGGTGTGGTGGATTTCATACAGCCGGACCGTTTTTTCTCGGAAAAGGAAAATAAAATACTAGCCGCTGAACCGAAGCTTACTATGCATAGCCTGCTTTCCGGTGAGTATGCGGCAGATTACAGCGAATATTTGGACGATCAGTTTGTCAGTAGGGATAACTGGATTGCCATTAAGACATATATGGATTTGGCTTTACAGAAAAAAGAATGGAATGGTGTTTATTTGGCAAAGGATGATTATTTCATTGAGCAGCATTTGCCGGAAAATTATTCTCAAGAAATGATAGAGGAAAAAGTGGCGCTTTTGCAGGATTTGGTAAAGGAATATCCTCAGACCACGGTGATGCTTGCTCCTACTGCAGATAATGTATTAATTGATAAGCTTCCTATGAAAGCTCCTTTTTATGACCAGAGCATACTTTTGGAACAGGTAAAAGGTGCGATTGGTGGGGAAAGAGTAGTAGATGTTTTGGGTGTGTTGCGTGACCATACAGAAGAGGACATTTATTACCGCATGGATTACCGTTGGACTACAACAGGTGCATATTATGCGTATTTGAAGTGGGCGGATACAAAGGGATTTTCGCCGGTCAGATACCCTTTGAGCAGTTTACAAACAGTGACGGAGGAGTTTTGGGGCAGTTTGCAACCGAAGGTTGATTTTAATGTAGAAGGGGAAAGGATTCAGATATTCCCTCAAACACAGATTTTGCCCGTGAAGGTAAGGTATGACGCCTGGAAAGAGTCGGATAGTCTTTACGAAGAAAGTTATTTAAAGGGAGAGAATAAATACGGTTACTTTTTAGATAATGAACATGGACTGGTGGAAATAGAAACCACTTCTCCGGTCAATAAGCAACTTTTTATCATAAAGGATTCGTATGCAAATTCCATGATACCGCTTTTGATAACGCATTATAAAAAGATATATGTGTTAGATTTGCAGTATTTTAACGGAAGCTTGTTTGAAGTAATGCAAGCTTGTGATGAGCGTGGCAATATGGATGTTTTGGTGTTATATAATTGCATTGAGTTCCTGGATGAATTTCAATACGAATAGAGGAGATAAGAAAGATGGCAAATCTTGGAATCCCGCAGAATACGATTGCGGTGTTACAAAAGTATAATTTTAATTTTCAAAAGAAGTTCGGACAGAATTTCCTGATTGATACCAGGGTATTGGATAAGATTATTGATTCCGCGGAGATTACCAAGGAGGATTGTGTGTTGGAAATTGGTCCCGGTATCGGTACCATGACACAGTATTTGGCAGAAAGAGCCGGTGCGGTAGTAGCGGTAGAGATTGACAAGGCTTTGATACCGATTTTGGAGGATACTTTGTCGGAATATGATAACGTAACAGTAATCAATGACGATATTTTGAAGGTTGACGTGAACAAAATCGTCGAAGAAAAGAACCAGGGACGTCCCATTAAGGTAGTGGCTAACTTGCCGTATTATATTACTACACCGATTATTATGGGGCTGTTTGAAAATCATGTACCTTTGCAAAGTATTACCATAATGGTACAAAAAGAAGTGGCAGACCGTATGCAGGTAGGTCCGGGAACCAAGGATTACGGTGCCTTATCGTTGGCAGTACAGTATTATGCCAAGCCGGAAATCGTAGCCAATGTACCACCCAACTGCTTTATCCCTAGACCTAATGTGGGAAGTGCGGTGATTAAGCTGACCCGTTATGAGGAACCACCGGTACAGGTAGAAGATGAGAAAAAAATGTTTGCACTTGTGCGTGCTTCCTTTAACCAGCGCAGAAAAACGCTGGTAAACGGCTTGACCAATGCGGCCGAGCTGCATATAACCAAGGAGCAAATTACAGCCGCCTTGGAAAAGATGGGCCTATCCCCTACCATCCGTGGCGAAGCCCTAACATTAGAGCAATTCGCCCAATTAAGCAATTTGTTATAATGTGATGATTTTGGTGGAAGCCGGAGAGGGTAACTATATCCCTATAAAGGACTGTATGAAAACGTCTTCACTTGGCGAGGTTTTTTCGAGCCTAGTGAGGTTACGATTTTCATCCAAGCGAGAGCGTGTCCGTATAGGGATATAGTTACCCTCTCCGGCTTCTGGTCGTCATCTCATTCGATATATTGTCTTCCAAACAGGTCGAAAAACACAATATCTTGTATTTTTTTATAAAAATTTAAACTTTTATTTTTGACATCCGTATAGCACTATGATAAACTGATTATTAATAGTGGGTAATTTTTGAGAAAAATGGAACTGATAACGGATTTTTTTAGATAAGGGAGCGAATTACCTTGGATAAATATGAATATAAAATAAGAGAAGATGAAATTAAAGAATTGATTGCACAGCGTGATTTTGCTGAGGCGGCAGAGGTGGCAGATACCATTGACTGGCGTCGCGTGAAAAGTGTAAAGATGTTGTGTTTGGTCAGCGATGTATATAAGAAGAATCGTCGATACGAAGACAGCCGCGATATGCTTTTATTGGCGTACGATCGTCATCCGGGCGGAAGAACGATTATTTATTCCTTGTGTGAATTGGCGATTAAAATGGGTAATTTAGGTCAGGCGTTGGAGTATTGTAAGGAATTTATCCAAGTAGCACCGAAGGATCCGGGTAGGTATATTTTGCAGTACAAACTGTACGAGGCACAGGAAGTCGGTTTGGAAGAGCGAATTGCCGTATTGGAGGAGCTCAAAAAGAAAGACTATCGTGAGAAATGGGCCTACGAGCTGGCATTCATGTATCATAAAGTAGGCATGGAGACCAGATGTGTAGAAGAATGTGATGAGTTGATTCTCTGGTTTGGAGAAGGCAAATATGTAATTAAAGCAATGGAGCTGAAAATGCAGCACCAGCCTCTTTCCGAACAGCAGCAGGAGAAGTATGACAGCTTTTTCAGACGGGAGGAAGAACCGGAAGAAGTACCACAGGAAAATGTTATGGTGGCAGAAACCACACGTGTTCCGGTGGAAGACATTGATATTCAGGTAAAGACTTTGGGACTAAGCCAGGCAGATACTATCAATTTGCAGGCAGAAGTGGCAGCCGGATTGCAGGAATTGTTAAGTAAGCAGGGAACCGGACTGACAGGATACGAAGAAGATGCGCCTACCCGTCGTATGACAGCACCTATGGGTAAGGTAATTGATTGGGCTACTGCAGAAATGGTTACTTCGGAGATTATTACCAATGTGGAAAATGTTGCCATGCAAATGCCGCAGACCGAGCAGGTACAACAGGCTGTAGAGCAAAATGTTGTTGCAGAGGCGCAGAAGGAAGCAGCTTTTGAAGAACCGGAAGAAGTGGTAGAAGCTGTAGCAGAGGACGCTGTGCCAACGGAAACTGTGGTTGAAGAAGAAACCGTAGAGGTGATGGAAGAAGCGACTGAGGATGAGGAAGCAGAAGAAACGGTGGAAGAAATCATTCTCCCGGAAACTTTAGACTGGCAGGCTGAGGAGAGCACAGATTCTGGTGAAGAAGCAGAGCAGATGGTATTGCCAATTGCAGAAGTAACACAGAACGTAGGACTGAACAATGTGGAGCCGCCGAAGGAAATGGCAAAGGTATTGTCCATGGAAGGTGATGGTCAGATTAGCTTTGTTATGCCGGAAGCCGTAGCATTGGAGAAACAGATTACCGGTCAGATGAACTTCAACGATATTATGTTGGAGTGGGAGCGTATGAAACAGGAGCTGGAGGAAAAGCGCAAGGAGAATGTGAGACAAATCGTTCTGCGTAATACCGGTGCCATGTTTTCAGAATTTGAAGCTTCTGTCAGAGATGGATTGTTAGAACAGCTGGAAAATGGAAAGACCATGGAAGAAATACTTCCTCAGGCAGAGAATTTGGACGCTGCCCGGGTAGAAGCTTTGGTGGATTCCAATGATACAGATGAATACGAAGAAATAAAAGATACCGTTGAGGAATTGACTGACATTGAGGAGGAAATTCCGGAGGCTGTAGAAGATTTCGAAGAGCTGGGAGAGATTTCCGAGTTTGAAGAAGAACATGAAGCAGAGGTTGAGATTCTGGAAACGGTAGAGGAATTCGAAGAGCTGGAGGAAGTAGTTGACACGGTAGAGGAAATACCTGATGAGGATACTTCAGAAGCAGTAGAAGAAATAGTAGAAGTAAAGACAGCTGAAGAAATTACGGAAACTACAGAGGATGTGGCGGAAGAGGTTGAGGAACCGGAAACTGCGGAAGAAGTAATGGAAGATGCCGAAGAGGCTATGGATATTGTGGAAGAATTCGTTGAGGAAGCAGAGGAAGATTCCGAAGCGGATAATGGTGACGAGGACGTAGAAGAACCTGCCAACGAGGATGTTGACGAGGAGGAAGAAGAAACGGACGAAGACTCCGAGCAAGAGGATTCTGCGGAAGACGATGCTGAGGAAGAAGCTTCCCAAGATGAGGATTCTCATAAGGAAAAAGCTGCGGAGGATGAGGAAGACCAGGAGAAGCAGGAACACACCTCCGGCCGTAGTCTGACCAAAGAGGAAAAGGAATTGTTCGCACCGTTTATCCAAGGCCGTGAATCCCGCCAGCAGCTGATTCAGGCTTTAGATGTGATTTCTTTAGCGGCATATACCGGTAATGTAGTAATTACAGGTAGAGAAGGCTTAGATACCATAGGTTTGGCAAAGAGTCTGGTACGTGAAATCCAGCAAAATGATGATAATTTCTCCGGAAAGGTAGCAAAGATTTCCGGTGCGTCCTTAAATAAACGTGATGTAGAAGAAATTGTAAGTGGTTTGGTAAATGGTGCTCTGATTATACAGAAGGCCGGAGATATTAATGAAAATACGGCCAAGAGCTTGTATAAAATACTGCAGCAGGAAAGTAGAGGCATTATTGTAATTCTGGAAGGTACTAAGAGAGCAATCAATATCTTCTTTGAAAAATATGGATTGCTTGAGTCCTGCTTCAATGCCAGAATTGATATGGAAGCATTGAGTGATGATGCATTGGTTGCCTTTGCAAACAAGTATGCAAGAGAACATGAATGTTCCATTGATGAATTTGGTATGTTGGCACTTCACAGAACTATTGCAGAGAGACAGACCAGTGACCATGCAGTAACTATTCTGGAAGTAAAGGAAATCATGGATGATGCCATTGCAAGTGCAAACCGTAAGACAATCGGACATTTCTTCTCCATTCTGGCCGCAAAACGTTATGATGATGAGGATATGATTATTATCCGGGAAAATGATTTTATGTAGTTGATTTTTGAATAATCGCAGAGTAGAAAGCAGGTGAATGTAAATCGTTCACCTGTTTTTTTGATGGTGAATCTAATCAAAACTTAAAAATTGCCGATATTCTTTATACACGAAACAACTCGGAGGGGTACATGAGAATTACATTTGATAATATGTCTCAAGTAAATACAGAGAGTGCAAAGGTAGAAAGAAGCATCCGCACAGAGCAGATAACAAAGGCGGCTGCATCTTATCAGGTAGCCTTTGACGGTAAGGATAGGATAGGCTTTGGTGTGGAAAACATAAAAGCCGACAAAACCAAGGGAACTTCACAATTACCGCTACAGGGGAGTGAAGCAGATGTGCAGAATATGCGTAACCAGCTGACGGTTATGTCCCATACTATGTCGGACGAGGATTTTGCTAAAATGCAGAAGGAAGGATATGACCCTTCAGAAATGGATCCGGAAGAGGCAGTTACTATTTTGGATAAGATTAAGTCAGAGCTGGTAAAAGCAGGAGTGCATGTGGAAGGCTATACAGACAGTATGGACATGGACACTTTGGCAGCAGCCTTAGGAAGTGAAGTGTTGGCCCAGTCTATGGTGGAGGCATTTGCCGTGCAGGATATTCCTGTGGAACAGCAAAATGTGGACAAGGTGGCACGGGCAATAGATATGGCTTCTCAGATAGGTATTCCAAGCGAAAGTACATACTATTACATGGCTGCCAATCAAATGACAGCAGTATTGAAAGATTTTTACTTTGCATCTGCCAGTGGTTCTAGGATGGAGTTAGAGCAAAGTAGCCAGTATTTTGGGGAAGCTGTTAAGGGATATATTACGAAAAATGTTAGTTCCATAGAAGGACAGGAACAAGGAATAAGTCTGGATATGGAAAGTGAAATTGATAAATTGTTAGACCGTTTGGGAGTAGATGCCGGTGCGGAGGAAAAAACAGCGGCAGCATGGTTAATTGATAAGGGACTTCCGGTGGATGGCGATGCAGTTAGCCGGATGAAGGATATCTTGGCAGTACCATTCCCTCTGACGCCGGAACATGTAATTGCAACAGCGGCGGCTGCTATTGCAGATGGAGTGCCGGCGGAGGAAAAGAATTTAGCCCATCCCTTATCTAATATGCAGAGGGCAGTGCAAACCTATGAAATGTACCATAGTGAAGAAGCGCTATCTCTGGTGCAGGATCGGTTGAAGTTGGAAGAAGTCCGTTTACATATGACAGTGGAGACCAATTTAAAGCTTTTGGAAAGTGGATTCTCCATTGATACAGCTCCTATAGAGGAAGCTATCGAAGCTTTGAAGAATGTGGAGAGGCAGCTGGCAAAGCAGTATTTCCCTCAAGAACAGGATGCGGTAGGAAAGTATCGCTTATTTAATGAAGCACAGGAAGTTCTTCGGGATCTGCCTAAATTACCAGTAGCAACTATTGGTGCTTGGACGGATAAAATGACCGAAGGCACCTTAGAACAGTTCCATGCAGAAGGAAAAGCGTTGGAGGCATCCTATCAGAAGGCCGGCGAACGTTATGAGACTTTGTGGACTGCGCCCCGTGCAGATATGGGGGATAGTATTCAAAAGGCATTTGCCAATGTGGATGATATTCTGCAAGACTATGCTTATGAATTGACAGAAGAGAATCGTAAGGCAGTTCGTATTTTAGGCTATAACCGCATGGAGATTACGCCGGAAAATGTGGAACGTGTGAAAGCAGCTGCGGAAACCGTAGAGCAGGTAGTGCGTCAAATGACCCCGGCAGCTACATTAAAGATGATTCGGGATGGGGTAAATCCTTTGGAGGCTACCTTGCCTGAATTGGAACAGTATTTTGAAAGCTTGCCTCAAGAGTATCAACAGACTGCAGAAAAATACAGTAAATTCTTGTATCGTCTGGACCATGCAGGAGAATTGACAGCACAGGAAAGAGAAGCATTTATCGGCTGTTATCGTTTGCTTCATCAGGTGGAGAAGTCTGACGGTGCAGCAATCGGAGCTTTGGTAAATATGGGTGCAGAGCTGAATTTCAGCAATCTTTTGTCGGCGGTCCGTAGTGGAAGATTTAAGGGTATGGATGCAAAAGTGGATGATATGCTGGGCGCTTTAAGTCAGGAAACTTTTATGAAGCTGTCCATTTCTGAACAGATTCAGGCAGGCTATACCGGACAACAGCTGGCGGATGCAGAAGAGCAGGATAACGCAAGTAAATCTGCCGGCGAAAGTGCTTCGGAACAAAGAAACATTTTGCAGGAAGCGGCAAAAGCTTCCGCAGAGGTATTTAATATGTTGGAACGAGGCCAGATAGAGCCCAGCGCCCAGAATATTTTGGCAGCTCGGGAGCTGGAGCGAAATACAAGCGATGTGCTGGCAAAGCAGATGCAGAGAACCGGAAAAAAGGAGCAAAGCAAGGACCTTTGGAAGAAGCTGGAGGATAGGAAAGCCTTTGCTGACGAATATAAGGAACTTTTGCAAGACGTTTCTGAGAATGTGGAAGAAGCTACTCTTATGGAAGCAGATAGCGTGGTAGATGTGCGTCAGATGCAGTTGTTCCATAAGCAGTTACACATTATTGGAAAGCTGGCACCGGCCCGGGAGTATTATTTCCCCATGGAAATCGGTGGAGAGGTTACCGGTATTCATCTGCAGATTACCGAGTCAGAAGCAGAAAAAGGTATGGTTCGTATTACCATGGAAAGTGACCGATTGGGAAAGATTAGCGGTGCTTTGCAGGTGGTGGAGAACCGTGTTACTGGTTATTTTGTAGGAAATCAGGAAGAAGCGGTTATGAATTTGAGAAATTCTTCCGATATAGTTAATAAGAGCCTTGGCGAAGAATGGAAGTTTTGCGAGGTAGAGTTTTTATATAGTGAATCAAATCATATCCCTATGGAATGGACACGGACGTCCACCGAAACGCAGGTAAGTAATGACAGTTTATACAGGTTGTCGAAGAACTTCTTACAAGCGGTAAAGGCTGTGGGTGATAACGCATAGGAGTGAGAATAGATGAGAATTAATTACAATGTATCCGCAATGCTTACAAATAATGCTTTGGCGAATAATGACAACTTTTTATCCCAATCGCTGCAGAGATTATCTTCCGGTTTGAAGATTAATAATGCCAAGGATAATCCGGCAGGTTTGGCTATTTCCAAGAGAATGAATGCACAGTTGGCAGGTCTTTCTGTAGCCAATCAGAATACCAGCGACGGCGTGTCGATTATTGAGACAGCAGATGGCGCATTGACAGAAGTGGCAGAAATGCTACAGAGAATTAACGAATTATGTGTGCAGGCTGCCAATGGTACTATGAATGATGAAGACAGAGCAGTTATTCAGGATGAAGTAGCACAGCTGAAGGGCGAGATGGAAAGAGTAGCGGACGCTACAGAGTTTAATAGCCAGAAACTTTTAAATGGTGAGTTTGATGTAAAGGGTTATACCAATGAAGCAGGTATTAAGGTAAATACCTTCAGTGATACTACACCGGCAGAGACGTATGTAATTGACAGTCTGACCATTGTGGAGAAAGAAGATGAGTTTGGCAATACATACAAAGATGTTACAGGCATTACCTTTGGCGAGAACTTCCCGGAAGGTTTGGAAGACATCGAAGTAGACGACAGCTTCTTAACCATAAAGGGCGAGCAGGGATTTGAAATTAAGTTGGATATTAAGCAGGCGGAAGCAGGTACTTATACCGGTTTACAGGTAGAGGTAACAGATGCAGGTCCTATGAGACTTCAGATTGGTGCTAATGAAGGACAGATTTTGTCAGTTGATATTCCTACGATTTCTTTGAGAAATATGGGGATTGATGATATTGATGTAAGTACAGAGTTGGGAGCAAAGGATGCTTTGTCACGTATTGGTGGAGCAATTTCCTTTGTTTCTGAGGTGAGAGGTAAGCTGGGTGCTTATCAGAACCGTTTGGAATCTACCGTAGATAGCTTGGATGTTACCAGTGAGAATATGACGGCTGCTTATTCAAGAATTATGGATGTGGATATGGCAGAGGAAATGACAAATTATACTACATATCAGGTATTAACACAGGCAGGTACCTCTATGTTGGCACAGGCAAACGAGAGACCTTCACAGGTATTACAGCTGTTACAGTAACGGAGGTAGATTATGACCAAGGAAATGAAACAACAGTTTACCTTGCGTATTACACAGGCAAATCCTACGGACATGATTGTAATCTTGTATGAAATGACGCTTATATTTTTAGGGGAAGCAAAGGAAGCCGGTGAAAAGGAAGACTTTGAGGCATATAAAGAGGGCATTCGTAAAACACGTGCTTGTATCAATGAGTTAATTGGTTCTTTGCATATGGAGTATGAAATCGCCGGAAATCTTTATAAGTTGTATATGTTCTGCATTCGCAGACTGGCACAGGCAGAGGTGCGTAAAGAAGTTCAGGTGCTGGCAGAGATTGAAATCGTAATCTTTAAGCTTAAAAATGCCTATGCTGAAATTGCACCCCAAAATCCTGCCGCACCCGTTATGAGTAATACACAAACCGTTTACAGTGGTTTGACCTATGGTAGAGGAGCATTAGCCGAAGACGTGACTAACCAGGGCTCTAATCGGGGAATGCTCGTATGATTTTTGGGTTTCGGTAGCGGCTTGTGCGGCGGAGAGCTCGCATAAGTGTTTATACCGCTTTTGTAAGGAATTAATTTCATAAATGTAGCAATCGATCATATCCGTATCGACAGCATAATCAAAACCTGCATAGGCACTGTCCAGTGCCTGGCGGGTTTTTTCTATTTCGCTACGCAGATTGACGGTAGTAAAGTCATCCTCCAAAAGAGTTGGAGTTTCATAATTTTTCTTAAATAAGACCTTCATTTTTCTCCATTCTGTCGTTTTGACAATTGTTGTTGTTAAAAGTATAGGCAATAGTTTTGCAAAATATACCAAACAATTTCTTAAAAAATTTTCAAAAAATCTATTTTACCTATAGACAAATTAAAAAGTTGTTGCTATAATGGCAAAAAACAGGAGCTAATCAGCATCCTATTTTCTTAATTCATTTTTAGTTATTCGAAGTGGTGTCGCGACTTTTTCACGAAACGAAAGTGTACAAAGGAGGGAGAGTTTGAAACAAAAGATATTAGTTTTTTGTGATGCGGAGGAAGACTATGCTCAGCATATGACCGAGTATTTGCGTAGAGAGGGAGATTTTCCATGGGAAGTAAGAGTCTATACAAAAATGGGAGAGGTTAAAGCGTTGGAAAGAGAAATTGATATATTGTTGATTGCAGAGTCGGTTTATGCAACCTTGCAGGAAGAAATACGTGCCAATCAGGTTATCGTATTGTGTGAAAATGGTACATTTCAGAAGGGAAAGGTAATCAGTATAGATAAATATCAGTCAGCAGAGAAAGTCAAACAACGGTTGTTGGAGCTATATGGAGAAGACCGGATTATGGGTCGAATGGGGGAAGCAAGTGCCGGACGGGTTAAGATTATCGGGATGTATTCGCCGGTACGGCGTTGTTTGCAGACTACCTTTGCACTAACCTATGGGCAGCTTTTGGCAGAAAAGCATAAGACTTTGTATATTTCCTTTGAGTATTATGGGGAGAGATGGGAGTGGACAGAGCCCCAGGGAGACGGACTTTCCAAACTGTTATATTTTTTACAGGAAGAGAACAGCTTTTTGACACATGTGCGGACAACGGTGCGTAAGCTGGGAAATTTAGATTATATAGCACCCATGATAAATGGTGAGAAGCTTTTGTATGTGACGTGGCAGGAATGGCAGTCATTACTACAGAAGCTGGCAGAGAGTGGCGAGTATGAGTTTATTGTGTTGGATTTAAGTGAAAATATGCAGGGGTTATTTCAAGTGTTGCGGCTTTGTGACAGGGTTTATACCTTGGTCAAGGAAGATAAAATGGCCAGATGTAAAGTAAACCAATATGAGCAATTATTGGCATTACAGGAGTTTGAGGACGTAAAAAGAAAAACAAACAAATATGTATTACCGGTGTTTCGAAAGCTTCCCGGTGACATAGAGCAGTACACCAAAGGAGAGTTGGCAGATTATGTACGGGACTTGTTGTACAAGGAGGAAAGTGCTTAATGGAGTATGCGGAATACAAGAGGCAACTTCGGGATGCTGTATTAGAGCGCTTGGATTACACCCGGGAGCAGTCAGACGAAGAGGTAATGGCGCTGATTGATCGTGTGATATTGGAGTGGGAAAAGGGACGTTTGTTACCGGTTAGTGTAAGTGTGAGACTACGGACAGAATTGTTTGATTCCCTCCGACGTCTGGATATCTTGCAAAATCTAGTAGAGGACCCACAGATTACGGAGATTATGATTAACGGTCCCAATTCTATTTTTGTAGAAAAAAGCGGAGTGCTTTCTAAGTGGGAGCATAGTTTTGAGTCGCGGGAGAAGTTGAAGGATGTTATTCAACAAATTGTAGCAAGCTGTAACCGCGTGGTAAATGAAGCATCTCCTATTGTGGATGCCAGATTGACAAACGGCAGCCGTGTAAATATTGTAATGGACCCTATTGCCTTAAACGGTCCGATTGTAACAATTCGAAGATTTCCGGATAAGCCTATTGATATGGAGCAGCTTATTGGCAATCATTCTATTACCGCAAATGTAGCGGAATTCTTAAAAACATTGGTAAAAGCAAAATACAACATTTTTATCAGTGGTGGTACCGGTAGTGGGAAAACTACCTTTCTAAATGTTTTATCAGGATTTATTCCCAAGGATGAACGAATCATCACAATTGAAGATAGTGCAGAGCTGCAATTACAAGGATTGCAGAATCTGGTACGCTTAGAAACCCGTAATAGTAACGTGGAAGGGTGTTTGGAAATTACGATGCGTCAGCTGATTAAAAGCAGCTTACGTATGCGCCCGGACAGAATCATTGTGGGCGAGGTGCGAGGGGCAGAAGCTGCGGATATGATCACCTGCCTAAATACCGGACATGAAGGGTCACTTTCCACCGGTCACGCCAATAGCGCCAAGGATATGCTGGCCAGATTGGAGACGATGATATTGATGGGTATGGCCATTCCACTGGAGGCTATTCGCCGACAAATTGCCTCCGGAATAGATGTGCTGGTTCATTTGGGCAGACTGAGGGACGGCAGCCGGAAGGTATTGGAAATAGTGGAGATTGTGGGATATGAAGAGGGAGAATTTATTTTAAATCCACTCTATGATTTTGAGGAAGTGGGGGTGGAGGAAAGTGGAGAGATTGTGGGAACTTTGCGTAAGAGAGGAGAGTTGATTCATGATAAAAAGCTGGTGGCAGCGGGTTTGCGGTTGTTGTAAAGAGCTCTCGCCGGTAGAGATTTTGGCAGGGGTAGGTGTAGCGGTGTTTTTTGCTTTCTTTTTTTACAGAAGTGTATGGGCGATTCCTTTTATGCTGCCTATAGGTGCGGCATTTGTGTGGTGGCGATATCAAAGAAGGATACAAGAACAGGAGCTGTACTTTTTGGAGCAATTCAAGGAATGTATCCTTTCAGTGGCGGCGTCTTTACGTGCAGGTTATGCGGTAGAAAATGCATTTCTGGAGAGTATGGGAGATATGCGTATGATGTTTGGAGAAGAATGTGACATATTGGACCAGTTAAAGATGATGGAAAAAGGACTCCGCAATAATGAAACCTTGGAAAGCCTTCTGTACTACATGGCAAAACGTAAAGAGAATGCGGATGTTTTAGAGTTTGCAGAGGTGTTTGCCATTGCAAAACGTAGCAGTGGCAATGTGACGGATATGATTGTAATTTACAGCAGTATTATTACACAAAAGTTGGAGGGAGTGCAGGAGATTCAGGCATTGCTTGCAGCAAAAAGACTGGAGCAAAAGGTAATGAATGTTATGCCCTTTGTTATTGTATTGTATTTGGAATATAGTAACCCCGGATATTTTGATATGATGTTTCACAATTGGGTGGGCGTATTAATTATGACAGGCTGTTTGGTAGGGTATCTGTTAGCGTTTGCTATGGCAGAACGGATTTTTGTAAAGGCATATAGTTAGGAGGATTTATGGTAGTTGTTTTTGGAGTGATGGTTTTGTTTGGATTGGGGTGGTTGGGATATGTAGCCAGAGATGGTCAGGGTGATATGTTCCGGCGTATGAGTAGCTTTGTATATGATGTCTGTTATGTAAAGGGATGGTTTGTAACAAATGACAGAGGAGTAATAAATGATTTGGAGCGTTTACATCCGGGCAGAAGCAGGGAAACACTTCAAAAAAACTACTATGTGGAAAAACTAAGATTGCTTTTGTTAATTGTTTTGGTGGGAACTCTGCTGGGGCTTTTTTTACAGGTAAAGCTATGGGTAGAAGGTGCCAATAAACCTATAGAAGAGCTGGAAAGAGAACCGGCAGGTGGAGGAACCAGGGAAGTCCTGTTGGAAGCGGAGGTAGGGAGGGAAAAGGAAGAACTTGTGGTAGAAGTGCCGGAAAGAAAGCTTACGTCAACGGAGCTGGAGCTTATGTTTGCACAGTGCGCTGTTGGATTGGAGCAGTGGATTGCAAATGCATCAAAGCCAAATGGCAGTTTGCCACAGGAAACGGAGCTTCCGGAAGAATTGGATGGGTACCCTTTTGAGATTCTTTGGCGAGAAGGCGAGGAAGGGGAGTTGACAGCGTATTTGTACTATGAAGAGAAGATGTATCGGCATACGATTTTTGTGGAAAGAAGTACCGAAGCGGATGAGGCAGAGTCTTTGGCTGAAATGCTTTGTCAGGAAGTAGAGGTGCAAAATGCAACCAGCTCTTATGAAGAGGTGCTGACGCTGCCCACCCATTTAAAGGGAGAAAAAATCAAATGGAGGGAGGTGAAAGAGGACTACAGCGGGTTGCTTATGCTTTTAGCATTTGGGACAGCCGTGGGAGTGTATTTTTTGAAGGATAAGGATTTGCATGAAGAGGTACTGAAAAAGAAAAAGAGCATGAAAATCAGTTATCCGGTAATTTTGAACAAATTTGTGTTGTATATGGGAGCCGGACTAACGGTTCGGGGAAGCTTTTTGAAGATAGCAATGGACCATCAGGAAGGCGACACAGAGGCGGCAGGCATGGAGGCTTATGAGGAAATGTTATTTTCCTGCAATGAGCTGAACGCAGGAATATCGGAAAGTCTGGTATATGAGCGTTTTGGAAAGAGAACCGGCTTGCAGGAATATGCCCGCTTTGCAACCATGCTGAGTCAGAATTTAAAAAAGGGTAATGCTACATTACTTGCGCGATTGCGCGAGGAAAGTGAAAAAGCGCAGACAGAGAATCTGCAATATCGTAAAAAAATAGGGGAAGAAGCTGAAACGAAGCTATTGATGCCAATGGTTATAATGATGGCAATTGTAATGTTGTTGGTTATGATTCCGGCTTTTTCCACCTTTGATTAAGAAAGAGAGGGTAAAAATGAAAAGAGTAAAAACATGGATGGATAGCAAGTTGATTGCGTTGAGATTATATGTAACGCAAAACAACGCAGGAATGGGAACGGTAGAAATCATACTTATTATTGTAGTGCTGATTGGTATTGTACTTATCTTTAAAAACCAGATTACTGATTTGGTGGAGTCGATTTTCTCTAAGATTACCAAACAAGCAAATAAAGTGTAACTTATGCGTGCACAAAGAGTAAAAGGCTATTTAACGATTTACCTTTCGCTAACGTTGATGATTATGCTCTCCTTGTGCCTGACTTTAATTGATGGTGCAAGGAGAAGCAGTGTACGATTGGAAGCGGAATGTATAACAGATGCGGCGTTTTATAGTGTCATGGCAGAATACCACAGGGAACTGTTCCGGCAGTACAATTTATTCTATATTGACAGTTCCTATGGAGGAAACTATCCCTCCTTTTATAATACACAGGCCAGGCTTCAATATTATTTGGAGCAAAATATACGCGAAGAGGATTGTACCTATGTTGATTTTGTATACAAAGATTTGTTGGGTTTGGAGTTGATGGATGCAGTTGTAGAGCGGGTGGCATTTGCTACAGATGATAACGGCAAAAGATTCCAGGCGAAGGCTGCGCAGGTGGTGCTTCAGGATGTGGGCGTAGGATTGGCAGAGGATGTGCTTGGCTGGGTAGGAGTGGTAGAGGAACAGGGAATGACAGAGTACAACCTGGAAGCACAACTGCATAACGCAGAAGAAGAAATACAGTCCATTGTGGAAAAGAAAGCGGAGGAAAAAGGTCCTTTGTGGACAATGCCCGATATTAAGGGTCCTATGGAGTACATAAGTAGTCTGATGGCGCAGGGGGTAATGCAAACGATTCTTGCCGGAGAAGAAATATCCGGTGGCTATGCAGATGTAACCCAGTATGTTTCCTCCAGACGGAAACGTGGTGAATTAAATCAGGGAAATTGGACGGGACAGGAGATATCCATAACTGAGCGGATATTATTTCACGAATATTTACTTCAGTATGCAGGATATTATGGACAGGAAAAAGAGGAAGGGATTTTAAAATATCAAATTGAGTATTTGTTGGAAGGACAAACATCTGACCGGGAGAATTTGGCCAAGGTCATATCCACCTTATGCACCATCCGGAATGCTGCGAATGTGATTTATCTGTACGGTGATTCTGAAAAGAAGGCGGTGGCGGAGAGTGTAGCTACCATTCTTGCGGCTGCAGTGCTGGTACCGGAATTGGCACCGGTATTTGAAACGATACTTTTGTTAGGCTGGGCCTATGTGGAGAGCTTGTATGATGTGAAGGTTTTGCTTGCCGGTGGCAGGGTACCGCTAATGAAAATGGATAAAGACTGGCACTATGATTTGGATGGTGTATTGGATAGTGCGGATATGCAGGTGGTTGATACCACAAAGCAAGGGCTGTCTTATAAAGATTATTTACATGTGCTGTTGTATTTAACAAATGGGGAGAAACTGACTTTTCGGTTTCTGGATATTGTGGAAATGGATATCCGTCAAACCCAAGGAAATGAACATTTCCGCATAGATGGTTGTATCGAGTGTTTGGAAGTGCAGACAGTTTTGCGTTCCCGCTGCGGATATAAACATCAGGTAAGTGTGCAAGCTGACTATGATTGAGAAAGGGGTGAAGAAAGATGTCCTTCTTGTGGACAAAAAACAGATCGAAATTTAAAAAAAAGAAATTGCCTTCTCCGACATATAAAAAGGTTATTTTAGATCGACAATCCCGTAAAAAAAGTATTATCCCGAAAATGTTTGCAAGGAGGATGTCTTTTTTTGCCCCTTTTGATATGGGGAAGAGATTGCATGGTTCCATGACGGTGGAGGCGGCGTTGGTACTGCCGTTGTTTATATTTTTCTTTCTGCATTTGACCGGATATATTGAGATGCTACGTTTGCATAGTAAGCTCACATTTGCACTTTGGGATGCGGGAAAGCAGCTGGCGGCTTATAGCGCAGTGACGGAAGATATAGGTATACAAGTGCCGGATGTGGCGGTGTCATATTTATATATACAAAGCAGGGTAGATTCCTTGCTTGGGAAGGACTATTTAGAAACCTCACCCTTGGTATATGGGCGGCATGGCTTAAATTATCTTAACAGTGACTACGATGGAGATTACATAGATATTGGAGTGACATATCAGGTGGAGCCTAAGGTAACAGTGTTTCCTTTTGCATATATGCGTTTGGTAAACCGTTATTTTGGAAAGGTATGGAGTGGTTATGACGTGACAGGTGAAGCTGCGGAGTATGTATATGTGACCCTATATGGGGAAGTTTGGCATGCAACAACGGACTGTAGTCACATAAATATAGAGGTGCTGGGGACAGGTCGTGGAACCATAGGAGAGCTGCGTAATAATGCGGGAAGAAAATACCGGCTATGTGAGTTGTGTGAAGATGAGGAGTGGGGAACGGCGGTATTCTATACTCCTTTGGGAGACTGCTATCATAAGGAAAAGAATTGTTCTTCCTTAGTGCGTTATATCAGAGCTGTTGCGTGGTCCGAAAATCTTCCCTACAGAGCCTGTACAAGATGTGTAAAGGAGGGAAAGTAGTGCTTTGGGCTATTTATATCATGGTGTGGCTGGTGGTTTGCAGTGTATATGATTGGAAATATTGTGGGGTTCCGCTATGGTTACTTGTGGTTGGAAGTGTGGGAAGCGGCATAGGAGTCATTTGTACATTATTATGGGGTGAAACAAGTATAGCGGAAGTGCTATTGGCATTGGTGCCGGGAATGGTTGCGGTGCTTTTGGCGTATGCTTCCAGAGAACAAATTGGCTATGGTGACGGCGTAGTTCTTTTGGTAATTGGGAGTTATGCCGGTGTGGGAGACACTTTGAAGATTTTAATGCTTGCATTGGCAGGAACCTTTGGGGTAAGTATTTTGTTACTAATATGTAAAAAGGCAAATGGCCGCAGTCGGATTCCTTTTGTACCATTTTTGACCATGGGAAGTGTATTGGTAATGGCGGGAGGTTGGTTAACCGGATGAAAAATATGTGGAAAAGGAATGTAAATGCTTATATGACGGTGGAGGCAGCCTTAGTGATGTCGGTAGTGCTTATGGTTTATGTGTTTTTAATTGACTGTATGCTAATGCAATACGAAAGGTGTGTGGAGGAGCTGGAAGGCGCCAGAAAAAATGTAATAGGAACACAACAGGAAGAGCTTATGTATGAAACAAATCATGTGAATCCTATAATGTTGTTACGTTTGCAAAAGTTACTTGATGAAAAATGCAGAGAAGAGGAGAAGGTAAAATAATGCTAATAACAGAATATGTAAGAAACTGTAATTGTAATTATGAAAGAATACACTTGGAGGAAAAACCGCAGGAGAAAAGGTATCAGTATTGTATATTGAACAGAGGTGGGATCCGATATTTACTTCCGGCCAGTTTGCGGTATATTAATGGGGAAGCTTATTTATATTATGATATTTCCTCTACGCAGAATGTAAAACAGTTATTTACCCAAAGAAAAATAGATAGGGAGTGGATAAAAGATTTTTTGTGGGGAATCCGACAGATGCATAAGGAGTTGGACCGGTTTCTATTGGAGGATCAGAGTATTATTTGGAGTCCGGGACATGTTTTTCAGGATTTAGAGAAAAATGATTTTTTCTTTTTGTATGTTCCTTATTATAAAGAAGAGAGTGGTTTGACAGAATTGTTGGACTTTCTGGTGGAGCGTTTGGATTATGAAGATGAGTCCTTGGTGGAATTTGTATATGAGGCATATGAGCAGATTAGACAGGTGGGGCCGGAGTATTTAAGAAAGCAAATACATGAAGATTGGAGTAACATGGAGCGTAGAGAGGTGCAAACCAAGGAGGAGCCGGAAGAAAAACAGATGTTAAAAGATGTATGCGAAACGATGGCTATGGTAAGCCGGGAAGCACCGGAGAAAGAAGAGCCGGTGGCGCCGAAAAAAAGCTTGCGGTTTTTCTGGGAAAGCAGGAGTAGGAAACGACAGGAAAAGGAGGATTATAGGGAAAAGCTACGCCAACGGCTTTCGGGAATGGAGCAGTTGGCAGTATGTGAAGAAACCGTTTATGAGAGTGATTATGGGAGAGTTTATGAGGAAACAAGCGGTGACGAAGAGTTTGGGAAGACTATTTATATAGAAGAAAGCCATATAAAAGAAGAGCCGGCACTTTATAAACCGGATGGAGAGTTGGCGGAGAAGCTGTTGGAGCTTCCTTTTGTAATCGGTAAGAAAAAAGAGAATGTTCATCTGGTGATTAATGATTATTCAGTCAGCCGTGTCCATGCGAAAATTACAAGGGAAGAGGGGATTTATTATATTGAGGATTTGAATTCCACTAATGGTACCTTTAAGAATGGTTTGCGGCTACAGCCATATGAAAAGCGGAAGTTAGAAAAAGGAGACGAACTGAAATTTGGTAAAACAGAATATGTTTACCGATAAGCGCAGGGTTGACGAAAAGGGTAAAAGAGTGGTACAGTTTTCTAAATAGGTTTTATAAGAAGAGAGTATAGGTAGTGGGATGAAGGAGTTACTTTGGAAGATAAAGCAGAACCCTTATGTCAGTATTATACTGGTGGCGGTAAACTGTATTGTTTTTATTCTTTGTCAGATACTGGGCGAAAGCTTGTATATAAAAGGATATCTGGGAATGCGGGGCATCTTGCTGGACCGGGAATATGGCAGATTTATCTGGTCTATGTTTATGCACAGTGATTTGGAGCATTTGTTTAATAATATGATAATTCTGTTATTTATGGGTGCTATGTTGGAAAAGATTGTAGGACATTTCCCTTTTGCGGTGTTGTATTTTTTATCCGGCATCGGTGGTGGAGCTTTATCGCTGTGGGCAAAGTATATAGCCAATGATTGGGCTGTGTCCATAGGTGCCAGTGGAGCAGTGTTTGGGTTGGATGGTTTGCTTTTAGCGGTAGTGATTCTTTTACATGACAGGGTGCAGGAAATCACTCCGATGAGAGTAGGTATTATGATAGCACTTTCCCTATATAGCGGTTACACAGCAGAAAATATAGATAATGCAGCCCATGTGGGAGGTCTGTTTGTCGGATTTATAATAGGATTGGTTATTTGTGGCGTGAAGCGGGCCCGGGAAGACAAACGTGGTTATTATACATGGCAATAAGAATATACAAGTGAGAGGTGTTTAGGTGAATATTCATATTTATTATGGTGGAAGAGGTCTGATTGATGATCCGACTTTGTATGTGATCAATAAGATGCAGGAAGTATTGGAGGAACTTCATGTGAAGGTGACCCGATACAATTTGTATGAGAGCAAGAATTCTATTGTGACCTTGCCTCAGACGCTTAAGGATGCTGATGGCATTATTTTAGCGTCTACGGTGGAATGGTATGGCATTGGTGGATACATGCAACAGTTTTTGGATGCTTGCTGGTTGTATGGTGATAAGGAAGCAATATCCAAGATTTATATGTGTCCTATAGTTATGTCAACTACGTATGGAGAGCGCGAAGGTAAACTGACCTTAGCTACTGCATGGGAGATTTTGGGCGGACTTCCTTGTAGCGGTATTTGCGGATATATAACGGATACGGCTTCTTTAGAATTGGGAAATCAGTATACTGCGTTGATTGAAAAGAAAGCGGAGAATATGTACCGAACTATTAAGCAGAAGGTTTCCAGTTTTCCGGCCAGCAATCAGGCAGTAAAGCAGAAGGTGGCTACCACATCGACGATTGATTTAACCCCTCAGGAATCTGAACAGTTGTCTGAGTATGCGTCAGATGACGGTTATGTACAGAGACAAAAGGAAGATATCCAGGAGCTTGCAAATCTATTTAGGGATATGATGAACGACAATGCGGAAAATGACAGGGATAAATATATAGAATTGTTCAAAAATGCCTTCAAACCGGTGGCAGACAGCAATACTGTTTACCGAATCAACATAGAGAATAAGAAGTGGACATTGTATTTAAATGTGAAGACAAATAGGCTGGAGTGTTCTTGGGAGAATGGCAAGGATGCCGCTGTAGAAATGTCCTTGGATAGTGCTGTTTTAGAAGATATTCAGGCTGGCAGAATGACTTTCCAGAGAGCTTTTATGTCAGGTGTTATGAAGATGAAGGGCGACTTTAAGTTGTTGAGAGCTTTAGACCAGATTTTTGTTTTTACAGAGAATTAAAAGGATGGGTGAACTATGAAAAAAGATGATTGTATTTTTTGTAAGCTGGCAAATGGAATTATTCCTACCAACAGTATTTATGAAGATGAAGATTTTAATGTAATTTTGGATGCAGCACCTGCGACGAAAGGTCATGCATTGATTTTGCCCAAGGAACATGCGGATAATTTGTATGAATTACCGGAAGATACTGCAGCAAAGGTAATGCTTTTGGCTAAAAAAATGGCTGCACATATGACAAAGAAGCTGGGGTGCGATGGATTTAATTTGGTACAAAACAATGGTACTGTGGCAGGACAGACAGTATTTCACTTTCATCTGCATCTGATTCCCAGATATAAGGAAGATGGACAGCATATTGCTTGGGAGCCGCAGGAAGCGGATGGCGAACAGCAGAAGCAAATCAAAGATTTATTGGCGGAGTAGGTGTTATGCGTACTATTCATGTGGATACGATTATTGAAAATATAAAGGAAATGTGCATAGAGGCCAATCATTTCCTGACACCGGATATGGAGAATGCATTGAATCTTGCAAAAGAACAAGAAGAGGCACCATTAGGAAAGCAAATTTTGGAACAATTGCAGGAAAATTTGCAAATTGCCGGCGAGGATATGATTCCTATTTGTCAAGATACCGGTATGGCTGTGATTTTCATGGAAATCGGTCAGGAGGTACACTTTGAAGGTGGCAGCTTGGAAGAGGCTATCAATGAAGGTGTACGCCGGGGATATGTGGAAGGTTTCTTGCGTAAATCTGTTGTAAAGGATCCGTTAATCCGTGAGAATACCAAGGACAATACACCGGCAGTAATATACTATAGTATTAAGCCGGGAGACAAGGTAAAGATTACCGTGGCGCCAAAGGGCTTTGGTAGCGAAAATATGAGCAGAGTGTTTATGCTGAAACCGGCAGATGGTATAGAAGGAGTTAAGAATGCAATTTTGACGGCGGTAAAGGATGCAGGTCCCAATGCTTGCCCACCTATGGTAGTGGGTGTGGGTATTGGCGGTACCTTTGAGAAATGTGCCATGATGGCGAAGCAGGCACTTACCAGACCGGTAAACGAGCGTTCTGCGATACCTTATGTAAAGGATATGGAAGAGGAGCTACTTGAGAGAATTAATGCATCCGGTATCGGTCCGGGTGGATTAGGCGGTACGACCACTGCCTTGGCAGTAAATATCAATACGTACGCGACGCATATTGCGGGATTGCCAGTGGCAATTAACATTTGTTGCCATGTAAACCGTCATGCAGTAAGAGAATTATAAGAAGGTAAGAAGCATGGATAGATATATGAAAGTGCCTATGAGTGCAGAGGATGCGGTTACATTACATGCCGGAGACTACGTGTACTTGACCGGTACCATTTATACAGCCAGAGATGCTGCACATAAAAGGATGTACGACACCTTGAAGGAAGGTGGCGAACTTCCCATAGAGTTGCAGGATAACATCATATATTATATGGGTCCCTCTCCCGCTAGGGAAGGACGCCCTATTGGTTCCGCAGGTCCTACTACTGCCAGTCGAATGGATAAGTATGCTCCGACACTTATGGATTTGGGCTCTAGGGGAATGATTGGAAAAGGAAAGCGTTCTCAGGAAGTGAAAGATGCTCTTGTTAGAAATAAGGGAGTGTATTTTGCGGCAGTGGGAGGCGCCGGGGCATTATTGTCACGCTCTATCATATCCTCAGAAGTAGTGGCCTATGATGATTTAGGAACAGAAGCTATTCGTAAGTTAGAGGTGGAGAATTTCCCTGTTATTGTTGTGATTGACAGCGAGGGAAATGATTTATATGAAACGGCGATTTTGGAATATCAAAAGTAATGCGGAATATTGAGGAGAGAATGATTTGAATTATGTAATGTCCGATATTCATGGTGAGTACGAGCGATTTATAAAGATGTTAAAGAGGATTGCATTCTCTGAAAAAGATACCTTATATATTATAGGCGATATTCCCAGCCGAGGGGCGCAAACATTTGAATTGCTGGATTACGTAATGGCTACCACTAATATAGTACATATAAAAGGCAATCATGAGTTGTTTTTGCAACTTTATTTAGAAGGTGATGTTAATATGTGGTGGAATTACGAACGTTTTGGTGGTGCAAAAGTAATTCGAGATTTGAGTAAAATATCAGCAGAAGATAAGGTAAAGTATCATGATTATTTGGCAGAGCTTCCTTTATATAAGAAAATACAGGTAAATGATAAGGAGTATTTTCTGACGCACTCGGGATACATGGCAGATATACCGGCAGTAAAGGATGCGGAAGGAATCGTAGATATGGAAGCGTCTATTACGAAATGGTGTGGGGTATCTGAATATGAATATCTCATCAGCAATGATCTGCATTATATACCGGCAAGTATCAAGTACCCGTTTATGATATTGGGACATTACCCAACGGAAAATTTGGGGTGTGATGGGATTTTCTTTGGAAGTAGGTATATAAATATTGATAATGGGGTAAATATAACTAAGGGACGAAAATTGGCTTGTTTAAGGCTGGAAGATATGAAGGAGTATTATGCGTAATCTCTAAAAAAATTAAATTAAAAAAATTGAAAAAGGGAATTGACAAACATAATCTCCTTATGTATAATAACATTTGCGTCATGAAATGGCGTAAACTTAATATTGGTAAGGACGTAGTTCAGAACATGGAGAAATACTCAAGAGGCTGAAGAGGCGCCCCTGCTAAGGGTGTAGGTCGTTTGCGCGGCGCGAGGGTTCAAATCCCTCTTTCTCCGTTTAGTTACCAATAGGGTGAAAAAAGAAATGCTTGATTTCAAGTATTTCTTTTTTGTTTATAAATGACGGTTAGGCAAAAGAAAGGGTAGCTCCGTGAAAGGGCTACCCTTAAAAGCTCTTTAGTAATATCTATTGGAGATATTTGTGTTGTTTGCAATGCATTGTGAGTTATATGCAGTAAGCGCTGTGTTTGTTTCAATACGTCCTAAAGTTGAAGATATGTTGCCCAACAAATTATGGGTTGCTTGTACCGCACTGCATATAAGATTCATTGTTTTATTGAGTGTAGCTAATTGCTTGTTGATTTCTACTAAATTATCAATTATTATATTCTGTCTCAATTCACTTTCGTACAAATTATATGCACCATAGGGGCCTTCTAGTTCGCTACATCTCCCACTTAGAAGATATTCATAAATTTGTGAAACCGCCGCATAATTTCTGTACTTAGGGAAAATAATATTTGCTGAATATACTTTATTAAGTAATGTTCTTATTTCTTTTTGCGGTTTTATGACTAATTCATTTAATTCTTTTTCGAGATGATCTAGTAAAGGCTTTTCGCTTTCGGCAATCTTATTTGCCTCTGCGGCGCGGAGAGTACTATAACATTCCTTGAGATAATAAGCTAAATTTGTAGCAGCATCTCCTTTTTTTTCGAAATACACAAAGGCACAAATAGATAATCCTACAGGAGGTACGACGGTTATGAATATATATTGAAAACCTTTGGAAGGAAGCACGGAATAAATTAGTATGGAAAGGATGATTACTAATAATGCAAGTAAAATAGCATTACGCTTATATTTGTTTTTTTCGGAGTTATATTTTTTTACAGTCTCTTTGTATTCAGGGGTTTTTTTCCAATCATATCGTTTTACTTTTTGTTTTGTAGTTTCATCATAATATATCGGTATAGTATTTATACCAACCATTTGGCGAGTGCCGAAGATACTCGCATAATCATATTCGTCATAGTCTATGGAATAAGTTCTTGGAGTGCCCAATCCTTTTTTTCTTTTCATATACTCTTGAGCTATTTGTTCATAAGAGTATAGTTGACTCTCTAACTCAAAAACATCTTTTAAATAATTAATTAATTCTTGTCTATCCATATCTCTTCTCCTTTGTTCATTTAATTGCACCTAAATGCAATTAAATTATAACATCGCTTGCACTCTCGTGCAATTATATTCTCTAAAAACATATACTCTAACTTTATGGGGTGATAATATGAAAAGCGAGAATAGCATAGATAGAGTTATCCAGGTAAATGATATATGTATTGGCGCGAACATTCGTGAACAACGTGAAAAATTAAAAATCAGGCAGATTGATATGGTTGCTAAGTTGCAATTGGAGGGAATTAATATTTCTATTTATTCTTATAATAGAATAGAGAAGGGTACACAAAATCCCACAATATCTTTTTTGTATGCTTGTTGTAAAATCTTTCATTGTGATATGAATATGATTTTTGGAATGAAAAAATAAAACTACTACATCAATGATAAGTTATTGGTGTAGTAGTTTTTGTGTTTATTAGCTTCTAATAAAGATATTCTGGAACAAGGCTGTTAAGGTTTCCTCATCTTCATATTTTCCGGATACTCTGATTTTTTCGTTGAGATAAGAATATATATATTCTGCATTCTCAAAAAGATTGACGGAAAAAATAAAGCCGTTTATAGGATATTCGGTTTGGCTGTGGAGATGTTCTTTGATGACATTTAATGAATTTCCCAGTGTGGTAATCTCTTGATAAGTGGGATTGTCGGGATACTCAGAATCACCAAACCCATTTACAACAACCTTCGTATCAATATGTAACATAACAAACAGCCTCCTTTATTACTTATATATGTATATATTACGCCATTTTTCTGGTGTGCGCAACAGTTGTTAAAATTTTTAAAAATTAGGTATTGACATTTAGTTACATTTTAGTTACACTAGTCAAGCACGAGATACGAAAGTTGTTTTTCTGTGTAAAGCCAATAGAATCTTGAGAGATTGAGATTTCTTTTTTTGCGCTTTTTTGAAAAGGTCGATTGACAATGGACAGGCCTTGTGGTACTATAAAAATCCACCCCGTAAAAAGCAAAACATGGGGCGGTGAAAAAAGTTTAAAAAACTTTTAAAAAAGTTGTTGACAAAGCAAAACGGCTGTGATATTATAACAAAGCTGTCGCGAAAACAACGACACAAAAACTTCTGAAA
>JAZRAX010000001.1:0-62941 GCA_045634745.1 Acetatifactor sp. | reverse complement strand
GGTGAAGGTGCTTCTTGCTAAGGCACTATTTGGTAATCCTGACATATTACTTCTTGATGAGCCAACTAACCACTTAGACCTTGATGCTATTGCATGGCTTGAGGAGTTTTTAATTAACTACGATAATACTGTAATAGTGGTAAGCCACGATAGATATTTTCTTAATAAGGTATGTACTAATACGGCTGATATTGATTATGGCAAGATTCAGCTTTATGCAGGTAACTACGACTTCTGGTATGAGTCCAGCCAGTTACTTATTAAGCAGATGAAGGAAGCTAACAAGAAGAAAGAAGAGAAGATTAAAGAATTGCAGGAATTCATCTCCCGCTTCTCCGCAAACGCTTCCAAGTCCAAGCAGGCTACTTCCCGTAAGCGCGCTTTGGAAAAGATTGAGTTGGATGAGATTAAGCCTTCCAGCAAAAAATATCCTTATATTGACTTCCGTCCTGACCGCGAAATCGGTAACGAGGTATTAACTGTAGAACATATCAGCAAGACCATCAACGGCGAAAAGGTATTGGACGACATTTCCTTTATCGTAGGTCATGATGACAAGATTGCTTTTGTAGGAAGCAATGAAATTGCAAAAACGACTTTATTCCAGATTTTAGCAGGTGAAATGGAGCCGGATGAAGGTACCTATAAGTGGGGTGTTACTACTTCCCAGGCTTACTTCCCTAAGGATAATACAGATGAATTCGACAACGATTTAACTATCGTAGACTGGCTGACCGGTTACTCTCCTGTTAAGGATGTAACCTATGTACGTGGCTTCTTGGGACGTATGCTCTTTGCCGGTGAAGATGGCGTAAAGAAGGTTAAGATACTTTCCGGTGGTGAAAAGGTACGTTGCTTACTTTCTAAGATGATGATTAGCGGTGCTAACTGCTTAATCTTTGACGAACCTACCAACCACTTGGATATGGAGTCTATTACTGCTCTGAACAATGGTGTTATCAAGTTCAAGGGTGTAGTACTCTTCTCCTGCCATGACCATCAGTTTGTGCAGACTACGGCAAACCGTATTATTGAAATCCTGCCAAATGGCAAGATGATAGACAAAATCACAACCTACGACGAATACTTGGCTAGCGATGATATGGCTCGTAAGAGAACTGTATATACCGCTCGTAAGGAAGAAGACGAGAACTAAAAACAAGGAGCTGTACACGCTTGTCGTGCTACAGCTCTATTGTAGTTAAAGGAGGCTTCTATGAATACAAAACCCATTGATCTACATGTACACTCTACCCGTTCTGACGGCACCTACTCCCCTACGGAGTTGGTAAACTACGCTACAGAAAAAGGCTTGGCAGCCTTTGCCCTAACCGACCATGACTCCATTGACGGTCTGGAGGAAGCCATTACCTATGCCAATCAACTGCGCAAAACCAATCCAAATATTCCGGAAGTCATTCCCGGCATTGAATTTTCTACAGAATATGCAAAAAAAGACGTTCATATAGTGGGACTACACATTGATTATCATGCGCCGGAATTTAAGCAACACCTAAAGGACTTTGTCGACTCACGCACACAACGCAACATTAAAATGTGTAATATGCTGAAGGAAGGTACTGGCATGGACATTTCCTACCATAAACTTTTGGAAGCTTTTCCGGACAGTGTTATTACCAGAGCCCATTATGCCAAATACATGCTTACCCATGGGTATATTAAAAGCATGAATGAAGCCTTTGAGCGATATATTGGCGACAATTGCCCTTACTTTATTCCCCGTGAAAAAGTAACACCTGCCCAGGCGGTAGAACTGATATTACGTGTGGGTGGAATTCCTGTACTGGCCCATCCACTGCTCTACGGCATGAGCAAAGCACGCTTGGATCAATTAGTCAGTGAACTAAAGGAAGCAGGTCTTATGGCTCTGGAAGCCATTTACTGCACCTACACAGCCGGCGAGGAACGTGAAATGCGTGCGCTAGCTACCAAATATGATTTGGCTATCAGCGGCGGCTCAGACTTCCATGGAAGCAATAAGC
Source organism: Acetatifactor sp. (assembly GCA_045634745.1). Classification (GTDB taxonomy): domain Bacteria; phylum Bacillota; class Clostridia; order Lachnospirales; family Lachnospiraceae; genus Acetatifactor. Next base: position 60,938 of record JAZRAX010000001.1, on the reverse strand, counting down.
CAAAGCTGGATTTAGGCACCGGTTATGGTTCTCTATATGTACCTTACGAAGTATTAACAAAACTTTTGGAGAAGAAACACTCTTCCCTATAGAACCTAAAAAGAGCGACTGTGTAATAACACAGCCGCTCACTTAATTTACTTACATTTCATTCTTATTCCGTAAACGCGTCAATTTTTTCTTCAAAAGCTTCACAAACTTCCTTTACTGCTTCTGCACATTCTTCTTTTACATCTTCTACTGCTTCTGCGCATGTTTCACCGAAATCTTCCATGGTTTCACATTCATTGCATACATCTTCTGTCATTTCGGTTGCTTCACCTTCGTCCACTACGTCAACTACAGGCTCCGGCATCTTGTTACCGCAAGAAGGACAGAATGCATACTCTGCCGGAACTTCCTTACCGCACTGAGCACAATTCTGAACACCCTTTAACTTAAGAATCGCTTCCTTGCACTTTGCTATCTCTTCCATAGCTTCATCGATTTTTACCATCTTCTCTGCAATTTCTTCCGGTGCATCTTCTCTTAAATTGTCATATACATACTTACCGATTTCTGCATAAATAGCCTTTACAGAATTCTGGGTAGTCATAATCTTATTCTTTAATTTCGCTACTTCTGCGGTACCCTTCGCCTTCTGTGAAACATCATTACCGGTCTTAGTAATTACGTCTATCGCTTTGTTAATATAATCCATCTTTCATCCTCCTGTTAATACATTTTATCCTTCTACTATTAAGTAGCGTCCATCACCCACATCGAACACTTCCGATGCTTCCAAAATCTCATCTCCTACAGCGCCATCCATGTCAACGCCTTCCTCTTCAAAGAATTCGATGACTTCTTCTACAGAATCCACAACCACTGCCATGCATTCTTCTAAGAAGTTCTCTGCCTCCTCCATGGTTTCAGCCACTGCTTCCGGAAATAATTGTAACTGGTTCTTCAAAAAGCAGTGTAATACAGCATCATCATACTCATGCATATGCGTACCTCCTTATAACAAAAATAAATATGTTAAAGCCATTGCTTTTATGATTTAATCATAGTTTTTTTGACAGTCATAGTCAAGCACTTCACAAAAATTTTATAAATTCTCCTTTAACTCCTGATACAGACGGGCAATGGGCAGACCCACTACATTATTATAATCTCCGTGGATTTCTTTCACAAAACGTGCCCCCAGTCCCTGGATACCATAAGCTCCGGCTTTATCCATAGGTTCCTTTGTACTCACGTATTCTTTAATTTCAGCCTCCGTCATCGGATAAAAGCTTACCTGCGTTCCTTCAAAAAAAGTCTTACACCACTCCCTGGCACCCTTTCTGAAGTATAAAGTAACTCCGGTATATACGTAATGTTCCTTTCCTTGCAGCCTTTGAAGCATTTTACAGGCATCCTGCTCATCTGCAGGTTTCCCTAAAATCTCTCCTTCCAAAGCCACTACCGTGTCTGCACCGATTACCAACACATCTCCTTCTATCTGCCGGAACACTGCTTCTGCCTTTTGAGCAGACAGCTCCTCTACTACCTTCTCCGGTTCCTTCTTTGTTACTATTTCTTCTACTTCGCTGACATGTATCTCAAAGTCCAACTTCAACTGTCCCAGCAATTCCTTGCGTCTGGGTGATGCCGATGCCAATACTATCTTCACGTTAACTGCCTTTCCGGGATAAATACTCTGCTGTCCTGAATATCATCCCCCTTTGCCGCCCGCGCCTGTGCAATAGCATCTTCGCAAAAAGCAGCTTGGGAACCAAACAACACCTTACCCCTCTTATCTATCTTTTCATAACTTCCGTCAGGCTGTAAAATATGCGCCTTCAGATTATCTTTCAGCTGGTAATCCAAAATATGAACTACCTGTTCCTTTAATGCCGGCTCCTCAATCGGGAATAATATTTCTACACGACGCTCCAAGTTTCTGGGCATCCAGTCTGCACTGGCACAATATACTTCGAAATGTCCATCATTCTCAAAGTAGAATATGCGGCTATGCTCCAAAAAGTTACCAACAATAGAACGTACCGTAATATTTTCACTAACCCCCGGAATGCCTACCTTCAGACAGCAAATACCTCTTACAATCAGGTCAATCTTAACACCTGCCGCACTTGCGTCGTACAAGGCTTCGATTACATCTTTATCACAAAGAGAATTCATCTTCGCAATAATATGGGCTGCTTTACCTTCTTTCGCATATTGCTTCTCTCTATTTATCAAATACAGGAATTTATCCTTCAGCCAAAGGGGTGCCAAAGCCAATTTATTCCAGAACAAAGGCTCCGAATAACCACTTAGCATATTAAATACTGCTGTAGCATCCTCTCCGATTAATTCAGAGCAGGTAAACAATCCTACGTCCGTATAAAGTTTTGCGGTGGCATCGTTATAGTTACCGGTACCCAAATGCACATATCTGCGGATACCGTCTTCTTCTCTTCGCACCACCAACGTAATCTTGCTATGGGTTTTTAATCCTACCAAACCGTAAATTACATGGCATCCTGCCTGTTCCAGTTTTCTGGCCCAGACAATATTGTTTTCCTCATCAAATCTGGCCTTTAACTCTACCAGAACAGATACCTGCTTACCATTCTCTGCCGCCTGTGCCAAAGCTGCAATAATCGGGGAATTACCACTAACACGATACAAGGTCTGTTTAATGGCAAGTACCTCCGGGTCCGCTGCTGCCTGGCGGATAAAATCCACCACCGGTGTAAAGGTTTGGTACGGATGATGTAGTAAAATATCCCCCTTACGGATTTCTTCAAACACATTACAACCTGCAGGCAATGCCGGATTCTGTTGTGGTTCGTATTTCGGCTCCTTTAAATGTGTAAATCCGTCTAAGCCATACATTTTCATTAAAAATGTCAAATCTAAGGGACCATCAATAGGATAAATGCTTTGATTAGATACGTTCAGCTCCTTTTTTAAAAGCTTAAGCAGCTTCTTATCCGTATCTGCATCTACTTCCAGACGAATCACTTCACCCCACTGACGTTTCTTTAACTGCTTCTCAATTTCCTTTAACAAATCCTCTGCTTCATCCTCATCAATGGTCAAATCTGCATTACGCATAATCCGGAAGGGATGGGCGCAGACGATATTGTAATTTAAAAACAGCTTCTGAATATTTCTTTCTATAATTTCTTCCAAAAGAATCACCTTCTGCAAAGGTTCTTCCTCTTTCTTTGGTAAAAGAACGATTCTGGAAAGTACACTGGGTACCTGTACCGTGGCAAATTCGATTTCCTCTTCTTCCTTCTTTTTTTGTACCAAAGCCGCAATGTTCAAAGACTTATTACGAATCAACGGAAAAGGTCTGGAGGAATCTACTGCCATAGGTGTTAATACCGGATATACATTATCCTCAAAATATTTATCTACATAAGCTGCTTCTTCCTTGGTCAGCTTCTCATGCTGTTTAATCACATACAAACCATTCTGCTCCAGTAGTGGAAGCAAAGAACGATTGTAGGTGGAGTACTGCAGACTAACCAGCTGATGTATTTCTTCATCCAATGCTTTTAATTGCTCCGTAGGTGTCATTCCTGCAATATCCGGCTTCTCATATTCTGCATTTACCATGTCTTTTAAAGATGCCACACGTACCATAAAAAACTCATCTAAATTGGACGCAGTAATGCTTAAAAACTTCAGTCTTTCAAACAAAGGAATGGACTTATCCCTTGCTTCAGACAAAATTCTATTATTAAACTGAAGCCAGCTTAATTCTCGGTTTGTATATAATTTTGAATCTTTAAAATCCTTTTCTGTCATATTTTACCCCTATAATACTCTCTTTTGCTTAATCACCGGCTGAATATTGAACACTTCCTTAAAGAACTTTGCACGCTTTCCAAAGAGCCCCTTCTCAAGCACAATATCTTCTTGGGAATCTAAGGTCAGTATCAATTCTTCTTCCTTCAGTGTAGCCCTTACACCTTTCAGCTTTTGCTTGTGACTTCGGTCCAAACCATTGGCTACCTTCAGGATAGCTGTCAGCTTGGCAATAATCAAATAGGCTTCGTTGGACATGCTTTTGCTTTGCATATTATCGTAATACACAAAAGGACTGTGATTATAACGGACTACATTCGCCACAATCTCTCTTTCCATATGGGATAAACCTATGATTTCCGTTGCCATAATAATATGATACGAGGTCTCACCAATATCCATCATACTGATATATTTGCCGCAGTCATGCAAAATAGCCGCAATCCGCAAATAAAATCTTTCTCTATTACCTAAGCCATGTACCTTCTTCATACTGTCGAAAACGGTCATGGTGATGCTTTCTAAGGTTTCCGCTCGTTTACGGCTACCCATATAACGTTTACTGATATTCAAAGCACATGCCACAATATCTTTTTCAAAGTCATGGTCGCAAAGCATAATCTTATTCTTCTCTGCGTACTCATAAGCAATACCGTCGCAGAGACTTACGCCCGGTGCCCAAATCTTTTCCGCGCCCATCAGCTTCATTAAACGATTTACAATACACGCACTAACTGCCGTAAGGGAAGCGGCTTCCTCTGAAATCCCCAGTCTTCTGGCCACCTCCTGCATAGGTGCATTACGAAGCAGATTCAAAAACTTCTCATACTCCTCCACATTTACCATAGGCTCTACACCGGATACCTTAGTTTCTCTGGCAATCCATAAGGACAAATAATCATCCACGACAATCAAGGTTTTAATATGACTGTCCTTTAAATAAAGTTTCTTAAATGTATTCAACTGGGAGGAAGCGATTTCATCTACCAGACTTTCCATTTGGCTGCTCTTAATATTCATTTGATTCAGCCATTCCTGCACACGAAGTACACCCAGCTTAATATTCTGGGTAGATACCAACACATCCTTATCGAACAGGGAAATCTGAATACTTCCACCACCAATATCCACGATAGCAGTACCTTCTTTGATTACATTTCTAAAGCTTTCGCCGGTAAAGGCAATCGCCTTATAATGCAAAAATCTCTGCTCCGAATTACTCAATACGTCGATTTTAATTCCGGTACGCTGTTCAATCTGGTCCAAAATAATTCTGGTATTGTCCGCCTCACGAATGGCACTGGTACCATACGCCTTGTAGGCAGACACCTTATAAGTTTTCATAATGGCAGAAAATTCCTTTAAGGTTCGACACAATTCATCCAGACGCTCACTATCGATTTTGCCATCTACATAAGTATCTCCACCCAAAGCAATTCTCTTACGTATGTGTTCTAACACCTTACTGGAATTTTTACCGGAAAACTCTACGATTTTTAAGGAAGTCTCAAAACTTCCCACATCTATGGCAGCAAAAGTTTTTACACTCATAGTTCCTCCATACCTAACAGATAATCAATAAACTGCTGTGCTGTTCTACCGGAAAGTCCACCATGCGCCAGCTCCCACTTATTAGCTTCTGCCAAAAGATTCTCCTGTTCCATGGTTACTCCATAACGCTGCGCCAATACGGATACAATATTTTGGAATTCCTTCTTATTAGGTGATCCAAAGTAAATCGTTACGCCGAATCTGGATACCAAAGATAATTTCTCCTGTACAGTATCACTGGTATGCATATCCTGACGGATTTCTTCCTTATCACTGTAATTTTCACGTATGAGATGACGACGATTAGAAGTAGCATAAATCAATACATTCTGAGGTTTTTTCTCCAAACCGCCTTCAATCACCGCCTTTAGATATTTATACTCAATCTCAAACTCTTCAAAACTCAAATCATCCATGTAGATAATAAATTTATAGTTACGGTTCTTAATTTGACTGATGCAAGCGTTCAAATCCTGGAACTGATGCTTATATATTTCAATAATACGAAGACCCTTATCATAATATTCATTGGCAATGGCCTTGATACTGGAGGATTTACCGGTACCTGCATCACCAAAAAGCAAACAGTTATTGGCCTTTCTGCCTGCCACAAAAGCTTCGGTATTGTCAATCAGCTTTTTCTTGGGAATCTCATACCCTACCAAATCATCCATATACACATGGGCAATGTTCAAAATCGGCTCAATATGCACTCCTGATTCATCATGTACCACACGGAAGGATTTGTGCAGACCGAATTTGCCTACACCATACTCCTTATAAAACTTCGTTAAAGTGTCCTTCATTTCCTCCGGAGTATTGTCATCCTTAAAATGCTCTGCCAGTTCACAAATGCGGGCACAAATGCGGGTATTATACACCTTGCTTTCCTGCTTACTGCTGGCATAATTTTCGATAATGCCCCATTCTGCCACCTGCAGGGTTTCCATCATAGGTGCAAAATCATAATCATAAAACTCCTTAAAAATCACAATATCATGTAATGCTGCCTGATTAATGGTTCCTTCAATAGCACCCCGAATCTCACAACCACAGCTATAGCTGTTCTCGTTATTTACCAGAAGATTTGCCAGATAACAATGCCACAGATTCCCGTGGAAGCCATAATTTCCCGCCAACTCAATCAACTTGTGAATACATTCATACAAAAGTGCTGCCAAATCCTGCGCATTATAATACTCATCGTTATAATGCTCCATCAGCCACGCCATGTCATACAAAAGTTCACCATCTTCAAATTCTCTATAAACAATTAATTCCTGCTCTCTCATAGTTCCTCCGTTATGCTGCCCAGCGCGCTGGGCAGCATGATATTCTAATTTAATAATTACCCAGAATCTTCATATTTTTGGCTTCTTCGCGCAGTCCGCGAAGTGCATTTTTTACTGCACTGTCTGCCAAATTACCTTCAAAATCAATAAAGAAACGATACTCCCAATTTTGGTCTTCTATGGGTCTGCTTTCAATATTGGTCATATTTAAATTGTTATAAATAAAATGTGACAGCATATGATACAAGGAACCACTCTTATGGGGTAATTCAAAACAAATGCTGATCTTATTGGCATCCTTGCGGAAAATTTTCTGGTTGGTAACAATAATAAATCTGGTGGAATTGGTATCCGAATGATTTACGCCTTTTTCCAAAACCTCCAAACCATAAATTGCTGCAGCATGCTCTCCTGCAATAGCCGCCTGTGTCGTATCCTGCTCCTCAGCTACTTTTTTTGCAGCAAAGGCATTATTCTGCATACTGATTTGCTTCCAATCCTTGGTTTCCAAATACTTCGCACTCTGCATCAATGACTGGGGATGGGAATATACGGTTTTGATATTTTCCAACTTGGATCCCGGAACGCCTAGTACACAATGCTCTATTTTAATAATCTGCTCTCCCACTATATAATTCTCAAACTCTACCAACAAATCATAAATTTCATTTACAATACCTGCCGTAGAATTTTCAATGGGCAGCACTGCAAAATCCGCACTTCCTTCATCAATGGCGCTCATAGCATCACGAAACGTATCTACATGGAAGCTGTTTACTTTATCCCCAAAATATTTCATCATGGCCGCCTGAGAATAGGCCCCCTCTGCTCCCTGAAATACTACTCTGGCCTTCTGGGTTTCCAATTCGTCCACACCAATAAAGGGAAGCTTACCCATACTACCGTGCTCCGCCAAAAGTTGGTACTGAAGTTTACGGCTCATGGACATAATCTGCTCAAACAGCTCCTGAATTCCATGGGCATTAAAATCATTATGCGTCATACTCTTTACAGTCGCTAGTTTCTCTGCCTCACGCTGTTTGTCAAATACCTTTTTGCCGGTACTGATTTTGTACTCTGCTACCTGTTTACAAATCTCCATTCTATTTTCATAAAGTTCCACAATCTGAGCATCAATGACATCCAATTTATTTCTTAAATCTAATAAATCCATGGTTTTTCCTCCAAATTATTCTACTAAATTACATCTTATACCAAAACTCACTTGATAGCAAGTCAAAGAAAAGTTATACTATATATGTAAATACATAAAATTGCTTATATCATCAAGGAAGGGAACTTTATGAAACAAAGTCTTAAAGCTATACTTATATTATTTGTACTTATTGCCATTGCAGGTGCATTTGCGATTCTCGGTTCTCGTGAACGTCAGGTTACCATGAACCCCAACGGAACGGTTGGTAACACAGGAGGCAATCTAAATAACTGTGGGCTTTTCTGTGAATATAATGACACCGTTTATTTTGCTAACCCCAAGGATGGCTATTCCTTATATTCCATGACCGTTGACGAACAGAATATGACCAAATTAACCAATTCCGAAGTGTGCAACATATTAGCCGGTGGTGAATATATTTATTACTTCCAAAAAAGATCTCATGATGACTCTATGGGAAACATGCGTATTTCCAGTGCATTTTTCCGCTGTGATTTGGATGGTTCACATGCTACTACTCTGACCTATGATACCGTTGTTTGTGCTCAGTTAGTCAATAATTATCTATATATGCTTACCTCCCAAAAGGAAGGTCCACTTTTTTATAAACTGAAAATTGACAAATCCGACAAAGCAGAATTGGCTAATTACACAGTAAATCCTGCCAGTGCTCAGGGAGGACACATTTACTATAACGGTACCGGAAATGACCATTATCTTTATTACCTTAATACTGCCACCGATGTTCCTACAGAATTGTGGCAAGGTAATGTTTGGTTTCCTATTGTGGATGGGGATTATGTATATTTCATAGATGTTGAGAATAACTATCGTTTATGCAGATATGTACTTAGCCAGCAGCTTGTAGAAATAATGACAGAAGAACGTGTGGATTGTTATAATGTTGGAAACGGATATATATATTACCAGTGTAATTCCCAAACTACACCGGCACTGAAAATGATGCGTACCGATGGTAGTGGATTATCCACTATTGCAGAAGGAAATTACACCAACATTAATATGACTTCAAAATACGTATATTTCCAGGATTTTAAGGATGCCACCTCACTGTACCACAGTCAGATTGGTACCACAACTTACTCCTCAATATGATCCAGACCCTGATTTAATATGGTTACAATATGAGAGTCGGCAAGCGAATAATAAATCGTTTTGCCGTCTCTTCTGTTTTTTACTAAGTCCATCTGCTTCAGAATACGAAGCTGATGTGAAATAGCAGACTGACTCATACCAACTAAATTCGCAATATCATATACGCACATTTCCGAGCACTTTAAAACATATAAAATCTTCAATCTGGTCGCATCACCAAATACCTTAAAAAACTCTGCCAAATCCTGCATTTCCTCTTCCGGCGGCATGGTTTCTTCCACCTTTTGAACCATTTCTTCATCTATATGCAAAAACATATTCTCTGCCATACTCTTTTCCTTTCATACACCTTGGACTATCTTTAGTTTACTAAAAAATTTTGCCCACCACAAGTCAAATTATTTGTTAGGTATAAAATAATGTTTCATTCCTTCGGTCATATATATGTTCAGATCCTTCGTCACAAACAAAGCCTGTGCACCAACCTCCTCTGCCAATGCCATGCCCTGCTCCACTCCCAGCACGAAGCATGCGGTCGACAATGCATCGCTTACCAAACCGCTATCACTGACAATGGTTACACTACAAACATCACTGTCTGCAGGATATCCGGTCTCAGGATCCATAATATGATGATACCGAACACCGTTTTGTTCTACATAACGCTCATAATCTCCTGAAGTAGCAATATAATGTTCTCCTTCCAAAGAAAGCGTCCCAAGATACTGCCCATCTTCTCTTGGGTGTGCAATTGCCACCTGCCAGGGACTTCCATCCGGCTTCTCTCCATAGGTCAAAACACTTCCACCTACCGTGATAACTGCACCGCTTATACCATCCTGTCCGTCTAAATACTCCCCGATTTTATCACAGACAATTCCTTTACCCACAGCTCCCAAATCTAGCTTCATTTGTGCCGGAAGATATATGTGTTCTTCTGAAAAGGTTACCTTTTCATATCCTGTATATTCTAACAATTCTTGTATAACAGCTGTTTCCGGGACTTTAAACTCTTGCTCCGCCCCTTCCTCTGCTGCCCATTTATCTAAATTCCAAACTTCTGTTACTTTTCCTACGGTAACATCCAACGCTCCCCCACTCTTCCCGGAAAGCTCCCAAATCAACAACAAATATTCCTGCAACTCCTTCGATAAAGTGATACCCTCCCTGTTACCGGCTTTTGTATTTATCTTTGCCAACTGTGAATCTTCTATACGCCAGGAAAGCACATCCTTTTCCAGATTTTGTACTTGAGCCTCTATTTCTGCCAGTGCTTCTTTGCCTTTTTTCTCATTATCTACATATATGGTTTTCTGGACTACCGTTCCCATATCAGTACTTGTTGCTGTCAATTTTATATTCTGTGCTCCGCATCCTGCAAGCAGAAAGGCAAAACAAAAAACAAAAGCCATTCCCACGATTTTTCTGCCACAACGCTTCATTTCCGACCTCTTTTCTGCTATACTGTACTTATTCTTGGAAAGGTAGTATATATATGAATCCAACAATCCGTAAAAGAGCCCTGTTTTTATCCATTGGGCTGCTTATTATCTTGCTTATAAGCTGTATTGTTATTTGGTTCAAATACCATGATACCTCCGAACAATATACCGCTTACATATATCAGGAAGGCACCTTAATTCAAACCATTGATTTGTCAAAGGTTACCGGTGAATACTCCCTGGACTTTACCAGCGCAAACGGTGGAAAAAATCAGGTGGTTGTACAACCAAACGGTATCTCCGTCATTTATGCCAACTGCCCCGATCAGGTCTGTGTACATCAGGGTGTTGTACGCAACTCCCTACTCCCCATTACCTGCCTGCCACACGGTCTGGTAATTGAATTAAAACCAAACCATGCCAATATTGATACCATTACTTACTAGGAAATTAACATCATGAAAACAAACATTAAACATCTGACACAATTGGCTTTCTTTGCCACACTGGCACTGGCCATCTACTCCGTAGAGGCTGCCCTTCCCACTTTAGTACCCATTCCGGGTGTTAAGCTGGGATTAGCTAATATTATTACCCTAATCGTCCTACGCAACTTTTCTGCCAAGGATGCTCTTTTTGTGCTGATAGCACGTATTTTCATTGCAACTTTCCTGTTTGGTCAGGCCATGAGTTTGCTTTACAGTCTGGCCGGCGGTATTCTCTGCCTGCTTGTCATGATGCTTCTCAACAAACTATTACAGGGACACTTTTTATTCTTGACCAGTGTCTTCGGTGCTCTGGCCCATAATGCCGGTCAGCTGATGATTGCCGTGATACTGACCTCTTCAGTAGCTGCACTAACCTACATTCCTTTTTTCGTAGTAACTGCAAGCATTACCGGTCTGTTTACCGGTTTGTGTGCTGAATTTGCCCAGAAACATTTGGGAAAATTAATTGCAAGCCAGCGCATCCAATAATTGTTTCATGGTCTTTTGTAAAATCGGATGTCTAAAATTCGGATTCAGCTCCACCATAGGCTTTAATACAAAATCACGATTCTCCATATCCACATGCGGAATAATTAAAGAATCATCCTCCATTACCAATTTATCATAAAAAATAATATCCAAATCCAATGTGCGCGGGCCCCAATGAATGGTTCTCTCACGACCTGCCGCACTCTCCAACTCATGTAAACAATCCAACAACTCATGTGGTGTTAAAAGTGTACGTATTTCCGCCACTCCATTTAAAAATTCATCCTGCACCACTCCACCATATGGTTCTGTAGCAAGAAAATCTGATCTCTTCAAAACTTCTGTATTTTTTATCTTTTTCAGCCCCTCTAAAGCATCCAACAGATACTTCCTTTTCTCTCCCATATTAGAGCCTAAAGCCACATAAACCCGATGCCAGCCACGATGTATTTTCACACTCACGCTTTCAAAAGGTAGACCTATGGGGGCCTGTGGTTTACGAATCTCCACATCCACAGCCTGTACCAAAGGAAATGCCTTTAATACTTTTTCCGCTACACCTTCTGCCACAGTTTCAATCAGTTTACAAGTGTGCTCCTGCATCCATTTTGTCACCAAATGGCATACTTCACCATAATGGGTGGATAACGTCAGTTCGTCCTGCTTCCCTGCCTCTCTGGTATCACAATACAATACCATATTTACAAAAAACGGTTGCCCTTTTTCATTTTCCTCGGGAAATACCCCATGATAGGCATACACCTCTAAATTATCAATACGAATCTCGTCCATATAAAGCAATGCCTCCCTGCATAATTGCCTCCGCCATACGGATTGCTCTTACATTTTCCTTTACATCATGTACCCGCACAAAAGAACAACCTTTTAACACACCGAACACAGTAGTTACCAAGGTGCCTTCCAAACGCTCCGCCACAGGCAAATCCAGTGCATATCCAATCACCGATTTACGGCTGGTTCCCAAAAGTAGCGGATAGCCCAACTCCTTCAAGCTTTCCAGAGAATTGATTATCTCCAAGTTGTTGTCATAAGACTTGCCAAAACCCACGCCGGGATCCAAAATAATCTTATCCGGAGCAATACCGGCTTCCTCCGCCAATCGTATACTTTCTGACAAATCTGCTTTTACATCCCGTAAAAAGTCCACATACTCCATATTGTCACGATTATGCATAAGGCAACACGCCACACCGCTCTGCGCAATCACATCTGCCATTTGTTTATCATACTTCAATCCCCAGATGTCATTAATTAAGTCCGCACCGGCTGTAATGCCCGCCTTCGCCACATTCGCTTTATAAGTATCCAGCGATACCGGCACATCAAACCTTTGCTTCACCGCTTCAATCACCGGTACCACTCTCTCAATTTCCTCCTGCTCGGAAATCCGAGTATGTCCGGGACGGGTGGACTCACCACCGATATCCAAAACATCCATACCCTCTTTCAACATTTCTTCCACGTGTCTGAGAGTTGCATCCATGCCTATCCACTTGCCACCATCAGAAAAAGAATCCGGTGTTACATTTAGTATGCCCCACACGGAAGTGTGTCTTTCTATATTAAATTCCTTGTTACCGATTTTCATGGTCTTGCTTTGTCTTAACATGCTTATTCCAGTCCTAACTGCTTGTGAATAGAATCCTTGGCAATGGACCAACCTCCCATTTCGCTTTCTGCTGCTTCCATTTTCTTTAAAAATGCTGCTGCCTGTTCTTCATTACCTACTTCCATATATGCCCTATAGAGAGATGCTGCCTCATAATATTTTCCCACGCCATAATACTCCTGCATGGTTTCGTTTCCTTCATGACCTTCCAGAACATTACGATATTGATTACCTACCATAGTACTATAATTCTGATTCTCTAAAGCATTATAAAAGCTATTTTCACTATGGGTGGCAGTTGTTACATACGTAAGCTCTTCTATCATTACCCCTGCCGTCATAATAAAGAAAAAAGTGGCAATGACAATCAATATATTTAATATCCAATTTACAACTTTCACTTTACCGTTTTTCTTCGTATTACTCATCCGCCATTTCCTCCTGAATCAATAAGGTAATCTCTGCTTTTGACATATTACGGATATTCTCTACCTGTTCTTGAGACAAGCCACAATAGGTAATCAGAAGAGCATGCATCTGCTCTTCCATCTCTAAAATATAATCATATTGCATGTCGTCAGAAGCCACATAACAGTAGTAATCCGTATCATCCAAAACTCTGTAGAATTTGCTGGTTTGCTCCGCTATCCACTCATAATAGGTTTGTACGTCAGCTCCCTCCCTGGGTTTTACTACTTTCATGACATAATCATAAAAATACATATACTGTGTAGACGTAATAATTACTCCCCTATAATCTTCATATCCTTCCGAGTTTGTACCAATATTTTTTGTTTCGAGGAAAATCCCCAAAGCATAGTAATCCCTTCCTTCCAGATACTCCTCGATCTGTTCCTTGCACTTCTCGTCATTTCTGGTGGCGTCCGTAAAATCTCTTTTAATGGAATAAGCTTCTCCACTCAATAATCCACAAATAATCATCAATATAATCAAAACCGCCAAAATAATAACACGCACGGTAATTCCCGCATAATTCTTGGTGGTATCAATAACCTCCTGCTTGGTACCCTCATAATCCTTTTTGTATCGGTTCATTTCACGAATATGCTCTATGGCATGCTCGTTTACGGCCTCACAATGGGGACATACTACGTCCTCCAGCGTTAAATTACCTCCACAATTTTTACACTTCATTATTTGTCCTCCTTCTTCATCCAATCCTCAACAAAATCTTCTATTACATCATAAGGAACCACGCCGTAATTTTCTTCAGCTTCCTTCTCGAAATATTCCAGTTCTTCCTCTGTAAAATTCCAACGGGTATTAAAATCCTGACGAACTCTTTCTATGTATGGCTGTAAACGCTCCAACTCTTCCTCTGTATATGCCGTACTCTCTGCATAAGTTTCCACACGAAAACCTGCGTAAAGCAGAGATTGATAATCATATTCATTCAAAGTCTTACCGCTTGCTTCCTCATCGAGAATATAATTGAAATCTGCCATCAGTGCCAGTGCGGAAGCAAATTCATAATGTTCCCATGCATAAATAGGAGCATCCTCTTCAAACGCCTGGTAATATTCAGTTAATAACTCATCATAATTCTCCTGCTCATACAGTTCATTTAACATCGGAAAAGTCTCCTGCTGCCAAACAAAATCTGCCTGACGATCTCTCTTGGGTGCATGATATCCGAAAATCAACTCCACAAGCACCAGCAAAAGGAACAGTCCCAAAATCACGCCAATAACGATTAGCACAAATTTCGTCTGCTTTTTCAATGCTTTCTTAGTTTCTGTAACAGGTACAGTGGCCAAATCCTCCATATCCTCACGGATATCTTCCAATTTACCCATATACTCTGCTTCCGCACCCTTAATACTCATGGTACCACAATAAGGACATGCCGGAAGCATTTCATCAAAATGTGCCCCGCAGGATTTACATTCCATTAATTTCACTTTGGATGCATTTGCTGCTCCTTCACTCATCACTCTTCTCCTCTATCCCCTTTGTCCTGTTCAGACAAACATTTCCTCTGTCACATTAATATTTCAGCTTCAGATTTTTCTTGTCAGCTTTCCAATCACATAAGGCTTCTGCTTTACATGCAAAACAAGCCCGACTTGCCTTATCTGCCCTATAAATAATCCCTGCCAAACTCTTCTCCGTTACCATTTTACTGTCACGATGCTTACGGATAGCTTGTAAAATATCTTTCTGCTCTTCTTCATTAAAGTCACATTCTACCAGAATAGCCTCCGCCAACTTGGCACTGGCCTTCTCGTGAGGGGTACCATCCGCATATTGCACATGTCTGCCAATATCATGAAGCAGTGCCGTAGCATAAATAAGCTCCTTGGATATCTGCAGTTCTTCCTCAAAATTTAGTATACAAGCAATTCTTGCCACATCC
This sequence comes from Acetatifactor sp., assembly GCA_045634745.1. Taxonomy (GTDB): domain Bacteria; phylum Bacillota; class Clostridia; order Lachnospirales; family Lachnospiraceae; genus Acetatifactor. The sequence goes on along the minus strand of JAZRAX010000001.1, from coordinate 45,587 downwards.
AAAAAATGCTCCATATTATGACAGCAGAAGATTCTTCCTTCTTCTGCTGCCTGATTTTTCCGTAAATATTCTCTATATTTTGTGTTCTCTAAAATATTATTTGCTCGTTCCATTTCTGCCTCTGCCAACTTATACGTTTAACATCTGATAAAAACGATTTTGTAAGCTCTCATTCTCTGCGAACTCGCCTCTGCAAGCATAGGTAACTGTCTTGCTGCCGGGCTTCTTTACTCCACGCATGGTCATACACATATGCTCAGCCTCAATCACTACCATGGCTCCCTTAGGTGCCAAATGTTCCATAATAGCATCTGCAATTTGCCCTGTCATCTGCTCCTGAATCTGTGGTCTGCGGGCATAAACCTCTACAGTACGGGCTAACTTACTCAAACCTACTACCTTTCCATCCGGTATATAAGCCACGTGAGCCTTCCCATAAAAAGGTAACAAATGATGCTCACACATAGAATAAAATACAATATCCTTCTCCAGCACCATTTCGTTATTATCTACAGAAAACACCTTACTTAAATGCTCGGAAGCATCCTCATACATACCTCCGAACACGTCACTATACATACGGGCAATACGATCCGGTGTGTCCTTTAATCCTTCTCTGTTTATATCCTCGCCGATTCCCTCCAATAGGAGCTTCACGCCTTCTTTAATCTTTTCCTGGTCCATCATGAATATTTCCTAAGCCTTTCTCTTTTCCAAAATCTTAAACAGTCTTCCCATAAAGGACAATGATCCAAACGCAATTATTACATCCTCTTTCCCTGCCAAAAGATAACTGATTTCCACAGCTTCTTCCAAACTGTCCACCGCAGTCACATTCGGATGAACTTTAGCCACCTCCGTTGCCAATTCATAGGATGACATAGCTCTGGCATTACCCGGTGTTGCCACCGTAATAATCTGATCCGCATAAACATGTGTCTGCGCAATGATCTTCTCATATTCTTTATCCCTTAGGATTCCCATTATATAGATAATTCTCTTGTTTGTAAAATAAAATTCGATACTTTCCGCCAATTTCTTTGCCGCATCTGCATTATGGGCTCCGTCTACCACAAAATATGGCTTCTTTCCAAGTACGTTAAAACGTCCCGGCCATTTGGTTTCCTGTAATCCTTTACGTAGTGCCTTCTCTGTTACAGCAAATCCTTGCGTTTCCAAAGCTTCTACTGCCTTCAAAGCCAAAAGTGCGTTGCTTATCTGATACTGCCCGGCCAAGGTAATTTCCAAACTTTTCCAATGTTTGTAATCAAAACGCTGTTTTTCCAAACCATAACGCACTTTTTTAAGTTCTGTACTCTCCGCCACGGCCACCGGTGCCCCTATTTCCTTAGCCTTCTGTTTAATTATCTGCAGAACCGCATCTTCCTGCATGGCCGTTACCACATGACAGCCCTGCTTCATAATCCCTGTCTTTTCTGTGGCGATAGCCTCTATGGTTTTGCCAAAAAAACCCATATGGTCCATGCTAATAGATGCAAATACGGTTACCAGGGTATTTTGAATAATATTAGTTGCATCCAATCTGCCACCCATACCGGCTTCCAGCACCACAATATCACACCCCTGCTCCTTAAAATAAGCAAATGCCATAGCTGTTTCTACCTCAAAAGGAGTGGGGTGTTTCGCCCCTTCCGCACTCATGGTATCACAAATCTTTTTTATTTGCTCCACCAAACTACATAAAGCCTTTTGTGTAATTGGTCTACCGTTTATCTGAATTCGCTCTCTATAGTCTGAAATCGTTGGTGAAATATATCTGCCCACCTTATATCCGGCACATTTTAAAATCGTGGAAATATACGCCAATGTAGAACCTTTTCCATTGGTTCCCGCAATATGTACAAACTGCAAATCCTCCTGTGGATTCCCCAATTTCTCACATAGTGTACGTATATTATCTAGTCCAGGGACTATTCCATATCCACTTAACGACTCTATATATTCTAAGCATTCTGCGTATTTCATCACATTCCACCCTTATATTTATTGAATTGTGGGAATGCGTAGCGAAACAATACGGCCTAAATGTTCCAACGCAAGGCCATATTGTCCCGCCACGCATCTTCTACAACCCATACATAATTTTCAAAAAACAATCCACACTATATTTTAACATAATATAGCGAGGATTAAAAATGAAAACTCCCAAATTTATTAAAAACTTTCTAAAATGTGGTCTAATTGGCTGGTGCATGGAAATAATATTTACTGCCGCTGGCTCCTTAAGGCGTCGTGATTATACCTTAAAGGGGACTACTTCCCTATGGATGTTTCCTATTTATGGTTGTGCATCCTTTTTGGCTCCGCTGTACCGGTTATTGCACTCTAAGGCAATCTGGATACGCGGTCTCATTTACACTTGTCTGATTTTTCTAATGGAATTTATCAGTGGCACCTATTTACGTAAAAAAGAGCTATGTCCATGGAATTACAATCGTTCCAAATGGAATATCGGTAAGATCATACGTTTGGACTATGCACCTTTATGGTTTTTGGCCGGTTTGTTTTTTGAACAAACCTTAACTCATAATGCACCGAAAACAACCCCTGATTCCAAGCCCTTATTATGCAAAAAGGCAGGACCTTCCCACTAGAAAGTCCTGCCTGCTTTGTTCTATCTATGGCACACTTACAACACGTCCTCCACATCTGCCATTTCACCGGAACCAATATCCAGCATATTTACTGTACGTCTCTTTAATCTGGCTTCTTCAGATGCCTTCAAAATAAAATCCTTAATTGCTCTGGAATTACGAATATGTAATAAAATCAGCTGCGGATGAGTATTATCACCGGTAAAACAGCTTACAGTACCCAACTTAAACAATCTTTCAATCAAACCATTAGATAACTGAACGTCCTGAATCTTGTACATATAACAGTCGTTTTCCACAACCTTAAACAGACCGGTACGAATGGTCAGCATATCCTCTTTAATAAAATATTTGGTAAAGGTGAAAGGTAAACCGAAAAACAACCAACGTTTTCTCTCCTGAAACTCAATACTCATATGCACTCCTCCTATCGAAATACGCAATTAACATATTTTCACTATACTTCAAATCTATCATTTATGCAATCCTTTTTCTTTGCAAAAACTCTAAAAATTCTTTGCATCCCAGGTAATATTATGGTATCATATATACAAGTGTAATAATTATTATTTGTCACAAAAACCATACTACTTAGGAGGTAACAAAATGACCGCAAAAGAATGTATTATGGGCCGTAGAAGTATTCGTGCATTTCAGGACACTGCTGTTTCTCATGACTTAATTGCAGAAATCGTAGAAACTGCTTCCTATGCACCCAGCTGGAAGCATACGCAGATTACCCGCTATATTGCAGTAGAGGGTGAATTAAAGGACCAAGTTGCAAAGTGCACTTCTGCATATCCACACAATGGTGAGATTATTGCCGCGGCTCCTATGCTGATTGTTGTTACCGTTATTAAAGGACGTAGTGGTTTTGAAAGAGATGGTTCTTACAGCACTCATCGTGGTGAAGGTTGGCAGATGTTTGATGCCGGCGTTGCAAGTGAAGCCTTTTGTCTTGCCGCATATGAAAAAGGTCTCGGCACTGTTATTATGGGTATTTTCGATGATACATCCGTAGCAGAGCTTTTGAATGTTCCCGAAGGTCGTGACGTTGTTGCACTTATCCCTATCGGTTATCCCACTGAAGAACCTAATGCTCCTCGCAGAAAGCCTGTAGAGGAATTATTAACATTCCAATAATTTTAAATGATAAAGTCGAAGATTATTCTTCGGCTTTTCTTTCGGAAAAAGGAGGTATTTTTATGAGACATCTAATGAGTCCGCTGGATTTTACAGTTGAAGAACTGGACAAGCTGTTTGATCTGGCCACCGACATTGAAAACAACAAGGAAAAATACGCACATGCCTGCGATGGTAAAATTCTGGCCACCTGCTTCTATGAGCCCAGTACCAGAACACGTTTAAGCTTTGAATCCGCTATGACCAGATTGGGCGGACAGGTTATCGGCTTCTCCGATGCCGGCTCCTCTTCTGCGGCCAAGGGCGAAAGCGTTTCCGACACCATCCGTGTAATCTCCTGCTATGCAGATATTTGTGCTATGCGCCATCCCAAGGAAGGAGCTCCCATGGTAGCCGCTGAGAAGTCCACCATTCCGGTTATCAATGCCGGCGACGGCGGTCATCAGCACCCTACACAGACCTTAACCGATTTGTTAACTATCCGTAGCTTAAAGGGTACTATTAAGAACTTTACTATTGGTCTCTGTGGTGACTTAAAATTCGGCCGTACCGTTCATTCCTTAATTCATGCATTGGTACGCTATGAGGGAATTAACTTTATTTTCATCTCACCGGATGAATTAAAGGTACCTGATTATATTATTGAGGAATTAAAATCACACAATATTCCTTATGAAGAAGTAACCAATTTAGAAACTGTTATGCCACAGTTAGACTTCCTCTACATGACCCGTGTACAGAAGGAACGTTTCTTCAACGAAGAAGACTACATCCGCTTAAAAGATTTCTACATTTTAGATACCGCTAAAATGGAACTTGCCAAGCCTGACATGCTGGTACTTCATCCCCTGCCCCGTGTAAATGAAATCTCTGTGGAAGTAGATGAGGACTCCAGAGCAGCATACTTTAAGCAGGCGCAATATGGTGTGTATGTACGTATGGCATTGATTTTAACATTACTTGGGTTAGCATAGGAGGTAAAATTATGTTAAATGTAGGAAAAATTGAAGAAGGCTTCGTTTTGGACCATATTCAGGCCGGCAAAAGCCTATCTCTTTATGAACATTTAGGCTTAGATAAATTAGACTGTACTGTAGCAATCATTAAAAATGCCCGCAGTGAAAAAATGGGCAAGAAAGACATCTTAAAGGTAGAATGTGACATCGATAAACTGGATTTGGATGTTTTGGCGTTCATCGATCACAACATCACTGTAAATGTGATTAAGGACGGTGAAATCGTAGCCAAAAAGGCATTGGTACTTCCCAAGATGATTAAGAATGTTATTAAGTGCCACAATCCTCGTTGCATCACTTCTATTGAGCAGGAACTTCCTCACATCTTCTTATTGGCAGATGAAGAAAAAGAAGTGTATCGCTGCAAATATTGCGAAGAGAAGTATAATGAAAGAGCAAAGTTCTAACTAAAAAGAGGCGCCACAACCATTGGTTGTGGCGTTGCACTATTCTTATCATAATTTCTCAATGGGCAACCATAGCTCTACTTATAAATCCGTATATTTACACTAAGCTTTCCCTTCTTTGTTTCATACTGCACACCGTCAAAAATAAATTTTCCGTAGCCTCGCAGATTAATAACCTCGCCCTCCTTCAGCATTTTGGAATTATTCTCACAAAGCCTGCCGTTCAGATACACCTTGCCGGCACGAAACATGTCCAATATACTGCCACGGGACTCATTATAAACCTTTGCCAGACATGCATCTATACGTAGCGAAGGAAGTAAAACCTCCATGCTTTCCGGCTCATCCACCGGAATCTCCTCTGCTTCCGTCACTATTTTACACTTAACATTTGTATGCTTTACCTTATCCAAAGTATCACATATATACTCTGCAACACTGTTTAAGCAAAACATATAAGCTTCTTTATCTGCCACGCGGATGTCCCCAATGGTATTTCGCTCAATTCCCAAATTCATTAAGGCTCCCAGGAAGTCCCGATGGGTCAGCTTATCCGCAAATTTTGCCATAATCGGACTTATGTGTACACAGGCAATCGGATACGCCTCCTCATACCCAAACTCCTCTTCCGAGCCAAATCGCACCACCTTACGTTCTGCCCCATCATAACCACCATACAATCCATAACTGATATGCGCCAGCTCCTTAACCGCTTCCAGCTTCCAGAAAACATCCTGCTCACTTAATCCTAAAAAACCGGTAAAAGTATATGTATTTTGGCGGAAAGACTTATCCGCCAAATCCTTTATTCTGTTTTTCAACTGTTGTTCGTCTTTTGATGATTCCAATGCCATCTCTACTACCTCTGCCTTCTCTTTCCGCCCTATGGTATCATTCACATTTCTAATGACATAATACCTATGCTCACATCATTCCCTACCCTAGTGCAACATCCAACACCATCATAAGCGAAAAACCGAGTGCAAAAGCAATCGTTCCCAGATTAGAGTGATCACCTTCACTAGTCTCCGGAATTAATTCTTCCACAACCACATAAATCATTGCTCCTGCCGCAAAGGACAGCATATACGGAAGAATGGGGGTTACAAAAGATGCCAGCATAATCGCTGCCAAAGCCCCCAAAGGCTCCACTACGCCGGATAACACACCATATCCGAAAGCTTTTCCTTTGCTGACACCTTCACTGCGAAGGGGCAAGGAAATAATAGCGCCCTCCGGTACATTCTGAATCGCTATACCAATAGACAGAGCAATAGCCCCTGCCATGGTTACGTTTGTTTCACCTGTCAAAACACCTGCAAAAATCGCTCCGCAAGCAGCACCTTCCGGGAAATTATGAATAGCTACCGCAAATAAAAGCATTGTGGTTCGCCCTAATTTACTACTCTTTTTTCCTTCCGGTTCATCACTACCAATATGTAAATGCGGAATCACACTGTCCATTACCAGCAAAAAGCCCATACCTAACAAAAAGCCGATCAACGCCGGAATGAAAGAAAGCTTCCCCATATCTGCGCTCATATCCATGGCCGGAATCAACAGTGACCATACCGAAGCTGCCACCATAACACCTGCAGCAAAGCCTAACAACACCTTCTGCAATTTATTACCAATCTCTCCTTTCAGAAAGAATACACACGCCGCGCCCAAAGAGGTTCCTACCAGCGGTATTAATATGCCTAAAATAATATTCATCTTCCCTCTCCTTAATCATAATTATTATATGTTAACATGTTACTCTTTGTGTCATTCATATTACCACAATACAGTCTCCGATTTCAAGTCTCGCCCGTCGACTTACCAATACATCCCATTAATACAAAAGTCCCGTTTGCACAAAGAATTCTTTATGCAAACAGGACCGTTCTTACGCAAAATTAATAATTTCATCTTTAGGGGCTTTCGTCTTCTCCACAGAAATCGCGTGTAAAATAGGACCTTCTCCCTTATAATCTTCCCAATATTCCTTGCTAATGGTAGCTGTTACCTCAACCCATTCCTTCTGCTTAAGTGAAGATGCACCTTCATATTCACAAGCAAAACCAAGAAACGCCATGTCATCCGCACAACAAGTCATAGCCATACGTCCCGGCACGAAATAATTTTTCTGAAAACCATCCGGAATCAATACCATTGCCTTGAATTTAATGGTTTTGCCAATATATCTTTCTAAATGGTCCAGTGAATCTAAATACCAGATACCATAACCTGTATTATCCAGTTCAATAACGGGCGCATTCAAATCAAAAGGTAAATCCTCTTCGAAAATCGTATCGATTTCACCATTTGCATCCTCAAAAATAACATCTGCATTGGGATTGACCGCCTTAATATTACGCTTATATACGTTCAGTTCTTCAATGCCATCGCAACGGTTAAAGATAATCATCTCTGACTTTCTTACCATTTCCGCCAGCAATGAACGCATATTGTTAAAATACATAGGGAATGTGGCACCATCAATAGTAGTTATCTGCTGCTCAATCTTCCAATGCCAGGGCAGACGCATATTTTTAAAATTCCACATACCATTGTATTCAATAATAATCCGTTCCGGCTTGTGCTTCTTTTCCAGCTCTACCAAATTATTGGTATTGAAATCTTCTTCCTCTTCAATCCACTCCACTACAGCATTTGCTTTTTTCAGCAAATCACTTTCGTACTCTATTTCACCTTCTTCGCAGGCAATAATCAATGTTTTACCCTTGATGCGGAAATATGGTTGTGCCAGAGTATACGTAATAAACTCAGTCTTACCGCTTTCCAAAAAACCATTTATCATATAAACAGGTTTCATACTAACTCTCCCGTACTAATTCACTTATTTTTCTTTTACACCAAACAATGCTGCAATCTTTGCCTCATCTAATTTAGAACCAATGACACAAAGCTTACCGGTTACCTCCGGCTTACCTTCGCGTACGTCATGCTCCTGCGGTACATAATCAAAGTAAATCCATGTACCTTCTGCCGAAGGAACCATACCCTTGGAACGTAAAATCATACCATATTCTCCACTATCCAATGCGGTCAGGATACTTTCAATATCCTCCTTGCTGTAAGTATTCGCAGTTTCCACGCCCCAGCTGGTAAATACTTCATCTGCATGATGATGACCATGGTGGTCATGGTGATGGTGCTCGTGATCGTGGTCGTGACATCCACAGGTGCAATGTTCATCATGTTCGTGATGATGGTGTTCATGTTCCTCATGACCATGGTCATGGTGGCAGTGTTCGTGCTCCTCATGCTCATGGTGGTGATGATGCTCATGTTCCTTATGGTCGTGGTCATGATGATCGTGTTCCTCATGATCATGATCGTGGTGACAGTGTTCGTGCTCCTCATGGTCATGGTGATGATGTTCATGACATCCACAGGTGCAATGTTCATCATGCTCATGATGATGCGCATGTTCCAGAAGTTCCTGCATCATGTCCTCCAGCTTGTCCTGACCTTCAATTGTCTCCAGAATATCCTTTCCATCCAATTGCTCCCAAGAAGTAGTAATAATAGTAGCCTCTTTATTATATTCACGAATCATTTCAATACAGGCATTTAACTTTTCCTGTGAAATCTTACCGGTTCTGCTTAAAATAATCGTGCCGGCATGCTCAATCTGATTTACAAAGAACTCACCGAAATTCTTAATATACATCTTGCACTTAGTAGCATCCACTACAGCTACCGCACTGTTAATCTGCACGTCCAAATCTCCCGCAACATCTTCCACCGCCTTTACCACATCAGAAAGCTTACCAACACCTGACGGCTCAATCAATACTCTTTCCGGAGTATAGGTGGTCAGTACTTCTTTCAAGGATGCCCCAAAATCACCTACCAATGAACAACAAATACAACCGGAATTCATTTCCTTAATTTCAATGCCTGCTTCCTTTAAAAAACCGCCATCAATACCAATTTCACCGAATTCATTTTCAATCAATACTACTTTAGTATCCTGTAAAGCTTCTTTCAAAAGCTTTTTAATCAATGTGGTCTTACCAGCTCCCAAAAAACCCGAAAAAACATCTATCTTTGTCATATCTTCCTCTTTTCTGTGCCGTTTCCTCTTGCAGTTTGCTACATCGGCACCTTCGCAAACCTCATTTTTCCACTGTGATTTATTGTCCCCCAAATTCGTGCGCTTGTCAATGGATAAGAAATAAAATATTTCTCAATAATTTGTATTCTTTTCGGAAATATTGCAAAATCATAGAAATTATGATACTATTTTTAAAATCAGAGGAATGGAGGGTTATACCATGGGTTTCTTGGACAGATTACTAAAAAGTAAAGCTCGCGAGCTGGTTTCCAATGTAGTCGGCAACGCTGTAGATGATGTAATAAATAATCTTTCTAATAACAGTGATACCGGCACTAGTACAAATACGAATACTTCTTCCACTGTTCGTACCACTACAATCAACGCTGACGAAGAAGACTGCTGCTTTGATAAAAGTTTAGTATGTGCACGTATCGAAGACGTAGCTGCTACTGAATGGGTCGGTTATGAGCTTCGTACCAATATTCCGGCATACGAAATGGGTGCCGAGGATGGTGCCAGAGATTATACCTATGGCTTATACTTAGATGGTATGCCTAAGGCCATGATTATTGTGTTGGAAGATCCCGCACACTATCGTAAGAAGGATACCCGCTTGGCACACGAAGCCTGTCAGGCTAGAGGCGTATTCTGCATGAATCTCATGCTCCATCTGCCCAATCGTCGTTCCTACATATCCGAACAGCTTCGTAAAAACGTAGCAAAATAGCTTTTTAACACGCCAAAAAGAAAGAGAAATGCAACACTGTTGCGCCCGCGGTGGGCAAAGCATATTCCGTAATCATCAGACATTTTGCGGGCAATGGGAATATGTTCCGTCCGGTGGCAATTAGCACGGCTTAATTGCTTCAAAGCTGTTTCTCTTTCTTTTTTATTACCCAATTTTATGTATGTAGTCTCTTTATTGCAATATTTACTGCGAGGTACAATGTGACGGAAACAATTATACAGAAAGCCACTGACAAACAAGCCTAGCTGGACTTCTTAGAATATAAACTGAATAAGCAGCATTTAACCCGTCGTAAAGAAGAGGAACTACGAAACTTCATTGAATCAGAGGCTTACCTTCCACTTTGCCAACTATGGGAACAGGGTGGATATCCTTCCCAATATCCTCAAAAACGAACCATCAACAAGCAAGGTTCCCGCAAAAAACGAATTGTATATTCTTTCCCCGGGGATGAAGGTATTTTGCTCAAATTTATTGCCTTCCACCTTTACCGCTATGATGGGTACTTTTGTGACAACTGCTACGCATTCCGCAGGGATTTCGGTGTTTGGGAAGCTATGCACCGTATTCGTTCCACCCCTTCCCTGGGCAATATGTATTGTTTAAAGGTAGATATCAGCAATTATTTTAATTCTATTAATGTTGATATTTTGTTAGAAAAGCTATCCTTTATTAAGGAAACGGATTTACCTCTATATCAGTTGTTTCATAAGATATTGAAAGAGAACAGGGTCTGCGAAAACACAAAGATTCTTTTGGAAAATCATGGGGCTATGGCAGGCACTCCTATTTCCCCTTTCTTTGCCAATGTATATCTGCGGGACATGGACTGTTATTTTAAAGAGGCCGATATTCCATATTTTCGCTATTCGGACGACATATTAATCTTTGCGGACACTATGGATAAATTAGCAACCCACCAAGCAAAGCTCTATGAACAAATCCATTTATTGGATTTAACAATCAACCCGGACAAGGTACATATCTCCACTCCCGGCGAGCCTTGGGAATTTCTTGGTTTTTGCTATCGCAATGGTGAAATTGACCTTTCCGATGCCACGCTTCGCAAAACCAAAGCAAAAATCAAGCGCAAAGCGAATGCTCTACGTCGCTGGAGCCGTAGCAAAAGGCTTTCCGAGGACAAAGCCGCCATCGGTCTGATACGGGCCATGAATCGCAAATTCTTCGGAAGTTCTTCCCCGGACGAGGAGGACAATGACATGGACTCCAAGGATTTTACCTGGAGTCGCTGGTTCTTTCCCAATTTAACTACCGATACGGGGCTGAAAATAATCGACACATACTTGCAGGAATATATTCGATATACCATAACCGGCAGGCATTACAAGGGCAATTACCGCATTCGTTATGAACAAATGAAGGAATGGGGGTATCGCAGTCTGGTACACGAATATTATAAAGAACAAGCACACTAAAAAACCTCGTAAAATCAAGCTTTTTAGCCTGTTTACGAGGTTTTTTAATGTAAGTAAAACGATAAGCCGGGTTATGTCGTGAATGATCATCTATCTAGAACGTTTGTTACCAAACGCTTCAAGCGTCCCACCTGAAAGCAGACCGGGCGAGTCTATTGCTTTCTATTTGGACTTGCTTCGGATGGGGTTTACATGGCTCCGACAGTTACCAGCCGGACGGTAGTCTCTTACACTGCCTTTCCACCCTTACCAAAAGAATGACTTCGTCATTCTCCAGAAGAAGTCACAAGCGACTTCTTCACCATGTTTGGCGGTTTATTTCTGTTGCACTAGCCTTGGAGTCACCTCCACCGGACGTTATCCGGCATCCTGCCCTATGAAGCCCGGACTTTCCTCACCTGCATTTTATGCAGCCGCGATCATTTATTTTACTTACTAGTTTTGTATTTTAGCATAGTCTTTTTCTTTTTTCAACATTAAGATTTGAATCCCTTAATTACTTCTCATATATTACAAGCAAGCCATACTTATGTCCTAAATCTTTAAATGATATATGTTTAAAACCAACCTGTTGTCCCATCTCAATATATTCCTCTGTCTCAAATTTTTTAAATCCATTCTTGGTATAAAAAACCTTATCCAAACTCTCCTTTGTAAGCACCGCATTATAAAAGATTCCACCCTCTTTTAGCACCCTGTATATTTCCTGCAAGCCTAGTATGGTATCCTTCCAAAAATAAATCGTATTCATTGTAGTCACTACATCAAATGAATTATCTTCAAATGCAAGCTTACAACAATCACCAACCGAAAGATGAATATCACCGTTTTCAATACCTTGTTTATTCTTTTCAGAAGCTAATTTCACCATATCTTCCGATATGTCAATTCCGTAAATAGCGCATTTTCCCCTTTTATAAACTAATTTCTCCAAATATCCGTTACCAAAGCCAACATCCAGCATTTTCATATGTTCCGATATCATTAAATTCTCAACAATGCCATGATACATTACATTATTCGCACGATTCATAGCCCATGTCATAATCCGTCCAATCACGCCTCGTGGATTACCGCACTGAGATGCCCAATAATCACCAAATTTACTCATAAATATTCCTTCCCAAGTCGTTAAAAAGCACTTACTTCGTTATAATTGCAATAGCACAAGGCATTTTTCCTTGCACTAATTTATACTCCACATTTGTATATCCCGCTTTTGCAAAAAAATCCTTGTATGTCTCATAAGTAAACTGACATTGAAATCCTGCCCCAAACTTCTGAAGCACCCCGACTAATACACTTGGTTTTCCACTATTTTCTTTATTCACATAGGTTGGAACGATCACTTTTCCACCCTTTTTACATACTCGAAGTAACTCTTCTAATGCCTTATAGGGTTCCTCCAAAAGATGAATCACGTTACCTGCTACTATCTTATCAAAGATTTCGTCTTTGCTTTTTAATTCCATGATATTTGCTTTTTTAATTTTAACATTCGAAAAGTCCTTACAATTCTTTTGGGCCTGCTGTAGCATTCCTATGGAAAAGTCCGTTGCCAAGACTTCCTTACACTTCGGTGCAATGTACTTTGTAATCATTCCTGTTCCGCAAGCACATTCCAGCACACAATCGTTATGATCCATCAACTCAGCCACCTCTGTACAAAGCTGTTTATTCACTTTTCCATTTACAATATTTTCAAATAAATTATACAAACCCGCGACTTTATCCCAAAACATATACCTTGCCTCCGCTTTTATATTTGTTTATATGAACATCTAATCATATATTCAATCAAATGTCAACATTTTTATTATAAAATTTCAAAAAACTCTCCACATAGACTGCCTATTAGGCATGGTTCGTACCTATATAAAAAAGTCATTATAGTATCTCCTTCATTGATACCATAATGACTTTTTTCCGTATAGATTGATTTTGAAACGCTACGGGCATCTAAGTAAAACGAAAAGGCAACTTGTCCCCTATACCCTATACACTAATGCTTTTATTCTTCTCCCCACACCAGTTCCACTAGTGCCTTACAATTCTCAAGAGAAAAAGCTTCATCCTGACTGCAAATCAAATTCTCCTGTGCCAATTCTTGCGTATAATCCTCCAAATACCAGACGGTATACTCCTCTCCTTCCGTAATGTGACACACCAACGGAATCGCATCGTACTCCAAAATCGCCACTTCACCACATTCATCCCTGCCGATAGTCACATCCGCCAAAGCACCTACACAACGGTTCATCACACCATCACCGGTACCCGAAGTTCCATTCACAAAATTCCCCAAAGAATAATACACCAGCATCTCGTGTCCGGCATCATCAAATACCCATTCTACCGGCTCAATGACATGTGGATGCGTACCTAACACTAAATCCACACCTTGCTCCAGAAAAATATTGGTCCAATATTTTTGATTACTTGATACATCCAAATAATACTCTTTCCCCCAATGAGGACAAACCACCGTGAAATCCGCTAATTCTTCCGCTTTCTGTATATCTGCAATTATTTTATCTTCTTCCATATAATTAACCAAATAAGGCATATCCTCCGGCGTGGCAATACCATTGGTTCCATAGGTATAATTTAATATAGCAATTTTCATACCATCCTGCTCGTATATATAAATAGTATTATCCTGCGCCTCCTGGCTATCATTAATGCCTAAATAAGCAATCTCCGGATAGGTTTCCTCCCAGAAATTCATACAATTTACAGTTCCCTTCTTCCCCTTATCCAAGGCATGATTGGTTCCATGCAAAATCACATCAAATCCTGCTTCTACTTCTGCTATTCCAAGCTCATAGGGTGAATTAAAGCAAGGATAGCCGGACAATCCCAGCTCCGTTCCTCCTAATATGGTTTCCTGATTTACCAGCGCCAAATCGGCCGCTTCTATTTTCTCCCGTACATGCACAAATAAATGGTCAAAATTATAGCTTCCATCCTCCTGTAGCCCAGATTCTACCACCCGTTCATGCATAAGCATATCTCCTACCATTACCAAATTAATCTCCGGAGCAGGAGTCGGTGTTGGCTCCGGTGTTGGTTCTGCAGTTGGCTGTAACGTTGGTTGCGGTGTTGGCTCCTCAGCAGGTTCAACTGGCGGTTTCTGAGTAAAATCATCTGCTAATTCCGGTGTTGCAATTGCTTCTGTAATCGTTGTTGACGGTTGGGTGTTTTCCTTCCCCAACGCATTACCACAAGCCACAAAACATAATGCCACCAAACAAATTACTGCACTTTTTATAATTCTACTGTTTTTGCCTTTTTTATACATCACCAGAATTCACCTCCTGTATTTTCTAATCCACGCCTCACGGGCATCCGCTACACTATTATATTTACGTCCTGCTTAAAATACCCACTCATATAAAATTCCGTACAATTCTCTTACATAAAAAGTAGGAAACAACCATTTTGCTGTTTTCCCACAAACCGCTGTATTTTCTATGCCTAATGCTTTTGCTATCAATCCGGCTCTATACTGATGATATTCACTGGTTGCAATGGCAATATTGGAGGGCAAACCATTCTCACGAATGACTTGTAAACTAAATTCCAAATTCTCTCTGGTTGTTGTGGATTCGTCCTCTTTGTAAATGCGGCTACCATCAATTCCCTTATCAGTCAGATACCGATACATACATTCTGCTTCTGATATGTTCTCGCCTACACCTTGGCCACCGGAGACGACACAATAGGCTTGGGGATGTGCTTCCAAGTATTCATATGCAGCATCCAAACGCTCTCTTAGAGACAGACTGGCTCTCTCCCCATACACTCTACATCCCAAAACAATAAGTGTTTCCTTACCCTCCGGCTTGTTATTGGCCGCATGTATCATAAGCGAAGTCATAACCAACACAAGTATCAGCACCAAAATCACAATACGTTCCGCACTATATACCAAAAACTTCACAAATCTTTTCTTCTTCCACTTAATACGTAATTCATTTATTTTATAAAAAAATAACCCGTAAAACACCAATAATAATGCTACCATAATACCGGTTGAATTGCCAATATTCAGCCCTACTGTAAGAGATAGGGGAATTACAAAAAGTGGCAGCGAGCATAACCCTACTGCCACTAAAATAAGTCGCAACACTATTGTCCAATTGATTCTTTTAAGTATCTTCATGTCTTTGTCCGCCTTTGCATTAATGTATATATTTTACCATAACGGATTTCAAATGTTTCTTAACGGTTTCCAAAGATTTCTAAAGATACTATGAAGATTATACCTTAAAACAGCTACCGCCTACAAATTCTCTGCAAATTGAATTGTTCGGCAGACTTTCACTACTTACTCCCAGGAAGTACTCCAAGAATTTCAACAAACGTTTTGCCTCATAATATTCCGGTTGTTCCTTTGTAATATTAAATAACAAGGGCTCCGCAAACTGCTTAATAACTGCCAATTCATAAATAAGTGCAGAATTAAACATTGCATCTGCCTGCTCCTGGAACGGGAAGATGTTTTCTTCTTCTCCACGACGCACAGAAGGCCACATTTCAATGGTTCTTCTGGCATCTGCCCCACGAGTACGGGCATCTCTTACCATACGGCGAAGAAGTCTTCCGTCCGTGGTAGGAATACGGTTATGTCCATCCAAATTCATACTGGTTAAAGCACTAATATATATTTTGTACTTACTTTCGTCAGGAAGCGTACTGGAGGTCTTGGGATTCAACCCATGGATACCTTCAATTACCAAAATATCATCAGGTCCCAACTGCTTATAATTACCATGATATTCACGCTTACCAATCTTAAAGTTAAAGGTAGGGAGTTCAACTCTTTCCCCTGCCAACAGTTTACTCATATCTCTGTTAAACGTATCAATATCTATAGCTTCTAAACACTCAAAGTTATAATCACCGTTTTCATCTCTGGGAGTCAGCTCTCTATCTACAAAATAATCATCCAAGGCTATGGGGTGTGGAACCTTACCCATGGTTCTTAACTGAATAGAGAGTCTGTGTGAAAAGCTGGTCTTTCCGGAAGAAGACGGTCCTGCAATCATAATAAACTTAATATTGCCCCGTTCCACAATATCTCTGGCAATTTCGCCGATTCTTCGTTCCTGCTTGGCTTCTTGTACTAAAATCAAATCACTTAAAGAACCATTACAAATACGTTCATTCAAACGTCCAACTGTATCAAGTCCCACTTCAGCCGCCCACTTTTCAGACATCTTTAAGGTTTCAAAAAGCTTTCTTCTCTCCTCAAATGGTTTTACCACCGTAGGTTCCTTTTTGTCCGGTAAAAGAAGCATAAAGCCTTCGTCATAAGCAATCAAATCAAACCACTTCACATAGCTTGCATTTGGCAACATGTAACCGTAATAGTAATCATAATAGCCGTCTATCTCATAAATATTAACCAAAGAACTACGACGATAACGGAACAATCTTTCCTTATCCTCCATGCCTTTCTCTTTAAACAATTCCATGGCATCGTCCAAAGGATAAGAACTCTTCATAAAAGGTGTACCTGCCTTACAAAGTTCCTGCATACGCTCTTTCAGCTTCTGTGCCACCTGGTCTGTGGATTCTACTCTTCCACCCGTAGTAATATAAGAACCATTTCCCACTGCAAACTCTACATGAGCCTTTTGCGCTACTTCATTACCAAACACGTCATAAACTGCCTTCAAAAAAAGCATGGTAGCAGTTCTCACATAAGTCTTATATCCCACATCATCCTTTAAAGTAAAAAACGATACCTTACAATCCTTCTTTACCGTTTTAAACAATTCACGAATCTTACCATTAACACATACTAAACCAATTAAGTCATTATATTGCGCCTGATATTCCTTTGCAATTTCTTCATATGTAGTTCCTACTTCATAGTGCTTTTGAACACCGTTAATCTCAACCTTTACCATGAAATACCTCCTTATTGCATGTATACTTGAGCTTCATGAATCATATGTAATTCCTCATGTATTTCTGTCACACGCTCTTTTGCACGTTCTCCCCCTTGTGCTTCCAAACGTTCTAATAATTCAGACAAATAACTTTTTGATTGTACTAAATACTGTTTCAGTACAGGATGACTCTCCTTTAACAAAAGCTCTCCAAACATATCCCATAGCTGATATTCTGCGTCTGTTCCTTGATTATCATCTCCCGGTTGTTTCGTCTGCACAATGCCCCCTGCAACCGGTACCACCTTCATCATAGGATAATATTTGCCATCCTCATAAATCATATTCTCTTGCGTTATTTTGTATCCTTCTTTTCTCAAAAAGTCACGAAATAATGCCAGCTCTGACTGTGGTTGTAAAATCAACTCCTGCATGCTACGTGCTTTTTCGCGTCCTTCCGTCAGAATCTTCATCATTAAAGGACCGCCCATACCGGCACATACCATACAGTCAGCCTCTCCTACTTTTAAATTAGCTAATCCATCGGAGAGCCTGGTTTCTATGTAGTCATCCAACCTATACTCTTTTATATGCTCCTGTGCACGCTTCAGCGGACCGGTTCTCACATCCATAGCATACACTTTAGATGCAATCCCCTTCTGCACTAAATATATGGATACAAAACCATGATCACAGCCAATATCACATACTACTCTGTTCTCAGGCACCATATCTACCAGTGCCTGCATACGTGCCGATAATTCCACTGCTTTCATTAATCCAAAAAGTCCTTTAATTTCTTACTACGGCTGGGATGACGCAATTTTCTCAGCGCCTTTGCCTCAATCTGACGAATACGCTCACGGGTAACGTTAAATTCCTTACCAACTTCTTCCAAAGTACGTCCACGTCCATCGTCTAAACCAAAACGTAAACGAAGCACCTTCTGCTCTCTGTCAGTCAAGGTACTAAGCACCTCTACCAGCTGTTCCTTTAACAAAGTATAAGCAGCAGCATCTGCAGGTACAGGTACATTATCATCCTGAATAAAATCACCTAAATGGCTATCTTCTTCTTCACCGATAGGTGTTTCCAAAGATACGGGCTCCTGACTGATTTTCAGAATTTCACGAACTCTGTCTACCGGCATATTCATTTCTTCCGCAATTTCTTCCGGAGAAGGTTCTCTCCCTAACTCCTGTAACAGCTGACGGCTTACTCTGATTAATTTGTTGATGGTTTCTACCATATGCACCGGAATACGGATAGTTCTGGCCTGGTCCGCAATGGCTCTGGTAATGGCCTGACGAATCCACCATGTTGCATAGGTAGAGAATTTATAACCCTTACGATAATCAAACTTTTCTACAGCCTTAATAAGACCTAAGTTTCCTTCCTGGATTAAATCCAAGAAAAGCATACCACGGCCTACATATCTCTTTGCAATACTTACTACCAATCGAAGATTTGCTTCTGCCAGACGCTTCTTAGCATCCTGGTCACCTTCCTCCATTCTCTGTGCCAGCTCAATTTCTTCTTCTGCACTTAACAGCGGAACCTTACCGATTTCCTTTAAGTACATACGCACCGGGTCTTCAATACTGATACCATCCGGCACAGACAAATCAATATTTTCTACATCCACTTCATCTTCTTCTGTCAAGATAATACTGTCTTCATCTACATCATCTGTATCAGTAATACGAAGAATATCGATTCCCTGCTGCTCTAACCCTTCAATCACTCTCTCGAATTGTTCTTCTTCCATTGGCATATCAGCAAAAAAATCTACTACCTCCTGATACTCCAATACATTTTTCTTTTTCTTGGCATATCCTAAGAGCTCTTTTACTTTCTCCATTAATCGTGCCTGTGTGTTTTCGTCCATTTTATGGTTCCATCCTTCCTAATGTATTCATTACTTTTACAAATCAGTATTAACGTTAATCTAGGGAAATATGCGTTTTTGCCAGCTCTTCCAAGGCTTTCTTGCCTGCAATCACCTTATTCAGCGCTGTAACATCCGCTCCCAACTGACCGGCAAAATATTCATAACTGTTTTTTTTCACGGCATACACTATGTCATGAAAAGCCTTTTCTTTTTCCTGTTTCGTAGTCAACTGCGGCAAATTGGTATTAAAAAGAGCTGCCGCCTCTCTTTGCTCCTCTTCATCAGAAAACATACTGATAATTGCTGCCGGATTATATGTACCTTCTGACAAATCCTTAAACAATCGCTCTGCCACCTTGCGATACAACTCATCCGTAAAGTCTTCTGCTGTAATATATTTGGAAATCTTAGAATATACCGCCGGTTCGTCTGTCACCCAGGTAATCAGTAATCTCTGGGATTTTTTCACATTCTCTTCCGGAGAATTCTTTTGCTGCACACCGGACTTAGGTCTCTCAACAGGTTTAGCTAAACCGGTCTGCTGTGCATAGCTATTTACCAGCTTCCGCAGATTTTCAAAACCAATATTATATTTTTCGGCAATTGCCTCTATGTAATTCTCCCGCTCCACTTCCTCGGAAAAACCACACAGCTTCTTGGCAATTTCTTTATGAAACTTGGTCTTTGCCTCAGGGTCCTTTAAATCATAGCCCTGTTGTAAAATACGTATCTCGAAGAAAAAGCTGTTCTCCGCCTGGTTGATACGTTCCTGAAATGCTTCCTTGCCTAAAGCCTTCAGAAACTCATCCGGGTCCTTGTAAGGCTTCATATTGATTACCTTGCCGGAAAGACCGGCATCCTTCAAGATACCAATGGCTCTAAGTGCTGCCTTTGTTCCTGCACCATCGCTATCGTAAGCAAGCAGTACATTATCCGTGTATCGTCTAAGCAGATTCGCCTGCTCCGGTGTAAAAGCCGTTCCCAAAGACGCAACCGCTTGGGAAAATCCTGCCTGATGCATGGCAATTACATCCATGTATCCTTCACACAAAATGATATTACCGCTCTTCGCTGTTCGTGCAAACTGAAGTCCATATAGATTTCTTCTTTTATCAAAAACCGGTGTTTCCGGCGAGTTCAAATATTTGGGTTCTGCATCTCCCATGACTCGCCCACCAAAACCGATTACCTTACCATGCACATCTGAGATAGGATACATAACTCGATTATAAAACTGACTGGTCAAACCATACTTCTCAGAATAGGTCGCCAAACCAGCTTCCTTAATCAATGTATCCTCAAAGCCTTTTTGCTTTAAATATTGTACCAAAGTCGCACCACTCTTACCGGAATAACCCAAGCCAAATTTCTGCATGGTTTCTTCCGACAGTTCACGCTTTTTCAAATAATTATATCCAATCTCACCATGGGGAGTACGCAACTGATAATAAAAGTATTTGGCCACTTCCTTATTTACTTCTAACAAACGCGCCCGTTTACTTTCCCGCGCTTTTGTCTCTGCATCATATTCCATTTCGGGCAGATTCACACCTGCTCTGTCCGCCAGCATTTTTATAGCTTCCGGGAAATTGTAATTTTCATAATTCATCACGAATGTGAATACATTTCCTCCGGCTCCGCATCCAAAACAATGATACATCTGCTTAGGACCGTTTACGGAAAAAGACGGTGTCTTCTCATTATGAAAAGGACAACAGCCCCAATGATTAGCACCCTTCTTCTGTAGTCTCACATATCCGGCCACCACATCCACTATATCGTTTTTCATTCTAACTTCTTCAATTAGTTCTTCCGGATAATACATGAAACCCTTCCTTTACTAAATATGCCATGACTTCGGTATATATATTTCCTCATATTGGGCAATTGCAAATCTGTCGCTCATGGCACCTACATAATCACAAACCACTCTTTCTCTTGGTTCTCCCTCAGAAAGCAGTGTTAAAAACTCCTCCGGCAAATCATCCACATTCTTCAGGTAATGCTTGTACAAGGTTTCCATTAGTACCTCTGCCTTACCCTCTTCACTCTTTGCCTCCGGATTTTGGTAAACTCTTTCAAACATAAATTTACGAAGCTTCGTCATCGCTTCTGCTACCGGTTCTGACATAATAATATCGTTTTTGCCAAAGCTGGTGGTTACAATATCATGAATAAAATGATCCAGACGTTCGCCCGTGGTATAACCGATAACATCGCCGATTTCCTTAGGCACATCTTCTTCTGTCAGGATTCCGCCCCGGATGGCATCGTCCATATCATGGTGTATGTAAGCAATTTTGTCCGAGAAACGGACAATCTTTCCTTCCAACGTATGCGGTTTTCCTATGGTCTGATGATTACGGATACCATCCCGTACCTCATAAGTCAAATTCAGACCTTTCCCCTGCTTTTCCAAACGTTCCACCGTTCTCACACTTTGCTCACTATGTTCAAAGCCTAACGGACAAATACGATTCAAGGCTCTTTCCCCTGCATGTCCAAAGGGAGTATGTCCCAAATCATGCCCCAACGCAATGGCCTCTACCAACTCTTCATTCATACGCAAAGCTCTGGCGATAGTTCTTGCATTCTGAGACACCTCTAACGTATGGGTCAAACGGGTACGATAATGGTCACCTTCCGGTGTTAAAAACACCTGCGTCTTATCCTTTAATCTTCGGAATGCTTTACAATGAATAATTCTATCCCTGTCTCTTTGGAACACTGTTCTGATATCACACTGTTCTTCTTCTCTCTGACGTCCTTTCGAATCAATGCTATGCGTTGCATAAGGACTCAGATATTCAACTTCCCACTGCTCCAAAGTTTCTCTTATTGTCATTCTAACCATGCCTCCCTGCCAAACACTTGGCTTCCATGCTTCAAAATAGACCTCTAATTTAAATATTCTGTGTTTCCATGAAAATTCCTTTTCACTTTAGCGACAAATTTCATAAATAAATTCTGCACTTTTTTCCATGGCTTCATAAGCTTTCTTAAAAGGTATCATCTGAAACACATGAATCATTCCTTCAAATTTATCGATTTTAACGGATACATTTGCCTCTACCATTTTCTTGTGTAACCGTATAGAATCACTATACAAAATTTCGTTTTCCCCTACCTGAATATAGGTTGGTGGAAAACCATCAAAATCTCCAAACAAAGGAGATATCAGTGGATTCGTCAAATTCTGTCCTTCCGCATAATTCTTAATAATTCCATATAAATATTCAGTATCCAGAACAGGATCCATTTCTGCCCTTTTTAGAAAAGACTGGCCGGAACAGGTTAAATCCGTCCAGGGAGACATTAAAACCAAGCCTCTTGGCAAAAGTCTTTTCTCCTCTTTCAACTTCAATGTAAGTGCCAATGCCAGATTTCCACCTGCAGAATCTCCGGCAATAATCACATCTCTTGCACCATACCCCATAAGCATCAAATAGTTCCATGCCTTCATACCATCCTCCAAAGCTGCCGGATAAGGATTTTCCGGTGCTAAACGATAGTCAAAGGCTAACACATCCATGGACGTACTCATAGCAAGCTTCGAGGTAATAGTTCTGGCATACTTCGTACTACCCGCAGAATAGCCGCCGCCATGACAATACAGAATAATATACTTACTCATATGCGGACGCTTTACAGATACCCATTCTGCTTCCATTTCATCTATAAGAAACTCATTATATTCAATATCCTTGGTGCTCCCCAAAATGGTTCCGATATACTCCTGGGACTGTCTGGTCTTTTCAATGTCACCATTTCCCACCAAACCATGTACTCTTCGCACCAATTCGATTCGCTTTTGTTCACTCTTAGTCACGAAATCACTCCTTATATTCTACCATACCACCACATGACTCAATTATCTGTAACCACTTAGAAATGCAATCTCCTACGGATGGCATCGCGAAATCTTCGCATGGACAAAAGGGTAATAATAGCAATATCAATAATAATACAAACCGTTGCTACAATTGCAGACCACTTAAAGATAATCAATTCATACAAGTACCAATCCACCAACAGTTCAATTCCTACGCACAAAATACCTAATGCAGTAATTGCATACAAAGCGTTGGTCAAAATAGACTTGGGTAGATTTCTGGTACAAAAAACATAAATCTCCCAAAGTATGGTAATAAACACTACCAGCGGTATACCCAATCCATAAAACCAATCATTAGTGCTTGTCAGCCATGTAATCAAATATAAATATCCAACCATAGCCAAACCGTCAAATAAAATGGAAAAATGGATATTCAACCTATCATAAATAGTAATTGGGAATAAAATAACCCATAATAAAATACACGCTCCTATCACGGTTACAGACCATAAATTACTACTAAACACAAAGTAATTCAAACATCCACAGGTAACTGCAGTAGAAAATAAAATAATCGATACCAAAATACCTACATCTTTTCTTTTTACAGCCTCTACTTGTTCCTTTTCCTTGGGAAAAGGTGAAATTTTCTTTGTATTAGGTATCTCATTCGGATTAATAACCTGCGTATTGCAAAGCGGACACTCTTTTAAAGAACCATCCAACTCCACACCACAATTTACACAATAGGACATATCTACATTTCCTCTCTGTTACTCTCTATTTTTACATGAATCCCATCCTGCACCAACTTACGGAAGAAATAACGTTCCACATCTGCTTCCACGATACTGCTGGCAAAATTAATGGTCAAAATATCATTATAACTGATAATGGCACAATTTGTTCTGGACGAAAATGGCTGCCCCAAACAAATATCTACACGTTCAATATGAGGCTTCATACTCTCCGGCATGGGTAGAACCCCCATATTGGTAAGTCCTGCAGAGGAATTACGGTCCTGTACCTTCGCATAAAACTGTCTTACCACCAAATCTTTAATAAACAATGGTACAATACGTATAAACGTATTTCTGGTTGTAGACGCGTTAGTTGTAATATCCCCTCGCAAAAGATGCTCATTCACATAATACTGCATATAATTATGCACATGCTTTACAATTTCTTCAAAGGTATAGTCTCCCAATCTGGGATCAATTCCCGGATAAATCATGGTAATGAAATTACGCAACGTCTTCGACGGAAAAATTCTGCGCAAATTCACCGGCATGGCAATCCTGACGGGCCTTAGAGATAAGTGCCACTCATTTTCCTGCTTTTGCATTAATGCATATAAAAGCACCGCATTTAAATATTCTGTAATGGTTGCATTGTAGCTTTTGGCCACTTTAATTACTTCTGAAGTCGCCATAATTCCATCAATAATATTTAATGTATAAAAGGGTTCTTTCGTGCCTCTGACACGATAAGTTTTCTCTGCAGGTCTGGGAGGACACACCTTGGCATTGGCATACTTCATATAAGAATCTTCTAACTCTCCCGGATCCGGCTGCTCATTAATGTCAAGCACCATTCCACCGGGAATAATCTCATGTCCCAACAGCTTTAAATACGTGGATACCACTGTCAAAAATACACACATTCCTCCACTACCATCTCCCAAGCTATGATGGGCTTCAAAGGAAATACGATTCATATAATAATAAAAACGGATCATATATCGGTTGTCTGCCTTATAATACATGGGCTGACAAGGATTCTTCACATCCGGCTGTACAAAAGGTCCCGGACGATGATTAGGTTCCAAATAACGCCAAAACACGCCTCGACGCATTGCTACCTTATAGGTTGGGAAACGGGGCAATGTCATATCTACCGCTTTTTGCAATACCTCCGGCTTTACATCTTCTTTTAATAATACAGACATACGATACACTGAAGAAAAATCCTTACGTTGCAATGTAGGGTATACAATAGCAGACAAATCCAGCTTATACCAATCCTTATGCACCGTATGCTCTCTTATATGCGATGATGCATCTCTTTTCTTTTCCGTCATATTTCAATCCTTCCAAAGTTACATTTCATCTAAAAATCCTAATGGGTCTGCTTCTGTGCTATGAATAAAATGCATCAACATGTATGCACACATAATTGCAACATTTTCTTCCTTCAGAATCCGCTTGCATTCTTCCCTGTCTGCCAGCACAATTTCTATATCTTCCGAATCCTCCTGATGACTATTGCTGGGCGTTCCGGAACAATAGCCATAAACAGTACCACAGCATTCATCCGTCATACCAACAGTAGTGAAAAAGGGCTTTGCATAGGCATTATTTACTCTTTTAGGCTCAAATTTCAAACCGGTTTCCTCATAAATTTCACGCACTCCGGCATCAAACATATCCTCTCCCTGCTCCACTAAACCTGCAGGAAACTCATAGACATAATCATTGATTGGATAGCGAAACTGCTTAATTAGAACAACTTTATCCTTATTTTCTCCATAAACCGCGTAAATAATAACTCCATCGGAAACATTGCTATGGGTTACTGCCTTTAATTCTTCCGGATGCGCTATTCGTGACGCTACAAAATATGGTGCCACTTTACCATTTCGCCTCTCTGCTTCAAACTCATATAAATTTAAAAAACGGTTGTCCGTTTGCTTCTTTATGCTTTTTACACGGTTAATCTTACTCATATTACCCTCTCTCTCCTCTAAACGTTCTCGCCTTGCTTTACAAATACTCTTTTAGGTCTAGGTCCATACCTCAGCAATTTCTTTATAAATTCTGTCTGCCAAAGTCAACATATCTGCTGGATTTACCTTGCACACCTTACGATCATAAGTATACAAACCATTTATCTCATCCTCTACATCACTTAACTGCGTATATATACTTCCACACAAGCCTTCTCTAATATATGGTATTACCAGCTCCTCATAACGTGCTTCTAACCTATGAAATAATTCTTGCGGGGTTTTACAGGTACCATACCCATAACTCTTGTTGGTATATATATGCTTTGGTACTAAATAGGAATAACCACCAAACTCGGACAAAAATATCGGTCTTTGCTTTACCTTCGGCTTTCGCGGACCAAAATAAATATGAATACTGTCAAAATCGTTATTCAACTGTGCAAACCAGCCCGACGTAGCATCATAAAGCCTGGTAGGGTCCGTTTTTTTCGCCAGCGCATACATTCGGTCACTTTCAAACTGTCCCCAACCTTCGTTAAATATAGTGTACGCTATAATACAGGGATGATTGTATAAAAGCTTTTGAGTTTCCAGCATATGTTCCTCAAAAAGACGCTTTTGTTCTCCATTCACGCCCTTTCCATGGTCTTTTTTACGTAGTAATCCCACAGTAGGCAAAGCCGTATCACGCAGAAAAGAATAATAACCATTGCTTACCATATCCTGCATAACAAGCATGCCATGTAAATCACAATAATAGTAAAAACACTCCGGCTCCACTTTAATGTGTTTACGAAGCATATTGAGACCCAATTCCTTCATGCGCAGAATATCTCTCTCATACTCCTTTTCCTCTGCCGGTGTAAAAATACCATCGCTAAAATACCCTTGATCCAACACCCCATGCATAAAAATAGGTTTGCCATTTAAACATACTCTGTTGACATCACCTATCGTTTTAATTTCTATAGTTCTTAAAGCAAAATAAGTCTTTACCACATCCTCTCCCATACGAAGGACCATATGGTATAAATGGGGGGTTGCAGGCTCCCATAACTGTGGTTCATAGGGTTCTCCTGCTTCTGTCAATACTTTGCTCAAATCGATATAATTGTCTGTAGATGCTAGCTTTATTTTATATACTTCTCCCGTATGAAGTGTAATTTCTGCTTCGATAGGCATATATATCTTATCTATATCTGTGGTGTTTTTTTTCAGCTTTGTATCATTCGGTTGTGATTCACATTTTTTCTCTGCAAAATCTCCTGCAACATGAACCTGTACATGCACGCCTTTCAAATCCGGCGTTATTCGGACACTTTCAATGTACGTTTCCGGCACCTGCTCTAACCATACACTCTGCCAGATACCACTAACAGGTGTATACCACATACCACCACGTTCCCTACACTGTTTGCCGTAGGGATAGTTTTTATTTAATTCATCCGTCACTTTCACTTCAAGACGATTCTCTTCTTCTCGGATTACCTCCGTAACATCAAAAGAAAATGGTGCATACCCCCCTGCATGCTTTCCTAAAAATGTCCCATTCAAAGACACCTCTGCCAGTTGGTCTACCGCTCCGAAGTGAAGTAACACTTTTCTATTCTTCTGAGGCTTTACTGACGTAAAGTACTTTGTATAAGTCATAGTCGTATTTATCTGTCTCTGATAACCGGATAACACCGATTCCGGCACAAATGGTACGCGTATCGGACTGCCATCCAAATCCCATGTGCCGTTCAAGCATTGCCAATTATCCCTAACAAGTTGTGGTCTGGGATATTCCTGCCAAACTTCTTCTTTATTTTCCATTCGCTTGCCAGCCTCTGTTATCAACTTAAAAAACTCCACCTGCTTTTTACTCATACCAAAACCTCTATAGAATATACTTGATATTTGTATACAGTTATACTAGTTTAGTTTACCATGTTTCGGGGATTTGCACAAGAAAAATGACCTTCTATACATCAACTAAAATAAGACAAATTATAACGAGCCGTTCCTACGAACGGCTCGCAAAAATCTTAGGCTATTGCATTATCTTTTTCTCGTAATTCTCTTACTCTAGTTTCTAACATATTCAAACGTATTAACGCCGTCTCCCTTTCACAATCATGTCTCAAAACTTCATTTAATTTTTTGTTTAATTCAACATGATTTTCGGCAATAATACTTATATTATGTCTAATCTCATTCTCCAATGTCAACTCAATACCAGCAACTCTACGTTCTAATAATTGCGTAGATGTTTTCACGTCTTTAATGTTATCATCCATTGTTTGTATCATATTTTCTATATTTTGGAATCTGTCGTCCATCTTTTCGAATCTATCTTCCATACTTTCGAATCTATCTTCTATACTTTGGAATCTGTCATCTATACTTTGGAATCTGTCATCTATACTTTGGAATCTATCATCTATACTTTGGAATCTGTCGTCCAGACCAACTATTTTATTATACATAAATTCTATCATTTGTTCTTGTGTCATTATATATACCCCTTCCTTGTTCTACTTTATAAATAAGCAATATAACGCACTTCTCGGTTCCCTAAATCATAATTCATACTTATATGATAAACTATATACTTTCATTTGTCAACTCGTTTTTATTCTTTTTGTATACATCATTCTAAAGTTCTTTTACTCTCCTACAAATATCCATGCGGATTTCGAATCTCTTTTTGCATAAATCGTCTCCAACTGTCGCAAAACCACTTCTTTTTTACAAGCGAATCTGTCTCTATGGCTGAGCAGAAAGTATTTCGCTTGTAACGTCCGCAACACCTTAATCTGCTCACCTAATAAATTTGCATTATACGCCGGTTTACCATTTTTCATGGAGCAATAAATAGCATCTCCAAGAAAGGCATACTCTCCCACTTCCATACCGATACATCCTTTTGCATGACCAGAGGGGATTTCAAATAAATATATTTTTACTCCGTCCTCTATCCACAAATCACCCCGAACCACTTCACCAGCATGCGTGTATTTTAGGGTATGTGCCCCTTGGTATAGATTTAAATAATTAATCTTACCTACATTACCACAATGATCCTTGTGAAAATGTGAAACCACTAAATTCAGTGGTCCGGCCAGACTTTGTATACACTCGCAAGATTCTTCACCATCTCCGGCATCAAATAACCAGATATACTTATCGCCTATCACAACACCTATATCTGCGGACAAAGGAGTCTCAGTAGCTTTCCAATATGAAATTCGCTCGCTTATCTGTATTCTTTCCGGTACCATCTTATCTCCTACCAAACAAAAGGAAGCAATCTATACTTTACACGCTTTTTATACTCAGTATATCCTTCCAGACCTTGCTCCAAAACCGATTCTTCGTTCTTAATACGCATACCAATCACAATAGGATACACTAGGAAAATCACAAACGAAATCCATGACCCTAATACCAGCGGAAATGATAAAAACAAAAGAATGGTTGCTGAATACATGGGATGACGAACTATACCATATAATCCGGTATCTATTACCTTTTGATTTTCCTGCACTTCAACCGTTCTGGATAAATAAGCATTCTCACGCATTACCTCCGCATACAAACCATACGACGCCAGCAAAATTACGGAAGCTACTACCACCAACCACGTAGGTACATAGGTCCAGCCAAATCGAAAATCCAAGCCTGCTGCCACAAACCCTACCAGAAATACTAATCCGGAAAGAGCCACTACTGTTTTCTGCTGACCTTCCTTCTCTTTTGTATTTAATCGCTTTGCCAACAACTCCGGTGCCTTCCACAAAAGAACCACGCCTAAAGCAAGCATGGGGATAAATAACAAAGCAATGAATAACCAACCATTCCAATATTCAAAGGTTCCCGCCGGCAAAAAAACAAGCATACCAATCAACAATAATCCTACCAAGTATTTTATTCCTGCATTAATCAGTAATTTACCTCTCATCTGAAACCTCCCTCAACTTTACTAAACTTATGTTACCACGCATCCTCACACTTTTCAATCAGCGTTTGCCTTTTACCACCTCTACCTTATTTCTTGCAAAGAACTCCATATCCCGTCCGTATTCCTCTGCTAATTCTTCATCGTTTGCCAGAAAACGCTCATATTCCTCCGGCGAAATCTTGCCAGGTTTTCTCCTCTCATAAATAGTTAGGTTCTTTGTATGTTTGCATTTTTCGCACTGATATATTAGCCAAACATCCAGCTTATTACCATTTGCATTTACCCGAAATCGCTTTGTATTAACAAACTGCGTTTTTCGCTTACATCCACCACAGCTATATAATATTTTAAAAGACTTATCCTTTTCCCTTTCTTCAGCAATTCTACTTTTTCGACTCATAACGCACCTCCTGTATCTCCATAGATAACATTGCAGACACGCCACTTGCCACCTCAATCATTTTTACAAAAAAAGAAGAGTCATTACACCATTATTGGCATAATGACTCTTCCCTCATCTTCTCCTTTCACGTAGGATTCTCTGAATACTTTTCTCTGACAAGCAATACTTCTCAGCCAATTCGCACACCTTGTTTCCAGCCAGATAATCCTTATAAATTGCCTGGTTTCTCTCTGCCAACTCTTGTTTGGTCCGCGTCCCGGTTCCCCATGTTTGTCTGATACCATCTTTTTTCGGTATGTATATACTCTTTCCTTCCACGTGATTTTGAATTTTCTCTATTAATTCCTTGGGCAGAATTTCTTCTGCTTTTATATAGCCCATGTTTGCCTCCTATATTTTATTTCTTAAGGATGGCACCGGCTATAACAACGTCCGATTGCAATAGCCCGTGCTATGCAAACATAACATATCTTTTCATACACAAATCCCTCCTACATGACTTCTTTTATAATCTCTACCACTTCAATATCACCATCTACCAGCATTTCAATAACAGGTGGTTCTCCTACCGGATTCTCTTTGTTTTCCCAATAATTTTCGGCCAGGTGTAAATTTTCTTCTCTGCTTAAAGAAGCATCAAAACATTTCGTTGCATCTCCCACAAAGCAGTTCCCATGTATCCTAAGCTTTACAATCTGATAAGTGGGGCGTCCGATTCTTGTAAAAAACTCAAACCAATTCTCGGATTCCTTTACGGTTTTTGATACATATAAACAACCCATTCTGGACGGATACATGGGATATTTTTCCTTTCTCACTTCTTCCAGCGCAAGCTCTCGTAGTGCCACTGATGTATGATGTTCTAAATGATGGACATCATACTTATCCGGATGTAAATAAATATCATTCACAACATCCAGTTTCTCCATAACCCTTTGATACACACCACTATGATGCGCTTCATCAAATATGATATGTTGTCCCAACTGCATCGGTCTGTCTGTTACCACGTGATACGCATATAGTTCATACATTTCTAAAACCTCTACTCTAATAGTATTTTCTTAACTGTATCAGTATAACATATCCTTTCTTTATTCTCTACCTCATACTTTTTTAGAAAAAACCATGTCCTAAAAAACCTGCAAACTCTCCCTAAAGAATTTGCAGGTTCCAATTAATTCTCAATAAACAATACTCCCAATGTTCCCGGACCGCAGTGGCTGGAAATCACACCACCGGCTCTGGTTACCAAAATTTCTCCAAATACATTCAAGCTTTCCAAATACGCTCTAACACTATCCACAGCTTCTTTATCACAACCGGAATGAGTAATAAACACTCTGTCTTTCTTTGCTTTCAAGAGACTTTCTTCCATATCCTGAACATAGCTCATAATAGCACTGTTAATCTTACCGCGATACTTCTTATCCGGTCCCATAACGCCGTCTTTTACCACAATCTTGGGGTGTAATTTTAACACGCCGCCTGCCAGCGCCGCCAAACCACTACATCTGCCGCCACGATGCAAATATGTCAAAATATCCACTACAAAGCTGGCTCTGACACGAGTTTTCAATTCCTCCATAGCTGCCGCAATTTCATCCAGAGACTTGCCTTCACGTACCATACAAGCCGCTTCGATTACCTGTAATCCAATACCGGTAGAAAGGTTCGCAGAATCAATCACACGCACCTTGTCCTCTGCCTCCAGCTCCTGCACGGCCATGCGAAACACATTAATGGTTGTCGACATACCACTTGCAATACAGAAAACAACCGCTTCATCACCTGCTTCCACAATCGGCTTCAACGCATCAACAGCATCCTCTATGGAAGCTGCAGAAGTTTTCGGTGTGGTGTTATTTGCATCCGACCACTTATATATTTCATCCGGCGTAATGGTCACACCATCCAGAAATTCCTTATCCCCCAAGTTAATGTGTAAGGGTACAATCGTAATATCATATTTTTCAATTAAATCCTTTGACAAGTCACAAGTACTATCCGCAATAATCTTAATCATCTAATTTCCTCCCTGGAAAAAGTTAAAAGATATCTTATATACATTTTATCACACACTTTCCATTTTACAAGTTTCTGCACCAAAACAAAATGTAAAAAGTGTGAAATTTTTATAAACTTCACACTTTTTACGAGGTCAACTACTATATAAAACTATACAATCTTTTATTTATCATAAGGACTATCAAATTCAGCTTCCGCCTTCTTTACCGCTTCTTCTAAAGTTAATCCGGTGAAATACGGTGCATTTAAATATCTGCCGGATTTTTTATCATCCACAAAAGCTCCTACTGCAATTCCCGGAATAGCGCTTTCCGGCGCATTGGGTGCATGTGGTCCACCCAAATCGGTACGACACCAGCCGGGATCCGTTAAATTAATCATTACATCTGTTCCTTCCACCTTAGAACCCAAATCGATGGTTATTTTATCCAACGCCGCCTTACTAGCAGAATAGCCTGCCTGCTCCGGCTCCAAACGAATGCCACTGGTAGTATTTACAATACGTCCAAAGCCTCTCTCTATCATCTTTGGCATAAAATGATAACAAATCATGGCCGGTGCAATGGTATTAATCTTAAAGCTCTCTGTATAATCCGAAACCGGTGTACTAAAATACTCTGTACGATACGCAATCTGCATCCCTGCATTGTTCAATACAATATCCACTTGTGTGCCCTTTGCATCAATCTCATCCAGCATCGCTTTTACACTGTCTAAATCCGACAATTCTGCTGCTACTGCATAAGCCTCTACACCAAGTGACTTTACTTCTTCTACAACCTTCTGTGTATGCTCCAGACTACGACTGTGCAATATCAAATTGCAACCTTGTTCTGCCATAAGCTTCGCTGTCAAGTAACCAATTCCTCTTGCAGCACCGGTAATCAGTGCCCATCTTCCTTTTACATTTACCATGCTAAAATCTCCTTCTTTGCTTTCTCCAACGCTTCAATTACATGGTCACACCACTCATCGAATTCCTCATCTATATACTGCACTTCTTCATGTGTCAGCACATATTCCACTGACTTGCGGATTCCCTGATCCAAACGAACCGTTGCGCAGAAACCGGGAACCGCTCTTTTCAGCTTACTATTATCAAATACTACAGAATTTGCTTTATCTCCAATCAAACCGCCTCGGAAATCGTAACCGCCCACTTCATCCAAGAAATCCGAAGGCACATAATAAGGCTTGTATTCCACGCCTAATGCATCTGCAATGATCTGATAAATCTGATTCCAAGTCACTGTCTCATCAGAAGTAATATGATATGCCTCACCTATAGCATGAATGTTACCCATTAACCCAATAAATCCCTTAGCAAAGTCGCTGTTATGTGTCATGGTCCAAAGAGATGTACCATCACCATGTACCAATACAGGTTTACCTTCCAACATACGCTTAATAATCTGGTAGCTTCCATCCTTGCCATGAGCACCTACCGGAATACTACGCTCGTCATAAGTATGACTGGGGCGAATAATTGTAATCGGGAAGCCCTCCTCACGATATAACTTCATTAAATATTCCTCGCAGGCAATTTTATTACGGGAGTATTCCCAATAAGGATTGGCAAGGGGTGTGCTCTCTGTAATCTTATAATCGCTTAAAGGCTTCTGATATGCTGATGCGGAACTAATATACATAAACTGCTTTGTCCTGCCTTTAAACAAACGATAATCCCTCTCCAACTGCTCCGGTATAAATCCAATGAAATCACATACACAGTCAAACTGTAAGTTTCCAAGCTTCTGTGCAAACGCCGCCTCATCATTTACATCCACCGTAATTACTTTTACATTCTCCGGTACATTATTACTTCTGTTACCTCTGTTAATCAAATACAGCTCCCAGTCCGGATTCTGTGCCAACTGCTTGGTAATTGCCATACTAATAGTACCTGTTCCTCCAATAAATAACGCCTTCATACATAAACCCCTTTCTATTTATCCTTATTTTTATAAAACTCTGCTACTACCTGCTCTGCCGGCTTTCCATAAACATCATAGCCGCCATGAGTCATAGCCTCCTGCAAAGTATATTGCCTGCCTCTCCAATCCCAAAGTGCAAATCCATTTACCCAGTCACGTTTGCTGCAAGCCCGAAACATCTGTGCATACCAATCCGCCTGTCCTTGCAAATCCACATCCCCACGAACAGACCAATCATTCGGTACCAGATTCGAATCCTTTGTGGACATGCAGCCACATTCCGCAAAGAAAAACGGCTTGTTAAATTTCTTTACTACCTGCTCAATACGATTCAACTGATTTTCCCAATCGTTTATAGGATAGT
The DNA here is from genome assembly GCA_045634745.1 of Acetatifactor sp. Taxonomy (GTDB): domain Bacteria; phylum Bacillota; class Clostridia; order Lachnospirales; family Lachnospiraceae; genus Acetatifactor. The sequence continues at coordinate 11,127 of JAZRAX010000001.1, read as the reverse complement.
AACCACTGGAAGAAATAACATCTACTGCATCCCACCATTTCACATTATGTTCCTGGTACTTGTCCGTATTGTAGGAAATCAATCCATCGTAAACATTTCTAAGTTCTGCAATAAGCCTTCTCCACTCATTCTCCCGACGCTCTGTCTGCACCATTTCACAGCCAGCAATAAACATCTCACAGCCTGCTTTCTTAGCCAGCTTAGCAAAGTGTACCTGAAACTCCGTATAGGACGCAAACCAATTGCACCACTTAGGTTCACATGGTACATCCTCATCAAAGAAATTAATATGTGCGCGCCAAGTCCCATTCTTACAATTTACCGTAGGCTTCAATGCTACTCGAAGTCCCTTTTCATGGGCATATGCAATCATTTGTAAAAGCTCTTCCTCTCCGATTGTAGCATCGGAAGTAAAGTCAATCACTTCCGATTGAGGTGTTTCCTGCAAACCATTCGGCACTAAAATAATAAAATCTGCTCCGGTACGTTCTACTAAATTGTCCAGACTCTTGTAAACTTCCTTTTTTAAAAATGCTCCTTTCGGTGAAAAAGGTGCAAATGTAATACCTTTAATAAATTCCATTCCAACCTCCTAAACCCTTTATACATTTACTGTATCATTTTTTAAAATCTCCTGCTATAATGTTTATATATAAAAATTGTAAAAATCTCTTTTTAAGGAGTCCGTATGCATTATTTATTTGAAAAAAGCGACGCACTGAATACCCCCATAGAATGCTTTGTTTTTGATACTGCGCAGGAAACATTTCCCATACGTCCCCATTGGCATTATTTTTGTGAAATTATCTATTTATTGGAAGGATGCGCCGAAATGCGCTGTGACAAAGATACCTACCTTATGAATGGTGGGGATTTGATTGTTTTCTCCCCCAAAAAAGTACATTCTATTTTTGCTGCATCTACCGGTCCCTTAAAATATATTGTACTCAAATTTGATATAAATAAATTCAATCAATCCACGCCCTACGCACCCAAGCTGCGCACTATTTTTAAACAGGCTGCCCAACAGGGAATGGCACATTATTTTCCTGCAGAAATTTCTGAACAAATGCAGGCAGGCCCCCTTTTGGATGCCTGCCTGGAAGAATTGAAAGAACACAAATATGGTTATGATTTATTACTGCAGAATCATATTTATACTTTATTAATGACCCTGGTTCGTTATTGGTTAGACAATGGATTAACCATTCATCTGGATGCTACTGAAAATGATTATGATATTGATACCGTCACGGAATATATTGACTCCTGTATGACAGGCGAGCTTCGCGTCAGTGACATTGCCCGCAAATGTGGTATGAGCTACTCCAACTTTGCCAAAAAGTTTCAAGAAAACTATGGCATGAGCTGTAAAGAGTACATAGAACAAATGCGTATTTTTAAAGTGGAAGAATTCTTACTTTTTACAGACCATCCACTAAACTATATATGTCAGGAAACCGGCTTTTCCGATTGCAGTCACTTAATTAAAAGCTTCAAACAATTACGTGGTATGACGCCCAAACAATTTAAGCTTATGCATTTGGATTGTCCATAATCCCCATAAACAAAGGGATGTCCTTTTCCAAATCCACAATCATATACAAAAACGGCTGGTTAAAGAAAATATCCACGGGAGGCTTTTCATACATGACACAGCTTTCCGTGGTAACTACCACTTCTGTAACTGCTGCTGCCTCGGTCCCTTCTTCATCCACAATCACTACAGCCTTTTGCTGCACTAGATCAATAAAGACATTGCGACCATCCTTAGAAGTGCCCATGCCGCTTAGGTCTGCCTCAGTACCATCAAACGCTTTCACCAGACCCATCTCATTTAAGCTATTATTTAATTTCTTGGAAAACTCCACTTCAAACTTGGGAAGCTGTAAATTACAGAGAGTCATCTCCTGCTTCTGTGTCATTTCACTTACATCTTCCCAAGTAAGCTTTTCGTACATTTCTCTTACCGTATCATTAGCTGCAGGCATCAATGCTACCAATGCCATATCTCCGCCCTTGTACGGTAAAACAACACCGGTTGCCTTATCGGTATTTATATATAACAGATTCTCTTTATATAAATGCATCATATCTACCTGCTCTACAGAACCGTCCCCTAAGGTAAACTCCCGTTCTCTTGTATTGTTTTCACTGAATTCTTTCATCCATTCACCCTTAAAGTAAATGGTATTAAATAAAACTAATCTGACATCCTCATCTAAAGGTTCTTCTAACAGTTTATCAATCAAACCATTTGTATTGGTGTCAATCCAACCATTCATATCCTCCATGGTCTGCGAAGTTTCCAAACTCGCACGATACACCTCCGACTGATAATAGGAATCAATGGCTACCAGATAATCTTTCTTTGCTTCAAAAGCATCATCCACCCATGCAGAATTCGCCAAAGAAATATGCATTCCCTCTTCTTCTCTGGTAAGGGTAGTCATAAGACTATGGGGAATACATACCAAATCTATTCCCAGTACATTTTGAAACTCTGTTAAGGTACCACCCTTGGCACCAGTACCTGCCATTCCTAATGCAAGGTATGCGGAAACCGGCGAAAGTACCGGATTTTCTTCCTCCATATTGGCTTTAAATAGTTCATACGAGAAACTTTGCACCGGCTCGTAAGAAGCAATAGAATAATCAATATTAATCGCTGTACCCAGATTCTCAGTCAGATTTTCAGCCTTAACTTCCATAGTTCCACCGAAAATATCCTCCATCGCATCAGCGAAACCTCCTTTGTTCTCGCCTGCATCTACCGTGCCTTCCTTCGACAAATCCACGCCACTATCTCCACAACCGGCCAGCAGACCAACCATTATTGCACTTGCACAAATTATACTAATCCATCTTTTTTTCATATAAATAACCTCCTGCAGTGTATGAACTTCTGTCCCTCTTACCCTATATGTAAGAATTTACCTGCCGGAGGTTACAAATTATTAAATTATTTTATTCTGCTTCCATAAAATACACACGCGACTCAAAATCCTGGAAGTAACGTACCCGTTCATCAAATCCGGTACCGCCGAATGCAGGCTGAAGCTTCACTCCGCTGTTCATCAGTGCATCCCCGTACAAATAATGGTTCTCTACCTCTGTATTCATCTTTACAAACTTTGCTGCCACCTCATGAAGTAGAGAGTCCTGCTTAATGTGTACCGGAGAAACCATGTTCACCAGACCACCGAAGTTTTTAATATTAATCTTCAAGCTACGATTGTAAAAATGGTACTTCGTATCCTCATCCAAGCCTCGCGCCTTAAAATAATCAAACTGTGTATTCGGTGTGACTAATCCTTGTAATAACATTCCTACGGCCCGCTTTTTATCCTTGGAAACACAGCACCACTCTGTAATATTACCCTCGTCAAAGCTACGGCCCCGATAAAAGCTACCATACTGAAATACTTCTCTCCACTGCTTATATAAGGCAATCTGCTCCTTGATTGCTGCCAAATCCTCTGTCTTCATTTCGCACAAATTACATTCATAGCCTAAAAGCCCATAGCTGGCCACATTAAATCGTGTCTCAATAGGTGTAACACGTAACGTCTGGTGATTCGGGCATGCTGATACATGGGCCCCTATCGTCGATAATGGATATCCGTAACTATAACCGTTCTGAATCTTTGCCCGGGCAATGGCATCCGTATCATCGCTGGCCCAAATCTGCGGGAAATAACACAAAATACCAAGATCAAAACGATTGCCGCCGGAAGCACAGCCTTCAAACAATATCTGTGGAAATCGTTTCGTTAGCTCCTTCATGCAACGATATAGTCCAATATAATAGCGGTGTGCTACCTCTCCCTGCTTCTCTGCCGATAAACTCTGCGAATAATAATCCGTAAAGTTACGATTCATATCCCACTTCACATAAGCAATCTCAGCCGCACCAAATACCTTGCTCATTTCTTCTATAATATAATCCTGCACCTCCACATTACTTAAGTCCAGAATACGCTGATTTCTTCCTTCGGAATGTGGCTTACCGGGTATTTGCAACACCCATTCCGGATGTGTCTCATAAAGATTACTCTTTACATTAATCATCTCCGGCTCCACCCAAATACCAAACTCCATACCCAATGCACGTACTTTCTCCACAATTCCCTTGATACCATTTGGAAGCTTCTTGGGATTAACCTGCCAATCTCCCAACGCCTGTGTATCATCATCACGGGTACCAAACCATCCATCATCCATGACAAAAAGTTCTACACCTACTTCTTTTCCTGCCTTGGCCAAATTTAAGAGTTTTCGCTCATTTATATCAAAATATGAGGCTTCCCAACTGTTTAAAAGTACAGGACGGGGCTTGTTTTTCCATTCACCACGTACGATATGTTCCCGAACGAACGCATGCATATGCTGACTTAATCCGTTGAAACCGTCATCCGAATAACTCATCACCGCTTCCGGTGCTTCAAAAGACTCACCTGTCGCCAACATATAGCAAAAGGACTGAGGATTAATACCTGTTACCATGCGCATCTTTCCAAAAGAACTGACCTCTACTGCTTCATAATGATTACCACTGTATATCAGGTTAAAACCATAGCATTCGCCTATATCCTCGTTACAGCCATCCTTACTTAGCATAACAAAAGGATTGGCACGGTTAGAAGAGGTTCCGGTATACGAAGCGTTCACAAGTTTTCCACTCTCTGCCTTCATGGTATGACGATTCATCTCTCTGCCCCATGCACCATGAAAGGTAGTAAACTCATATTCCGCCGTCTGGAAATCTATTTGCATACTCATCATTCGGTTCAGACGGATACTTTCCTCACTGCTATTTGTCAGCTTCGCACTTCTGGTAATTACATCACAGGCTTCATACACATAATAATGAAGCTCCAAGGTCAAACCATAGGATTTATCCTGAAGTGTCATACACAAATGTTCCACTTCCCCATTATCATCATAAGAACCCGGCAAAGTTTCATACTCCTCCTTTCCCCTTCTTACTTCTGCTTTCACAAAAGTAAAATCCGAGGTAAAACTACCATCCCCATGCATAATTTCCAAAAATGGTTCTCTAATATCTCCTCTGCCATATGCAGACATTTCCAGACACATATCCTCCAAAGAATAATGCAGATGCTCCGGATCATATCCCGTAGTGCAGCCGGGTGTATATGCATGCTTCTCCACCATCCCCTGCAATTGCTGTCCCAGGTTTTCTCCTTCCCTATCACGTATCTTAATTTTTTTACCATAATACAAATGCTCCAAATGTCCGGTTTCCACTACTCGGAATGCATAAGTTGTGCTTGCCGTATTCAACACAAAATACTGATTATCATTGTAAATCATCGTCTTTCCTTACCTTTCCCCACAAATCTACACCTAAGCATTTTTCTTATTACTTATCTGTGCAGTAATCTCTTCTACCTTCTCTTCTGTCAGTATATACTTTTTACGGAAATAAAACAATGCTATCAAAAGTCCCAACATAGGAATAATTGTCATGGTCATACGCAATCCCAATACGGATGAATTGGACAAATCCACTACAACCACTTCCGTATTATCACTTAAGTTACATACTGCCAAACAAATACTTGCCACCAAAGCCGCCACACCGCTTGCCAGCTTTACCACAAAGGTCTGCATGGAGAAAATTACACTTTCATCACGACGGTTGTTTTTCCACTCACCATAATCCACCGTATTGGCCAAAAAGACCGTTACCAAAACCGTCAACATACCATTTGCCGCAAAGATACAGAAGCCGGGCAAAAACAGCAGTACGATGCTCGCCATACTGGAGCATGCAATAATTAACAAAGAAACATAGCCTACCATAGCCATAATCAAACTAATATAAAAGGTCTGCATTGCACTGAAAAATTTACGCATTAACGGGAACATAATCATCATGGATAAAATTTGTACTGCACCACCAAAGGTATTGAACAAGGTATAGCTGTTTTGCCAGTCTGCACCGCCGAAATCATACTTAAAAAAGTAGATTACAAGGTTTGAAGTAATATAAATGGAACAATTTACAAGTACAATCGTAACTACAATTGCCATAGCCTGATCATTTTGCAACAATGCTTTAAACATCTGACCTACCGACGGGGAATCCACGTCTACGGTTGATTTTTCCTTAATATTCAGGCATGTAATCAAAATAAATACTACGAACAATACTGCAATGATTAAGGCAAACCATTGGAAGCCCACTCTCTCATTTCCCTTCCCCAAAAGAAATACACACTGCATAGTCAGAATGGTAACGATAGCAGAACCTACGCCTGCACAGGAACGTGCCAAAGTAGATAATCCTTCTCTCTCCTTACCCCCTTTGGTAAAGGCCGGAATCATGGACCAATAAGGAATATCCATCATGGTATACGTTACCCCCCAAAGAATATATGTAATTGCCGCATAGGCTACCAAACCACTACCATCCAATGCCGGCGGTGCCGCAAACATAAAGTATAGTACCACTGCATTAAGTAATGTACCAATAAAGAGCCATGGTCTGAACTTTCCCCATCTGGTTTTGGTTTTTGCTACAATCACACCCATAACCGGATCATTAAACGCATCAAACACACGTGCCACCAGCAAAATCATACCCATGGCAATGGCACTTACCCCCAATATATCCTGATAATAATATAAAATATAACTAGCGGACAACATATAAACCATGTCCTTACCGACTGCACCTAATCCATAGGATACCTTTTCTCTTGTTGAAAGATTCATCTTTTCTTCCCCCTATTCTTCTACTTTAAACTCTATTACCATTGTCTGTACCTGTTCATTGGAAATGCTTAATTTCACGGTTCCGGTTTCTCCGGTGGTTTTAATATAAGTACCACCCATACCTCCTCGCAGAGAAATCACCTGTGGTCCGATAAGCTCTGCCGGCCCCTCCACACTTAAGCAAACCGGCTCATCAAAAAAGTTCAGTAAGTTCTCTTTCTCATCCCTTGCCTGTATACGAATGGTCGCCACATCATAGGAGTTTACCTCCTTCAATAAATAGTGGTCTGCCTGCACCGTCAAATGTACTGCTCGCATAGGTTCCTTTACCACGGTTTTTACAATTTCACCATTTTTAATTGCTTCAAAACGGTATACCGTAGAGGTTCCGCCCCAATCACCTACATACTTACCATACAAATCCACTGCATTTTCCGGTTTCATTCCATGGAACAAAATCATTTTCGTACAAGTCCAGATTACGGATGCCGGGATATGTGACAAACCGGTACGGGCTATGGTATTCAACGCTTTCTTAATTTCCTCAGCCTGCTTCGGCTTAATATTTTCATTCTTTGCCAAGGTATCTCCGATAAAATCATCAATCTCCATTGGACCGAATTTTATATTCTTATACTTGGACTCTGCCGGAACATACTCTTTAATAAATACATCATTCCGGTACATTTTTATACTATCGGCATTGGAATAAATATAAGTACTTCCACGGGTACAGCCCGGATGCTCTCCAATATCCATTGCCGAGCTTAATTCGAGTACGGTTTCTTTTTCCTGCTGACATGCATAAACACTTGCCGCCAGCTTAGCATTTCGGAACATGTCCATCACACCATGATAACAAATACGATCGCCGCTACCGAAATCCTTGTGGGTGTTATAATCCGCCATACACCAGCCAAAGCTTCCTGCGATTCCCTCTTCCCCTGCCACAGCATCTAAAACATTGGCATGGCGCATGGCATGCTCTACGCGATGTTCCTCACAATCAAAGGTCTTGGTAGGAAACATGTGACCGTTATATTCACTAACCAAATATGGTTTTGTCTTGTCTGAAGTTACCACTTTCTTAGGGTCGCAACCTCTATTATCGCCGCAATGTATGAAATCATTGTAGGTATACACATCTTCAAACAGATGACTCTTTTTCATATTACGCACACCGCCGGTAGGTCTGGACGGGTCCAGCTCATGGGCTGCGGCATTGGTACGCTTGTAAAATTCATCATCATCCTGTGACTCATTAATTCTTACGCCCCACAGAATAATGGAGGTATGATTACGATACTGGCGCACCATATCCTTTACATTCTCCACCGCCTGGTCTTTCCATGCTTCATCACCAATATGTTGCCACCCGGGAATTTCCGTAAATACCAACAGTCCGATTTCATCACAATGATTTAAGAAGTGATGTGATTGGGGATAATGAGAAGTACGCACTGCGTTCAGTCCCAGCTCCTTCTTTAAAACATCAGCGTCAAACTCCTGCATTGATTTTGGTGCCGCATATCCCACATAGGGATAGCTTTGGTGACGATTCAAACCACGGATACGAAGCTTCTGTCCATTTAAGTGAAAGCCATCCTCTTTAAATTCAGCACTGCGAAAACCGAAGGAAATTACCTTTTCGTCTACAAGTTCCTCATCAAACCAAAGCTGCGTAGATATATCGTAAAGATTTGGATTCTCCACATCCCAAAGCGTCACATTCTCTACCCCAAATTCAAAAGTCTGTACCACTCCTGTTATAGACTCTTCACCTAAGAAACGATACTCCCTTTCACCACGCTTCTTAATATACTGTCTGATACTCATTCGCCCGGTTCCCGCCTCATAGCAAGTTGCCTGTTCTGCACCCTTCATCGTATCTGCTACTTGCACTTTATCCTGCGATAAAGTTACCTGTGAAATCAACTTTACACGTTTACCATCTGTGCCCAACTCACTTCTCAAAAAAACATCTGCCATATTGCAGCTATTCTTTATTTCCAGATAAACCTCTCTATAAATACCACCATAGGTCATATAATCAATGACAAATCCAAAGGGCGGCACATTACTGTCTTCTCTACTGTTTACTTTTACCACCAGACTGTTCGTTTCTCCGTAATTCAGCCACTCGCTTAAATCTACAGTAAATGCAGTGTAGCCACATCTGTGCTCTCCTACCTGCTTGCCGTTCAAATAAACTTCCGAAACATGTCCCACACCTTCAAAAGTTAACAGCACCTGCTTTCCGTTCCACTCTATAGGTGCAAACAGCTCCTTACGATACCCACAAATCATCTGGTATATATGTTCATCAAAATAATGGAATGGTGTCTCTTTACAAGTATGGGGAAGCCTTACACTCTCAAGCTTTTCCCCACTATAACTCGCCTCAAGCATCCCTTCATCAAACACCTCACAAAAGCCCCAATCATTGTTCAAATAGATTTTTTGCGTTGCCATACCCTTCTCCTCCTATACAGTAATTCCGTCCATCAAAATGTTAACAACCTCTTCCAATGCCTCTCCATAAGACATGTTACTCTGTAACAAAATATCTCTTTGAAAAAACTGCTCTAACGACGCCTCCATCATCATCTTAAACAGCGGCAAGGATACCGGTCTGAGTACCCCTTCTGCAATCCCCTGCTGCATCAGCTCCAATGTGGCTTCCCAGCCGGTCTCCAAACGAATCTCCACCTGTCTGTAAATCTTGGGAAACTTATCCTTCAGCATATACAACTGTCTGAAATCTACCTCCTTATAGCCTTCCGGAAGCACTCCCAAAAGCACCCTTAGCTTTTGTGCCGTAGGTAAAGAATCATCAGCCAAAACAGCTCGTTCACTTTCTTTAATAGAGTCAAAAATCCACTCTACCATGGCAAAGAACAATTCCTCCTTATCCGCAAAAACCGTATAAATAGTTTTTTTACTCATACCCAATACCTTTGCCAAATCATCCATGGTAAATTTCAGTCCTTTTTGATTAAATACCTTTATGGTTCCTTCAATAATGCTTTCTCTTAATTCCATGTTACTATGTCATCCTTTCTATTTCCGTTCGCTTCCACAGATTACTGCTTCACCCTATTCTTACTTCTCATTTCCCTTACTACATTTCTACCAAAAACAAAGGAAACTATTTTTCTTGTTTTGGTTTCCTTGATTGTAACATCGCCTTATTACAATTACAAGAAACTAAATTAACAAAAATAGTTTCCAAAATTTATCTATATTTACTATATTTGAACATTCCTGTTCTATTTCCTACCCATTTGTACAGGCGCACATTCTTCTTATTTGACCGCAAGCCATCTTCGTCCCTGTATTCCCCGCAGGCTGGGTAGTGAAATCATCCACCTTGGAGTGCACGATAATGGTTCTGCCAACCACTTCCTCTACAAAAAAATTATCCGTCTGCACAATCATAAACGCATGCCCGTTATTTCCAAACAAAGGCGGCAAATCCCCTGCATGATAAGGATGCTTACACTTTTCCGGATTATAATGTGCCCTCGCTCCGGCAAAAGCATCCTCCTCATTTCCTCTGCAAAGCCATCCCTCATGAATGTGAAAACCAAAGATTCCTCCTTCACAAATGGTCGATGTAGGCAAGCCAAATACCTCCGCCATTATCAGTACCCCCTCGTTAGTCTGCAGAAAGTGTACCTTGCCTTTGATTTCCGGATATTCCTCACTTCCTGCAATCTCCGCAATTGCGTGAGGAGTATTGAATAACTGTGGCAAGTGATTCATCATCTGTTCTGAATGCGTTCTATGTCTATACATAAATCCCACCATTCTATTTGTTGTGGATATATTATATGCTACACACAAAGTATATGCTCTCTCTATCTTCTTAAATGCAAAAAGACCTCAGCTTTTCAGCTGAGGTCACGTGCAGGAGATGGGACTTGAACCCACACGCCAAGGTTTGACACAAGCACCTCAAGCTTGCCTGTCTGCCGATTCCAGCACTCCTGCATAGAGCATCAATTATTATAACAGATATTTCCCAATTGTCAACTTCTTTTTCCGTGTATATCCTGCCTCCCATCACACAAAATATGCCAAGAATCACAACGGGAGGAATTCCAATGAAACCAAAATATTTACTCGCCCTCACCCTGCTCATGCTGCTGTCTCTCGCTCTGCCTACAGGCGTTTCCGCCGAAAACGGCGCTCCCATCGCAGAAAACCTCAACCTGCAAACCTACCGAGGCATCTCCGTAGACGGGCAGCTGCGCGCAACCGATCCTCAGAATGACACACTGACCTATCAGCTTACCACACCGCCCCTAAAGGGCGAGGTCACCGTAAACGAGGACGGCAGCTTTTGCTACACCCCCAACCCAAGCCGTCGCGGCAAGGACT